>CBDFAX010000055.1:0-1623 GCA_965245735.1 uncultured Abiotrophia sp. | reverse complement strand
TAACGGAGACGGTGGGATTCGAACCCACGTGCCGGTTGCCCGACAAAATGATTTCGAGTCATTCCCGTTACGGCCTCTTCGGTACGTCTCCGGAACAAGCTTATTATAGCACCGGAATTCTTAGTCTGCAAGGCTTGACAAAGGCCCCTTTTATCCCTATGCTTAGGAGGTTAGAACCCTAATCTAGAAGAAGGAGGTTAAGGCAAGAAGGGCGCTGACACCAACTAACACCAGAGTAAGAAAAGAAGCGTTAAGTGATAGCGAGATGGAATGTTGCTCCTATACGAAAAAATGCTGGACATTTTGCGGTTTCTTTTCTGCATTCGCTGCATTTAATTGGTTCTGTCAGTTAAATGAAGCAGCTCGCTAAATTAAGGAGATGCTATTAAAATGGAAAATCAAGTATACCGTCGCAAAGGCGCCGTCACCACCCTACAGCTAACTACCCTGGCCATCTTGTTGGCTATCCGCTTCGCCTTGGATTACCTACCAGAAATCGATTTAGGCGTTACCAAAATGGGTTTTGGATTTGTGGGGGCCGCCTTGACTGGCGCAATTGCCGGCCCAATCCCTGCCATGATTCTTGGCGCTGCCCACGATATTCTCAAATTCGCCTTGGGCGGTGCTAAAGGTGTCTACTTCCCCGGTTACACCCTAACGGCCATTGTCGGTGGGCTAATTTATGGGCTTGGCCTTCACCGCCAAACTAAGACCCCTCTTCGAATCTTCCTGACCGTCTTGGCTGTCACCCTCATCTGTAACTTGGGACTTAATACCCTCTGGACCATGATGGTTCAGAAAAAAGCTATCATGGCTATCTTGCCAGTACGTTTCAACAAAAATATGGTTTCCCTAGTGGTCAATTCAGTCGTCCTCTATTACCTCTTCAATAACGAGCCAGTCAAACGACTGATTGAACAGATTCAATTTCCTAGCCTTTTGCGCAAAAAATAAACCTAGCCAAGACAGTCCATCTGTCTTGGCTTTTTTCTTTCTTGGGCGTATAATCAAGGTCAAAGAAAGGAGGCTTGCCTATGAAAGCCATTGGAACCCAAACCCTCATCACAGAAGACCTTATTTTACGACGATTTGAACTGTCAGATGCGCCTGCCATGTTCAGCAACTGGGCGGGCCGCCCCGACAATGTCACCTACCTGACCTGGCCGGCTCACGCCGACTTAAGCGTCACTCAAGCCACCATGGAGCGCTGGGTAGCGGCCTATCAAGACGGCGACAGCTTTAAATGGGCCATCACCCTCAGATCCCAATCTGATCAAGTCATTGGCGATATTAGTGGCGTCGGCTATGACCCAGCCACCAATTCCATAACCATTGGCTATGTCCTAGGACGAGATTACTGGGGCAAAGGCTACATAACCCAGGCCCTCATTGCGGTCAGTCGTTTCTTCTTGCAAGAAGCAGACATCAATCGAGTTCGGGCCACCCACGACACTGCCAACCCGGGTTCTGGACGCGTCATGCAAAAGGCCGGCTTCCACTTCGAAGGCATCCTCCGTCAAGCCGGACATAACAACCAGGGCATTGTGGACTCTGCCCACTATAGCCTACTCAAATCTGATTTATAGGCAGACAAAATTCCCATTATATCATATATGATATAAT
>CBDFAX010000054.1:0-1638 GCA_965245735.1 uncultured Abiotrophia sp. | reverse complement strand
AAGGATCTATGTATATACTGAAATTATAATTCAGCAAGAATCTTAAAACATTTAGCAAGAATTCTAAACTTTATTCTCTTGATTAATAAATGCTATCTATTATCGGGCACAGAAATATGGTAGACTAAAGCAGCTGAAGTAATAAGTTCCCTAGTAAGGAAAATCGAAAGGAATTATCATGCCAGATACTCTAAAACAAGAAAAACCCATCCGCCAGACCCTAAGTTTGATTAGGCGCCATGCCTTGGTCCTGCTGTCCATGGGGACGGCCTTGCAATTCCTAGTCAGTGGGCTAGGGGCCGGGCTGCTGGTCTATCTCTTCCGGCTGGCTCTGATTGCGGCCGACCAGACCAACTTGGACAAAAACAATATTAGTCATCTGCTGGCTAACCCGCTCAGTATTGGCATTCTGCTGGTGCTGGGGGCGGTCTTTGCCTTGCTCTTCTACCTGGAACTGTCGGCTATGGCCTATGTGATTGATGCCTGTCGCCAGGGCAAGCGCCTGTCCTATCGAGGCTTGCTGACCCATTCCCTGGGCCGGCTCAAATCCTTGACCGGGCTTGACTTTGTCAGCTTTTTTGGCTATTTACTGATTACCTTGCCAGTCAGTGGCTTGGTCCTCGAGTCCAGTCTGACGGAGGGCATTTATGTGCCGGAATTCATCACGGGTGAATTGATGAAGACACCCATGGGGACGGTTATGGTGGGGCTGGTTTTTCTAGTCCTATCCTATCTCAACCTGCGTCTGATTTACACGGTTCCCCTCATGGTTATTGGCGACCAGGCCTTCTCCCAATCGCTTAAAATGAGTTGGCAGGCCACGCGCCAGGGCAAGCGCAAGCTAGTGGGCGCCTTGCTGGGCTTTGAAGTCATCCTGGCTATCTTGGGCTTTCTATTTATTATTCTAGGTGCCAGCCTAGCCTTCCTAATCAATACAAAGGGCGATAATCTCTGGTTCCAGGCCGGCGTCCTGACCCTCTATCGGGGCGTCAACTTCGCCTTTGGCCTCTTCACCAAGGTGGGCGTCATGTCCATTCTCTTGATTTTCCTGGGGCGGCCTTTGGACAGTCAGCCTTACTTGCTAGCCCAGGCCAAGGGCAAACGCGGTTGGCGCTTCTACCTCTTGCTCGCCTTGCTGGGGGCCATGGCCTATGGCTCGGCGGCCTTTGAAGTCTTTAGCAGTGGGCTTAACACTAAACAGCAGGTTGTGGCCCATCGGGGCTATGTGGCCGAGGGTGTGGAGAATACCATTCCCGCCCTAGAAGCGGCGGCTGCCCAAGGGGTAGACCAGGTAGAGATGGATATTCTGCTGACCAAGGATTTGCAGTTTGTGGTCATGCACGACTATAACCTCAAGCGTCTGGCTGGCCTTGACCGCCGGGTTCAGGATATGACCCTGGCGGAAGTAGAGGGCCTGACCGTGCACCAGGACGGCCTGGAGGCCACCATTCCTTCCTTTGACGCCTATGTCAAACGAGCCAAAGAACTGGGCGTCAAGCTCCTAGTCGAGCTCAAGCCTCACGGGGGCGAGCCCAATAATTACGCGCAGATCTTTATCGACAAGATGCGTCAGCTGGGCGTGGAGACCCAGTATAAGACCATGTCCTTGGACCTCAAGGTCATGGAAGAAATTGAGCG
>CBDFAX010000053.1:0-2617 GCA_965245735.1 uncultured Abiotrophia sp. | reverse complement strand
TGGCAGACTTAAGAGCTTATGTAAACAAATAAAGGGATGGAGACTGACAATGCTAAAAACCTTGGACAGTAAAGTGGATAGCAACATCCCAAAACGATAGGCAAAGGGTTGAGTCCCATACATAAAGAGCAACATAAAAGTCATCAAGATGACACTGGCAATCCCAATCCCATTAAAGATTTGTTGCTGACGCTTGGATATGACTTTTGGCTTCAAATGCACTGGGAAGAGATAACCTAATGCCCCACCAAAGGTAAAGGCAAAGGCCCGCGTCAACAAATCATAATATATCCGACTCGGATCCTGACCATCTTGGTAGAGATAACCTAGAAGCACTGCCGAAGCAATGGATAGAGCCACCAACATAATGGCAGCAGTAGCCGGATTGCGATGCCAAGAATAGACTACTTTGACCACAAAAGGCGTTAAGAGAATCAGCTGGGCGTAGATGGAAATGTACCACAGATGGGTAAAGGCACTAGGATTAGCCGCCTGAACAAAGTAGGATTGGTTGGACAAAATCTGATAGTAGTTGTTAACGAAGAAAAGACTAGAGAAGCCCATATTACGCAAATTATAGAAATAATCTGGCGCAAACAAGGCAATATAGGCTGCTACCAGCAAGACCATAAACAAAGTCGGGAAGAAAATCCGTTCCAGTCTGGACTTAAGATAGGATTTAATCGAGACTGATTTTCTCAGCGTAGGTGCCGTATAGAAATGACGGAAAGCGAAGAAACCTGCCACCATTAAGAAGGCATTAACGGCTAGAAAGCCACCAGGCAAGATGTGCTGGAAGAAATAATAGGTCAGAATTAAGAGGATTAAGACCCCACGATAGCCGTCGAAGAAGGCCAAACGAGGATTTTTAGTGGATGTTTTATTGGTCACGCGCATCCCCTCCCCTTAATCCATGAATTCAAATTGATAGCCGGCTAAATCGACTAGGTCACCGGATTCAGCCCCTGCTTCACGTAAGGCTTGGTCCACACCCATGGAACGTAATTGACGAGCAAAACGCGCCACACTCTCATCGTGGGCCATATTGGTCATGGCATAGAGTTTTTCAATCTTTGCCCCTGACAATTGCCAGTAACCCGCATCAAGCTTGGTTAAAGTGAACGGCACTTCCTCTTCTAATTGGTAATGCACTTCTTCTGGCTCTTCCTCGAATAAAGGAATAAAGTCAGAATTTTGTACCAAGTCATAGGTAAAGGCCAAGAGTGGCTTGAGCCCCTTGGCTTGCCAAGCAGATACTTCAAAAATAGCTGGTAAGTCTAAGCCTTCTTTTTGGCAATAGTCTTCTAGCTTCTGCTTGAAGCTAGGTAAATTCTCTTGGGCCTGGCTCTGATCCATCTTATTAGCCACAATGACCATAGGACGTAAGAGTAATTTCTCGTGATAAGAAGCCAGCTCATGCATAATATCGAGGTAATCTTGGAAGGGATCCCGTTCATGAGTCGCGGCCATGTCAATGACATGCAACAAGACTTTAGTCCGCTCAATGTGGCGGAGGAAGTGAATCCCCAAGCCAACCCCTTGAGAGGCTCCTTCAATCAGACCTGGCATATCGGCCACGATAAATTCCTGATCGTAATTGAGTTTGACCACACCCAGGTTAGGGGTTAAGGTTGTAAATTGATAGTCTGCGATTTTAGGCTTGGCATTACTAATGACAGACAAGAGGGTCGATTTCCCTACACTTGGATAACCTACCAAGCCTACATCGGCCAGAACTTTTAGCTCTAATTGCAGGTCGGCTTCTTCACCTGGCTCACCATTTTCGGCAATGGAAGGAGCCGGATTCTTATGGGTAGCAAATTTAATATTGCCACGTCCACCACGACCGCCCTTGGCAACGACACATTCCTGGCCTTGCTCTACTAGGTCGGCTAGCAATTTATCAGTCGTCGCATCGCGGATGATGGTACCTGGTGGAACTGACACAATCAAGTCTTCAGCAGCCTTACCATACATACCTTTGCTCATACCGTTTTCGCCGTTCTTGGCCTTGAAGTGACGATTATAACGGAAATCCATCAAGGTCCGCAGGCCTTCATCCACTCGGAAAATGACACTGCCACCTCGACCGCCGTCACCGCCGGCCGGTCCGCCATCTGGGACATACTTTTCGCGTCGGAAAGCCACCATACCGTCGCCACCTTTACCGGCTTTGACTGCGACCCTTGCACGATCTAAAAAGGTCGACATTGAAAGCACTCCTTTCTCTAACTCATCTAGTTGAGTCTTAAAATTTATTAATCAATAAGCGTGAATCGAAGAGTTCCAAGACTGCCTCTGTCAGTACTTTGAGCGTAGCCAAACGGTTAACTCGAATAGTCTCATCGTCGGCATTAACCTTGTTGTCATCGAAGTAGGCTTCAATCACCGGTACTAGGTTATCCAGATACATATAGAGGGCATCAACTGAAATCTTGTATTGGTCAATTTTAGCAGCGGCTTCAAGCAACTTAGCCTCAGAATCCGTTTGAGCTAGGTCTAAGTTAAGCTGAGCCTCTTCTTGAACCTTGGCCCCCAGATTGACCACCCGGGTAATGGCTTCTAAGAAGCGTTTGTAGGCCGTTGGGTTCTTATCCTTGTGGGTCTTGAGGAAATG
>CBDFAX010000052.1:0-3320 GCA_965245735.1 uncultured Abiotrophia sp. | reverse complement strand
CTGCCGTTTTCTGCTTTCTATTCGTTGGCAAAAATAGATTGACGGAAATCATCAGAGGCCTTGAAGAGTTGAAGGTAAATTTCACGCTTCAAGTTATAGACATCATTCCGCATATTACCTGTCTGACGAGCTGACAGCACTCTGTCAACTGCTTCCTTCATCAGCGCTTCAATATCCGCCAAGGTGCTTACTTGACGATCACGGACTGTAATTGGACGCAATGTTGCCCCATTGGCAACCTTATCCAGACGTTCCTTGAACATAGCCTTCTTAAAGGCATTAAGATCTTGGAATTCACCGTTTGAAATCTTCTGGATAATATAGTGATCATTTAGGGTCTGACCATCAGTTCTAGCTTGACGTTCTAATTGATTGGAAGCATAAGGGATGAATCCATCTTTATAACCCTTATAACCCATCAGTTCCCAAGCCATTCGTTTGAACCACCAACCGCCTGGTGAGCCTTTATCATTTTGACCTGTCCCGTACATTGGATGGAACATATTGATTCGCTCATAAGAGTTACGATCCGTCTCAAAACCATTACGGAAGTAGCGTTTTGGTGCTAAGCTACGATCAATGAAGTCATCAATCGACTGGATATTAAAGTTTGTCCACTCTTCATCACTAATCTCCACTACCTTATTATTGACATGGTTAGGCCCATTCGGCACATTAATGAAGCGGTTGAACCATTGCTTCATAGCATCTGGCCCCTTTTCTAGGACTGCTTTGGCTTCAGCATAGTCTAGCAAGTAGAGGATATCGAAGAGTCGGTGGACATATTGCCCCCAGTCATCTGCAGACTGGAAGCGTGATGGTGTCGCGTTATAGAGACGGTTCGCCTTATCACTCCAGTCAAAGGAGGTATTAAGCCCAATATGATCAAACTCGGGTCCCTCAGGCGACTGCAAGAGACCTTGCGCATACTCTTCCCAGACTTCTTCCGGACGCCAGCCGTTCCCACCAAGGTAGACTGAACGTTCCATATTGTGGACCACTTCATGAGTATAGTGAGAGGTCCCAATATAGTCTTCCAGAATATCCGTGAAGACAAAGTAAATACCATTGTTAGTATCGGCATAAGCACCAGCACCGTTATTGCCATAAACTCGGCCAATTCGCCCAAAGAATTCCTTAATCCCCATAGAAGGGTATTTAACCGGCTTATTGGAGGTATCGTTACCTAGTCCATCATACCAACCGCCATTCTTGCCGTTAGCATAGCCATCCCAAATCAGCATAGCATTCTTACGGGCCATGCGGTCTTTAACTGCTGGCAGGGCTACACGATACCAGGTATCGACGTGCATTTGTTGGCGATCAGCTAACGCCTTAACGCGTCTATCGAACTCTTCTGGCGTTAGGTTAGGACGGCGGTCAGTAGACCCCAAGGTTAACGATAGCACATTTGATACAAGGAAAATCCGACTCTTCTTCAGATTGAGTAAAGGCAAGATATAATCACGATAATCCGGTACAGACAAACGATCGTAAACCTTATAAGGAGATTTATTAAGTCCTTCTTCAAGAGATGGACGCTCCTCCATGGTGACATTAGCCTTAGTCGCATCACGGAACCAATCGTATTGATCAAACTTGGTCCACAGCTCACGGAAATAAGAAAGGTAATCGAGAACTGTCGGCAGTTTAGAGTCTGCACTTAATACTCGATTGTAAGTCTTAGCGCTATTGACTGAGCGAAGAGGTTGAATCCCCTGACTCCCAATTTGAATTAACTTATCAATAATACTCTTCTGATTACCGAAGAAGTCTGTCTGATAGGTCGCGATTTCTCCTAAATTAAGGTCTCCAAAGTTTACACGGTAGTGGTCTTGGAGATAAGCCAAACCTAAGAGCAGGGCCCCACGATTATCCTTGAGTTTCTGAATTAAAGCAGCACGCGCCTGCTCATTATCTCCTAGGTAGTTGGCCTCCTGGCGAATAATCTTCACCAAGTCATTGGCTAACGTATCTTGGAAGGCTCCAAAGGTCGCATTGAAAAAGAGCGTCTCAATCTGATATGCACGTTGTTCACGGCGATAGACTTCTAAATCTTCTGCAATTTCGTCCTCAGTCGCTTGTCGGCCAAGTTTGTTCTCTAAGGCCGTGCGGCGATCATTTTTGACTCTGGCACTTACATCTGTGTAGAGATTATTGACACCTGCGGCTTGCCAAACAGCATCAGATGATAAACCTGTCTCTTTCATGATATCTAGGACTGCATTCATGACATCATCCACTGATTTCAGCACTTGGTTAGGTGTATAGATAAGTCCTGAATCTTCTAGTTGGTATTCCACAACACCTGTTTGTTTGAACTCAGATTTCGCCCCTAAGGCCAAGTATTGCACTGATTTATCAGCAAAGTGCAACATAATCCGGTCCATCGCTTGGTTGTAGTCCGTCACAAAAGTATTTCCTTGCATTGGCGTAACCGCTAAGAGCACTTGAGTCGCCAACTTGCTGTCTGGCGCCACTAAGTTCCCATACTTAATAATCTGCTCCTTATTGTAAAATGGAAGGAGTTTCTCCATGTTGGCATAGGCCTGAGCACGACTAGCTTGATAATTAGCCAAACGACTATAATCGGTTGCTTGTTGGTTAATCTGATCGACATAGGAGCTCGCAGGCGTATCCGTCAGGACCCCACCGGCCGCTTCTAGTTGACTAGCTAATTTGTCCACATCGGCTGGACTAGCCTTAGCAGGTTTAAAGCTTGGTTCTTCCACACCGGTTACGCGTTCGGTCATCTTCCAAGCTACTTGATCATTACGGATATAGCCCTCTGAAATAGCGCCATTATCCCCGTAGACCCTGTAGCCGTTAGTGACCACCACATCTGAGATGATGTTTTCTAAACGCCCATTCATCCAGGTAGAGCCAACAACCCCACCTACTTGGCCACCACTTCGACCTTGAACGGTAGAACCTGTATTATTAAGACTTCCTTTGACAAGGACATTCTTGACTACTGCCTTGCCTTGGCTGGACACAACTCGACCAAAGGCTACACCTGCGCGAGCACTTTGCGCATTTAGATTTACGTTCAGTTTGGCATCGACGTAAGCGTTGGTAACGCTGGATTGTTCGAGCAAACCTACTAACCCGCCCACTTCTTGGGCCTGGTTAGGCTGGCCACTCTGGCTAATCTCACCTTGGAATCGAACATTCTCAAGCCTGCTGCCACCCACTACGGTATGAACGATACCTGCTACATTGGCCGTCCCTGACACGCGCCCAGAAACTGCCACATCACTGATTGTCGAATTAGTCGCCCGCTTGGCTAGCGCAGCCATAGAATTACCTGATTCAATGGC
>CBDFAX010000051.1:0-3432 GCA_965245735.1 uncultured Abiotrophia sp. | reverse complement strand
GGACAGGGAAGACCTTCTTGGCCGTGGTGCTAGCGGTTCAAGCCTTGAAGGAAGGGCGGGTTAAGAAGATTATTCTGACTCGACCAGCAGTGGAAGCAGGGGAGAGCTTGGGCTTCTTGCCTGGTGACCTTAAGGAAAAGGTTGATCCCTATTTGCGTCCAGTTTATGATGCGCTCTACACCATCTATGGGGCAGAGCAAACCAACCGCCTGATGGAACGTGGCGTCATTGAGATTGCGCCTTTGGCTTATATGCGGGGCCGTACCTTGGATGATGCCTTTGTTATCTTAGATGAGGCTCAAAATACCACCATTGCCCAAATGAAAATGTTCCTCACCCGTTTAGGCTTTGGCTCTAAGATGATTATTAATGGGGATAGAACGCAAATTGACTTGCCAAAAGGGGTAAAATCAGGTTTGGTTGATGCCCAAAGTAAGCTCAAGGGGATTGATCGTATCCAATTTGTGACCTTTGATGCTTTTGATGTGGTGCGTCACCCTGTAGTGGCAGATATTATCAAGGCTTACAGTCGCAAATTGCCTGATGATAACTTGGGCGAAGTGTAGGTGATGGCCATGAATCGTCGATTAGAGCGGCTTCAAGCCAAAATGGGGCTTGGCTACCAAATAATGGTTGGCCTGATTCTGGCTCTTTGGCTTTTGCTTTTAGGCTATTCCAGTGTCCAACCCAGAACCTATAACTTCACCTTGAATCGCGTGGCCGACATTACCGTTCGGGCTCCTAAGACGGTAGAAGATACTGAGCGAACAGAAGAACTACGCCAACATGCTCGCAGTCGTGTTTCCGATGTTCGACTTTACTCACCCGAAGTTAAAAACCAACAGGTTGATTTGTTGAATCAGTATTTTTCATTTGTCAAAGGCGTAAGACAGAAGGATTATCGTGCCAGCGACCTTGAGTCGGCTGCCCACGCTCAAGGCTGGTCTGATAATGACCTTGAGACCCTTAAGGCGTCCTTTACTAGCAACAGTCAACGCCTCTATTGGACTCAATTAACGGAGGCAGAGCGACTCCTGCTCTATAATCAAAGTTTAAAACAAGGGTCAGTTGCCCTCATGAGTTTGAATGAATCCTTACCAGACAATGCCCGTAATCTTTGGCTATCACTCGATGATAAGCAGTTTGAAACTATGTCGACTTATGTGGTTGATTTGCTGAGTCAAACCTTAAGTCAGGAAATTGAGCCTGCTAATACTGCGGCTAACTTAAGCAAGCTACGGGCTAGCCTTCGTGAAGCAGGGCAGTATAGTCAATATCAATCTGCCTTAGTTGACTTTATTCAGCCCTTTATTGTGCCAACCTTGGTCTACAATCAGGAAGAAACCAACCGTTTGAAAGAAGAAGCGGCGGCTGCGGTTCAACCCGCTTATATTCTTCAAGGTCAAATAATTGTCCAAGAAGGGCATGTCATTGATTCGACTGTCTTGCGTCAACTCAAGCTTTTTGGTTACTTGGATGCCAGTGTAGGGCGCTATAATGCCTATATCTTTTACGCCTTGATTATTGCGCATTTCCTTTTGCTCTTAGGATTGAATACCGAAGGATTCCGTTTCAAGCAAGCGCCAAGTGCCAAGCGTCAAATGGCTATGACCATCTATGCGCTAGCCTTTGGGGGGCTATTTGCCGTCTTGAAGGCTCTCGAAGTACTTCAAGTAGGGGGCTTTGCCTGGGCAACGCTCTTGTTACCAATTAGTTTGTGGCCACTGCTTGTAGTACCCAAAACCAGTATGCGCGATGGATTAATTGGCTTGGTATCTTTCAATGTGATGGCACTTTTCGTCTTGAGTGATGTCTTTAATATTTTGGAAAGTCTCATGCCTTTGGTCTTTTATTGTTTTACTGGTTTAATTGGTATGATTTTGGTAAATGCCAAGGTTTGGTTAGGGCGTAAACGACGTTTTGTTCCTGCCTATATTGGTCTACAGTTATTGACCATTCTGCCTTTATTACTGGGCTTTAACATGGATTTAACAACCTTCCAAGGTCGACGTATGGCAGGTCTAATGCTGGCTAATATTCTGATGACGATCATTTTTTACTTGTCCTTGTCTCCTTACTGGGATCGCCTCTTTAACCCAAGCGCAGAATTAAGCCTACAGCAACTAGCCAACCTTAATCATCCTTTGCTTAAGGACTTGATTGAGAAGGCACCAGGTACCTACCACCACAGCATGATGGTAGCTAATCTAAGTGCCAATGCGGTTGAAGCCATTGGCGGAAATTCTCTGCTAACGCGGGTGGCAAGCTATTACCATGATGTGGGTAAAACACTGCATCCACTCTTTTTCGTTGAGAATTTGCCTGCAGGCGTTGAAAATCCACATAAAATGATTAAGCCTATTGAAAGTGCCCAGATTATCACAGGTCACGTGACTGCTGGGGTTAAAATTATGGAGGCTCATGATTTGCCTGCTTCCATTCAGGATATTTGTTGGCAACACCATGGGACTACACTGGTCCAATACTTCTACTATCAGGCCCAACAGGAAGGGCATCCTGTCAATCAGGCAGATTTTCGCTATCCTGGTCCTAAGCCACGGACCAAGGAGGCTGCTGTTATCATGATTGCTGACTCGGTTGAGGCGGCCAGCCGTAGCCTCAAGGAGTATAGCCAAGCAAGTATCGAAGGACTTGTAAGAGGAATTATCCAAGGTAAAGTGGCGGATGATCAGTTTTCTGAATGTGACTTAACCGTTAATGAGTTAAAAATTGTGCAAGCCTCTCTGATTCAAGGCGTCGCAAGTATGTATCACACCCGTATAGAATATCCTAAATAGATCATTTGGGATTAGAAAGGACATTTATGTTAGTTGATATTATTGATGACCAAGCCTACCTAGCAGCTGGTCAAGAAAAATTGCTTCATGAGGTCATTGAAGCAGCTGCAAAGTATCTGAACTTGCCTGAGGGGATTGAATTGGATTTGTCCATTGTTTCTAATGAGGAAATTCAGACACTCAACCGAGACTACCGTGGTTTGGATAAGCCAACGGATGTCTTGAGCTTCGCCTTAACTGAAGTAACCAGTGAATTTGATGTGGACTTCGCCCATTTAGATCTTGCTGAAAAGGAGACAGAAGATTTAGATGATGCTGATTTTGAGGAAGAAGAAGATTTACCTCAACACTTAGGAGACATCATTATTTCCTACCCACGCGCCCTAGAGCAAGCACAGGACTATGGCCACAGTCTAGAACGTGAACTGGCTTTCCTAGCAGTTCATGGCTTCCTTCATCTCAATGGCTATGACCATCAGACCGAAGAAGAGGCACAGGAAATGTTTAAAATCCAAGAAGAGGTGTTGACGACTTATGGTCTCACGCGATAAACACCCCTACAAGCATCATGCCAACCCCAGTATTTTGGCTTCCTTCCGCGCTTCATTGTCCGGTTTGGGCTATGCCTTAGCCA
>CBDFAX010000050.1:0-4182 GCA_965245735.1 uncultured Abiotrophia sp. | reverse complement strand
GGCCGACTTCTTAATCTCAATCAGACGGCTTAGGCAGTCGCTTAAGTCTTCCTGCCCTCCTTGCCAGTCAATAGGATCCCGGTCGAAGAGATTAGGCAGATGGCTGGCGCCAATTTCTTGTCCGTTATGGATCAGACTGGTCCCCCGCTGCATCAAGCTAAAGGTCAACCAGTGGCGCAGCGAAGCCCCTTGTGGCATGACGCTAGCAAAGCGAGGCTGGTCATGATTCTCTAGGTTGCGTAACTTGACATAGTTATCAGGATAAATCATATCCTGTAGGGACAGGCGCTCCAGATACCAGTCCAGAGGGATTTCCCCGCGGACATAGCGCTCATAGGCTGTCCAAATGTCATAATCATAGGTCAGGTCAAAGGCCTCATAGAGTTGGCTGTCGCTAGCCGCCTCGACCCCTTCTTGGCGTAATGACTTAACGAATTCCGCATGGACAGACTCAGCCAACCAGACGAAGTCTTCCTTGACTTGAGCCACGGCCTTACGGGCTTCCCGCCAAAAGTCAACGGGCACCATGGAAGCTACATCACAACGGTAGCCGTCCACGTAATGGGCCCAGTATTGGAGACTTTCAATTTGGTAGTCCCAGAGGCCACGGTCTTGATAGTCTAAGTCCACAATGTCCGTCCACTCCCCTACCCGGTTACCACGTTTGCCATCCGGCTTATAGTAGAACCATTCGGGATGGGTCTTGACCAAGACAGAGTCAGGCGACGTGTGGTTATAGACCACGTCAATCATAACCTTCATGCCCCGCTCATGGATAGCATGGCAGAGGGCCTCGAAGTCAGTCAGAGTCCCGTACTCGGGGTTGACCGACCGATAGTCTTGAATGGCATAAGGCGAACCCAGACGGCCCTTGCGTTTTTCCACCCCTAGCGGATGAATGGGCATTAGCCAAATATAGTCCACGCCCAGGGCCTTAAGCCGGTCCAGTTGGGGAATAACCCCCGCAAAGGTCCCTTCCTGGCTGAAGTTGCGAACATAGACGCAGTAAATGACGCTGCGACGTAAATCATAAGATGTACCATGTGCCATTATACTTCCTCCTCATAGATGATGAGACCATCAGGTCCCAGATATTTGTCTTGGTAACCATTAGCCAGACAGAGCTTAGCCGGCTGATCGAATTTTACACTTCCCTCATGGTTAAAGTAGGCCAGCAAACGTGAGCCCTGGTGCGTCAGGCTAATCTTGACCCCATTGTCCAGGGCCTCATAGTCAATTTGCCCTTGAATAATCCAGGCATTGTAGCGGTGACGTAAGGCAATCAGAGCCTTCACAAAAGCATGCATGTCTTGGTCCTGCTGAGCCGGATCCCATGGCATGACCTTGCGGCAGCCAGGATCGTGGTCGCCATCTAAGCCATACTCAGTGCCGTAGTAGAGGCAGGGACTGCCCAACTGTAAGAAGTTGAAGGCCAGGGCCGCCTTGACCCGGTCCTTATTGCCCTTGGCTAGACTGAGAATCCGCCAGGTATCGTGGGAATCCAAGAGATTGAACATGACTTCATTGTGTTGACGACGGTAGAGCATTTGTTGGCTCAAGACGGCATCTACTAATTTCTGGGCAGAACCGCGATGTTCTAGGAAATAACGGGTAGTCTGGGTGGTACCCAAGTAATTCATGACCGCATCAAATTGGTCGCCCTCCAACCAAGGTTGGGAGTTGTGCCAG
The DNA here is from genome assembly GCA_965245735.1 of uncultured Abiotrophia sp. Lineage (GTDB taxonomy): Bacteria > Bacillota > Bacilli > Lactobacillales > Aerococcaceae > Abiotrophia. The sequence continues at coordinate 2,493 of CBDFAX010000050.1, read as the reverse complement.
ATTTCGCCCAGAATATAGAGATCCGGCTTGATGCTCCGAACTTGCTGGGCAAAGGCCCGCCAGAAGTCATGGTCAATTTCATTGGCCACGTCTAGACGCCAACCGTCAATGTCAAACTCGCGAATCCAGTAGCTGGCAATGTCTAAGAGGTAACGCTGAACTTCTGGGTTCTGGGTATTGAGCTTGGGCATGCGGCCCTCAAAGGCGAACATCTCATAGCTTAAGCCCTGTTCCCGGTGGACCTCCCCTGGCGTCAATGGGTCCACAACTGGATACTTGTGGATGTGGAACCAGTCTGTGTAAGGAGAATCCGCCCCCCGCTCTCTGACATCCTGCCATTGCTTGGAATGGGCCCCGATATGGTTGAAGACGGCGTCTAACATGACCCGAATGCCACGAGCATGGCAGCCTTCCACCAGGCGTTTGAAGGTTTCCTTATCGCCAAAATGCGGGTCCACGCTGAGATAGTCGATGGTGTCATACTTGTGGTTGGTCGGCGCCTCGAAAATAGGACAGAGATAGAGGCCCGTGATGCCCAAGTCTGCCAGATAATCCAGCTCCTGAATAATCCCCTCTAAGTCACCGCCGAAGAAATCCTTAGAGGTCGGCCTAATCTTAGCATCCCAAGGCTGGGTCTGCTCAGGACTGAGTTCAGGTCGGCCATTCTTGAAGCGTTCCGGGAAGATTTGATACCAGACAGTAGACTTGACCCATTCCGGTACCTTGGCCCGCTCGCTCTCATGCAGGTAAGCCAAGCGGAAGAAAGAATCAAAGTTGATATCCTGATCAGACTCCGATTCATGGAAGCCATCATCGCCGTAGACCATGGTCTGACCCTGACTGTCCTCCAAGACAAAGTAATACATGATACGGCGATATGGCACCGTCACTTGGACCTGCCAGAAATCAAAGATCGAAGTCTGAGCCACGCGAGTCATTTGGGCCTCTTCCTGATCGGACAGGAAGGGATCTTGAAAGACCACTCGCACCTTGCTTAGGTCGCCTCTTTTACTGCGCAAACGCAGGTGAATGTTTTCCTGGTCGTAGAGATAGGCAAACTCCGACTCAGGTCGATGATAAATACTGCTTAATTCCATAAAGTCACTCCTTGTCACTCTCATGCTAGCAGAATTGAGGTTTGATTACAAGAACAAAGAAAGCGGTTACCGGTATCAAGTCGAGCTGGTCCTAAGAGGGGGATTTTAGACTACTAGTATCACACTTCTCCCCAATAAAAAAAAGGCCCTTCCTAGGGCCTTTAGCCTGGCTTAAGCCTAGTTGGCGTCAATTCTCACACGAATCTCGGCAAAGACTTGCTCATGGTCTAGCCGAAATTCCGTTTGGGCGGCTACTCGGTCAGCCTCATCCAAGGCAGCTTGGATAGGAAGGATCTCCTTATGTAAATCATCTTGTCGCTTCATGGTCTTCACTCCTTTATGGCAAATCTACTATAAATACCTGCCCCAAACAAGTCCTCTAAAAGAAAAAAGCAGGGACCCAGTCCCTGCTTGCTCATGCTATTAAAATTAGTCGTCCTTGCGATCGTCGTCTACGGCAACTACTTGGCCAGATTGGGCATCTACCTTGACTTCAACGTCGACGTCACCGTTCTTGTAGGTCAGGGTCCATACGGTTGCTTCCCCATCACGGTCTAAGTCCCAATGATCTAACTTCAAGTCCTTAACATCGGCCCCTGCTTCGGCAGCAGCCTTAATGTCCTTGAATTCCTTCATCTTCTCTAAGTTAAGACCTTCCTCGCGACGTTCTACGCCCCCTTGTTTAGCCTTAACCAAGCTTTGTTCAGACTTGGCTACTTCAGCATTAGTCGCAGCATTAATCTTGAGTTCGTATTCATTTTCGTCATCAACTGCTTCGAATTCGACCACATAGAACTTCAAGTCGTCATCATACTTCAATTCAACAGTGGTTAAATCTTGCTTAGGATGTGCCTCACGGTAGAATTTGATGAATTCTTCTGCAGTTTTAGTTACTTGATCATAAGTCGTTGCATTTTGCTTAGTGGTCTCATTGCTACTAGCATTGGCTGCTGTTGAGCTAGAATCTGAGCTAGAGCTTGAGGATTGAGCCAAAACGCTCGGAGCTAGGCTAGCAGTTAGGGAGAGGGCCACCAAGGCTGTTGTCAATTTTTTCTTCAGTGTCATAGTAAAGACCTCCTATACTTTTAACTTGTCTTTATGATAACACGACAATTGTAGAATGTCAACCTATAAACCTATTATTCTTCTGAAACTAACTTCTCAACCCACTCGGCATTGACCATGAGTTGGAGGTTGGACTCATGCTGGGTCATGCGGTCGCCCCAACGCTCTAAGATCAAATCATAGTGATCTGGGTCGAAGGCAATGAAGGCTACAATGTCATCCTCATGCATGAGAATGAATTGCTTCTGCCCTGTCTCCCCATCCACATAGAACTGGACCCGCTCCACCTGGGCGCTTGGATACTGTTCTAGGAAGGTTGCTTGGAGATAAT
>CBDFAX010000049.1:0-4501 GCA_965245735.1 uncultured Abiotrophia sp. | reverse complement strand
GTTCCGGATAGACCATATCATCAGGACTCTCACCCGTAATGGCGACATCCCCTACCGCCGTTACCCCCATAGCATGAAGGTGACGACTAAAATCTTGCATTGCTTGAACTGCTTCTTCATGGAAACGTCGGAAGACCTCCGTCTGATAGTAGACTGCAGCAGCTTCTAGGAAGGTTCCCGTTAATTGTCCATCTACCTCATCAACTAGAGCCTGGCCCGACAGGGTTACGACATTGTCAGGACTCAAGCCCAAGGCCTCTAAAGCCGCGGTATTGAGCCAAATAGAGTGGGCATCGCCGGACAAGAGCATGGTAGGCTCCGAACAGTAACGGTCAAGCGTGCGACGATGGGGTTGCTGAGCCGGTTGAAACTCGCTAGCATACCAACCAATACCTAAACGCCAACCCTGACGCAAGGGCAGGTCCTGGGCTTGGCGTGCGACTATTTCAGGCGTCGCTCCCCCTACTTGTCCCAAAATGCCCGCTTGAATCAAGCTGGAAGGATAGAAATGGACATGCGCATCAATAAAGCCAGGCAGCAACATTTGCTGACCCAGATCCTTAAGTGGCAAGTGCTTGAGTGCTTCTGGCACTATGAACTCTGGATTAGCATGGCTTCCCATCGCTTCTTGATTTTCTGGCTCATAGACAGCCGCAATTCGTTGGTCACGAATTTCCACAAGGGCTGGCCCAATGGTCCTCTTAATCGGGTTATAGAGAGCCTGTGTCTTCAATAGATAGTGCATGAATTCCTCCTATAAGGCCATCTTGAAGCCTAAGAATTGTTCGTTAAATTCCTTAATGATATCCGCCGGTAGGAACTCATAGTGTTCAAGTTGTTGCAGGATTTCAGCAGGCGGATTGAAGGCTGGGTTGTCCAGCGTCTCTTGAGGTAATAAGGCCTTGGCTGACTCGTTTGGAGTGGCGTAACCTACATATTCAGCGTTTTTAGCGGCATTTTCTGGTCGTAGCATAAAATTAATGAAGGCATAGGCCCCGGCTTCATTTTTACTGGTGCTAGGAATAGCGAAATTATCTGTCCATACAGCCGAGCCGTCTTTTGGCACGATATAAACAATATTAGGATTGTCCGCTATGACACTAGCAGCATCGCCGGAATAACCCATGCCAATCGGCGCTTCGCCTAAGCGCATGAGTGGTTTGATTTCATCGGTCAAGACTGCTCGAACATTAGGGGCCAGTGCCTTGAGGTAGGTGCCGGCAATGGCTAACTCCCCTGGATCTTGGCTGTTAAGCGAATAGCCGCGGGCCTGCAAGGCCATTCCCAGAGTCTCGCGATGGCCATCTAGGACTAGGATAGAATTCTTAAATTCTGGCTTCCATAAATCCGACCAGTTCTCAATAGTGGCTGGATCCACTTGCTCTGTATTCACCATGATCCCAAAGGTCCCCCAGAAATAAGGTAAGCTATACTGGTTACCTGGATCAAAAGCGTGATTGAGCAACCAAGGGGTTAGATGCTCTGTCCCTTCTAAGCGGCTATAATCTAGCGGTTTAAGTAAGTTCTGATTTTTAAGACGCGCAACAATCGACTCACTAGGAAAGACTAAATCATAGGGTGTTCCGCCTTGCTTAAGCTTGGCTTCCATGGCGTCATTGGAATCAAAGGTCTCGTAGATGACCCGATAATTGCTCTCTTCTTCAAAGGCAGTGATTAGTTCAGGGTCAATATAATCCCCCCAGTTAAAGATATAGAGGGGCTGACGTTCCACCCCCTGGGCGGTTGTTTGAAGGGACTGCTCCAAATGATGGCGTATCCCCCACAGGGCAGCAATTACCCCTACCAAAATTACTAATCCTTGTACCAAACGCCGCACTGCGCGTCCCCCTTTCTAAAATGGATTCATTCACTTCTTTCATTCTATCATAGTCGCCTGCCCGCTACTAGCCCTGCTTGCCGACCTTAGTAGCGGAGGCCTTAAACGTTCGGCTTTTCCTAGCCAGCTATCAAAAAGGCGCCCTACCCATTCAGCAGAGCGCCTAATACTTAAGTGTTTTGGGCCATTTGCTCCATAAAGGCAAGGGCTTCTTGATAACCGCCACTGGCCTTAAAGCTCTTGGCCACACGTCCCGCTGCATCACGATAATGAGGCTCTTCCAAGACGGTTAGGACGGCACGCCGAATGGCGGCTGGCGTCATGAGCTTGAGCCAGTAACCGGCTCCCAGTTCAGCAGTCCGTTTGGCTACGGCTCCTTGTTCAGGCGTTTGGGGGCAGAGGATAAGGGGTACCTGATGATAGAGCCCTTCTGAGGCAGAATTCATACCACAATGGGTCATAAAGACATCCGCAATGGCCAATACCGCCATTTGGTCTACTCGATCGTGAATTTCTATATGGTCAGGCAAGCCCTGCCAGTCGCTAAGCTCACTCTGGCCTAAAGCTATGATGACTTGATAGTCCGGCAAATCCCTAAAGGCCTCTATTACGGCACGATAGAAGTCCTCATTATGAACGACTGTCCCCAAGGACACGTAGATGGTCTTGGCTCGTGTCTTAGGATAAGGTTTTTCAACCGGTCGAATGGATGGCCCAATAAAGCGATAGTTGGAGCCAAAACTATCCCAACATGGTTGAAAGTAAGGGGAAGTATAGACCATGGTAGGGGTAGCCTCATCATTTTGAATTAGGTCTAGGACACTACCAATTTCATAGCCTCGCTCCCGCAAGCGATTGAGCTCTCGATTAATACTTGGCATGGACCAGAGCAATTTCAATAAGGCCCAGAGACTCTGCCTCATATAACGTGAGGACTCCTTATTGAAGGCAAAGGTCGTGTTGGAGCAAACATAAGGTAGATTCAATTTCTTAGCTAGAAGCTTGGCCCAGGTTGCCATCGAGTCGCCTACCACTAAATCCGGCTGAAGTGCTTTTAGGGCCTCTAGAGCTGGACCTTCCATAGCCAAGGTAGACTGGACTAGCAAATATGTGGCAAAAGCCAAGTCCTTGCCCGAGCGGTCTGAGCTCTCACGCTCATCTAGCCCCAAGTCAAAATCCCCATAGTCATCGCAAGCCACAAATTGAGCACCTGTCGCCTGAATGGCTTGTCTGAAGCGCTCAAAGGAAAAATAAGTTACCTGGTGCCCGGCTTCCATCAGATAGCGCACCAAACCTAGAGTTGGATTGGTATGGCCTTGAGCTGGTATACAGAACCATGCAATTTTCATTCTTATCACCTCATTTACAAGACAAGAGCAAATAATAGAGACAATATACTAATCCTATTATAACATGGTGCCCCACTAAACCCCAATAAAATTACCCTAGCCAAAATAGACAAACACCATCCTATGCTAGGCAGCATAGGATGGTGACTGACTTACTTATGGGAGCCGATTGCCTCCCGCCTTATAGATACGATACCAGTCCTCACGACTGACTTCAATGCGACAGGCTTGAGCCAAATCCACTAAGCGCCAAGGCTGCATGGAACCAACTAAGACTTGCATTTTAGCAGGATGGCGTAGAATCCAAGCTAGAGCCAAGGCATCCGAACTGACACCATAGCTTAAAGCCAAGCTAGCTAAACAATCCCTTAAGTCCTGATAGTCTGGGTGTAACATATAGGGGCCTTGGTGAAGATCCACTTGGAAAGGCGACCAAGCCTGAACGGTTACCTGATGAAGGCGACAATAATTGAGGACATCGCCATCACGATTGATACTTTCCGAGTCTTTGGTGTTGACATTCAAGCTAGCATCTAAAAGCACCGTGTGGGCTGGCCCAAATTCCAACTGATTGACAATGAGGGCTTGATCTAAGTAGGAAGACAAGAGGCTCATTTGCCCTGGATTCTGGTTGCTGACGCCAAAGTAGCGGACTTTACCCGACTGATGAAGGTCATGGAAGGCCTCGGCTACCTCTTCCGGTTCCATCAAGGCATCTGGCCGATGCAGGGCCAAGACGTCTAGGTAATCCGTTTGCAGTCGCTTGAGGCTGCCTTCCACCGCTTGGATAATATGGGATTTGGAAAAATCAAAATGGTAGTTAGACCAGACATCGGCCAAGCCACATTTGGATTGGATTAAGAGGTCCTGGCGGGCTAAGCCCAGGCCTGTCCAGGCTTGGCCAAAACGTGATTCAGATTGATCCTTGCCATAAATATCAGCATGGTCGAAGAAATTAATGCCTAGGTCCTGGCAAGTTGCTAGGACCTTTTGGCTGTCAGCCAAGCTGAGGCTATCCATACGCATACAACCTAAGGCGATGGCACTGGCACCTGCTAGCTGACCTCCTAAGTTTAAGGTCTTCATGCCTCAACCTCCTCTTCTTCTGGTCGATAAACAGGCCGATCTACTAAATTCAAGCCCTCTACTGGCACCGACTCCGTTTCAAAGACCACGAACTCGTTGTGAGCCTTGAGGAAGCCTGACGGAACATAGAGGTATTGGATGGGTCCCTGAGACCAGTAACGGCCAAGGTTGAAACCATTGACACAGACGCAACCCTTACCATAGGCAGAGCAATCAATAAAGGTATCCT
>CBDFAX010000048.1:0-5324 GCA_965245735.1 uncultured Abiotrophia sp. | reverse complement strand
ATAGCTACCATCTCGTGTTTGTCCATTAACTTACGGATTTCTTCTGCCTTCTGGTTAGGCATGACTTGGGCTTGAACAGATTGGATCCCTAGTTGCTGGCCAATGGCCTGCCCCGTTAACTCGGCATCCCCTGTTAACATGACGGTTTTAACCCCGACTTGCTTGAAGTAATCCAGGGTTTGACGCGCATCTTCTTTGGCAATATCCATCAGCGCCATCGCCCCTATGACTTCTTTGTTTTGAGCCAAATAGACCACCGTCTTGCCCTGTCCTTCCCATTCACGTCTTTGCTTGTCATAGGAATCCTCTACTCTTCCAAAGACTGAAGGCTTAGCCACCTGGTAGCTATTACCTTGATAGTCGGCATAGAGGCCCTGACCCATCTTATTGATAACCTCTAAATCCAGAAGAGGCTGGCTAGCAAAATGGGCTACAATCGCCTGCGCCAGAGGATGATTAGCTTGACGCTCCATGGACACCCAGACAGCCAATAGTTTCTCAGCTTCAGCCGATAAGATGGTGTCCGTCACCTGAGGCCGCCCCTGAGTTAATGTCCCCGTCTTATCAAAAGCAATAGTACTAAGGCCTGACACTTGATGTAGATGGCTCCCGCCCTTGACTAGTACCCCTTGCTTAGCCAGATTCGATAAAGCTGATAAGGTAGCCGGAATGGCACTGGCTGCTAAGGCACAAGGCGAAAGGGCAATGAGCATAATCAATGTTCGATAGGCTACTTCATGTAATGAAAGCGAAGTCTCTAACGCCATCACAAGCGCATATAAAGCCGTGAAGAGGAGTGCCCCCTTAACATAGAGCGGCTCCAAACGCTGAATGCGGGTCGCAACCGGACTTTGCTTTGCTTGAGCCTCTTTGACTAAGCCGAGGATTTTAGCAAAAGCCGTCTCATCCGCCAAACGCGTTACTTGCATGACAAAGCTGCTATTACCATTGAGGGTAGCGGCATAGACCGTGTCGCCCACGCTCTTTTCTTGCGGAATACTCTCCCCATTAATCATGGCCTCATTAATAACTGCCTGACCGCTCACAATTTGTCCATCAATGGGTATTTGGGCACCATTCAATACTTGCACTCGATTACCAACCGCTAAGTCTTGCACTGCCACAATCGTCATGCTTCCATCTTCCGCCAAAAGGCGCGCTTCTTGGGGTTGCATGGCTAAGAGGCTGGTCATTTCCTTCTTAGATTTAGCTTCTGCATAGTCCTCCAGAAAATGAGCACCAGCAAATATCAAAATTAGCAAGGCTGCTTCTTGGAATTGTCCAATTAGCATAGCACCTATGGCCGCCAGCCCCATTAGCAAGTGAGTATTAGGACAAAAACGGCGCGCTTTGTAGCTAGCCTGCCAAGTCTCTAACAAACCTTCACTTAGGACATGATAGCCAGACAGGATTACCGTCAAGCTATAGAGGACATTAACCAATAGGGAACCTTGCTCTAGAAGAAGCCCTGTGGTGAAAGCAAGGAGACCAAGCATATAGGCAAAAACGGCCCAACTAAATGCATGAACATGGGCATGAGCATGGTCATGGTGCTGATGCGAATGTGTATGAGAGTTGTGATTATGAGAGCACATCTTAACTCCTCCTTCATATTAATTGAACAATTATTCAACTGTTTGCACTTTTATTATACGGCATCTAGTAGAAAAGTCAAGCCCTTCTAGTTAACCATTGACCAATCAAGATAAAATCATGCCCAGCATCACTCTATTCCCACTAACATCATATACAAAAAGCCGGGACATTAGTCCCGGCCGCCATAAATAAGCTTAACGTTCTTGATAGGCTTTAGCAATCTTTGCCCCTAATTTGGCGTTATTATAAACCAATTGAATATTAGTATTTAAGCTAGCTCCATCTGTTAATTCAACAATCTTAGCTAATAGGAATGGCGTGCTATCTTTGCCTCGAATCCCTTTCTCATCTGCTTCTTTTACAGCCGCATCGATAATGGCATCAATTTTTTCATGTGGAATCTCATGTTCAGCAGGAATTGGATTCGTCACCAAAATCCCACCCTTAAGGCCAAGCGCTTCAGAGTAGTCCATCATGGCTGCAATTTCTTCTGGCTTGTCTGCTCGGCTATTGAGCTTGTATTCTGACGTCCGTGTGTAGAAGGCAGGTAGGTAATCCGTTTGGTAGCCCACTACAGGCACCCCTTTGGTTTCCAAATATTCCAAAGTTCTTGGCAAGTCCAAAATAGCTTTGGCACCTGCGCAAACGACCGTCACTGGTGTTTGGCCTAATTCGTCTAAGTCAGCAGAAATATCCATTGTTTCCTCTACACCGCGGTGTACGCCACCAATCCCGCCAGTAACGAAGACCTTGATACCCGCTAAATGCGCCCCAATCATGGTCGTTGCCACTGTCGTCGCCCCTAAGATGCCTTTGGCGAAGACTTCTGCCAGGTCACGACGAGATACCTTAGCAACTGGCTTCTCGCTAGCCAAACGTTCTAAATCAGCTTCTTCTAAACCAATCTTAAACTGACCATCCATGATGGCGATTGTTGCTGGTACAGCCCCATTATCACGGATAATCTGCTCTACTGTTTTAGCCATTTGAACGTTTTGTGGATAGGGCATCCCGTGAGAAATGATGGTAGATTCTAAAGCGACAACAGGTAAGTTATGATCTAAAGCGTGTTGTACTTCTTTACTAATAGATAATAAGTTTTTCATCTTAGGCTAAACCTCTTTCTTTTAATGTCTGATAGTCACTCTCCAACTGGCTAGCAGAGAGATTGAGTCGAACGGTTTGCTTGACTTGAACCGTATGATAGGAATTGGCCATCCCATAATAAATAGATGTCTTAGCATCATGCCCTGTCAACTGTCCATAGAGAAGGCCAGCAGAGAAGGCATCACCTGCCCCTGTTACATCTACTACATGTTGCGCTAGGAGAGGCTGGACTTCCTGGCGGCTGCCATCCTGATGCCCATAAAAACTACTTCGAGTCCCCCTGGTCATGACCACTTGCAAGACGCCGGTTGCTAACCAAGCCTCCACTAAGTCTGCCGCCGGTAAATTCCCAAAGCGACTGATGGATTCATCCTCATTGACAACGAGCCAACTAACGCCACTTAAATCTTCTGGCAAGTGACTCATCTTGGGACCACTGACCGGAATAATGGCGAGCGGAATTGATTCAGCTTTTGCAAGTTGAATCAAATAAGTCACGGTTGCTAGAGGCAAGTTCAAATCCAGAATCAGATAATCTGCTAGCTTAAGACGCGGAGCAAATTGACTAATCCAATCTAAATCCATCTGGTCGGCAATCGCCATATCGGCTAGCGCCAATTGCATATCCCCGGACTCATCCAAGATAGCACTGTAGGTTGACGTTGCCGCCTCTGGAATTTGAGTTACTTGGCTCATATCCACATAGGCCTGAGTCTGCTGCTTAATCCAGTCATAATCCTGATCCATTCCCGCTACTGACAGCAATTGAACCGTTTGACCTAATCGCCCTAAGTTCTCAGCTACGTTGCGGACTACGCCCCCCACACTGAGAGTTGAGGTGACAGGGTTACTAGTACCTAGCTGCATGGCGCCGGTTAAACGAAATTTACGGTCGATATTCATCCCACCGATACAATAAATTCGCCGCGCCTCATTCAGAATATAGGCTCGTCCGCGTAGCTGATGTTTCTGGGTCAAGGACGAGATTAAACTGGCCACCGTTGACCGACTAATTCCCATCAATGTTGCCAATTCTTGCTGGGTACGGAAAGGGTCTTCCTCAATCAAGGCCAGCACCTTGGCTTCATTAGGCGTTAACATAGGCACCGCCCTTCTAGACTATTGTCTTCATAATAACTTTTGTCTATATGATACTCCTTTTATTCTTTCGATGCAAGGGATATTATCGACTAATACTATCCTGTTTTGCTAAATATTCCTGCCATCCTGCTAAGAGTAGGTCTAGACCAAACTGAGCACTCGATTCCAAGGCTTGAGGTCGCCGAAAGCCCTGCTGTCGCCCAATATCGGCATAACCATGCAGAAAACTACGTAAACTCCGATAAAAATGCGTCTCGACTTCCGGAGCTAATCTCCAATCCCCAGTAAGTTGACGCACTAACTCGAAGATTGACTCAAAGATAGGTCCCGCTGAACTCTGGCACCAAAAAGCAGGAGCTTGCATCAATTCATACTCTCCCGGGTAGTCCCAAGCAAAGTTCAAGTATGCCTCGGCTACTTGACGTATCTTCTCGGTTCCATCTCCTTCTTGGGCTGCTGCTGACAACAGCTGATAAAAACGCTTTGCCGTGTCTTCTGCAATAAGCATCAGCAAGTGTTCCCGACTCTCGATATAGTTATAAAGGGAAGGCAGACGCATTCCTACCTCGTGCGCAACGTCTTTGAGGGCAAATTCCGTAAGTCCCTTTCGATTTAGTAAAGAAGAACCTATTTTAACAAGTTGTTCTAGGCTTATAGAGGGTCTACGCATGCTCTAAACGCTCCTTCATTCGTTTAATTACTGGTGGCAACTCTACATCAGGATTTAAAACCAGTGGCCCGTGACCTAAGGCTAGACAGCTTGGGTTTAGTTTCAAGACTACCTCAGCACTAGCCAAAGCCTCTTTGCGGCTCCACGTTGCCCAGGCAGGAAATGGAAAAGCAATGCGCAAATCGCCTGCTACCGCCAAGCCCCCGCGTGTTTGGAAGGCATCGCCCGCAATCATAGTCCCATCAGGTGCTAAGTATGCAACCGAGCCTGGTGTATGTCCTGGAACTCCAACTACTTGAAAGCCTGCCACCTGATCCCCAGGGATTACTTCTCGATGAATGTCAAAATCTAGCTCTGGCCATCCCCCCGAGATAGGACTTTGATCTTCTGTATCATCTAAACTTAGGTCCCCGCGCAAGATTCTAGCTTCTCGAGCGGATACTACAATCTCCGCATCGGGATAAGCCTTTGAAAAGACCGAAATTCCGCTAACATGGTCACTATGCCCATGAGTTATTAACAAATGGGTCACTGGCTTTGCCGTCTTAGCTTCAAGGGCTTTAACGCCTTTAACAAAGTTACTCTTTCCCATATCCAGTACGATTAAGGCATCATCCGTCTCATACACATAAGCATTAATGGGGAAAAGCCGAGGTAAAAAGGTTAATTGATAAAGATTTCCGTGTTGCTTGATTCTCATCGAGATCATCCTTTCCTTTTAAACTAATCGGATTAGTTTATATTCTACTCCATCTGCTTACTACTTGCAAGTACGACAAAAAACAGCAGCCTTAGCTGCCGTTTTCTGCTTTCTATTCGTTGGCAAAAATAGATTGACGGAAATCATCAG
>CBDFAX010000047.1:0-6503 GCA_965245735.1 uncultured Abiotrophia sp. | reverse complement strand
CAAGAAGGCGGGCTTCGACTCAGAACAGCTCAAGGCTACCGTCCAAGAAGCCATCGACAAGAGCCTCAAATTTGGTCAAGAAATCATCTATAGCGTCCAACAAAGCCTTGATGACAAACCAGAAAACAAGCCTGAAGACAGCAAGTCAGCAGAGCCAGCCCAAGAAGCCGCTGAACCAGAAGCTTCCATCAGCCAGGAAGAGGAAGAAGCAGCGGCGGCCAAGCGCCAAGAATTAGAAGCTAGCTTAGAAAAAGAAGGTCAAGCCCTTCTAATCGCTAAGCAACGCCTAAGAGAGTTCGAGATTCTAGCAGAATTAGACGAGCTCAGCCAAGAGCTCCAAGCCCAAAAAAACCAAGTGGCAGCAGAAGTCCTGGAGCGAGGCCAAAAGATTGACCAGCTCCAAGAAGAACTCAAGGCCTACAAGCCAGCAAGTCCTACTTTAGAGCCTTTCAGCCAACGACTCAACGACTTCGTTCGGCAAGTCAATGAAGGCAGCCAGCGGGCAGCAGACCACGTCAGTCGGGCAGCGGATCAATTCGGTCAGAAAGCAGACCGCGCCGGCCAACGTATCGATAACGAAGCCAACCGCTTAGGCCGTGTCATTGGTCAGGTGGTGAGCACAGCCTTTAAGGCGGCGCGTGAAGGCATTCGCGTAGGTGTGAGAGCCTACGGCCGTTTGGGCAATGAATGGGAGCATACCTTTAACTTTGACGCTAAGGACCTAAAGGTGTTAGACTTTAAGTTATCACGAGGCGATGTCAAAGTCACTCGCGCCCATGTGGATCAAGTCTCAGTCAATGTCAAGGCTAGCTTCTTTGGCAAGATTCCAAATCCTAACCTAGAAGATTTCCAAGCCCACAGTATTCTCTCCCTGGACGACGGCAGCTTGCTCTTGCAAGTAACCGACGACCACATGTCAGCGGATATTGAAGTGACCCTGCCAGACCAAGACTTAGAGACCGTTCGGATTGAGACCACCCAAGGGGATATGGAACTAGACGGTGTCCAAGCTAAGGAAATCTATCTGACGACTGTCAATGGGGATGTCGATCTGTCCGATGTGACAGCAGACTTATTAGACTACCATTCAACCAATGGGGATCTAGACTACCGCCTAGCAGAGGTTAAACGCCTCAACCTAGAGACAACTAACGGCGACTGCCGCGTAGTGGGAGCCATTGGCGATGTAGCGGCTAGCCTGATTAGTGGCGACTTGCTCTTAACCAAACGCGATGAGACGCCGGCTTCTATGAAGGTCAGCACGGTAAGTGGCGATGTGAAAATCGCTATTCCGGCCAACTTAAGCCTAGAAGGCAGCGCCCAATCTAGCTCAGGCGACGTGGAACACCGTATCGGCCACCTAGACGTTGAAACCCACCGTCATCACAGCCTAGAATGCCAACGGCTGATGACCAACCAAGAAAGACCTGTTCATTTAGAAATTAACACCGTATCAGGCGACATTCGCCTCAAAGATACCGATTTATAGGAGGAATTTACCATGAAACGATTAACTCGTAATAGCCGTGAAGGGATGTTTTTAGGCGTTTGTGCCGGTATTGCTGATTATTTTGGCATAGACCCAACGCTTGTACGTGTAGTCTGGGCGGTTTCTGGCTTTTTAGGTGGCGTAGGCTTGTTCGGTTACTTGGTTGTTGCTTTTATCATGCCAGAAGCCTAAGCTTAAGAGAGATAGAAAGAAGGAACGACCATGAAACGACTATATAAATCTACCCGTGACCGTAAAGTAATGGGGGTCTGCGGGGGACTAGGAGAATATCTAGGGGTTGATCCTACCTTGCTTCGCCTAGTTTGGTTTGTCCTTATCTGGATAGGTTGGGGGACACCCTTACTCATTTATCTAGCCTTGGGGATTATCCTGCCAAGTGACTATACGGTTGCCGATGGCCGTGCCAATCGATCTAGCTACCGCGAGCAGGAAAGAGATCGCTATCGCCAACGAGCTCGTCGAGCGACTGAGGAACTCAACGACTTCCTGCGCCGCTATCAAGAAGGCCGAGCAGGTCATGACGCTAAAACAGAGACTAAGCGACGTGATGTGACACCTAAAGACGACTGGAGTGATTTCTAATGCGTCGGATTTTATTGAATACCCTTCTCTTTATGGGCTTGGCCCATGTTATGCCGGGTGTCAACGTTACGGGCTTTGGCGGGGCCTTAATATCAGCCTTTGTCTTCGCCCTATTAAGCGTAACGGTAAAGCCAGTTCTAGAATTCTTTGCCTGGCCCCTCAACTTCTTGAGTTTGGGTCTGGTCAACTGGTTGATTGCCGGCTTTATCCTACTTTTAGCTAGTTGGTTGCCAGGTGGCCTCACCATCAGTTCTATCTGGAGTGCTATGTTGGTGGCTGTTGCCCTTTCCCTAGGCCAAAGCCTAGTTGGCTTGGACAGCCCCTATCATGATTAAGACTAATAAAAGACCGCAGACCAGATGGCTGCGGTCTTCTGCTTAGGCTGGCAAATTCAGTCTTTTCAAGCCCTATCTGGGCAAACGAAAAGATAGGAATTCTCCGCCGTCTATGTTAAGATTAGGAGGTAAAAGTCAATGAGGAGGCAACATTTTCATGTCCAGCAGTGTAACCGTCAATGAACTCGTAAAAACCTTAAAAATTCAATATGCCTTTGGGGAAGATTATGGTTCTCGTCAAATATATACGAGTGAAGTATCCCGGCCAGGTTTGGCCCTAACAGGCTTTGTGGAGGACTATCCTTTCGAGCGAATCCAGTTGATTGGGCGGACAGAGCTTCTCTATCTAGCAAGTTTGCCAGAAAAGGAGCGGCTTTTGGCCTATGAATCTCTCTGTAACGAGGAAACGCCAGCGATTATCTTCGCACGGGACATGTCGGTGCCGGAAGATTTGATTACGGTCGCGGATAAGTATCATATTCCAATCTTGGTGGCACGTTCTAAGACCACCCGGGTCCTAGCCAACTTGACTAACTTTTTAGAGGGCCGCTTGGCTGAGCGCTTGGCTAAGCACGGTGTCTTCGTTGAAGTATTCGGGATGGGGGTTCTCCTAACCGGGGGGAGCGGTGTCGGTAAGTCTGAAACGGCCCTAGAATTGGTCCAACGCGGCCACCGTCTGATTGCTGATGACCGGGTCGAGCTCTTTATGATTGATGAATTGACCCTAGTCGGTGAAGCTCCTGAAATTCTCCAAAACCTCTTGGAAATCCGCGGCTTAGGGATTATCGATGTTATGAGTCTCTACGGGGTAGCGGCCATCCGTCGCTCTAAACGTTTGGAATTGATTATTAACCTGGTGCAAGATGATGGCAATACCGAATACGACCGTCTAGGCTCACAGCGTGAATATGAACAAATCTTTGAAGTCAACGTGCCACGTATCCGCATTCCAGTTAAGACCGGGCGGAACTTGTCAGCTATTGTCGAATCAGCTGCCATGAACTTCCGGGCTAACCAAATGGGCTATGATGCGACGACTACTTTTAACCGTAAACTAGACGCCCTCATCAAGAAGAATCGGGTTGATAACTAGATGCCAATTTTAGCCATTGATCCTATTGCCTTCCGCTTGCTGGGCTGGCCCGTCCACTGGTACGGCCTCTTGATTGGCTTAGGTATGGTCCTATCCTATCTCTTAGTCATGCGTGAGGGGCGCCGTAAGGGCCTGTCGGAAGATTATCTGTCGGATGCCTACTTCTGGACCATTATCTTAGGCCTACTAGGGGCGCGTGCCTACTATGTGCTCTTCCGTTTGGACTACTACCTAGCCCATCCCGACCAAATCATTCAGATTTGGCATGGCGGGGGCGCCATCTATGGGGCCATCTTGCTAGGCACAGCCACCATTATCTATGTGGCAAGACGCTATCAGCAAGATCTCATCCTAACCTTGGATGTAGCAGCGCCAGGCATTATGCTGGCTCAAGCCATCGGGCGTTGGGGCAACTTCGTCAACCAAGAGGCCTATGGGCCAGAAACCAGCCGCGCCTTTCTAGAAGGCTTGCATTTGCCGGCTTGGCTCATTGATCAAATGCAGATTCAAGGCCATTATTACCAGCCGACCTTCCTTTACGAGTCGCTGTGGAACTTACTTGGTTTGGCCCTGATCTTAATCCTGCGACGACAAAAAGGCTTAGTCAAACGTGGTGAATTAGCGGCCGGCTACTTCGTTTGGTATGGCCTAGGTCGCTTCTTCATTGAAGGTCTACGGACTGACAGTTTATACTTGGGTCCCTTGCGCATTTCGCAGGGGGTATCCGCCGTCATGGTAGTGTTGGGCTTGGCCTGGATAATCATCAGACGGCGAGGGGGTCACAGTTTGGCCTATTCAGATTTCCAATTAGAAAAGAGGTAAGGACATGAAAATTGCGGTATTAGGTTCAGGTTCCTGGGGAACTGCCCTAGGCCAAGTCTTGGCTGAAAATGGTCATGAGGTGGTCTTATGGGGACGTGAAGGCCACATCGCGGACGAAATTAACCAAGCCCATACCAATAGCCACTTCCTGCCAGGCATTAACTTGCCGACGACCATTGTGGCGACAACGGACTTAAAAGCAGCCTTGGATCAAGCCGCTGTCTTGCTCTTCGTCTTACCAACCAAGGCTATTCGCTCGGTTGCCCGTCAGGTAGCTAGCTATCTCAGTCAGTCAGACGCCCAACCCCTCCTAGTGCATGCCACTAAGGGGCTGGAGCAGGGGACCCATTTACGGGTCAGCCAGATGATTGAAGAGGAAATTTCGCGCCAAGATTATCAAGACCTGGTTGTCTTGTCAGGTCCAAGCCATGCCGAGGAAGTAGCCCGCCATGACTTGACGACTGTAACGGCTGCTTGTCCCAATTTGCAAGCAGCTGAGAAGGTGCAGGCCCTCTTTAAGAATCACTACTTCCGTATCTATACCAATACCGATGTGGTAGGCGTGGAAATGGGCGCGGCCCTCAAGAATATTATTGCCCTAGGGGCCGGTGTCCTAGCGGGTGCTGGCTATGGCGACAATGCCAAGGCTGCCCTAGTAACGCGTGGCCTAGCTGAAATTTCCCGTATGGGCATTAAGTTAGGGGCGGACCCATTGACTTTCGTTGGTTTAAGCGGGGTTGGCGACCTAGTGGTCACCTGTACCAGTCCCCACTCCCGTAACTGGCAGGCAGGGAATTTGCTAGCCAAAGGTTACAGCAAGGAAGCCATTGAAGAAGAAATTCAAATGGTGGTCGAAGGGATTGCTACCTGCCAGTCAGCCTATGAACTGGCCAAGGAATCCGGTATCGAAATGCCAATTACCGAGGCCCTCTATGGTCTCATTTATCAAGGTGCGCAGGTCAAGGAAGGCCTGCTTCGCTTGATGACGCGTGATGGCAAGCAAGAAGCCTCCCTGTCTCAAGCGCATTACTAAGAGAGTGAATGATAGAATGGAAAAAGAATTAATTGTAACAGATGTCGTCGTGATTGGCGCTGGGCCGGCTGGCATGACCGCCGCCCTCTACGCTTCACGGGCTAATCTCAAGACCCATATGATTGAAAAGGGCGTTCCCGGTGGGGAAGTCAACAACACGGCAGATGTGGAAAACTATCCTGGTTTTTCCTTGGTTTCTGGCCCAGAATTGGCCCAACACATGTACCAAGGGGCTATGCGCTTTGACGCGGTCCACGACTACGGCGACGTGAGCCATATTGAAGTAGCAGGCGACCTTAAGCGAGTGCATACCAGCTCTAAGGTTTATGAAGCTAAGGCAGTCATTGTGGCGACCGGTTCTTTCCACCGCCATCTTGGTGTGCCGGGGGAAGAAGAATTGGCTGGCCGTGGCGTGTCCTACTGTGCGGTCTGTGATGGCTTCTTCTTCCGCGATAAGGAAATTATCGTGGTCGGCGGGGGTGATTCGGCCGTTGAAGAGGCCCATTACCTGACTCAATTTGCTAGCAAGGTCACGGTCATTCACCGTCGTGACGAGCTCCGAGCGCAGAAAGTCCTGCAAGACCGGGCCTTTGCCAATCCTAAGATTGAATTCATCTGGGATAGCGTGGTGGAGGAAATTCTAGGGACGGATGCGGTTGAAGGCGTGCAAATTAAGAACGTCAAGACTGGCCAGACCAGCCGCGTAGATGCCCAAGGGGTCTTTATCTACGTTGGTTTGGTGCCTAACTCAGAAGCAGTCAAAGATTTGGGAATTACCGACCAAGAAGGCTGGATCATCACGGACGATCACATGACCACTAGCCTGCCAGGCATTTTTGCGGCCGGCGACGTGCGTCAAAAGCACCTGCGTCAGATCGTAACAGCTACTGGCGATGGCGGTACGGCTGGTTTCCAAGCCTACCAATACATTGAAAGCCTTAAAGACTAAGCAAGAAAGCCCTGCACCGAAAGTTAGTGCAGGGCTTTTGCTTGAGCTAGTGGCCCACTCTGTCAAGTGGACCACTAGCTCCCGGGAAATCGCCGGAAACGGTCCAAAATTCAGGAAAAGCTTCGAGCTAGTGGCCCACTCTGTCAAGTGGACCACTAGCTCCCGGGAAATCGCCGGAA
>CBDFAX010000046.1:0-7504 GCA_965245735.1 uncultured Abiotrophia sp. | reverse complement strand
GTTAGGACTATTTTGTCCTAGCCTTTTTTGCTTGCCATAATATAAAAGCGTCTCTCCAGGGAGACGCTTATTTTTATAGGATTAACATGGAGTCGCCAAAGCTGAAGAAGCGATACTCTGCCTCCACCGCATGCTCATAGGCTGCTAGGACTGCCTCCCGATTATAGAAGGCTGATACCAACATAACCAAAGTGGAACATGGCAAATGGAAGTTGGTAATCAAGTGATCAACCACCTTAAATTCAAAGCCCGGCGAGATAAAAATCTGGGTCCAGCCAGAATCTGCTTTTACTTGCCCATCATATTTAGCAGCGATGGTTTCAAGGGTACGGACACTAGTAGTCCCTACTGCAAAAATCTTGCCGCCACGTGCCTGAACGGCCTGGATAGCGTCAGCTGATTCTTGACTTAATTGATAGTATTCGGCATGCATCTCATGGTCTTCAATGCTATCAGCTGAGACTGGACGGAAGGTGCCCAAACCCACATGTAGGACTAGGGGAATAATTTCCACACCCTTGGCCTTGATAGCCGCCAAGAGGTCATCGGTGAAGTGAAGACCTGCTGTCGGGGCAGCCGCGGAGCCATTTTCCTTTGCATAGACAGTCTGGTAACGATCCGCATCCTCTAGACGTTCCTTAATATATGGTGGCAGTGGCATTTGACCCAGGGATTCTAGAATTTCTAGGAAGACCCCCTCATAGGAAAATTCAATGATTCGGCCCCCATGGTCCCCTTCTGAAACAACGGTGGCAGTCAGACGACCATCCTCGCCAAAGACAATCTGGGTCCCTGTCTTAGCCCGGCGAGCGGGCTTAATCAAGCATTCCCATTGATTGCCCTGGGTGTTGTTAAGCAGCAGGACCTCCAAGTGTCCGCCAGTCTCCGGCTTGATACCGAAGAGTCGGGCCGGAATAACCCGGGTCTCATTAACCACCAAGGCATCGCCTGGATTGAGAAAATTAATAATTTGATCAAAGTGCAAATCTTGTTTTTGGCCCGTTTGACGGTCCAAAACCAATAAGCGAGAAGCTGCCCGGTCCGCCAAAGGCGTTTGGGCGATAAGGGGCTCTGGTAAGTGATAATCAAAATCTTTGGTTGTTAACATTTCTAGCTTTACTCTACTTTCTCTCTATCATCTGGGTTGGGATAGGCATAGCCTAGGTGCTCATAGGCCAAGGCGGTCGCCTGTCTGCCCCGTGGGGTCCGCTGAATGAAGCCATTCTGCACCAAGTAAGGTTCGTACATATCTTCCAGGGTTTCGGTATCTTCACCAATATTGACGGCCAAGGTATTAAGCCCTACTGGCCCGCCACCATAAAACTCAATCAGACAGCTGAGAATCTTACGGTCGATAGCATCCAAGCCATATTGGTCGATTTCCAGGACTTCTAAGGCGGTTTGAGCCATCCTTAAGTCAACCACGCCCTGGCCCTTAACTTGGGCAAAGTCGCGTACCCGTTTGAGAATACGGTTGGCAATACGTGGCGTCCCCCGGCTGCGCAAGGAGATTTCCCGTGCCCCCTCAGAATCAATCCGCGTCTCGAAGACATCGGCTGATCGTTCTACAATCAGAGCCAATTCATTCGGTGTATAGAATTGCATGTGGGAGACAATACCGAAGCGATCCCGCAAAGGCTTGGACAGGGAACCTGCCCGTGTGGTCGCCCCAATCAAGGTAAAAGGAGGCAACTCAAAGTGGACTGGGTGAGCCGAAGGTCCCTGGCCAATAATAATATCGACAAAATAATCTTCCATGGCCGAATAGAGGACTTCTTCGATGACCCGAGGTAGGCGGTGAATTTCATCAATGAAGAGAATATCGCCTGGGCTTAATTCATTGAGCAAGGCCAATAAATCACCCGACCGCTCAATAGCGGGCCCACTGGTCGTGTGGAGACCTACCCCCATCTCATTGGCGATAACCATGGCCATAGTCGTCTTACCTAGACCTGGTGGCCCATAGAGCAAGACATGGTCCAGGGCCTCTTCTCGTTGCTTGGCTGCTTGGATATAGATGGCTATTTCGTCTTTGATTTTGGACTGACCAATGTATTCAGACAGGCGACTAGGCCGTAGACTGAGTAAATTCCCCTCATCTTCCGGCTGCCAGTTACCCGACAGTATACGTTCATCATGAGACATGGTCGCCCCTCCTCTACTTTCTTAATAACTTGAAGGCTGCACTCAGCATTTCCTGAGTGGAAGTCAGGCCAGCTTCTTGTAGTGGCTTTTCAACCTTCTTGATTTCCTTGGCCGAATAGCCTAGGCCAGCCAGGGCTTCTAAGGCTTCTTCTAAATGTTGTTGGCTGACTGGAGCCGATGCTTGCGTTTGCGCGTGAGCTTGGAAATCCAGATTGCCGCTTAGGTCTAAAATCATTTGTTGGGCGGTCTTCTTACCCACACCTGGGAATTTGGTCAGGTAGGTAGAGTCCCCTGAATCAATGGCTTGAATTAAGCCCGCATGGTCGTCCAAGGCCAAGATGGATAAGGCACTCTTAGGCCCGATACCCGATACCTTAAGCAAGGTATTAAAGAGTTGCTTCTCCTGCTGATCACGGAAACCATAGAGAGTCATAGCGTCTTCCCGGACCACTAATTCTACCGGACAGAGGACTTGCTGGTGCAATTCCCCCTGCCAACGGTAGGGATTGGCGCAGAGCAGGCGATAGCCCACACCATTTGCGCTAATGACAAGATAAAGGGGCTGGATTTGGACCAGCTCCCCTTGGATAAATTCATACATTATTTTTTTACTCCACGTATTGTTTATAGTCGCTATAGCCAGCTTGGTCCATTTCTTCGTAAGGGATGAAGCGTAGGGCTGCTGAATTGATGCAGTAGCGTAAGCCCCCTAGTTCCTTAGGTCCGTCACCAAAGACATGACCTAGATGGGAATCTGCCTTAGCAGAGCGTACTTCTGTCCGCATCCGAGCCAGAGAGGCATCTTCTTTTTCGACAATTTCAGAGGCTTGGATTGGCTTAGAGAAAGCTGGCCAGCCACAGCCCGCGTCATACTTGGCAGCACTTGAGAAGAGGGGCTCCCCACTCACAATGTCCACGTAGATGCCCTTCTCATAGAAATCATCGTATTCGCCACTAAAAGGACGTTCGGTGGCATTTTCTTGGGTAACCTTGTATTGGATTTCATTTAAGCCCTTGATGGCTTCTTGATACTGTTCTTGACTCATAATTGGTGACCTCCTTGATGTGGATCTTGAATCCGTTTGAATAGTTTTTCTAGCGTCTTGTCGGTAATTTGGACAAAGACTGGTCGGCCATGTGGACAGTGGAAAGGATCATCTAAACCATCCAGGGCCTGAATGAGATAGCTGGCCTGACTGTCGTCTAGGTAGTGGTTGGCCTTAATAGCCCCACGGCAGGACTGCATAATCAGGGCTGCTTCCTTAATCTGATTAATGCTTAAATCCGGTTGCTTGACTAAGCGCTCAGTCAGATCCCGCACCGTCTGTTCTACTTCATGGGCTTCTAGCCAAGTTGGATAAGAGGCCAATTGATAGGTCTTAGGTCCAAAGGCTTCTAAGACAATGCCCAGTTCTTCCAGTCTTGGTAAGACCTGGTCTAATCCTGCTAGCTCGGCTGGGCTAAAGTGGAAGAGATAGGGTAACAAGAGGGTTTGCTGGGTCTTAGTGTCCATTTCCTGCTTCATAAAGGCCTCATAGCGAATCCGCTCTTGAGCCGCATGTTGGTCAATCAGGTAGAAGCCTTCTGGACTCTCTGCAATCAAATAAGTGCCATGAATCTGGCCGACATAACGTAAGTGACCAAAGGATGGACGTAAGTCCTGACTAACACTTGATTGACTTGGTTCTTGGCTGTCAACAGACGCTGGCCCAGCTTCAAGCGGCTGACTAGGGCTAGGCTCTGATTCCTCAAATTTGCTTACTGGCTCCACTTGGCTATCTTGCCAATCAGGCGCTAAGTTTTCAGCCACCTGGCTGACTGGCGCTGATTGAGCTGGCTGACTTGGTCGGTTGGCTTGGCTAGTCGCTAAGTCACCTTCTTGGTCATAAGCCGAGTCAAATGTCGGCTCATTCCCCTTACCGTCCAAGTCCAGAGGCATGACTTGGCTTGCTAGTGGACCTTGAGGGCTGGCTTGATTTGTTTGATGGAAAAGTCGACCACCTGCCAGTTCTTGAACCTGGGCATTGGGCACAGGATTGAGGCTGGCTAGACTGTCTACCACCGCCTGGGTCAGCAATTGACCTAGTTCGTTTTCCTTGCTGAGCCGAACGGTTTGCTTGGTTGGATGGACATTGACATCCACTAGACGAGGATCTAGTTCAATAGCAATGACGGCCAAAGGATAGCGGCCAATCATGAGTTGGCGGCCATAGGCTCGTAGCAAGAGCTCAGTCAAGGCATAGGAACGAACAGCCCGGCCATTGATCATCCAGTGGATATAGTGCTTGGAAGTCCGGGTCAACTGAGGCGGTGAGATATAGCCTCGAATCTTAAAGTCTAGATTCTCCGATTCTATGGCTATGAGCTGACGAGCTAGCGCCGGTTGATAGACATTAGCAATGGTCTGGCGCAAGTCCCCTGTCCCGAAGGACTGAAAGATCGTTTGGCCGTCATTTACCAAGTGGAAGCGAATGTCGGGATAGGCCATGGCGATATCCTGAATAAAGTTCAAGCTATGCTTGAGTTCTGTCTTCAGACTACTCAAATGCTTAAGACGGGCTGGCGTGTTATAGAAGAGACTATCTACGGTCAAGGTCGTTCCCTTGCGGGCACTGGTCATGCCCTGGGCTTGCACCTGAGAACCGGCAATCTCAATATAGTGACCGGCTTTAGCTCCGGCCTGCATGGATTCTACTCGGACCTTAGCGACAGAACCAATACTGGCTAGGGCTTCACCCCGGAAACCCAGTGATTTGATTTGAAAGAGGTCATGAACATCATAGAGCTTACTGGTGGCGTGAGGTAAGAAAGCCTTGGCCAAATCTTCAGCATCCATGCCTTCCCCATCGTCAATGACCTTAACTTGCTGAATCCCCGCTTCCCGCAGTTCCACCCGAATGGTCTGGGCGCCTGCGTCAATGGCATTTTCCACTAGCTCCTTAACGACCGAAGCGGGACGTTCCACGACTTCACCGGCCGCTATCTGGTTGGCCAAGGCTTCTGGCATTTGTTGAATCTTGCCCATGAAATCCCCCCTTTCAATAACTTCTTAGAACTTACTTTAATTGATCTTGCATGGCTGCTAGGCCTTCTAAGGCCTGGAGTGGTGTTAATTGGTTAATGTCCAAATCAGCCAATTGCTTGAGCACTCGCTCTTGGTCTTCTCTCAAAACCTTAGGCGAAGGCTTAGTCGCCGGCAGGTCGAAGAGGGAAAGCTGGCCGTCACTTTCTGGTTCTTGGCGTCTCAGCCATTGGCTATTAGACTCCAATTCCTGCAAGACTTCCTGGCTTTGAACCAATAGAGCTTGTGGCAGGCCTGCTAGTTTGGCGACATGAATCCCGTAACTCTTGTCGGCGGCTCCTTCCAAAATCTTATGTAGGAAAACCACTTGGCCATCTTGCTCGGTGGCACCCACATGAATATTGCGTAAGACTGGTAATTTAGTCGATAAATCAGTCAATTCATGGTAGTGGGTGGAGAAGACGGTAGCGGCTTGCACTTCTTGAGCCAGGTAATAAAGAATGGCTTCGGCAAGGGCCATGCCATCGAAGGTGGCTGTCCCCCGCCCGATTTCGTCGAAGAGCAGGAGCGAACGTGGTGTTGCTTCGCGCAGGGCGACATTGGTCTCCATCATTTCCACCATGAAGGTCGACTGACCACTGGAAATATCATCGGAAGCCCCAATCCGGGTGAAAATCTTATCGACAATTGGCAGCTTGGCCGACTTGGCTGGCACAAAACAGCCAATCTGGTTGAGAATAACGCAGAAGGCAATCTGCCGCATATAGGTGCTCTTCCCTGACATGTTAGGACCCGTTAAAAGCAGCAGAGGCTGGTCCGGTAAGAGGACAAAGTCATTGGGCACAAAAGCCGCCTTACCGATTAATTTTTCTAGGGCTGGATGGCGGCTAGCCTCCAGTTGGAAATGCTTGGCTTCTGCCACCAATTCTGGCTGGCAGTAATCTTCCCGCTCACTTAGACTGGCAAAGTTAGCTAGGACATCTAGGCTGGCAATCTGGCTGGCCAAGGCCTGTAACTGACCTGTATAAGCCGCAATGGCTTGGCGTAGTTCGGTGAAGAGTTGGTATTCTAGCTGGGTTGCCTTTTCTTGAGCACCCAGGATGGTGGTCTCAAGTTGCTTGAGTTCCTCTGTAATAAACCGCTCTGCATTACTGAGGGTTTGCTTGCGGATATAGCGCGGATCATCAAAGTTGGCAGATTGGAGGCGGCTCATTTCAATGTAATAGCCAAAGACCTTGTTGTAGCCGACTTTGAGGGTTTTAAGCCCCGTTCTCTCGCGTTCACGTTGCTGTAATTCTGCTAACCATTGGTGGCCATTAGCCAAGGCATCCCGGTATTGGTCCAATTCCTGATGGTAGCCCGGCCGAATAATATTGCCCTCGGTCACTGATATTGGTGGTTCATCCGCTAAAACTGTGTCAATGAGCTGATAGAGCTCCTGAAAATCCGGCAAGCGCTCAAATAGCACCTGATTCTGGCTAGCATTAAGTCCGTCTAAAATTCGGTTAATATGCGGAATCTGACCAAGGGATTGGCGCAGATGGTCCACGTCACGAGCATTGGCAGTCCCCAGACTAATCCGCGTCACCAGGCGCTCCAAGTCATAGACAGTCTCAAAAGCCGCAATCAGGTCTAAACGTTCAAAGTAGGTCGACATGAGTTGGGCCACCTGTTGGTGACGCTGGCGCAACACGCCTTCATCAATCAGGGGCTTTTCTAGCCACTGATGCAGCATGCGGCCACCCATGGCCGTCTTGGTATGATCAATCAGCCAGAGCAGGCTACCCTTCTTACGCCCTGTTCTGAGGGACTTGGTTAATTCCAACTGACTTTTAGCAAAATGATTCATCTGCAGATAATCGGCTAAAGCATAGCGGACGACGGGCTGCAAATGACCTAGAGCTTGTTTTTGAATGCTGTAAAGATAGGCCAAGAGTAGATTCAAGAGGCTGGCTTCTTGAGGGCTGGCTTGGTCTAGCACCCACTGGGTCCCAACTTCCGTCTGGTCGGTCAGGTCAAAGCTAGACAGATAAATGGCCAATTGTTGGATAATTTGGTCTTTGAGCTCGGTATCCAGACTGCTATCGACTACTATCTCGCTTGGTTTGAGGGCATAGAGCTCACTAAAGAGCTGGGCTTGTCTTGGTGTCTGGGTGACTTTGATTTCCCCAGTGGAGACATCAATAGCCGCCAAGTAGAAGGTCTGGCCTTCCTGGCGCAAGGCTACTAGGTAGTTATTCTCCTTAACTTCAAGGGCTTCTTCTTCAATTAGGGTCCCAGGCGTAATGACTTGAACCACTTCCCGTTTGACCATGCCCTTGGTTAATTTAGGATCTT
>CBDFAX010000045.1:0-8121 GCA_965245735.1 uncultured Abiotrophia sp. | reverse complement strand
GCAATAAATAATTTATTGAAATAAACTTGAGCTAGTTCTTCTAAATTATTGTTTATTGCAGTATTCAATTGAATTCTATCATCAAAATATTTTAGCAGAGCTCCTATCCTTCTTTGTTCTTCAATAGGAGGCACCTGAATCTCAAGATTAGCAACAACATCCTTTTGTACTCTTTGTCGACCCGATGAACCTACCATTGATTTTATTGCTGGAAAACGGACTATCGGACTACATATTAAATAGTATAAATAATCACTATCACTAATTCCCTCTATAGCTCGAAATACTAAATATTCTGTAGACCCAAAACCAATTTCACCTTTATCTAAAACTCCAACCTTTGCTATCTTACCATTTTCTAAACACGGCGTAATGCGGGCCATTATTGTATCGCCATTCCTAAATTTTGCCCCACCATGATACTCTTCAAAAATATAATCGGGGATATCTCTGCAAAATGGAGCTAATTTATCCATAGGTACTTTCTTCGCCAATGTCCCCTTTGGGAGACTTTCCCTTGGATTTATGACTGCTATATCTGATAATTTTCTAACTGTCCACTTAGATGTCATATCCTATCGCCCCCAATTTTTGACGAATTTCCTCTTCTAATTCACGAGACTTTTGGAACATCTCAGAGAGTTCAGTTGTCAGACGTGCCATTTTTTCTTCGAATGGCTCTCCATCCTCCTCCTGCTCTTCAATTCCGACGTATCTTCCTGGCGTAAGGATATAATCATGTTTCTTAATGTCGTCTAGCGCAGCAATTGCAGAAAAACCTCTCTTTTCTTCCAAATTACCATTTTGAAAATCTTCAAAGGTTTTTGCTAATAAATCTATATCATCTTCACTAAAATCTCTATGCCGACGGTCAACCATATAACCCATATTTCGCGCATCAACAAACAGAGTTTTCCCTTTTTGTTTCTTGTTTTTACTAATAAACCACAGTGTTACAGGGATAGTCACACTATAAAAGAGTTGAGTTGGCAAAGCAACGATTCCTTCTACAAGATCAGCTTCAATGATTTTTTTTCGAATCTCGCCTTCTCCAGAAGATTGAGAAGATAATGCCCCATTGGCAAGCACTAAGCCGATTTTCCCATTAGGAGCTAAGTGGTGAATCATATGTTGTATCCAGGCATAGTTGGCATTTCCTGCCGGTGGCGTACCGTATTTCCAACGAACATCCTCTTTTAATTTATCTTGTCCCCAGTTAGATAGGTTGAAAGGAGGGTTAGCCATAATAAAGTCAGCCTTTAAAGTCTTATGGAGGTCATTGAAGAAAGTATCCGCATGGTAGTCACCAAGGTTCGCTTCAATCCCTCTGATAGCCATATTCATTTTGGCCATCTTCCAAGTATCCGGATTAGATTCTTGACCATAAACAGAAATACTTCCCCGCTTGCCGCTATGTTCCTCAATGAATTTCTCACTCTGAACAAACATACCGCCACTCCCACAACATGGATCATAGACGCGGCAGTTATCGAATGGCTTGAGTATGGAAACTATTGTTTTAACGATGCTAGAAGGTGTATAGAATTCACCACCCTTGGTGCCTTCATAAGAGGCAAATTGAGCAATACAGTATTCATAGGTTCTACCTAATAAATCCTTACTTGCTTCTGTTCCATCCATTTTGACTTCATTAGTGAATAAATCAACAACTTCACCTAGCACACGTTTGTCCAAATCAGGGCTAGCGTAATTCTTAGGCAGCACATTTTTTAAGCTTGGATTTTCTCTCTCAATTGCTCTCATCGCATCATCAATTACTTGACCAATCTCAGGAGTGCGGGAGGCAGATGCAATTGTACTCCACCGTGCCTCTTCCGGAACGAAGAAAACATTTTCCTCCGCGTAGGCATCGCGGTCATTCTCAAATCCATCTCCTTCAGCTAATAGCTCATCATAACGTTTTTCAAAAGCGCTAGAAATATAGCGGAGGAAGATAAGTCCTACAATTACTTTTCTGTACTCTGTGGCAGGAATATGCCCCCACAAGACACATGCTGCATCCCAAATCTGCTTCTCAAATCCAATTTTCGTATTATCTTTTTCAGCCATTCTTAGGCCTCCTTTATTTTTCATTACTTTTCTTAATCACTTACGCTAATTTCCCTTAAAATCCCCCATTGTCCCCCTACTTTCTATATTTACAATTGTTAAACCTCTTACATTATATCATGCTCACAAACTTATATATAGCGTTTTCTTCTTTATTTTACTACTTGTATAAGTAACTTTCGTTTCTAAATTTAGTAAGTCATTAATAGCTTACCCCTCATATACCTAGGAGGCCGGCCCTCTTTCCCCACTACCCAGTGACTACCTGGCTTCATGGACAAAAGCGGGCCTGGTGCTGGCCAGGATGGCTGGCCTATGAGCGGGGCTTGGAGCCTAGCGACTTAGCCCAGCCATAGCCAGCTAAGGCGGAAGACAGCTGCAGGCTGGCTGGAGCCGGTCCCTGCACTTGGCTCCGACTTTTGGCTTAATGAGGCCAGGCAGGCACGCTCCGCAGGCAGACACCAAAATAACCAGCCACCCACCCCAAACAGGGCCAGGTAGCTGGTCTTTTTTCATTATATCCAATCGATTGCCGTCAGGCGGGCACAAACTAACTAACCAACTAACTAGCTAACTAGCCCCCTCTTACTTTTCCTTATCCTCCAGGATCTCAAACCCATAGCCACGGATATTGGCCCGCAGGAGGTCCAGGTATTGGCGGGTGATAGGGCTTGGCTCTACCTGCTGAGGCATGAGGTAGCCCAGGGTCATCATGTCGTCCACTTCCAGGGGAATGGCGATGATTTTGTCGTCGTTGAGCTCGCTAGAGATAATCCCTGAGGAAATGGTATAGCCGTTGAGGCCCACCATGAGGTTGAAGATGGTGGCCCGGTCGCTGACCTTGATGTGCATCTTGCGGTTAAGGGTACTCAAAATTTCTTCCGCAAAATAGAAGGAGTTCTCCTGGCCTTGCTCATAAGATAGGTAAGGATAGTCCTCTAGGTCCCGTAACTTAACCGACGACTTCTGAGCCAGAGGATTGTCCCGGCAGACGAAGACGTGGGGCTTAGCCTTGAACAAAGGCGTAAACTTGAGCTTCTTCTCCTTGAAGAGCTTGGTCAGGACCTGTCGGTTGAACTTATTAAGGTAGAGAATGCCCAGGGAACTCTTGAAGGACATAACGTCTTCCAGGATGTTCTGGGTTTCGGTCTCCCGCAGGGTGAACTGGTACTCTTCCGCATCCACCTGCTTAATCAAGTCCACAAAGGCATGGACCACGAAGGCATAGTGTTGGGCGGACACTGAGAAGGCCTGCTTGCGGACGGTGTGTTGCTTGTATTTAGCTTCCATGAGCTTGACCTGGTCCAGGATTTGGCGGGCATAGATCATAAATTCCCGACCTTCATTAGTTAGGGAGACCCCCGACTTCTGGCGGACTAGCAGCTGCAGATCCATCTCCTGCTCTAATTCCTTAATGGCATTACTGAGGCTAGGCTGGGATAAGAAGAGGGCTTTGGCCGCTTCATTAATAGAGCCTGATTCCACGATTTTCTCAAGATATTGCAGTTGTTGGATTCGCATCATAGTCACTCCCTTGAATTACTCCAGTATATTATAACCTAAAACTATAACCGTGTATACTTTTTTTCAATTATTCAAGAGGACCGTTTCCATGATAGGATAGAACTATCAATAAGGAGGTCGATTGCATGACAACATCGATTATTGGTTTCCCACGAATCGGGGAACACCGTGAATTAAAATTTGCTACTGAAAAATACTTCCGTAAGGAAATCAGCGCTGAAGAACTTCAAGCAACTGCTAAGGAGCTCCGCGCTAAACACTGGCGCCTGGCCCAAGAACGCGGCGTGGACCAAATCCCAAGTAATGACTTCTCCCTCTACGATACCTTCTTGGACACTGCTGTCCTTTTCAATATCGTACCTGAGCAGGTTCAAGCCATAGACTTGAGCGAATTGGACAAGTACTTCGCCCTAGCCCGCGGCTACCAAGGGGAAAAAGGTGACGTACGCGCCCTCCCAATGAAAAAATGGTTCAACACCAACTACCACTATATTGTACCTAAATTCGAAGCTGGCACCCAAGTTAAGTTAGCCGGCCACAAGCTCTTTGACGAATTCCAAGAAGCTAAGGACTTAGGCATTCACACTCGTCCAGTCTTAGTTGGGCCATTCACCCTCTTACGTCTGGCGGAATACGCTGAAGGTGTGAACCCAGTTCAATTCATCGAGCCTTTAGTGGCAGCCTACAAGGAAGTTTTCCGTCGCTTGGCTGACTTAGGCGCGACTGACATCCAATTAGATGAGCCTGCCTTAGTTAAGGACATCTCTGAATTGGAATTGACCCTCTTCGACAAATTATACCAAGGCTTATTAGCTGACAAGGCTGGCTTGTCCGTCCTCTTACAAACCTACTTCGGTGACGTGCGTGACGTCTACAGCCACTTGGTACAATTACCAGTTGAAGCCATCGGTTTGGACTTCTTAGAAGGCCGCAAGACCTTAGAATTAGTCAAAGAACACGGCTTCCCAGCTGACAAAGTCCTCTACGCAGGGGTGGTTAACGGTAAAAACATCTGGCGTAACGACTACGCTAAGACCTTGGCCCTCTTGGAAGAAATTCCAGCCCAAAACGTGGTCCTATCGACTTCATGTTCTCTCCTCCACGTACCTTTCACTACAGCTAACGAAGAATTTGCTCCTGAAATCTTGGCTCACTTCGCTTTCGCTGCTGAGAAATTAGACGAGTTACGTGAATTGGATGCTATCCGCGCTGGCCAAGGGGAAGAATTCTTGGCAGCTAACAAGGCCCTCTTTGCGGCAGAACGTACCGTTCGCAATGCGGAATTAGCCACTCAATTAGCTGGTCTCGACGACGCAGCCTTCACCCGCCAACCTGCTTTGGCTGAACGTGCTAAGGCTCAACATCAAGCCTTCAACTTACCAGTCTTACCTACTACTACTATCGGTAGCTTCCCACAAACACGCGAAGTTAAGGTTAACCGCGCGACCTTCCGTCGTGGCGAGAAGACCGAAGCAGAATACACGGCCTTCATCGAAGCTGAAATCGACGAATGGATCAAGTGGCAAGAAGAAATCGGCCTTGACGTTCTGGTTCACGGTGAATTCGAGCGTAACGACATGGTGGAATACTTCGGTGAGAACCTGTCCGGTTACCTCTTCTCTAAGAACGGTTGGGTACAATCCTACGGGACCCGCGGCGTTAAGCCACCAATCATCTGGGGCGACGTTAAGCGTGAACGTCCAATCACTGTTAAGTGGTCTGCTTACGCTCAAGCCCAATCCGACCTTCCTGTTAAAGGTATGTTAACCGGTCCGGTCACCATCCTTAACTGGTCCTTCCCTCGTGAAGACATCACCATCAAGGAATCTACCCTGCAAATTGCCTTAGCAATCCGTGAAGAAGTCCTTGACTTGGAAGCTGCCGGCATCCACATCATCCAAATCGACGAAGCGGCCCTCCGTGAGAAATTACCTTTGCGTAAGTCTGACTGGTACTCTGAATACCTAGACTGGGCTATTCCAGCCTTCCGCTTGGTTCACTCCGGCGTGGCACCAACGACTCAAATCCACACCCACATGTGCTACAGTGAATTCACTGACATCATCCCTGCTATCGAGCAATTAGATGCGGACGTGATTTCCTTCGAAGCATCCCGTTCTAACCTCCACATCTTGGACGAATTAGAACGCCAAAACTTCCAATTACAAGTAGGTCCTGGGGTTTACGACATTCACTCCCCTCGTGTCCCTTCTGTGGAAGAAATTGAACACACTATCCGCGCGATCTTGGCCAAAGTGCCAACTGAACGTGTCTGGATCAACCCAGACTGCGGTCTCAAGACGCGTGGTATTCCAGAAACTAAGGCTAGCTTGGTTAACTTAACCCAGGCTACCCGTAACATTCGAGAGGAGCTCTAACCCCTATGACACAGCCACCGGCACCCTTCCACCATCCATCCTTATCCTATGAAGTCTTCCCGCCCAACACCCAAGTTGGGGCGGAGAGACTGACCCATACTTTGAATGATTTGGCGGAACTCAAGCCGGACTTCATCAGTGTCACCTGCAGCAATCGCCAGCCTAATATTGAGGAAACCACCCTTAAGGTAGCCAATCACGTTCAGAATACCCTGCACATCCCCACCATCGCCCACCTGCCAGCTATGTACCTGAGCAAGGAGCGCGTGGCGGCTAGCTTGGATTCTCTGGACCAACTGGGCATCCGTCGGGTCCTGGCCCTACGCGGCGACATTTTGGAAGGCCTGGAGCCGGTCGGTGACTTCTCTTATGCGGAAGAGCTCATTCATTTCATTAAGGAACGCAAGCCCCATTTCGACATTACGGCGGCCTGCTATCCGGAAGTCCATCCCGACGCACCTAATGCAGTCGCGGACATCCGCTTCCTCAAGCGCAAGGTCGACGCTGGCGTTGACCGCCTGATTACCCAACTCTTCTTCGACAATGATTGCTTCTATCATTTCCAGGAAAAGTGCGCCCTGGCCAATATCGAAGTGCCAATCCTGGCGGGTATCATGCCCATCGTCAACCGCAACCAGGCCCTGCGCCTGCTGACCACCTGTGAGACCACCAAGTTGCCTCGCAAATTCAAAGCCATCCTGGACAAGTATGAGCACGAGCCTCAAGCCCTCCGGGCAGCCGGCCTAGCTTATGCCCTGGACCAAATTGTCGACCTGATCACCCAAGGCGCCGACGGGATTCACCTCTATACCATGAACCAGTCAGACACCGCCCACTATATCGCGGACGCGGCTAAGGCCTTGTTTAAGTGAAAATGAAATAGAAGAGCCAGCCCTAGGGGGCTGGCTCTTTTGACTTGTTGCCTTATGTTAGTTTTTTATGTTCAGCTTCTTCTTTTAATGCCTGAATTTCAGCGTCTAGCTTATTAGCCTTCTTCGTAAGATAAGCTAGATAAAGCGATAAAATTATTTGGACAATAAACAAGATAGTTAGGATAATTTTCATGATGATTGTCATGCGCGACCTATCACTGGAGCAATCACGCACGTATTCACCTCCAAGCTTGTGATAACACTAGTATACAACTTAAGCATTAGATTTTCCAATAGAAAGCTAACTTTATGATATGATCCTATTTATTCATCTCCATATCTGCTTATTTTTTCTTACAATTTTTTTGATGTGCTTTTAATTTCTTCATCGCCCAATCATAATGACTTGAAGTAGTGCTTACAAAATACGAACCAAGTACACTTCCTCCTACCCACTTATAGACATCTTTTGAAAACAATTCTTCGTTTGTAAATCTCTCAGCTAATTCTAAAATATCTTTATGGGATTTACGAAACATTTCTTTTGCATCTTCAAGAGAAGTATTTTGATGTTTTTTCCAAAACTCGACATTCATATCTCCATAAGTTTTCCAATTATATGGAGCTGGAATAAAAGGTTTTGCCACTCCCTTTAAATTTGTATCTACCCAATTCAAAAGAAGCTGGTGCCATTCATATAAATGGATCAAAATATCTCTTAGATTTTTATCTCTTTTCCAATGAGCCTCTTTCTTTTTTTCATCACTTGAAAAGTCAAAAGGTGTGTTTAATTCTTCGTCAGATAGCTTAGCAATTAATACATTCAACTTATCATAGTTTTCTTTCGCTGCAATCATTAAATCTTCTTTTGTTCTTGGTCTTGGCATAATATTTCCTCCTACTTTACGCTATATCTCAATATGGTTTTTGAGTTTTCTTCTGATGTTCTATTCTTGTTGCTCAAATAGATTAAAAGATAAAAAACTACCTCAAAAGCCTTATTTAAAAGGGCTTTTTCCTTATTTTCCCACTATTTCTAATTCCGAGAAACTATTTGAATTAAAAAAGAATGCTGATAAATCAACATTCTTTTTTTGTATTGTTTTAAAGAAACTTGATATTCTGTCTGTTTAGCTACCAAAAAGCTACCAAATTTTATTGGCTTCACTGTTTTATATAATCAATTATATCCTGTTCGAGTTCGGCTTTCTATTCTTTACTAAGTCCCTTTAACCTGGGTTATTTCCATCAACATACCTTTGTGTTCAAATTATTTT
>CBDFAX010000044.1:0-9628 GCA_965245735.1 uncultured Abiotrophia sp. | reverse complement strand
AGCTACCAAAAAGCTACCAAATTTTATTGGCTCCACTGTTTTATATAATCAATTATATCCTGTTCGAGTTCGCTTTTCTATTCTTTACTAAGTCCCTTTAACCTCGTTTATTTCCATCAACATACCTGTGTCTTCAAATTATTTTTTATTTAATAGATAAATTGTAAAATATAGTGCAGAAAAGACAGATTTCTCAAAATTTAGAATCTGTCTTTCTTTTCTTAATATACTGTTCGTGTATGGACCAGTCCATTTGGAGCTTCAAATTCGTATTCTAAATAATCTTGATAGGTCCCTGGTGCAATCACTCCCCGCACATCTAATACGGCCGTTCCCGCCTGTCCCACAATTGAATCTGCTAACAGGCAGCAATTAGTAGACAGAACAAAATAAGATTTAAAACGCGAAGAAGTAAATTTATATAGCTCAGCCCCTAAATCATACTTCAATTTGTAGGCATAGGTCGGCTGACCGTCTTCTTGTAACCTACTAGGCGGATCCCAAGGTGTTAATAACTGATCAATCTCAGCTAGACGCTCCTCCACTGCCTGACTCTTTTCTTCAGTAAGGGATAGACTGTATCCAAACAGAGTCTTGTGACTCTCCTTTTTACATAGTTCGATGTATGGTTCCTTATCCACTTTAAAAAGTACGCCATCGCCAATCGTCCCAAACAGACGCTCTGAAAAGGGATCGTAACTTCCGTAAGAAATCACCGTCCCCTGGTAACAAATATCAACATGCCCAATGGCACCAAATAGGTTGCTATCAGAAGTATGAACTAAAATTTCTAATTCTCTTGCCTCTTCTTCTTTTTTCACCAGTCGATAAGGACCGCTATGGCCCGCCGAACTTCCTTTTTGAAGAAATTGGTTAAACCGTTTTAGCGATTCAGCTGGGATAAAAGCAGCAAAGATAACAGGTAGGCTAATACGAAAGCGACGTTTTAACTCCTGGCCTTGTTGGTCTTTATCAAATAAAATACCATCTCGAATATTAGAAATCCCCAACAAGACCAGATAAGTCCCCAAGATGATAAATTGAAAGTGCCCATCTGAACTAGGTCCCAAGACGCTTGCTATACCAATCCCCCCGTTCAAAAGAGCATCCAATAAATAGAACCAGCCTCCTTTTACACGATTGGCCTTGTAAAGCCAAAATGTAATGGCATAAATCAGAGCTGTTCCCAACTGGTAAGCTCCTAAACAAATTACAATCAAATCAACGGGTAAATTGGTCAATCGATTCAACCAACTCAAACTAACCGAAAGAAAAATTAACCAAATGGAATGGCTATAGGAAATAGACTTGCGACGCAACATAAAGCGCAGAAGAAAGCTTCCTAGTCCATCGACTAAAAAGTAAACAGCTAATAGGTCCAAGGAAAATTTGGTGAAACCAACACCGTTTCGAAAAATGAGGACCCCAAAAATGACGGCAAGAACCCCAAACAATAAAGTCCGTCTTCTTGCAACTTCTTCAACAGATAATTTTTTCACCGTAGCACCCTCCTTCATAGTTCAAAGGTCTTTACACAACTTATTTTACACTACCTAAATACTTCTTTATCAAGAAATATATTTCTAACTTTTGTTCATCAGTTAATTCCACTTTTCTAAGTAAATCTACAATATCATCCAATCCATCATTTCTACCTTGAAGTTTATCAAAAGTAACTCCAAATATTTCAGCTAGTTTTTTTACTGTTTCATCTTTTGGATTCCTCCCTCCGTTTTCCCACCTAGCATATTGAGCTTGAGCTACACCTAACTTTTCAGCAACTTCTATTTGAGTGAGACCTGCATCCAGTCGGGCTTTTTTTATATTGTCTTTTAACATTATAAAATTCCTTTCGCTTTTTCATTGACCTATAACCAAAAAGGTTGTATTATACTTATATAACCTTTTTGGTTATAATATGAAACGTACAAAAATAGATGATACAAGCTAACTTATGAATATACAAAAACACCCCAGAAAGCTTTACAAAGAGTTCTTAGGCTTTCGTTTAGAATCCATATAATTATACCAAAATGGTAATACAAAGTCCATGAAAAACGAAAAATGATTATGTTGAGGATATTATGAAATCTACACATTACGCAACAAAAGACAATGACACTCATTCTTTTTATTTGTCTAGTTTAGGGAAGCATCTGTTTTAATAAATGATGATGTATTTAACGACATTCGAGGCGAAGAAATTGAATTTAGACCATTTGAACTGCTCTCAAGTTTTTTAGACAAGTATTTAGCTAGTATATAAACTAATAAGATGGAGATTGGAGAACAAGTGCAAGGGCGCGGGCCGAAGGCAGAGCGCCCGAAGCCCGAAGTTCTCCAAATTCTCCAACACAAAAGCTGGCGTTTCTAACAGCCAGCAAACCGATACACTTAAGACAACGTCCTAAGTAACGAGTCATTGGCAAAAATCAATAGTACCAACGAATTACGCATATTTTAAGCATAGAAAGGAGGCGTTACAGTTGAAAAATACCATTCAATCTCTACGAGAATATCAAAGTCAAGTAGATTTATCAAAACTAGAAAAATCTATTTATATCAGCATTGACCGATTAACAGTAATCTTTGATAGTGAGAACCAATCACTTAGACGAATATTTCGTGAATTACGAAAATCACTCGATAATATAATTCAAGAATTTAGTATTCAAGAAAATCTAAAAGAAGACTATTTTACTCTTTATAAAACGATAAACGAAGATGGTATAAATCTAATTTTCTTTCAACTATCGGATTATGGTGGTTATCAAGTCATACGCCTAGACTTCAACCCAAACTCACTAATAGTGGGGCGCATATTTGTTTTCTCTGGGCATCATGTTCACCCTTGGTCGAAATTAGGTAGGTCTTAAAAGTTAAATTCTGAAAACCGTCTGTCTTGGTCCCATTATCTCTGACCGCTGCCGAATAAAGATTCATATCAAGATTATCTGGCAACTAAATTTTGTATTGCATTGATAATATGATCGACCTCCTCAACTTATATCTAACCCTCGGTCCCTATTAATACCACTTTTCGAATAGTCTTTCCTTTAATATAGCTGGGTTTGTAGGGGAAAGGAAATGATAGAACTTGTATTAATTGTACTATTCACGAAATGGGTTGTAAAGGCATTTATGTCTTCTATGCTTATCCGTATTCAATAAAGCTATGAAACACGCAAAAAAACGACCACCCTTACCAGAGTGATCGACTAATCAAGTGTTTGATTATAGTGAGGCTGGTTAAGCCTAGTTTGAGTTTGCTTCTTCTGAGCTACTACTGACTGCTTCTTCCGCCACTTCTTGGCTGGCTTCAGCAAGGTCTTCTGCCTTTTCCTGGACAGTTTGAGCACCTTCTGCGACCGCGTCCTTGGCGTCATCGGCTACTTCTGCGTATGGCGATTGCCTATGTCGGGCTATACCGAAATATGCAGGATCTCGTAGACATTCATACCTTGAATTTGATCCGGCAAGTTTTGGAAGAAATAATATTCTGAGCATTCCCATTTATCGGGGTTATAGATTAATAAGCGGGCTGCGTCCTGGTCAGTGTCGCAGGAGAAGGTCAATTCCTGCATGGTGGCTGACTCTGGGATAGCTCTTTTGAGCTCTATGCAGTATCGCGCTGACAGGAAATCCTCACTTCTTTGGAAGGATAAGGGAACCCCAATGGGAATCTGTTGCCAGCCAAAAGACTTGAGAATGTTGTCGTAGAAGCCCTGCCAAATGAATTGGTTCAT
Organism: uncultured Abiotrophia sp.; assembly: GCA_965245735.1. Lineage (GTDB taxonomy): Bacteria > Bacillota > Bacilli > Lactobacillales > Aerococcaceae > Abiotrophia. The sequence goes on along the minus strand of CBDFAX010000044.1, from coordinate 5,882 downwards.
CCCCTCTACCCCACTCCACAAATAGAGGGGCGCGTATTGATTTACCTGGGCATCATGTTGGCCCTTGGTCGCAATCAGGTAGGCCTTAAAAATTAAATCCGGAAAACCATCTGTCTTAGTCCCATTCTCTCTGACCCGCTGCCGGATAAGATTCATATCAAAGTCATCTGGTAACTGAATTTTGTATTGCATTGATAACATGGTCGTTCACCTCAACTTATATCTAACCTTCGGTCCCTATTATTATATCGCTTCGCCGATAGTCTGTCATTTAATCTAGTTGGGTGCCCTAGTTGATAGTCAAGTCTTCCTAGTCAAAAAAATCGACCACCCTTACCAGAGTGGTCGACTAATCAAACGTTTGATTATAGTGAGGCTGACTAAGCCCGGTTTGAGTTTGCTGCTTGTGAGCTACTACTGACTGCTTCTTCCGCTACTTCTTGACTGCCTTCAGCAAGGTCTTCTGCCCTTGCTTGGATAGCTTGAACGCCATCTTGAGCAAGGTCCTTAGCCTCTTGAGCTAGCTCTTTTGCGTCCTCAGTCGCCTCTTGGCCTGCCTCAGCAAGATCTTCTGCCGTGTCTTCAGCCACATGTGCTGCTTCTTCTGCAGCTTCTTCGGCTACATCCTTGGCTTGATCAGCTGTATCCTCGGCTGCATCTTTGGCCTGCTCAGCACCGCCACTAATGGCGTCCTTGGCCGCCTCAATGCCTTGGCCTACTTTGCCTGTCACCGCAGCGATACCACTGCCAATCCCATCTTTGGCTTTTTCCAAGGTATGGGAGGCAAATTCGCCTGTGCTTTCAGCCATATGGGTTACATGATCTTGCAGACTGACAGAATCAGCTTCTTGCTTGGCTTGAGTCTTGACTTCAAGGACCTTGAGATTGACATCAATCACGCTAAGGCCTGTCATGTTCCGAATGACATCGATCACTAAATGCTTGATGTCATGATATAAATCAGAAACGTTTTTCTTATATTCTGCGATGACATTTAAGTCTACACGCGCCTCTTCCTTACCAAGCACTAGCTTGACGCCACTGGTAAACTTGTCGGTGTTGACAATCTTGCCCGCTATGTTAGAGAAGAAGCCACCGTCAACTGCCAAGAGGCCGTCAACATTGGCTAGCGCCTGTCCAATCTGCTTTTTGATCGCTTTGCGATTGTAAGACTTGCCAGCAGGACTTGGATTGAGTGTCTTATCTGATGTAGGTTGATTATTTGACATACCCTATCCCCTCTCTACTTTTATTTGCGAGTATTTTGAAGATACCAACCAGCTGCTGCGCCAGTTCCTACAAGCGCGACAACAAAGATGGTTCTGAAAAACCCGATATTCAAAATGACAGTTGCCAAGCCAAGGCCAATGGCCCCTCCGAGAATAGGATAGGGTAGGTTTTTGATTTTCTTCATCATAAGACTTACCCCTAGTTCTCTAAGTTTTCTTGTGGCTGAGCTTCAAATGCTTGAGCTTTTTGGCTAGTTCGCTCTGCTGCAGTATTCAATACCTTCACATTGAGATAAATATTATGGTTCAAGCCCAAGTAGGAATTGAGGCCATTAATAATTTCCTTTTGTAAAGCGTTTGTTCTATTGACAACGTCGACCCCTTGGTTAATGTCACCCTTAACGGTTACTTCACACTTTTTCTTGGTGAGTTTGACCTTAACTTTAGGAGAAGCCATGTAAGAGGCGGCTGCAATAGCCGACTTCACATGGCTTACGATCGCTGATTTTTTAAGTGTCAACCGTCCATTTGCCTCCGACAAGACCACTTGGGTGTAGTCTCGCGGATAGAACAAGATGACAAGTATCGCAATGAGTGTCGCAATGGTCAGGACCAGAGATAACCAGAAGATGGCCTGGTTATAGTAGTACCCGAATGAAGACAGTTTGTTGAGGTACTCTCCTATCCAATCCAGATTGACATAGGACTGATTACGATACAAATTAATCGAAAATAGAACAAGCGGTGGAATACACAGTATGATGAGCAGAGATTTCTTAATTCGTGACATGATAGTCTCCCTATACTCTATTTAATGCTTATGTATTTGCTTGAGTTTCCAATCGGTTGCTTAAGCCTTTTTGCCAAGTAATGCAGATACGACTGCGATGACCACTACGGCACCTAATACAGATGGAATTAAAGCCATATCTGCAAGGCGAGGACCCCAAGACCCGAGGAAAAATTGACCAACAGAAGAACCTACTAAACCAGCAAGTACGTTAGCCACGATCCCCATTGAACCGCGTTTTTTAGTGAGGCTGCCGGCTACTAAACCGATCAAGCCACCTACGATAATAGACCAGATCATGATATTGCTCCTTTCGTTCAGAATTGAAATGTAAGGACAAATTTCCGCCTTACATCTTCAACCTTAACACAGGATACTTTACAATGCAAGTTCAATATCCCTGTCGATTTTTTACCATTTTGACTATATGAGATTTCAAGATTTGAAACTAATTTAATTAATTTCACAAGTTCTCGGACCAAGAATCAAGCTATAGCTCATTAGTTGATTGCCTTTATATCAGTTTATATTGCATATTTACTTATATTGTTCTAATGGTCGTTTGATTTTTATGTGAAATCAAATTAGAAAAAATCAGTCTTAAGACCGATTTTTAGCTAAAGCACTTTCCAATCAAAATTTCCTGTGCTATACTTAGGTCATCAAATGAAAAGGAGGACATTAAAATGTCTGATTTATTGAAAGATTTGTCTCAAAAAGCTGGCGAGTTCGGCGAAAAAGCTCTGGACGTAGCCGGTGATGTCTTTGAAAAAACCAAAGAAGTAGCAGGTAACGCCTTCGAAACCGCTAAAGATGTAGCGGGCGATGTTTTTGACAAAGCCAAAGAACTTGGTGGCGCAGCCAAAGATAAAGCTGAAGACGTTGCAGATGCTGCAGCTGACAAGGCTGAAGACGCTAAAGACGCGGCAGCTGACGTTGCTGAAGCAGCAGCTGATAAAGCTGAAGACGCTAAAGACGCGGTTCAAGACGCCGTTCAATAAGCTCTCAAGCATGATAAAAGGAGGCATATGCCTCCTTTTTTTGTGGTCTGCCCTGACCCATTCAGCTAACAGGTTCCTAGGCCAATGATTATTATATTTGCCCCAAACCCTATTCCTGCCCCTGCTCTTTCCCTGCCGTCAGCCCACGCAAGGCCAGGAAGACTAGCATTGAGATCAGCGTGAAGGCTAGCCAGGTCTTACTGATGCCGATCAGATCTGACAGGTAGCCGTTGACGGTTAGGAGCAGACTGGAGGCGAGGGCCTGTAAGGAATAGAAGGAAGAGACAAGCGAGGTCCGCAGGTGATCCTGCTTGATGAGCTTTTCGTGGATATAGGTGATAATCAGCGTCCCATTAATGCCGACTAAGAAGACGTGGAAGAGGAATAAATAAGGGAAGACCGGCAGATAGAAGCTAATGACCAGGAGGGTCACCACATCTAGCAGGAGGACCCGGTCAATTAAGGCCACCATGTCCCTCTTCTTCTTCAAGAGGACCTTGCTGAGGAAGAGGTTGGACAGGATGGTGGAGAGGCCAATTCCGATAATATAATAGCCCACAATATATTCCTGCACGGCATCCCCCAGGATGACCTGCCACTGGTTAGAAGGCCCCAGGTCCAAGACGGCCGGAATGGAAAACATGATGAAGTAGAGCAGGATGCGGCTGTCTTTGAGTGCTTCTATTAGGTTGACCACGGTTTCTCGGTAGACCTGCTTAATCTGGCCCCAGTGGTTCTGACGCGGGCGCGGCTTGAAGACATTGGGCACCAGCTGCACATAGACCAATAAACCTATCAAGATGGCCGATGCCACATAGAAAGGAATGGCCGGGTTGTCTTTGCCCAGAATTTGCGCACCAACAAAGCCGGACAAGAGGCCGAAGAATGGACCGATAATCTTGAGGTTAGAAAATACTTGCGCGATATCATAAGGCGCATTGGCCTCCTTGATTTCATTGACAATCCAAGACTGCAGGGTCCCAGAGCTGAGGGAGACGGCCAAGCCGGTTAAGACAGCCGTCAGAATCAAGACGACAATGTTGCGGGTCCCTGCCATGAAGAATAGGCCAATGGCCCGTAGGAGAAAGGACAGGGACATGACCCGCTTCTCCCCGATAGAATCGACCAAGATCCCGCTGGGAATTTCAGCGACCATGGTGGTAGCCGTAAAGGTAGCCAAGAGCAGACCAATCTCTGTCATTGAGTAGCCTAGGTAGACTAAGAGCAGATAGGTTAAGGAGACAAACATCTGCTCCGCAATGGTCTCCACCGTCATAATCAAATAAAAATTCTTAATTTTCCAATTCATGGGCTGCCTCCATCTGAGGCGCTTGCCCTACTTGGTGATTGAGCTGGTAGGACTTACCGTAGTTGTCGCGGATCAGATACTTGTAATCCACTAGATATCTGCGCATGGTCGCGAAATCCTCGTAGACTTCCTTGATTCGCTCATTGAGTTCAGGTTCGGTGAATTCTTGGGCGTGTTGCTGCAAGTGTTGATAAATATATTGAAAGACTTCTAGCCTATTTTTTTGTTTGCGCGGCAGGACATAGAACTTACCATCTCTCATGTAGCGTGAAATCGTCTCTTCAACCATGCTTTGGCCTCCTCTGTTTTCAGTAAAATATTGCTCGTCTCTATTCTATATGGCAATTTGCTAGAAGGCAAGCCTAGGCAAAGAAACAGCCACCTTATGGTGGCTATTTTTTGTAGATTAGCTATGTAAAGGGGGGCTGTTTGTTTTGTATTAACTGAGTAACGAGTGGCTATTTAATGGTTACTAGCTGAGTCAAGGGGGACTAGTTGTTCTGTGATTGCTAAGTAAAGAGTGACGATTCTTTCTATGTTAGCTTAGTAACTGGTTAACCCTATCCTGCACAGTCTGATAGTCATACCCTGCTTGAGTCAGCTCCCTGACCCGCTCCTCCCCATTGCCATACTCGCCCCGAATCACATCCCAGGCTACCGCAGTAATGAGGTCGTCATTAGGTGAAGTATCTTCTGATGATGCGGGGGCTGACTCCTGATCTTCTTGGTCGTAGCGTGGTCTGGCATACCCCGCAATGGCCTCGTGGTTCCAGTCATAGTAGGCTCTGGCCACTCGGCCATTATAGTTGCCTTCCAAGGTGCTGATGGAACCATCAGCTTGGACACGTTCCACAATCCCAATGTGGTCGACAGGGCCACCGTCGAAGTTGAAGATGACAATATCCCCTGCTTGTGGCCATGCTTGGCCTAGCCAGATGCCCTGTTCCTGGAACCAGGCTAGGTGGCGTGGGACGCCACACTCTCGGCCAATGAGGTGGCTGATGCCTGCCTCATCCCCGCAGACGGTCACGAAAACATCGCACCAGTCGTCTCCGTATTGGACGGCGTAACCGACTGGGATGGGGCTAACTGAGTTGTAGGCATCCACCATGGCTAGATGGTCGTCCGACCATTGGCTAGTGACCAGGTAACTCTGGGCTACTCTGATAAGTTTATCGGCCTGTCCCATGGTCGTCACCGCCCTTCTTCCAATAGTCTAGACTGGACTTCTGAATGAGTGCGCCTAGGAAAACGGCGACTAGGTTAATTGTGGCCACTAGCTGACTAGTAGGTGCCCAACTATAAAGGTCACCCAAGCCTGAAACCAGGACGGCTAGCGCGGGCAGGAAGATTAGTACCAGCCACTTAAGCGCATCATAGTATTTGTTGTCTAAGTTCATTTGCTTATTTCCTTTCTTCTAGTAGGGTCTCAATCTTGGTTATGCGCAGATCCATTGAAGCTAGGCGGTCGTCTATGGTCTTGACAACTAGCTTATTCGCTTCAATCTCTAGCTGCATCTCATCTATGCGGAGGATGAGGCTCTGGATGGCAG
>CBDFAX010000043.1:0-10558 GCA_965245735.1 uncultured Abiotrophia sp. | reverse complement strand
AGGTTTGCTTGTTCTTGGCAACGTGGCCGTTAATTTCGTTATACTTCTTAAGAATATCTTCTAGGGAAGGCAGGTACTTATAGAGGAAGTCACTGGCTTCGACCAGGCGTTTAGGCTGATTGACGATGTCCTTGAAGTAATTTTGGCAGACCTTAACGGTATTGTAGCGAACTTCCAGAGTGCGGAGCTTAGCGTTTTGGTTGAACTCCTGCTCGATGCTTTGGATTTGAGGCTTGGCAGTGGCCAGTTGTTGGCGTAAGAATTGAATTTCTTGGTCCGACAGACCTGCTTGGCGGTAGTGTTGGACCTTGTTGCTGCTTGTGCGTGTGACAGAAGTCTTATAGGGGTCTTCCTCGCTAGGTCCGGCAAACTTGGCTAGAACTACCAAGCCGGTCACACAGGCCAAGCCGAAGAGCTCTAGGAAGATGAGAGCGAAGATCCATTCAAAGTCTAAATGGTTGCCCGAGACAATGGCATTGACAGCCAGAATGGTGCATGCAATGCCAATATAGAAGAAGTAACGGACCCAGTCAGCAGGTTTGAGTTTATTAATCAGCTGGAAGCCAGTGGCTAGGATCAGAAGGCCCAGTCCATAGAGGACGAAAGCCAGGACTAGACGTGTGGCTAAGCCATAGCCTCCAGTAAATAAGTTCTTGAATAGGAAATTCAAGATGAAGAATAGGCCGATGCCAATACCGGCACGACGTTGAATACTTTTTTTATATGCTGCCAAGCGGCTGGAGAAATCTAAGTTTCGATAGGCTAGGTGGAGGACAAGGGAAGTGACAATCAAAGGACTGACAATTATTAATTGACCTGGTAACCACATATTCAAAACCTCCTTATTCGTTTTACTGTCTCTATTGTAGCACAGGACCTGGACTTGTGTATCGGACTTGAGGCCTATTTTTAAGTAAGACTTAAGCCGTGGCCTTTTTCTTGCTTTATGGCAGGGGAGAGGCTATGCTAGAGTCAAGTAGTAAAAGGAGGTCTGCTCTATGAAAATTGCAGCCAATGAAGTCAGCTTTAATCAATCATCCCGCATGGTGTCGACCCAGTTAATCTTTGATGGCGTCATTCTGCAAACCTACCTTAATCAGGTAAGATTGGACCAAGGCCAGGTGGTCGAGCGTGAGCTTATCCATAAGAAACCGGCGGTGGCCATTCTAGCCGTCACGCCTGAAGACAAGGTCCTCTTGGTCAAGCAGTACCGGGCGGCAATCGATTCTGATACCTATGAAATTCCAGCTGGTATTCTGGATAAAGGCGATCAGGACCAGCCCCTAGAAGGTGCCAAGCGTGAGTTAGAAGAAGAAACCACCTATCAGGCAGCCCACTGGCAGAATCTGGGCGACTTCTATGCCTCGCCAGGCTTCCTAGACGAGAAGTTAACCCTCTATTATGCCCATGGTCTGGTCTCAGTCGAGAATCCACTGCCTCAGGATGATGATGAGGGCATTGAACTTTTTGAAATGACACGTCAGCAAGTCCAAAATCTACTGGACCAAGGACAAATTATTGACCTTAAGACCCTCTACGCTCTCCAACTCTGGTTAGGAGGAGGTGGCTTGCATGCCTGAGACCGAAACGCGCATGTCCCGCTACCACGGCAAGGACAAGCACCGACGGGAATATGAAGACTATGTCAAGGGGGGCGCCAGCCAAGAAAGCAAACAAGTGGATTGGCCAGCCCTAGAAGACCAAGACCAGGACTTGGGCCAAACTCAGGTCTACTCTAGTAAGAATTGGCAAGAAGATCCCTATGCCTATCATGAAGTTGAGGAAATTCCGCAAGCGTCCCATTATCAAGACTATTCCGCTTATGAAGATTCATCTTATGGGACTGAGACTTATGAGGATGAGGGCTACGACTATGATGCGCATCAGGCCTATGTGGCATATAAGGAAAATGAAGAATACGACGAATATGACGAATATGAAGAAGAGCCCGCGCCTGCTAGCAAGCCCCCTAAAGTCAAGGGACCTTATAGCCTGCGACTGGATCGTTTCCTTAATAATGCCCTGATACTGGTAGCTGTCTTGCTACTCATTGTCATGGTGATTATGTTTGTATTTTAATTAGAAGAAGGAGTTAATCTATGAAAATCGGACTTATTGGCGCCATGGAAGAAGAAATCCGCCTACTCAAACAAGCCCTCCAGCAGGAATCAGAGCAAGTTGTGGCTGGCTACACCTTCTACCAAGGTCAACTCTCTGGCCAGGAGGTAGTCTTGGTCCAATCCGGGATTGGTAAGGTCAATGCCGCCATGACGGTGACCTTGCTCAAGCAGCTTTTTGATGTGGACCTAGTCATCAACACCGGGAGCGCCGGCGCCCTGGGCCACGGCCTCAAGGTAGGGGACGTGGTGGTAGCAGATCAACTGCGCCATCATGATGCGGATGTGACAGCATTTGGCTATCAAATCGGTCAAATGGCCGGCATGCCAGCAGCCTATGAGACCCACTCAGCCCTATCAGACTTGGCAGCCCAACTCTACCAAGCCAAGGGCAAGCTGGTCTATCGTGGCCTGATTGTCTCAGGCGATGCCTTCGTAGCGGGACCAAGCCAACAGGCCCCTATCAAGGCAAATTTCCCTCAGGCCTTAGCCTGTGAAATGGAGTCAGCCGCCATTGCCCAAGCGGCCTATGTGCTCAAGACACCTTGTGTGGTCATTCGGGCCATCTCGGACTCTGCCGATGATCAAGCTAACATCACTTTCGATGAGTTCATTCTCTTAGCTGGTAAGGAATCTGCTAGCTTGGTCATGGAACTCTTGGAGCGTATGGGAGAGGTTATCTAATGAAACGATGTGATTGGGCCACCAAGCATGCTTTGGAGACTCACTATCATGACACCGAATGGGGCGTGCCCTCTTATGACGACCATTATCTCTTTAAGATGCTGATTCTTGAAGGTATGCAAGCTGGCCTCAGCTGGTTAACCATTTTGTCTAAGATGGAGACTCTCTGCCAAGCCTATGATGATTTTGTGCCTCAAGTAGTGGCCGAGTATGATGAAGCCAAATGGGAGGCCTTGTTAGCTGATCCTGGTGTGGTACGTAATCGCCTGAAGATTAAGGCCGTCACGACCAATGCCCAAGCCTACCTTGCGGTTTCTAAGGAGTTTGGCTCTTTTTCTAACTATATTTGGAGCTTTGTCCAGGGTCAGCCCCTTATCAATCACTGGACTTCAATAGACCAGGTGCCAGTTAAGTCAGACTTGTCGGATAAAATGAGTAAAGACCTGCAGAAGCGGGGCTTCAAATTCGTGGGGTCGACCACGGTTTATGCCTTTATGCAGGCAGTCGGAATTGTGAATGACCACCTAGAGTCTTGTGACTTTAAATAGGAGCAGCTAGGCAAAAATATTTGCGCGACAAGACTTGTCAGCGCCAGAAGAATTTGCTATAATCGTAAGAGTGTAAAATAATGCAGCATAAAAAAGGAAAGCGCGTCAACAGTTGATTGCCCCCTTGGGGTAGGTTAGTAACTGCGGCTGCAGAAAAGCGAACGCCTCACATCACCTGCACGCATTCGGTTTTTTAGGATTATTTTACTCCAAACAAAAATCTATTTTATTGGAGGAATTCAAGAATGTCTCGTTACACAGGTCCATCTTGGAAATTATCTCGCCGCTTAGGCATCTCATTATCTGAAACTGGTAAAGAGTTAGCACGTCGTAACTACGCACCAGGTCAACACGGCAACCAACGTAAGAAAATCTCTGAGTATGGTTTGCAATTACAAGAAAAACAAAAATTACGCCACACTTACGGCATGAACGAGCGTCAATTCGCGACCTTGTTCCGCAAAGCTGGTAAGATCAAAACCGGTAAACACGGTGAAAACTTCATGGCTTTATTGGAAACTCGTTTGGACAACTTGGTATACCGTTTAGGTTTTGCTACCACTCGTCGTCAAGCTCGTCAATTAGTAAACCACGGTCACGTGACTGTTGACGGCAAGCGTGTGGACATTCCTTCTTACTTGGTAACACCAGGTCAAGTGATTGGTTTGCGTGAATCTTCTCGCGACTTAGCAATCATCAAGGAAGCTTTGGAAAACACTGTTTCTCGTTTAGACTTCGTTTCTTACGATGCAGCTGCTTTCGAAGGGACTTTGACTCGCTTACCAGAACGTAGCGAACTTAACGCTGAAATCGACGAAGCCCTCGTCGTTGAATACTACAACAAATTAGGCTAAGCCTAGCCTTTAAGAAAACACGCCGGTTGACGGCGTGTTTTCTTGTTCTTTCAGAGTGAAAGGGAAGGGGGATAGCAAGACATTAAATTGCCTTGGAGAGTGAGATTGTTAGGTAAGATAAATTAATGAAAACATCATGCAATTTATGGAAATCCTATCTAATAGCTAGGGACGAGTCTGAAAAATAATATATTTAAATGAAAGCAATTAATCATTAGCTTTACTCAGAGAAAATACTTTCGAGTCAAAATTAAAAAAAAGATTAGAATTTAATGTTGACTAGACTCAATTTAAATGATAAATTAGTGGCATAAAACTTTACAATTACCCATTTCTCTTTTGGGATTGATGGAGATGATGTAGTGACTAGCTTGATGTATTTTTATCTAAGAAGTTACTTGAACTTGCTCCAGTCAAAGCGCTCGATTTCAATTATGGTTGCCAATATAGAATCCGCTAAAGGAGGTTGAAACCTATGTTTAGGTTGGTACTGTCTAATATCGCCAAGTCAAAATTACTCCTCTTATTACTATGTAGGCTTTATCTCAGTGGCTTTAATGTCTTATTCTCATACTTAACGCAATTAGGACTAGGAACCATAGAGGAGGGTGCTCAGGGGACATTGTTTCAGGTCGCCGCTTATATGATAGGTGGGGCCTTGCTTTATATCTTCTTCTATTACGTCTATAGCCTTAATCTGGCTAAGGTCTTTCAGGAAACAAGTCAATTCATTGTTCAGAAGCTAGTCCAATCCTTTATCAATAAGCGAGATAGTCAGGAACAAACAACAGAGGGAGAGGCGGTTAATCTAATTCATACAGATGCGACCAATATCTCGCTCTTTCTATCGAGTGGCTTGCTGCCTCTTTTGGATACCAGTCTATCCCTGCTTGTTGGCGTCGTCTATGTCATGTCGATGAACCAAGTTATTGGCTCTGTCTTCATATTTGGAGGTTTGCTTATCGGCTTAGGCAACTATCTGCTCACATCTAAAATGGAGATGGCCTACGAGGACTATATGGTTGCGGCTGACCAAAACTATAATTTTTATGAGCAAGTCTTCCGGATTATGCCGATTGTTAAAATTTTTAAGATAAGTGACTGGTTACACCGGAAGCAAGTCAAGTTCTTTTCTAGTCGTGAAAAGCACTTTAATCAATACAATGGCTACTATGCCAATAGTCTAAGCTTAACAGAAGGTGGCGTGATTACCTTTGAGATTATTTCATTAGCTGTAGGTTTATATCTAGTCATTGCTGGACAGTTAGAAATGGCAGTCTTGTTGGGTATCTGGAATGCCGGCCTAGGATCAATCATCTATCCTTTATCAGACTTACCTTCCTTATGGAACTATTTTGTCCAATACAGATCCTCTGCTAAGCGTGTATCAACAAAATGGTTAGACGACCAAGCCTCTGGGCAAGCACAAACAAGGGAAGAACATCCGGACAAGGCAGGAAAAGGCATCACATTAGAAAATGTCAGTTTCTCCTACCAGGATAAGCAAGTATTTAATCAGGTTAACTTTAGGTTTGAACCTAAGGGTATTCATTTCTTAGTGGGGCCTAGCGGGTCAGGTAAGTCTACACTCTTAAATTTAATTCTCGGTGTCTATGTGCCTCACGAGGGACGTATTGTATTTGACCAAGCTAATGAAGTGCTAGGGCAAGAGACGATAGGTTATGTGCCACAAAAAGTGACTTTCTTTAACACCAGTCTGCGATCTAATTTGCTAATGGGGCGGACAGTCAGTGATCAGCAAATTAAAGAAGTGTGTACCGCACTTAATATTTGGGAGGTCATTCAACAACTCCCTAAGGGGCTAGAGACTGTTTATGGTGAGGACATAAAATTATCGAATGGGCAAATACGGCGCTTAGCTGTTGCGCGTGCTTTGCTTTCAGGTGCGCATTGGATATTACTCGATGAGCCCTTATCAGATCTAGATCGAGAAAATCAGGGTTACTTAATGACTTGCTTGCGAGAATTAAGAGATCATTCATTTATAATTGTGACGCATACTTCAGATATGATTCAAGCCAATGATCGAGTGATTGAGGTGCAAAGCTTATGAAACAATTCAGTCATTTACTAAAGCAAACTAAGATTAAGAGCTTAAGCTTGTTGTTTATATCCTTAGCCTTAAGTGTTGGAGTGGCAATCATGAGGATTCTAGCTGGTTATTTGTATGATCCCCTGGTTAGTGCAGCAACGAATCCTCCATATCAATTCAACTGGCAACTATGTTTTTGGGTTATTGCCTTGAATATTCTCTTGTCAATCGGGATTGGCCTAACGCAACGTGTTAAAGTAAAAAGCAATTTGTATTTGGAAGGCCAAATGACAGGCTACTTCATTAGACATCTGGAGCAAACAGATGGTCTAGCAATTGATAAAAGCGGCATTGGTCCCTGGTTGACACTGCTAATGGATGACATAAAAGAATGTAGTTACTTCTTGTCGACCACTTTGTTCGAGATAGTGATTGGATTAGCGAGTTTTCTTCTGGCTGTGGTCTATGGAATGCGCACCAACTGGCAATTGACGCTGGGAATCCTTTGCGTATCATTCATAGGTGGTTTGTTGATGAAAGGAATCGGCCCTAGGTTACAAGCAGCTAAGGAAGATGAACAAGCAGCGGAAGAGGATCTTCAACCCCTTATGGTCCAGATTTTGTCACAAATTCCCCTGATTAGAGCGCACCGAGCCGAGCACTATACAGAAGAACTATTTGAGGAATATCACGCTCATTATAGAAAGCAGCAATATCAGCGGCAGAGACATCGTGCCTTACTCGAATCTTTAAGTATTGGATTAGGTTTTGTGATGACGACTAGCTGGATTTCTTTGGCTTTTATCTTGATGGTTCGAGGTGAATTAACGCTCGGTCAATTATTTAGTTTTATGATTATTGATCGCTATTTTACCTGGGTATTCTTCAACCTTCCTAGCCTCTTCAGTGAGTACCTTATGGCTAAAGTCTGTGCTGAACGGATTATGAGTTTCAAGAAGGAACACTATAGACAGCCGGAGGTGGGAGAAATCCACCAAGGTAGCGTATTATCTCTAGTGGATTTGGGTTTTGCGTATAGCGACCATCCGGTGTTGGAACATCTAACAGCCAAATTTGAAAAGGGAACACAATACGCTCTGATGGGAGCAAGTGGTTCAGGTAAGAGTACCGTCTTGAAGCTATTAGCAGGTATTTACCCTAGCTATAGTGGGACTATTGAGTTGGACGGCCAAAGTGTTGCAAGTGATAGATTGAGTGCAGTGGTCAGCTACGTGCCACAAGACAATGTAGTGATTGAAGATACGATTAGAGAGAATATACTTCTGGGTAGACAGCTTTCGGATGCGGACCTTAACCATATTATCGAGGTGTCCGGTTTGACATCACTTCTTAAACGACTCGATGATGGTTTGAACACTTTGGTAATCTCTGGTGCTAATCAGAACTTATCGGAAGGAGAGATTCAGCGGATTGGTTTCGCGCGTGCCCTTGTTAAAGAGGCGAGTTTCTTGTTATTAGACGAACCGACTGCGTCATTAGATGTAGAACTCGAGCAGGTGCTAGTTGATTATTATCAAAAGACCGACCAAGGAGTGATAGTTGCCACTCACCGGGACACCAGCTTACCATCTGACTTCGTCCGTATACCCGTTAATTAAGGCAGGGATTATTTGGGATTCCCTGCTAATAGAAAACACGCCGGTTGACGGCGTGTTTTTTGCTAGGTACAATACTAGAAGAAATAACCCAATATAGAAAGGAGCCTGATTATGTCGCGACAAAACATCTATGATCAACCGGATTTCTTCGCTGGCTACCAGCAGATACGCCAGCGTCAGGATAATGCCAATGACTTAATCGAGACTCCTGCGCTCATGCAGTTATTGCCTGATCTAACTGACAAACGCCTCTTGGATCTCGGCTGTGGCGCGGGTGATCATTGCCAGCTGTTCATTGAGCGTGGAGCAGCACACGTGCTAGGCGTTGATCTCTCCGAGAAGATGCTGTCCTTGGCCCAACATCAGCATGCCCACCCCGCTATTCGCTATCAACGTCTAGCCATGGAAGACATAAGCCAGTTACAGGGGCCTTTCGATGTGGTGGTCAGTTCTTTGGCCTTCCATTATGTGGCCGACTACCCTGCGTTGGTGGCGGACATCTACCAATTGTTAGCACCCGGTGGAGTGCTGGTCTTCTCCCAAGAACACCCGCTGGTGACCTGCCATGAGACAGGCGAGCGCTGGACGTATGATAAGGCTGGGCAGAAGCGCTATGCCAACATTGCCCACTATAGCCATGAGGGTCAGCGCCAGACGGACTGGTTGGTCGACCAGGTGATCAAGTACCACCGCACATTTGAAACCTTGATTAACACCCTCTTGGACAAGGGCTTTCGTCTCCAACAAATCTTAGAACCACATGGCAGTCCTGCCGTACGTGCACAATACCCCCGATATGAAGATACACGTCATCGGCCGGATTTTCTCGTGATTCGGGCGGTCAGGGAAGGGTGAAGGCCAAATCCTTTCACGGTCTTAGATGAAGTACTAGTGCGGTCTGTATCAGCGCGACTAAGTCCCCCTCACTTACAGTGAACACGAAACAAGGCGTCGGTTGACGGCATATTGGTTGCTCGGTTACAATAAAAGCGAGAATGCAATGAATCAGAAAGGAGCCTGCCCATGGCCTCTGTCACCCTCCAACTGGACGCAGCCACCCGCTCTAAAATGAAAACAAGCTACGCCGACTATCTGCTAGATCCGGTGCCTAATAGTGAATTCCGCGCCCAATTCGACGGCGTCACCATTACGGCCTATGCCAGTGGTAAGGTCCTCTTCCAGGGCAAGGATGTGGAAACTCAGGTAGCCCGCTGGCAGGGCCAGGCGTCTTCTGCGCCGACTAGCAAAACGAGTTCTGGCTCAAGCCAGGCCAAAGCAGCCAATCACGAACACTTGCCTGATGACTTCGCTAACTGGACCATTATCGGCAGCGACGAGGTGGGCAACGGCTCCTACTTTGGGGCATTGACGGTCTGCGCCGTCTACCTAGATGCCGGAGATCGGGCAAAGATCGAAGGCTTGGGTGTTAAGGATTCCAAGCTCCTGTCGGATGCCCAGATTCTGGAACTAGCCCCTAAGTTACGTCAAGTTCTGACCCATGAGCTGACTATTTGCTCGCCAGCCAAGTATAACGAGGCCAACAAGACCCGCAATGCCAATGCCATTAAGGTTAGCCTCCATAACTTCACCATTCAGAAGCTCTTAGCTAAGTTGTCAGCCCGCCAGAAGTTGGCCCTGCAAGGGGTTCTGATTGATGAGTTTACCAGTCCTCAGAACTATTTTAACTACCTTAAGAAGGAAGCTCATCCCCTGACCAAGGGCCTCTATTTCGCCGAGAAAGGGGAGAGTGCCCACTTGGCAGTGGCCTGTGCCTCTATTATCGCCCGGGCCTGGTTCCTGGAGTCCCTGACCACCTTCGGGGCGCCTTATGATGTGGTCCTGCCATCAGGAGCAGGTGCCAATGTCGATGCTTTTGCGGCCAAGCTCATTAAAAAGTTCGGTCCTGATGTCTTAAGAGAAACGGCCAAGCTACACTTCAAGAATACGGAAAAAGCCCTGGCCCTAGCGCGCAAGCTTAAGTAGGCTAGAGGCAAAAGAATAGCGATCTGTTTGCGAGTGAGTAAGCAGGTCGCTTTTTTGCTTTTATCGTGTTTTTTTAGGTACGTGCCTATCAAGAAGCTTGTATTATAGCGCATATGCAAGCGATTTACGAAGGAAGTGAGTTAGCATCATGTAATTGTTGTAATAACTCAGGAATCATAAAACACCTCTTTAGTAATTCAGAATGAACACTTCATTAAGCGAATGATTTACTTATGCTTTGGAATACCGTATAATACCATTGTAAGATTAAATAAGAATAATTCAATAGTGTAAAAATGAGAAAGTACATTTTCTTTAACAGCTGAGTATGGTGAGGTGAAAATTAAATGGTAGAAAAGAGTATCACATTAAAATTGGAAGAAATCCAAAGAATGAAAAAATATTATGAACAATATTTACAAGATCCAGTTGAACATTCTGTATTTTTTGCTAAAGTGAATGGTGTTACTATCACAGCGTTTCAGAGTGGGACAGTTAGATTCCAGGGGGCTAGCCAGGATAATGTAGATAAATTAGTAGAAAAGTGGAAAGAAAAACATGAGCAGAGTCAAAATGCTAGAAAGAGCTCCAAAAAGTTTATTTACTTGATTGTATACTTGATTGTATACTTGATTGTAGCTCTAATTATCTTTGTTGTCTAAATCATAGCTATAAGGTATCTTTGGGCTGCTCTAAATAA
>CBDFAX010000042.1:0-10662 GCA_965245735.1 uncultured Abiotrophia sp. | reverse complement strand
TATGAAATGGGCTTGATTAAGAACCAATATGTAGCCCGGACCTTTATTCAACCTACTCAAGAATTGCGGGAGCAAGGGGTTCGTATGAAACTTTCTGCCGTCAAATCCATTGTGGGTGGCAAGCGAGTCGTCATGGTAGATGATTCCATCGTGCGGGGAACCACCTCGCGACGGATTGTCCAATTACTTAAGGAGGCCGGTGCCAAAGAAGTTCATGTGCGGATTGCGGCACCACCTATTCTCTTCCCATCCTTCTACGGCATCGACATGTCGACTTCTGGGGAATTGATTTGTGCCAACCATAGTTTGGAGGAAGTGTGCCAGCTCATTAATGCAGATAGCTTGGCCTTTCTCAGTGAAGAAGGGCTCAAAGATGCTATTGGCCTAGAGGCTGAAGGTCCTAACAAGGGCCTCTGCATGGACTGCTTCTCTGCCGACTATGTAGCCGGTCTACACGATTATGAGCAGCAATTTTATGACTCACTGACCCCTATCCAACAAGCCTATTTAGCCAAAAAGGAGGCCCAACATGAGTAAACACTATGCAGCCAGTGGCGTGAGCCTTGAAGCCGGTTATGAATCTGTCGAACGTATTAAGAAACATTTGGCTAGAACCAAAAATTTGGGCATGCTAGCCTCTATCGGGAGTTTTGGCGGCTGCTTTGATTTGAGCGCCTATCAGTTCAAAAATCCCGTCTTAGTAAGTGGGACCGATGGCGTGGGGACCAAGCTCAAGCTGGCCTTTGAGCTTGATATCCATAATACCATTGGGATTGATGTGGTGGCTATGTGTGTTAACGATATCTTGGCCCAAGGTGCTAAGCCACTCTTCTTCCTAGATTATCTTGCGGTAGGTAAGAACTATCCGGAGCAAATTGAAGCCATTGTCAGTGGCGTAGCTGATGGCTGTGTCCAAGCTGGTTGTGCCATTGTAGGTGGCGAGACAGCAGAGATGGCGGGCTTCTATGAAGACGGCGAGTATGACATTGCGGGTTTCTGTGTGGGGGCCCAAGAGAAGGAACTCTTACTTTCTCCTGACAATACTCGAGCTGGTCAAGTTGTGGTTGGTCTTCCTTCAAGTGGTGTCCATTCAAATGGTTTTTCACTTGTTCGTAAGATTATTAGCGACCATGATTTAGACCTCAAGTCAGCCTTTGGCAACTCGACCTTAGGTGAGACCCTCCTGACGCCTACGCGCATCTATGCTAAGGAAGTGGAAGTCGTTATGGCCCAAGTCAAAGTAGCCGGTATCGCTCATATTACGGGAGGTGGTTTCCATGAGAATCTACCTCGTTGCTTGGCAGCCGGACTGGGTATGAGCCTTGATAGCAAGGCCTATCAAGTGCCAGAAATCTTCCACTATTTGAGTCAAGTAGGACAGGTAGACTGGGAGGAAATGTACCATGTATTTAATATGGGGGTTGGGCTAGCCTTTGTTCTAGAGCCTGAAGATGTTAAAACCGTCTTGGACCTCCTGCCGGATGCCTTTGTTTTAGGCCAAGTAACTGACCAAGAAGGGATTGTTATCTCATGACCCAAGCAAAAAAACGCGTTGCGATCTTTGCCTCGGGGACCGGGTCTAATTTTCAAGCGCTAGCCGACGACGACCGATTGAAGGAAATCATGACTATCAGCAAATTAGTCTGTGATAAGCCTGGCGCGCCAGTTGTGGCCAAGGCCCAAAGCCGTGGCATCGACTGCTTCGTCTTTAGTCCTAAGGATTATGCCAACAAGGCTCAGTTTGAAGCAGCCATTCTAGAGGCTATTGAGCCAGTTGACTTGATTATTTTGGCAGGTTATATGCGGATTGTCTCTCCTTACCTATTAGAGCATTACAAGGGGCCCATGATTAACTTACATCCTTCCTTGTTGCCAAAATACAAGGGGGTAGACGCCATTGGCCAGGCCTATCGGGCAGGCGATAGCGAAATTGGTATTAGTGTCCACTATGTCAATGAAGAGTTAGACAGTGGCCAGGTCATCGCCCAAGCCAGTCTCCAACATCCAGCGGATGAATCCCTGGAGGATTTGACGCAACGTATTCACGACTTGGAGCATGAATTGCTACCTCAGGTCGTCTATCAATTACTAACCCAAGAATGAGAAGGAGGGCAATATGAGTAAAAAGCGTGCCTTATTAAGTGTTAGCGACAAGACAGGCTTACTAGACTTTGCCAAGGGTCTAGTAGCAGCTGGCTATGAATTAATTAGTACGGGTGGGACGGCCACCTATTTGAAAGATGCCGGGTTGGAAGTCTTGGATGTAGCCTCTGTCACTGGTTTTCCCGAAATTTTGGAAGGTCGTGTTAAAACGCTGCATCCGGCTATCCATGGTGGACTCTTAGCCAAACGTGACTCTGATTTGCATCGTGAGCAAGTCAGTCAAAATCAAATTGATTATATTGACTTAGTCTGTGTCAATCTCTATCCTTTCGAAGAAACAGTCAAGAAACCAGGCGTGACGGAAGCAGAAGTGATTGAAAATATCGATATTGGCGGCCCAAGCATGTTGCGCTCAGCGGCCAAAAACCATCAAGATGTGACGGTTGTCTGTGACGTGGCAGACTACCCGGCTGTCTTGGCAGAATTAGCTGAGAAAGGGCAGGTGTCTGCCGCCACTCGTCGACGCCTAGCTATTAAGGTTTACCATAGAACGGCAGCCTATGATGCAGCCATTGCCCGTTACTTTGATCAAGCCGATCACTTAGTGCCAGATACTTTGACCTTGTCTTATAAGCTTCAAGATAGCTTACGCTATGGTGAGAACCCGCACCAAAAGGCTTGGCACTATGTTAGCGATCAAGCCGAAAGCTATACCCTGCAGTCAGCCACTCAACTGCACGGCAAGCAAATGTCCTATAATAACCTTCAGGACGCCAGCGCTGCCTTGGATATCCTCAATGAGTTTCAAGGCCAGACAGCCTGTGTGGTGGTGAAACATATGAATCCTTGCGGGGTAGCTCTAGGAAGCAGTGTCAAGGAAGCCTTTGATAAGGCTTATGAGGCGGATCCAGTCTCTATCTTTGGTGGGATAGTGGCCATTAATGGAGTGGTAGATTTGGCGACCGCAGAGCGATTACATGCCATTTTCCTAGAAATTATTCTAGCAGAAGGCTATGAGGCAGAAGCTTTAGACTTGCTTAAGAAAAAGAAAAACCTGCGTCTCTACCAAATTCCACAAGGTGGCAACTTGGCTCAGCCTCAAATTAAGAGTGTGCGTGGTGGTCTCTTGATTCAAGATGCCAACCAAGCTCTAGCAGAAGATTGGCGTCAAGTGACCCATCTTGCCCCAAGTGAGGACCAAAAAGCGGATTTAGAATTTGGCCTTAAAATTGTCAAGCATGTCAAGTCCAACGCCATTGTAGTGGCTAAGAATGGCCAGACACTAGGCATTGGCGCCGGGCAAATGAACCGGGTTGGGGCGGCTAAGCTAGCGCTCGAACAGGCTGGCGACAAGGCTAAGGGAGCCGTACTCGCTTCAGATGCCTTCTTCCCAATGCCTGATAGTCTTGAAATTGCGGCTGACTATGGCATCAGCGCAGTGGTCCAACCAGGTGGTTCTATCAAGGACCAAGCTTCCATTGATGTAGCCAATGAGAAAGGTGTGGCCATGGTCTTCACGACCACACGCCACTTTAAACACTAAGATGGCTAAGGTACTCGTAGTAGGTGCCGGTGGACGTGAGCATGCCATAGCTTACAAGTTCCACCAAGAAGGTCATCAAGTTTTTCTCCTGGGTGATAACCCAGCCGTGGCGGAGTTTGGAACCTGTTTATCTCTGACCGAACCCGAGCTTATTGCTTTTTGTCAGACGGAGCCCATTGATTTGGTTTTCATAGGGCCGGAAGTCTATCTAGTCGCCGGTCTCGTAGACCGCCTTCAAGCAGCCGGTATTCGGGCCTTTGGTCCCTCTGCTCAAGCGGCTCAGCTAGAAGGCAGCAAGGTCTTCTCTAAGCAGATGATGGCCAAATACCAGATTCCAACAGCCAAGCATGAGAGCTTTAGCGATTATGAGGCAG
This sequence comes from uncultured Abiotrophia sp., assembly GCA_965245735.1. Taxonomy (GTDB): domain Bacteria; phylum Bacillota; class Bacilli; order Lactobacillales; family Aerococcaceae; genus Abiotrophia. The sequence goes on along the minus strand of CBDFAX010000042.1, from coordinate 6,642 downwards.
CCAAACACTATCTTGCTCAGCAGGCAACCCCTATTGTCCTCAAGGCCGATGGCCTAGCCGCGGGCAAGGGGGTCATCATCGCCCAGAACCAAGAAGAAGCTCAAGAGGCCCTCAAAGCCATGATGCAAGAAGCTAAATTTGCTGACGCAGGTGGCTCAGTTGTTATTGAAGAATTCCTAGAAGGGGAAGAATTTTCCCTCATGTGTTTTGTGTCAGACCGCAAGGTCGTGCCTATGAAGGTAGCCCAAGATCATAAACGGGCCCTAGACGGTGACCGTGGCCTCAACACTGGGGGTATGGGAGCTTATCTGCCTATTTCTCATATCAGCGACCAGGATGTTGCTCAAGGCCTAGAACAAGTCGTGCAACCTATGGTGGATGCCATGTCTCAAGAAGGCATGCCTTTCTATGGCATCCTCTATGCGGGTCTGATGAAATGTGCCGACGGCGTCAAAACCATTGAATTCAATGTTCGTTTTGGGGATCCAGAATGCGAAGTGCTCCTTCTCCAACTCAAGTCTAGTCTTTATCAGGTGGCCAATGCCGTCATTGATGGGCTGGACTTCCAATTGGAATGGGATCAAGATGCGGTTATTGGTGTGGTTTTAGCCGCCAAAGGTTACCCCGAAGCAAGTGTTAAAGGTAGTGTCATTAAGGGCTTGGATCAGCTAAGTGTACCGGTCTTCCATATGGGGACCCGCAAGGTAGAGAATGAACTGACAATAAATGGTGGACGTGTCCTCATTGTCTGTGCCAAGGGGACCACACTTGCCAGTGCTAGACAGAAGGTTTATGATGAGATTAAGAAGATTGATTGTCCTGATTTATTCTACCGTCAGGACATCGGCTATCGCTCATTATAAGCACAGGCTCAAGTAAAGGAGTTACAAGATGTTAGAACGTTACAGTCGCGAACCCATGCGCAGTATTTTTAGTGATGAAAATCGTTGGCGGGCGGCCCTCCAAGTTGAACTCTATGCCGCTAAGGCTTGGTCAACCTTGGGTGTGGTCCCTGAAGAAGATGTCCAGGCTCTTTTTGAAAAGGCCGACTTCGACCTGGCAGGTATTCTGGAATTAGAAAAAGAAACCAAGCACGACGTCGTAGCTTTCACCCGCAATGTCTCTAGCTACTTAGGCCCTGAGAAGAAGTGGATCCACTATGGCTTGACCTCAACCGACGTGGTAGACACGGCCTATGGTCTCCTCTATAAAGAAGCCAATGACATTCTCTATCAAGACCTCTTAGATTTCCAAGCTGCCCTCAAGGAAAAAGCGCTCAAGTATAAATTCACGCCATGTATTGGTCGGACCCACGGGGTACATGCCGATATCTCTAGCTTCGGGCTCAAATTTGCCCTCTACTATGATGAGTTTAATCGCCATATTGAACGCTTCAAAGCGGCTCGTAAAATGGTAGAAGTAGGTAAAATTTCAGGGGCTGTGGGGACTTTCTCCAACACGCCACCAGAAGTTCAAGACTATGTCTGCCAAAGCTTGGGTATTGAGTCTAGCCATGTGTCTACTCAGACCCTCCAACGGGACCGGCATGCTGATTATTATGCCACCTTGGCCTTAATCGCGAGTTCGATTGAGAAAATTGGTGTGGAGATTCGGCATCTTCAACGGACCGAGGTGCGAGAAGCAGAAGAGTTCTTCTCCAAAAATCAAAAAGGGTCCAGTGCCATGCCGCATAAACGCAATCCAATCTCGAGTGAGAACATGGCCGGTTGTGCCCGTATTATGCGGGGCTATATGCTGGCAGCCTATGAGAATATTCCGCTCTGGCATGAACGGGACATTTCCCACTCTAGTGCGGAACGTATCTTATCTATGGATGCAACCAGCCTCTTAGATTACATGTTGGCACGCTTCACTAAGGTTATCCAAAATCTGACCATTTTCGAAGACAACATGATTAAGAATATCTATGCCACCCATGGTGTCATCTTCGCTCAGCGGACCATGTCGACCTTGATTGAGAAATACGGATTTGCTCGTGAGCAGGCCTATGACTTGGTACAACCGCTGGCTATGAAGTCTTGGTTTGAGGCCATTCCTTTCAAGCAACTCTTGCAGGAGGACCCAACCATTCAAGCGACCATGGATGCTGCGACACTTGAATCATGCTTTGAGTTGGAAGTTCATTTGGTCAATATTGATAAGATTTTCCACCGGATTCCTGGTTTGGAAGACTAATTTAATTTGTAAGCTCAGCCACATTTTCTGAGAGAGGGGTAGGCTAATGGCTAAAGTTGCCGTAATTTTTGCACCTGGCTTTGAAGAAATCGAAGCCTTGACCGTAGTGGATGTCTTAAGACGTGCTCAGATTCAAGTAGATATGGTAGGATGGGCCAAGTCGGTAAGAGGCTCTCATGCCATCACGGTGGAAATGGATCAGGTCTGGCCACTTAGCTTGGTCCCTTATGATGCGGTAGTGCTACCTGGTGGCATGCCAGGTGCCGCCACCTTGCGAGATCAAGAAGATTTAGTGCGTGCGCTCAAGAACCACCATCAAGAAGGTAAGCTGGTGGCGGCCATCTGTGCGGCGCCAATTGCCTTGGCTCAAGCAGGGCTTCTAGCAGACAAAACCTATACCTGCTATGATGGTTTCGAAGAGCAGATTACAGATGGACACTATGTCAAAGAATCGGTAGTGGTAGATGATAGAGTGATCACCAGTCGAGGGCCAGCCTCTGCCTTGGCCTTTGCCTATGAGTTGGTGGACCAACTAGGTAGCGACGCTCAAGCTCTTCGTCAAGCCATGCTTTATCAGGACATATTTGGTGAATAGCATTAGGAAAAGAGGCCGATAGGCCTCTTTTCCATTTCATAGATTAGGAGTGCTCTAGGAGCTAGCTTATAGACGCTTTTGCCTCGATTGGGCCTTTGCAAAATCAGGCAAAACAGTATATAATAAGGAGAACATCTACAACAGTTGTGATGATTGCTGGACCGGTTAACGACAGCACTTATCGACTTTATGAAATGAAATTTTGAGGTGAATTATGAGCAATATTAAAATTATTCCCCTAGGTGGGGTCCGCGAAGCAGGGAAGAACCTGTATGTGGTAGAAGTCAACGAGTCTATTTTTGTAATGGACTGTGGCTTAGTCTTCCCAGAGGAGGGCTTGCTAGGGATTGACGCCGTTATCCCAGACTTCTCCTACTTAGAAGAAAATGCGGACCGTGTCGTGGGGATTTTCCTCACTCACGGGCACGCCGATGCTGTGGGTGCCTTACCTTATCTCCTAGAAGTGATTGAAGCCCCTGTTTTTGGGACGGAATTGACCATTGAATTGGCATCCCTTCTAGCTAAGGAACGGGGCTTGGCGGACCGTTTAGAGAACTTCTTCAAAATCGATGAGGAAGTAGAAATTGAATTCGAAGATGCCAATGTTTCCTTCTTCCGGACAACTCACACCATTCCAGACTCTGTGGGGATTGTCATCCAAACCAAGGAAGGCTCCATTGTCTATACCGGTGATTTCCGTATTGACCCAAGTGCTAAGCCTCTTTACAAGACTCACTTTGGGCGTTTGACGGATATTGGGGAGAGTGGCGTTTTAGCCCTCTTGGCCGATTCTTCAGAAGCTGAAAGCCATGTGGAAAACGTCAGTGACCAACAGGCGGCGGATGAAATCTTAGAGACTTTCCGTAATGCTCATGGTCGTGTTATTGTGGCCTGCGTTGGTAGCAACATCGCGCGTCTCCAACAAGTCATGGATGCTGCCCACACTTCTAAACGGACCATTTTCGTTCCAGGTGGGGAGCTTATGGATATCGTGGATACGGCTATCAAGTTAGACAAACTAATCATGCCAAGTAAGCGTACCTTCGGACAAATGAAGAATATTGGCAAGTTCAAGGACCATGAAATTATTATCTTAGAAACCGGCATGTCAGGTGAACCTATTCAAGCCTTGCAACTCATGGCTCAAGGTCGTCACCGTCAAGTCAAGATGCAAGAAGGGGATTTGGTCCTCTTTGCTTCAACGCCTTCGATTGCCATTGAGACTGCTATGGCGCGGACCCAAGATATGATCTACCGAGCAGGCGCTCAAGTTAAGGTCTTGACCGACAGCTTCAAAGCATCTGGGCATGCGACCCCTAATGAGCTCAAACTCATGATTAATTTCTTACAACCAAGAATCATCATCCCTGTAAACGGTGAATACCGTCAACAAGCAGCTTTGGCCGATATTGCCAATCAATTGGGTTATGAAGATGACCAAATCTTCATCCCTAGCGCTGGTGATGTGATTGAATACCGTAAGGGCCAATTTCTGATGACTCAAGAAGTGCCAGCAGGGGACATCTTAGTCGATGGGAATGGGGTCGGCGATATCGGGAGTGTCGTCTTACGCGACCGTCGTATCCTCAGTGAAGATGGGATTTGTGTTATCGTCGCGACAATTTCCCGTCGTCTCAAGAAGGTATTGGTAGGGCCACAAATCGTAACCCGTGGCTTCATCTATGTTAAGTCCAGCATCGATTTGATTGAATCTGCTTCGGACATGACCTTAGACATCTTGGATAAACATTTGGCCAGCGAAGAGTTCGACTGGGCTGAATTGAAGAGTGATTTGCGGGAACAAGTCAGCAAGTACTTCTTCAAGGAAACCAAGCGTCGTCCGGTTGTGCTTCCAATCATTATGGAAGCGTCGCAATACCAACCTAATAAGAACTAAGGAGGGACGCCCTAATGAATAAACATACAGTACGTCGTTTGCGAGATGTTCTGCTAGCCATTGTGCTCAGCTTGGCAATTTCCATTCTCTGGCTGAAACTGGGTGAACTACCTCTCCATACTGCACTTGTTGTCTTGCCTCTCATTTGGGTAGGACTCCGTCACGGTGGTGCCAATGCCGTTGTGAGTGGCGTGGTGGTTGGCTTAATTACGGGCGCTGTAGCGGGGCATTTTGGCGATATTGTCTCAACTGCCTTGATTGATGTCTTGCCCTATACAGCAGCTGGCTTGGCAGGTTTCTTCGCCAAATATACCCAAAAGACCCTCAACAACCGCCGTTATTCCTCAACTTACTTGAATATGGGGACTGCCAGTCTCTTAGTGGTAGTTAGCTTCCTAGCTATCAAGGTCGGCATGCTTTGGCTCATGCAACAAGAAATTCCCTTTACTTGGGGGACTGCCGCTCTAGCTGGTCTAGAGGCTTGGGTGCTAGCCTTCGTTATCTTAGTGATTCTGGCTCGCACCAATGTTGACACCATCATTCCAAAACGCAGTCGCTATCTGACTCGTCGGGAAGTTTCACGTCTTTTAAATGACTAATTAGCCTTAAAATGAAACGCGCTTGCCATTGGCAAGCGCGTTTTTTATCATTTGTTAACAAGTTGCTGAAAAGTCGTCAAAGTCTTAGTAAATTCATAGGCGTTTTCACAAGAATGGGGTATAATAGAACTAGTAGTTTTAGGAGGTGGGAGCTTGAATTCTCAACAATTATCGCGGCGTTTAGCTACAGTGGCAGACTTGATTTGCCAGTATGGGGCCAGTGACATCCGTTTGGCGGATATTGGCAGTGACCATGCCTATTTGCCATGCCATTTAGCCCTCAATCAAAAAATTCAAGCAGCAGTAGCAGGGGAGGTCGTAAAGGGGCCTTATCAATCTGCCCAAGCCGAGGTTCAAAGTCAAGACCTAGATTCAATTATTCAAGTAAGACTGGGGGACGGCTTAGCCGTCATCCAAGCTGACGATGCCATTAATGTTATCAGTATTTGTGGCATGGGAGGCAGTCTCATTCGGTCTATATTGGATGAGGGGCAAGATAAGTTAAGTCATGGCCCATTGCTAGTGCTTCAGCCAAATATCGGGGAAGCGACTTTAAGAACCTGGCTCAGTCAACACGACTACCAGATTGTCCACGAGACCATCGTGGAAGACAGTCAACGACTCTATGAAATTATCGTTTCCCAGCATCAACCAGGTGCCTCTGATTTAAGCCCACGCCAGGCCTATCTTGGTCCAATCTTAAGCCAAATCAGAGGGCCTTTATATAAACAAAAATGGGCTCGAGAAGAAGCAAATCTCAAGGCCATTCAAGCCCAAATTCAAGCAGCACCTCAACCAGATCAAGCTAAACTAGCCGAAATCGCTGAAAAGTTAGGCTGGATTGCGGATAGCTTAAGCCAATGTCAAGAAGAGGAGTAATAATATCATGACAAATTTTCACCAATTAATGACCGCTCTTGAGGCCCACTATCCGCCTCAGATGGCCGAGTCCTGGGACCAAGTCGGCAACCACTTTGGTCGGCCTGAGGCTCCTGTTAAGCGCCTAATGGCGGTTTTGGATTTAGATGATGCCAGTCTAGCCGAAGCCATTGAGAAGGGTGTAGATACTTTAATCGTTCACCATCCAGTCCTCTTCAGTCCAATTAGACGCTTTGACTTTTCCAGTCCTGAACAGGCTCGCTATGAAGCCTTAATTAAACATGACATCAAAGTGTTTGCCATGCATACTAACTTTGACATTGCCCACAATGGCATGAATGACTGGCTAGCAGAGCAACTGGGATTAGAAGAAGTGACGTCCTTAACACCGGGCGCTCAAGAAGGCCAGCCTGGCTTAGGACGAGTGGGGAATCTGCCTCAAGCGCTCAATCGTCAGGCCCTATTGGCTCTCTTGA
>CBDFAX010000041.1:0-13592 GCA_965245735.1 uncultured Abiotrophia sp. | reverse complement strand
GAGCACAAGGAAAAGGGCTTCGATCCCTGCCTAGTCTTCGATCAAGACCATAAACGTCGCGATTTAGACAAGGACCCGCAAATGGCTCCTTATCGTGACTTGGTAACTTGGGCTGACCATCTAATCTTCATCTATCCTATTTGGTGGGGCGGCATGCCTGCCGTGCTCAAGGGCTTTGTTGATCGCGTTTTGGTTAAGGGCTTTGCCTATGATTATAGTGATAATCCAATCCCTCAAGCCCTATTGAAGGGCCGAACGGGCTGGGTCATTACCACCCACGATACAGTAGGCTTCTTCGCCCGCCTCTTCATGCAGGATTATGGTCGCGTTTTAGCTCGCCATATTCTGCGCATGGTGGGCATTAAGCCAGTCAAACAAAGCCAATTAGCCTATGTGCGTGGCAGCAAGCCTGAAAAAATTGCGGCCAGCCTAGATAAAATTCAAGCCCAAGCGGCCAGCCTCTAAGAAGGGAGCCAAGTTAGTTGATGACAAGTCCCTTATTTGAAGCCTTTTTAAGCATTGCTAGAGCCCTGAATGAGCGAGGCCTTGTGCCCCTCTTGATGGGTTCGGTCGGTCTGGAAGTCCGGACGGGCCAATCCTGGCAGGCACGCGACCTGGACATTCATGTGCCGGGTGACCCGCGGGGGTGGGAGGCGCCTGACCACTTACGCATCTATGACTTTGAGCTACTTGAAGGAATCATGGAGGATCTGGGCTATGTCTTGGTAGACCGCCACGAGCATGAATTCCAAGGGCCTGCCGGCTCAGTAGAGTTTGGCGCTCTGGATACTTTGCCAGACTTTGCCGGCGTGGCCTTGGAAGACCTGCCCCTGGAAGACTGTCAGGGGGTCCGCTTCTATTTGCCTAGCCTGGACCAGTTTCTGGCCATCTACCGGGCCTCCTCCCAGGATTCCTATCGCAATGATCAAAATAACCATAAAGACTTCGCTAAGATTGCCTACCTAGAAGAGCGCTTAGCACTAGATTCTCAAACTAAGGAGTAAACTATGTCGCAAAAAGCTACCCCACCAGGCCGCCTTCCTAATAGTCATTTCCCGAGGCACCGCATCTATGGCCTAGGCCTTCGCTCTCGCTATGGGGCCATTGCCCGTTGCCTATTCAGCCTAATCTTAATGTTTCTTGTGGGCGTCCCGCTTCTAATTTTTGGTTCGCTTCTAATTGCCCGTTTGGTCTGGTTAATCCGCCAATGCTGGCTCATTCGCCGCCACAATAAGGAGCGTTGGCACTACCTAGTCCAAAACTATCCCCAAGTGGAAAGCGACGACTTCCAGCCCGACCGGGAGTGGCCGGAGATTACCTGCATGGTCTATCAGAACCACCTGATCTTCTGGGGCGATGGACTAGAGGTCTGGCATTTCAATGATATTCTGACCCTGGACTTCGATATTAACTGGGAAGAGCCCGACCAGAATATGCGGCCTGCTGAGCCTAACCGCCACCAACGCAACTGGTGGGGCAGACTGCAGAAGATTCGCTATCTGATTGTGTCCCTGGCTAACTGGCAAGTCCTAGAGTTACGCCTGCCCAAGAAGGCAGAAGAAGTAGACTTGGAAATTGCCATTGACGAGCTCAAGGAATACTTTGCTAAGGCGGAGTACTAGTAAGCACAGCTAGCAAGGAGGCGACCATGATTAAACATCTTTTTTCCGATATGGATGGGACCATTCTGCGGGAGGACGGCCGCATTAGCCCGGAGACGGCTCAGGTCATTCGCCAGGTTGGCCTGCCCCTGACCCTGGTTTCGGCCCGCTCGCCTATGGAAATGCGGGAAGCCATCGATCAGCTGGGGCTGCATGATGTCCATGTGGGCTTCAATGGGGGCTATATCTTCCAGGCCAGTCCCGAGGGCTACCAGGTCATCCATGAGGTCCGAATGGACTATGAATTAGCCAAGACCCTGGTCCTGGACTTAAGAGGGCGCTATCCTGACCTCAGCATAAGTGTCTTCGACGATCAGACCTGGTTCGTGGACCGCTACGATGACTGTGTGGCCTACGAACAGAACTTGACCGGTCTAGACTATGTCTTGGTGGACTATGCAGATTTCTTCCAAGCCTCTTGGCGCAAGGTTTTCAAGCTTATGCTGGTGACCTTGGACCATGAGCTCATGGAAGCCGTCAAAGCTTATCTGCCGACAGCCTATCCAGAAGCCGAAATTGGTCTCTACCAGACCAGCATTCCTTATCTAGAAGTGACGCCTCGTCTGGCTCAGAAGTCTCTAGGCATCCAGTATATCCAGGAGCGGGAAGGGCTGACCCGCCAGGAACTCATGGCCTTTGGCGATGGGACCAATGACCTGGCCATGTTCCAAGTGGTCGGCCAGGCGGTGGTCATGGCCAATGCCAGTGAGGCCATTAAGGCCCAGGCCGACTATGTGACCCTGTCTAATGAAGAAGACGGCGTGGCCCATGCCTTGCTGCATTACTTGCCGAGTTTACAAAAGCAATAAAAGAGAGCCTCTGCCATCTGGCAGGGGCTCTTTGCTTGTTGAGGATTAGATTAGAAGAGGCCGGTCACCTTGCCGTCGGCATCGATGTCGATACGTTCAGCGGCAGGGGATTTAGGCAGGCCTGGCATGGTCATGATGTCACCGGTCAAGGCTACGATGAAGCCGGCGCCGGCTGAAACCTTGAGTTTCTTAATGGTGACGGTGAAGTCCTTAGGTGCTCCAATCAGGCTGGCATTGTCGGAGAAGGAGTACTGGGTCTTGGCCATACAGATTGGCAGCTGGCCGAAACCAAGGTCTTCTAACTCCTTGAGTTCACGCTTGGCCGCTGGGGTTAGGCTGATGCCTGCGCCACCGTAGACCTTTTGAACGATCTTGGTGATCTTGTCTTGGATGGAATCTTCTAGGTCATAGATGTAGCGGAAGTCTTTAGGCGCTTCAGTCAGAGCTACCACTTTCTCAGCCAAATCGCGACCGCCGGCCCCGCCTTGGCCCCAAACATCAGAGATGGATACGTCAACGCCACGGGCTTGGCAGGCTTGGTAGACGGCCTCCAGTTCAGCCTCGGTGTCGGTTGGGAACTTGTTGATGGCCACCACCACTGGCAGGCCAAAGGCTTCTTGGATGGTAGCCAAGTGCTTGTCCAAGTTAGGCAAGCCAGCCTTGACGGCTGCCACGTTTTCAGGACCTAAGTCGGTCTTAGGCACGCCACCGTGCATCTTGAGGGCCCGGATGGTGGCAACTAGCACGACTGCGTCAGGCTCTAAGTCAGCCAGGCGGCACTTGATGTCTAGGAATTTCTCTGCCCCTAGGTCAGCGCCGAAGCCAGCCTCGGTGACCACATAGTCGGCTTGGCGCAGGGCTAGCTTGGTGGCTAGGACCGAGTTACAGCCGTGGGCGATGTTAGCGAATGGCCCGCCGTGGACAAAGGCAGGAGTGCCTTCCAGGGTTTGAACCAGGTTAGGGTTGATGGCATTCTTGAGCAAGGTGGCCATGGCGCCTTCAGCCTTGAGGTCAGCGGCTGTCACGGGGCGACCGTCGAAGGTATAGGCTACGATGATGCGGGCCAGGCGCTCCTTGAGGTCGGACAGGCTGGTCGCCAAGCAGAGGACCGCCATGATTTCAGAAGCGACGGTGATGTCGTAGCCGTCTTCGCGCGGTACACCGTTAATCTTGCCTTGGAGGCCGTTGACGATATGACGCAACTGGCGGTCGTTCATGTCGACAACCCGTTTCCAGGTGATGCGACGGCTGTCGATGCCTAGGGCATTGCCGTGGTGGATGTGGTTGTCCAGCATGGCCGCCAGCAGGTTGTTAGCCGCGCCGATGGCATGGAAGTCCCCAGTAAAGTGCAGGTTGATATCCTCCATAGGAATGACTTGGGCATAGCCGCCCCCAGCGGCGCCACCTTTGACCCCAAAGACTGGGCCAAGGGACGGTTCGCGCAGGGCGATGGCGGCCTTTTTGCCAATCAGGGTCAGGGCATCAGCCAGACCTACTGAGGTCGTAGTCTTACCTTCGCCGGCGGGTGTTGGCGTGATGGCAGTCACCAGGACCAGTTTGCCCGGCTTGCTTGCTTCTTTGGGTAAGGAAGCCAGGTCCACTTTGGCGATGTGATGGCCGTAGCGGAAGAGCTGCTCGGGTTTTAAGCCCACGGAAGCAGCGATGTCTTCGATTGGACGGGGGGTAACAGAGTTGGCGATTTCAATATCAGATAAATGGGTCATGGATTAGCGGTCCTCCTAGAATGCTTGGTAATGGCCAGCCCTTGCAAGGGGCTTCTGCTATGATTATAACAGAAATATCAGGCCTTGTGACTAAAAAACGAATGGCCGGGGCTAAGAAAAATGGCCTCGTTCGTGTTTGCGGTCGCGGTAAATGGAAGGGGGCTAGGCTACTGGCCTCAAAAAATTTTTGTTCGTGCACTTGTTCTAGGCTAGTCTGATTGGCTAGGAATGGCGCTATATCAAGGAAAAATGCGCCCTAGAAAATTTTAAGTCAAGAGGGTTGACAAATAAAAGAGTGGGTGATAAGATTTAAGCATAAACTTGTAACAGAGAAAGTTACAAGTTATCATCTCACAATAAAGGAGGGTAGACCTAGTAGTTGTCCAAGTAGCCAATGGTAAACTAGGCAGACGGTTGCTTAAGCAGCCTTAAGTCGTCACAACCATGGTCAGAAAGTAAGAAATAGGATGTGATTCTATGCAAATATCAAGTCGCTTTACCATTGCAATCCATTCATTGGCGGTCATTTATTTGTACCAAGACCAGCAGCGCGTGACCAGCAACTTCCTAGCGGAGAGCATTCAGGTCAATCCCGTGGTCGTACGGTCGGTCCTATCCGGCTTGAAGTCGGCGGGCATTATCGAGTCGCGCCAAGGCAGTGGGGGGTCACGCTTGGCCAAGCCCCTGGAGGCCATCACTTTTTATGATATCTACGTCACGGTGGACAGTGTTGACAAGGAGGGACTCTTTAATTTCCATCCTAACCCACATCAGGACTGTCCGGTCGGTCGCAATATTCACCAAGCGGTGGATGGCAAATTGATACAGATTCAAACCGCCATGGAAAATGAACTCAAGCGTCTCACCATGCAAGATGTGGTGGATGATTTAGAAAAGGCCATTGCGCAAAGCGCTCAATAATTAAGTAAATAAAAGATTCCTAGCGGATCAAAAGATATAAAAAGAAAGAATAGAGGTAATTAATATGTCAAACTTTAACCAATTACAAGCAAAACGTCGTTCAATTTATGCACTCGGTAAGGATCTTCCAGTATCTAATGATGCCCTGGTTGAAATCGTTGAAAAAGCTATGAAGGAAGCACCATCTGCCTTCAACTCTCAATCTAGCCGTGCCGTCATCTTATTCGGCAAAGAGTCTGAAGACTTCTGGAACGAGATTGCTTACAGCGAACTTGAAAAGGTAACCCCAGCGGAAGCTTTTGAAGGGACTAAAGGTCGTTTAGCAGGTTTCGCAGCAGGGGCTGGGACCATCCTCTTCTTCGAAGACCAAGAAGTGGTAGAAGGCTTGCAAGCTAACTTCCCACTCTACGCTGACAACTTCCCAATCTGGTCAGAACAAGCCCACGGGATCAACTTATACGCTGTATGGTTGGCATTAGCTGAACAAAACATTGGCATGAACGTGCAACACTACAACCCATTAGTAGACGAAAAAGTAGCTGCTAAATACAATATCCCATCTACTTGGAAATTACGTGCTCAAGCACCATTCGGTAGCGTGGTAGCACCAGCTGGCGACAAAGAATACATGGCTGACCAAGATCGCGTTAAGTCATTCGGTAAATAAGACAAGCGATAGCTAGTAAGAGACAGAGGTCTGAGGGACCTCTGTCTTTTTTGTGTCTGCCTCGGTCTGCCTTGGCCAGGTCGGGCGCTTAGGGCAAAGTGGGCCCTTGTGGCGGGACCGGCTCCAGCCTCGCGGGCGAGTCTGGAGCCTTGGTGGGCTGTGGTGGCCTAAGTCGCTGCGCTCCAAGGCCACTCATGCGCCCGCCATCCTTCAGGCCACTAGGGCCACTTTGCCCGCACCTGACCTGGCCAAGGCTGGGGAGTGACTAGGAAATTGGGGCTCAAGCCAAAGACTTGGCCGCCTCGATTTCTTTAAGTAAGGGCCAAAAAATAAGGTGACAAATTAGTCTAGAATAAGACACAAAATAGTCTATATTTAAACCATGTAAGCCCTTGTTTTTTCTTTGTGAGGACTATAATAAGGCTGTAAGTAAAAGTCACAAGCAAAAAGGAGGCGCGTCACCATGAGTAAGCGGTATGCATTACTCGTCGGTACGGTTATTGGAGCCCTAGCCCTGAGTGGGTGTGGGCATGGTCAAGGCAATCAGGGAGCTACTAGCAGACAGGTCGCGAATTCTGTGACCAGTGAATCTGTCAGCAGTGTGTCTACTAGTCAATCCAGTCACAGCCAGTCAAGTAGTCAGTCAGCCAGTGAGGCCAAATCTCAAGGAGCCTCGCAAGCCAGCCAGGAGCCGGCTAACGCTCAGGCTCAGCCCTCTTATTTCAAGCAGATGCAAGCGGCCTATCAAAAACAGTTAGACTATCGCGATTCGCTGAGTGAAGACGCGCGGTCTTCAGTTCAAGTGCCTTTTACCGCGGCCTATCAAGAAGGAGAGCGACTCAAGGGTCTCCAACCCCAAGATAGTCAACGCATTGAGCAAGAGTCAGCGGACTTTCAGCACTTTCTCAACTGGGATAAGCAAGCCTTTGCTTCCTTCTTCCTCAAGTGGGCCCAAGGCATGAAGCAAGACTATCGGCCTTTGCATTTGGAGGATTTTGTGGGCATTGGCGATCGCGACAATCGTCTCAAAAACGCCACTGTTAATGGGCAAGCGGCGACCTGGAATATTATGGGCAATGTCAAAAACGCTCGTTACGATTACCTGGTCTTGGATAGTTATGAGACCACCGATTCGGACCCAAGTCAACGTCATCTCTACCTCTTCACCCTCCATCAAGGTCAGCCCCAAGTCCTCTACAGCCAGGCACATTTGGCTGACAGTGATCAGTTGAATTTCAAAGAGACCGAGAACCAGGAATTGAGTCAGGGCTTTGCGCGGTATCTCAATCCTGATAATCGGGATAGTGGCCAGACAAGTGATGAGGGCACCATTGCGGGGCCAAGTGACCTTAGAAGGGATCATATTGCCCAAGTCATGGAAGCCTACGGCAAGGCACAAGGCCAAACTTATCATGCTGCCACGCCGGCAACTGCCTTGTCTTATTATGAATTGGCGGTTCCCGACCAAGTCCTCAACCAAGCCCAAGTGGACGGCCAAGCAGCAAGCTTCCAATTCTATGGTATGCAACTAGGCAAGAGTGACCTCAACTATGAAGTGACGGCTATTTATGTGCGCCAGGATGGCAAACAGGTCATCGCCTTCGTTAAGCGTCACAATCATGCCTATATTTTGGAGGCCACAGCCCAACCAGACCAAGAGGGTCAGGTCCCCTTCCAAACCACACAGAACCCTGAGTTAATGTCAGCGTTTGATTAGTGAAGAAAAGGACCCAGCCTCTATGTTAGGGGCTGGGTCTTTTTTTGTTTCTGCCTCGGTCTGCCTTGGCCTGGTCGGATGCTTAGGGCGAAGTGGGCCCTTGTGGCGGGACCGGCTCTAGCCTCGCGAGCAAGTCTTCCGCCTTGGCTAGAGAGTGACTAGGAAATTGGGGCTTAAGCCAAAGACTTGGCCTGGGGCTGGACCGGTTCGAGCCTGGCCCGCCAGTCTCTCGCCTTGCCTAGCTATTGAGTCCCTAAGTCGCTTCGCTCCAAGGGCCTCTAATGCGCTAGTCATCCTTTTAGCCCCTGGCGCAAGTCTTTGGTCGCCCTAATTTCCTTAAGTTGGTGTTGAAGTTAGGATGAAAAAATAGTCGGCAAAGCCTGTATTTAAATGAAGTAGGCCTATTTATTTTTGTTTTAGAGGGCTATAATAAGGGTGTAAGCAGAATTATCAGTCAAAAGGAGGAAGCGTTATGTTTGTTGAAAATGATTATATCTTGCGCCAAATTAAGCAGGTCATTCGTAATTTAGCGGGCCTCTTGAATTTGCAGACCGTTTTTGACTTGCTGAGTGACACTATCGACGTTCAGGATGAAGCCACTGTTCTTAAGGTGACCAATGACTACTATGCGGAATTGATTCGGATAAAACTACAAAGCAAAGGGGCGGACTACCTCAAGCGCCTGAGTGAGAATTCTGGCGTGTCCCTTGAAGCCCTAAATAAACTAATAGACGGGCAAGAGATGCTGGATCAAGAACAAGTAGCACTTCTAAAAGCCTATTTTGGAGATTGATAGAGTAGGTGTGAGTTGGTATTTTCGCTAAATCCTTTAGAAAAATAAGATTTGAAGTCAGATAGACAGATAAATCTTGTTGGCTACACAAAATTTTTCGCTACCTAGGCTTGGCAAGGCGGCTGCGGGGCAAAGTAGCCCTTGTGGCATTAGGATGGCGGGCGTATGAGTGGCCTTGGAGCGTAGCGACTTAGGCCACCATAGCCCACCAAGGCGGAAGACAGCCGCAGGCTGGCTGGAGCCGTTCCGCCGCAAGGGTCCTACTTTGCCTAGAGCAGCCGCCGCGGCCAAGCCAGAGCAAGGCAGCAGCAGGCAGACAAAAAGAGGCCCGAGGGCCTCTTTTTCTATCTCTATTATTCTGAGAATTGGACGTTAACATTACCAGTTGACGAGTGGGCCTTGAATTTCTTGCTGGCGCCTTCGTTTTCTTGGGTTTTGTTGCCCATGGTCTTGGTGTCGATTTGATAGTCCTTGCGTTTGCCTTGAATCGTGGCCTTAATATCACCCGTTGAAGAGGAGAGTTCAATATCTGGCACGTCATTCAAGTCCTGAATGTCCACTTCCCCAGTTGAACTATTGGCCTTGAAGGTCGTACCACTAGCCTGGGTTTGCTTGGTGCGGATGTCGCCCGTTGAAGCGGATAGGTCAAAGTTTTGGCCGGAGACTTGGTCAAGGCTAATCTTACCTGTCGAGGCAGAGACGTTAATGTCCTTGCTAGCTTTGACCTTTTCTAGCTGGATGTCGCCAGTCGAATCGTCGAGCTTGAGGTTGTCCTTGAGGTTGAGGTCGCGGACGGTGATTGAACCAGTCGAAGACTTGACGTTCACTTTGGCTGCTAGCTCCTTAGGCACCGTAATGTTAATTTTGTGGGAGTTGAAAATACCGAAGGGGTTGAGGACCCAGAAATTGAAGAAGAAGAACTGGCCCTTGGATTGCATAATCAGGCGGGAGCCTTCTTGCTTAATATTATAGTTGATGCTGCGATCTTCGGTATAGTCAATCTTGATGTCGGATTGGTCAGCGCCTGTGACGGTCACATCAGCAATCGAAGCATTGACAACCAACTCGGTTACATCGCTAGCTGAGGCTTGGTATTGCTTGTTCTCTGGCGTTCCGGCCATACTGAAGCGAGTCAGGTCGCCACCCGATAGGGCGAAGGCCGTCCCAATGGACAAGAGACCCATGATAATGAGTAAAATGGCGATTTTAGTCAGGTTTTTCATAAATAAGCTCCTTTCGAGGTGAGTCTAGACACGACGGGAGTGAATCCAGCGCAGTCGATGGTTGAGATTGCGGAAGCCGCGTTGGGCCCATGGCAAGAATAGGAGGCCTAGACCTACTAGGGAAAGACCTGCCCCGAAGTTGAAGAGGGCATTGACCAGGTTGAAAGCGGAGGTGAAGGGGCTGGTCACCGCTATGAATGCACCGCCGAAAATAAAGGCAAAGACCGTGACATAGAAGGCGAAGAGCAGGGCTGCCATCACCAATACTAAGGCAAAGCCAATGGCACCCACCGTTATAATAAGTGGCAACCAGATGGGGAAGGTCAGGGCAATCAGGACCCATTGGCCACCCGAAATAGGGCGTTTGGGTTTGAGTTTTTGTTTGACCCGCTCAAAGGGTGACAATTCCGCTAGAATCCGGTTGGCAATTTCATCTAAATCACCCAAATCCGCTACGGCTTGGTCCTCGGTCATGCCTTCGTCTAGGCGGTCATCAATCATTTCGTCGAAGAAGGACAGGGTGGTGGCCAGTTCTTCCTCGGGTAGGCCGGACAAGCGCCGGGCTAGTTGGTGTTTAAAGTCGTATCTATTCATGTCGATCATCTCCTAGGATAAAGTGGTAGGCTTTCATGACGGCGTCCCAGTCCTGGAGAAAGTTCTGGATTTGGCTGTGGCCGACATGGGTCAGGCGGTAGTACTTGCGTAGGCGTCCCTTATGTTCAATCGAGTAGGCAGCCACCGCCTGGTTGGCTTCTAGTCGCTTGAGGATGGGGTAGAGAGTGGATTCGGAGATCGGAATGTATTCCGACACATCTTTGACAATTTTGTAGCCGTAGGAGTCTTCTTGGCGCAGGGCGGCCAATACACAGACTTCCAAAAGGCCACGCTTGAGTTGAGCTTCCATAGGCGTTCTTCCTTTCTACACCTATACTATACGACACATAGTATAATGCGTCAAGAGATATTCTGTCATAAATAGTAAAATCGGTCTTAAGTCTGATAAAAAAGAGGGGTTTACAAATGTAACCTAAGGTGTTATACTATAAATGAGGATTACACTTGTAATCCTAAAAATGAGATTAAGGAAGGTGATGACCATGTCACAAGAATATGCGGTTCAAGGCTTGTCTTGCGCTTCTTGTGCCCATGCCGTAGAAGTGGCCCTGCAGGCCGTAACGGGCGTCAAGTCAGCACAAGTGAATTTAGCAACTGAAAAAGTCAGCCTAGAGACAGAAGGGCGTGTCAGCCCTCTAGACTTGCAGGCAGCGGTCCAAGCGGCCGGTTATGATTTGGTCCTGCCCCAAGTGACGCAAAACTTCGCCCTGACCGGCATGTCCTGTGCCTCTTGCGCGGCCAATATTGAGTCTGCAGTCGGCAGCCTGCCAGAAGTCAGCGCGGCTAGCGTCAATCTGGCCACTGAAGTCCTGTCGGTGACCTACCAGCCAGGCGCTATTAATGAAGAAATAATTTGCCAAACCGTGGCAGAGGCCGGCTATCAAGCCCAGGTCCTAGCAGATCAAGCTGGAGCTAGCCAAGCGCAGATCCAGAAAGAGGCGGATCAAGCGGCCCAAGCTAAGGCCAGCCACCAAGCAGCCCTCTGGCGTCGTTTCTGGCTGTCGGCTATTTTCGCCTTGCCACTGCTCTGTCTAGCCATGGCCGAAATGGTAGGCCTGACCCTACCAACATGGCTCAGCCATCGCGGGGGTGGCCAGCTCTTTGTTAGTTTACAACTGGCCTTGACCCTGCCTATTCTCTGGCTGGGACGGTCCTTCTTCCTGAATGGCTTCAAGCATTTGGTCAAGGGCCATCCTAATATGGATTCTCTGGTGGCCCTGGGAACTAGTGCGGCGGTAGCCTATAGTCTCTATAGTAGTATTCAGGTCTGGTTGGGCAACCACCATGCGGCCATGTCCCTCTATTATGAGTCTGCCGGCGTCATCCTGACCCTGGTGACCCTAGGTAAATATTTCGAAGCCCGGTCCAAGGGCCAGACCTCAGCTGCCATTCAGGCTCTGATTAAACTGGCCCCTCAAGAGGCTCAGGTCTTGCGCGATGGCCAGGAAGTGACCCTGCCATTGGATCAAGTCCAAGTGGGTGACCTAGTTCGGGTCCGTCCAGGTCAAAAGATTCCGGTCGACGGTCGGGTAGTGGAAGGCCAATCCTGGGTGGATGAGTCCATGTTGACTGGCGAGAGCCTACCGGTTGCTAAAAAGGTAGGCGACCAAGTGGTGGGCGCCAGCCTCAACCAGCAAGGGTCTTTAATTGTTGAAACCAATAAAGTGGGACAAGACACCACCTTGGCGCAGATTATTCATTTGGTCCAAGCAGCCCAAGGCTCTAAGGCACCTATTGCCCAGTTGGCTGACCGGGTTTCGGCTGTTTTCGTGCCGGTGGTCATGACCTTGGCCCTGGTAGCGGGTCTGGCCTGGTACCTGATTGGCGGCCAGTCCTGGGCCTTTGCCTTGACTATTAGCATTGCGGTCCTAGTCATCGCCTGCCCATGTGCGCTGGGTCTGGCGACGCCAACCGCTATTATGGTGGGGACCGGTAAAGGGGCCGAGCAGGGCATCCTGATTAAGTCCGGGACCGCCTTGGAAATGGCCCACCAAGTGGACGCCGTGGTCCTAGATAAGACGGGGACCCTGACCCAGGGCCAACCCCAAGTGACCGATGTCCTGCCTCTGACTGGCTGGACGTCAGATCAGTTACTTGCCTTGGCAGCTGCGGCTGAAGTTAACTCTGAGCACCCACTGGGTCAAGCCATTGTGGCCGGCGCCCGTGAGCGGGATCTGGCTTTGCCTGAAGTGACTGACTTCCAATCTCTGACCGGGTTTGGTATTCAGGTTCGGGTAGATCAGGTGACTTATTACCTGGGTAACCGCCGGCTCATGCAAGAGCAGGGGCTGGACTTGGATCAGGCAGACGACCAGGCAGCGGCTTTGGCGGCTGGGGGCAAGACGCCGATTTATGTTGGGACTAGAGAAGAGCTCTTGGGCCTGATTGCGGTAGCCGACCCGCTCAAGGAGACCAGTCCAGAGGCTGTCCGTCGCCTCAAGGCCATGGGCTTGCAGGTCATTATGTTGACGGGCGACAATGCCAAGACGGCGCAGGCTTTGGCTGCAGAAGCTGGCATTGACCAGGTCATTAGCGACGTTCTGCCTGCTGACAAGGCCCAAGTGGTGGCCGATTTACAGGCTAAGGGACTCAAGGTGGCCATGGTAGGGGACGGCATCAATGATGCGCCTGCCCTGGCCCAGGCAGATGTGGGCTTGGCCATTGGCCGGGGGACGGACGTGGCCATCGAGTCGGCCGACATGGTCCTCATGGGCTCTGACTTGACCAGCGTGGCGACCGCCATCAAACTCAGTCAGGCTACTATCCGTAATATTAAGGAGAACTTATTCTGGGCCTTTGCCTACAATGTGCTGGGCATCCCAGTAGCCATGGGGGTCTTGCACCTCTTTGGCGGGCCGCTCCTCAACCCTATGTTGGCGGGCGCGGCCATGAGCTTCAGCTCCGTCTCAGTCATTGTCAATGCCTTGCGCCTACGTCGTTTCAAGGCTTAAGTGAAAAAGGAGAGATTATAATGGAAAAAACTTATCTAGTAGAAGCCATGAAATGTGGCGGCTGTGCCAAAAATATTGAGAACCTGCTTAGCCAGGTAGCCGGCGTCCAAGCCGTAAGCACCGATCTGGCCAGCAAAAGCGTGACCGTCACCGGTCAAGTAGACCAAGCTAGCTTGCAAGCAGCTTTGGCGCAAACTAAATATGTCCTGGCTGCTAAGTAGTTGGGTGAAGGAGGGAGACTAGCTCTATGGGGCTGGTCTTTTTCTTGGGTTTGATGGAGAAGGGAGGCCGACCTTGGGAGCCAGTGGCCCACTTTAAAGAGTGGACCACTAGCTGGGGCGGAGAGGCCGGGAAAGGGCTGGAAACCGAGGAAAGAGGTGGAGCTAGTGGCCCACTCTGGAGAGTGGACCACTAGCTAGGGCAGAGAGGCCGTGAAAGGGCCGGAAACTGGGGTGAGAGGCAGAGCCAGTGGCCCACTTTAAAGAGTGAACCACTAGCTTGGGTGGAAAGG
>CBDFAX010000040.1:0-13771 GCA_965245735.1 uncultured Abiotrophia sp. | reverse complement strand
GTTGAAACTTGTCTTGATTTTAAATTCATTATGGCATTTCTACTTACGGCAGGATAATAAGATTGGCATTTATAAACAGACATCTCCATTTATTTATTAATAGTTGGAACAAAAAATTGTTCCATTAGATTCTTAGTATTCAAATGATAGATATTATTTTGACGCTATCAAAAATAGAATTAAGGTATCTTGTAAATGCCAATGCAATTTTAGATAGTATAAAGTTTCGGTCAAAAAGAAGACAACGGTTACAAAATGGATTATGAGAGAAAAGTGAGGATATAGTAAGGTTGTGATGAAATCACCAAAAAAGCGGGCAAATTTGTTACGAGAGGATTACTTTTTGGTAACGACCCGCTACCAAAAGGAGATAACCTTTGACCTACATTTATAGAATGATATAATAGGGCCGACCTGAGGGCAGGGGCTATCTAGGTGCATAAAGACAAGCATCTAAGATTTTATTTTGTAATTCCGTCTTATAACTTACAAATTCATTTCTATTTATATTGTGATGATTATAGGCGGTTTCGGCAATTACAAAGAGACGCTGCCACAAAAGAAATTCGAGGGGTAAGAAACAATCATGAACATACTTGTAACTGGAAACACGCGGTACCTGACGCGAGAATTTATCCAAGAAGCCTTTCCCGACATGCGTGTCATTATTTTGGGAGCCTGCGATCTAAAATCTTCCTATCGCCAACGTTTGACGGTGCTATCTCCTGATAATAAGGACTGGGCCTTGGAGGAGATTTTTGAGACCTACGATATTGACCAAGTAGTCTTCTTCTCTAATTTCCTAACCTTGCATTCCCAGGAAGTTGGGGAAGGAGAATCACTTCAACAGTTGCTAACGGCTTGTAAGACCCATAAAATTCAGCGCTTTTGTTATTTGGAGGGTCCACAAGCTGGTTACCAAGATAAGCAACAGGGAACTCAATTGGCACAAAGTTATGAGCAACTCTGTTTGTTCGAGGGGCATGACCATGGAGTAGCAATCAAAGTCATTCGTCTGCCACATCTCTATGCAGACCAGTTATTGCCTGACTATTTGGATCGGATTCTTAGCCAATGGGCTACCGGTAAGCCTGCACGCTTCAAAGAAAATCGAGAGAGTGATTTCCTCTTCTTACATATTCATGATTTGGCCAGCCTATTGCATAAGGTTTTGGATGATTGGACGGATGAATCAGAACTCTTACTGGTGCCAAATAGCTTTAAATTGACCTATCAAGATTTAGCCTTAAGCATGCATCACTTACAACCGAAGGTGCCAATCAGCTTTGCCAAAGGTAATTTGCAACAAGTTGATGCTAGCCAGGTGACGGAACCTTCACTACGGTCACGCTATGGTTGGTTCCCGCAGTTGAATCCACTTGAAGACTGGCAATGGATTTTAAAAGAATCCTACATAGACAAAGTAAATACGTCCATCTTTGCTTGGTGGCAGGACTTGAAGACTTGGATGGGCCTACATCCGACGATAGTAGGTATACTCGAACTCTTGCTCTTATTTTGCTTATCGGAAGTCTTTGCACTTTTATTAAGAAACCAACAACAATTCCGGGTGATTGACGTTCGCTTGCTTTTCATTGTGATGATGGCCATGACGGGCGGTATTTCGATGGGGCTATTGGCAGCTAGTTTATCGACTATTGGCCTGCTCTACATTTACATTACTTCCGGTAATAACTGGATTACCTTGTTCTATGACCCGCTTAACTGGGTACCTTTTGTGGTCTACCTGGTGACAGGGGCAATGGTAGGCCGTTTGCGGGCGGAGGCCTTGCATGACAAAGCAGTCTTATCCAGAGAGAACCAGTTGCTGCGGGATAAGGGACATTTGGTGCGCCAACTCTATCGCGATATGCTACTTGAAAAATCCAGTTTGAAAAAGCAAATTATGGGACGGCGGGATTCCTATGGCCGATTATATAGTTGGGTGGAGAGACTCAACCAAGCAACACCGGAAGCGGTACTTAAAGTAGCTCAAGAACTACTAGTAGAATTAGTAGATCCAATGGCCTTAGTTTTTTATCAGGTAACGGGAGCCAACCAATTAGCGGCAGTACCAGGCCTAAGTCGGACCTTAACTAACCCACTCTTAGATGGGGCACTTGGTCATTTGACGGAGCCCTTAATGTCGGGGGAGCTTTGGCTTAATCGGCAACTAGAACCAAATTTGCCACATTATGTTGCAGGCTTACGCTATCATGGTCAGTTAGTCATTGTCATCGGTTTACAAGAAGGCCAGTTAGATCCGATGGATTTGGCTCATTATAACCAACTCCGCGTTATCTTTGGCTTAATTGAAATAGCTTTCCAGCATGCTCTGGAAGTTAATAAGCGCTAATTGATGGCAACTAGCAAGAAAGAAAAGAAGGGGAGACCATTATGCTACCGACCTTAATTTTGCTTGTCTTATTACTAGGACACGGCATCCTAGCTTACGGCCTCTATCGGCAAATGCAGGCCCACAAGGTTACCTTACATCCAATTTTATGGCTACCAATCCTTTTAATACCATACTTAGGCCCATTATCGGTGGCTTTAGTCTACTGGCGCATGTATAGTCGTGAAGACTTCCAGTCTATTGTGGTGAGTCAGCAGGAAGCAAGCGCTCAGGATATGGACGAGCAGCTATCGGATGAAGAAGACCAAGCACCGATTTCTCTGCAATCATCTGAGGATGTGCGCTTATGGGTGCCGATTGAAGAAGCACTTTTACTCAATGATTCAGCTATCAAGCGCGAATTGACTATGAGTATGCTCAAAGACCAGCCAAGCAATGTCGTCGCTTTGTTGCAACAAGCGCGTATGAATGAAGACGTGGAAGTAGTCCATTATGCGACGGTTATGCTAGCTGAGTTACATAAGGAATATGATTTAAAGATACAAGAACTTAAGCAAGAATTGCTTAAACAACCGGATGATATCACGACTCTTGAACAGCTCTGTCTAGCGCTAGAAGACTATTTAGTATCTGGCCTAGTAGCTGGTAAGTTTGCTGAAAGCTCACGACGCCAATATATTGATTTATTGCGGCGTAAAGTGGCGATTAGCCATGAATTAAAGGACTATCTTCGGTTAGGCGGTCAGTATTTAGCGCTAGGAGAAGGACAGCGCCTGCGCCAAATCTTGGATTACTGCCAAGTTCAATGGCCAATGGAAGAAGCTTATCGTGTCTTTCAGTTTCAGGCCTTGGTCGCTCAAGGTGATCGATTAGGTTTGCAGCAATTCTACCAAGATATTGAGACACGACAAGTCTATTTGTCACGCCATAATCGCCAAATTATTGACTCTTGGCGACTTCAAGCATAGGGGGGATTGCATGAAAAAATGGCAACATTTCAGATATAGAGGCCTAGTCTTAGTCTTCATTGGCTTTTTGGTCCTGGCTACGGCTTTGTTTATTGAACGTCAAGGGATTGGCTATCAAGTCCAAAAACAACCCTTTACTTACTTAACTGGTCCCATTGTGACAGCAGATCAAGCCCAAGCACAAGTGCCGGTTAATACACTGGTTGTGACGGATAGCCGCGATCCCTCTAGTAACTTAGCCAAGGAGCAATTCCAACAGATTCTTAAAGATATGAAGGTTGGCTACAAGCAGATTGATATTGCCAAGGATTCTTTTCCGGATTTGTCTGGCTACGAGAAGGTCGTGATGTTGATTTCTGAGTTAGATGATTTAGATGATGAGCTCGTAGCTTTAAGAGACTGGGTAGAGGCAGGGGGCTATGCTCAATTTGCCTTGACCCTTCAAAAATCTAGTCGCCTATCCTTAATTGAACAGGCGCTTGGGATTGAACAGTCTCAAGCTGACCTTGGACTAGTAGACAAATTTTACGTAGAAGCAGACTTCATGATTGGCGGTGGTCGAGAGTATGTGATTGAGGAACCCTTTGACTCAGCGCTTAAGGTGGACCTGTCGGACAAGGCCAAGGTTCTTGTCAGTCGCAAGGAAGGTCAGGGGGTCTTACCTCTTATTTGGGAACATCGTTATGGTAAAGGCAAATTTGTGATTGATAACTTCGGGATTTATAACAAGGTGACACGAGGGCTTTATGCGGCTTCTTTTAGCCTTTTAGGCAAGGTTTCAAGTTATCCAGTTATTAATGGCTCGGCCTTCTATCTGGATGATTTTCCAGCGCCAGTACCGAGTGGTGATGGTAAGTACGTCAAGCGGGACTATAACCTCAATGTGGCGGACTTCTACACCAATATTTGGTGGGTAGACATGCTAAGTTTCGTCGATAAATTTGGCATTAAATATACCGGTGCTACGATTGAAAACTACGAAGATGACACTTCTGGCCAAGTTCATGACCAGGAAGATATTGCCCGTTTCGTTTATTTTGGGAATATGTTACTGCGTTCAGGTGGTGAAATTGGGTATCATGGTTATAACCACCAACCTCTTTCACCTAAGAGCTTAGACTATAAAGGAGTTTACTCTTATAATACCTGGGATGAATCCGCTATGATATCGGCCATGAAGGAATTAGTTCGCTTTAATGAACAACTCTTCCCTAATGTGGAAAAATCAGTCTATGTTCCACCTTCCAATGTCTTGTCACCGGAAGGTCGAGCAGTATTGACCCACGAGATACCGGAAGTTAAAACCATTGCCAGTACTTATTTCCCTGGGGATTTCGCCTACGCACAAGAATTTGAATGGGCTGCCGATGGTATGGTCGAACAGCCTCGTGTTATTTCGGGTGGGATAATTGATGATTTTATGCAGCTAGCGGCTTTCTCTGAGCTTAATCTGCATTTCGTTAATAGTCACTTTATCCATCCGGATGATCCTTTGGATCCTGATCGAGGGGCTGAACTAGGCTGGGGAACTCTCAAGGAGAACCTGGAACACTATATTAGCTGGCTCAAGGAATCAGCGCCAAGTCTACGTGACCTCACAGGCTCACAGTTATCTGGGGCAGTACAGCGTTATGCAGCTTTAGCACCTAAGCAAGAAGTGACTTCTACTGGTATCCAATGGACTTTTGAGCATTTCTATGATGAGGTTTATCTCTTTGTGCGTATCAATGAAGGACAAGTAGGAAGTCATGTAAATGGTGGAACCCTGACGCATTTAACGGGGAATCTCTATCTCTTGAAAGCAACGCAGGCTAAAGTAAGCATGGACTGGAGTGAAGAATAAGGATGAGAATTTGTTTGATTTTAGAAGGAAGCTATCCTTATGTCCATGGTGGGGTCTCAACTTGGATGCATCAGTACATCCAAAATATGCCTCAACACGAATTTGTCCTCTGGGTGATTGGGGCTAAGTCCAAATCAAAAGGACAATTTGTCTACCAGTTACCAGATAATGTGGTTGAAGTCCATGAAGTATTCCTAGATGATGCGCTACATGTGGCGCCAAGTAAGCGACTCTTTGATTATCATTTTACGGCGCCAGAACTAGAAGCACTCAGACAGGTCATGGAGACAGGCCGGCCTGATTGGCAGGTGCTTTGCCAGCTCTATCAGGATAAGAAACTGAACCCTGTTGACTTCCTCCAGAGTGAGAATTTCCTTGAGATGATGGTGGAAATGGTTGAACAGCAATATGCCTATAACGCTTTTGCTGAAGTTTTCCATACCATTCGCTCGATGCTTTTACCCGTCTTCTACCTCTTAGGCCAGTCTGTGCCCCAGGCAGATGTCTATCATGCTATTTCAACCGGCTATAGTGGTATTTTGGCGCTTTTAGGCCAATATCGCTACGATAAGCCTATCCTGTTGAGTGAGCACGGTATCTATACCCGGGAGCGGGAGGAAGAAATCATCCGTTCCAACTGGGTGTTACCAAGTATGAAGGAACACTGGATTAAGTTTTTCTACATGTTATCGGATATTATTTACAGTCGTGCCCAAATCATTTCTTGCCTTTTCACCCAGGCGCGTTTGACTCAAATTGAGATTGGATGTGATCCAGCACGATGCCGTGTGGTGGAGAATGGGATCGATGTCCAGCGCTTTGCTTCTGTTCCTGCCAAGATTCCAGATGGTGTAGTCGATATTGGAGCGGTTGTGCGTCTGGCACCTATTAAAGACATTAAGACCATGCTTTATGCTTTCTACGAATTAAGTAACCGTCTTGATAATGCCCGCCTCCATATTATGGGTGGCGTGGATGATGAGGAATATGCCCAAGAATGCTATGACTTGGTTAAGCAAATGCAATTGGATAATGTGATTTTTACGGGTCGGGTGGACATTGTTTCCTATATGGAAAACTTAGACTTTACCATTCTGACTAGTATCTCGGAGGCTCAGCCCTTATCAGTCTTAGAGTCACTGGCATCAGGGCGTCCCTGTGTGACAACGGATGTTGGCTGCTGTCGAGAACTGTTAGAAGGCGGACCAGGTGATGACTTAGGGATAGCCGGCTACATTGTACCTCCAACTTATCAGAAGGGTTTGGCGGATGCCATGGAAGCCATGTGTCGTTCGCAAGAAGACCGGCTCAAAATGGGCGCCATTGGCCGGGAGCGTGTTCAACGTTATTATCAGTATGACCGTATGCTCAAGGGTTATTTGGCCATGTATGAGGAGGTGAGAGCCTAATGGCAGGGATTGGATTTGAATTACGCAAGGTCTTTGACCAAAAAGGCCTCTTCTCACGAGCCAAAGCTTATGGCTATACGGGCGTGATTTATGCAGGTCCCATGGTCCTTGGGGGAACCTTAATTTTCGGGATTTCCTACTTGGCAGGTTATGTAGGCCTCAATCGTTTGGATCGAGATTTTTTGACCAGTATGATTACTTACGCCATCTTGGCTTCCCTGACTGTCAATTCTTTCTTCTCTTATGCAGTGACACGTTTTGCCTCGGATATGCTTTATGAAGAGAAAGAAGCATACGTTATTCCATCTTTTTGGGGCTCTTCGGCCACTATGATTGGAATAGGGGCCTTATTATATACGCCATTTCTCATTTTTTCTGGCTTAACGCCTGTTCAGTTAGTCTTGAATTTAACCTTATTTATGGAATTGATTTTTGTCTGGAATGGGGTCCAGTACCTGACTGCGCTCAAAGATTATAAGTCTATTCTCTTAGCCTTTTTGGCAGCTAGTGTCATTACCTTCTTGGTAGGTTGGTGCCTCTTAGCCATTAAGTTTCCAGCCTTAATAGCGCTCTTGCTGAGTGTCTGCGTGGGTTATGGCCTTATGTTTTTTGGGATTGTCTATCTACTGGCGCGTTATTTTCCTTTGGATTTGGAAATGCTCAAGGAATCCTTCCTTTTCTTCAAATGGATGGACAAGTTCTTCGACTTGACCTTGATTGGTTTCTTCTTGCATATCGGAATTTTTGGTCACATCTTTGTGGTTTGGTTTGGCCCCTGGGGGAGCCAAGTTAAAGGTCTCTTCTATGCCTCACAGGTCTATGATGTGCCGGTACTCTTGGCTTTCCTAACAATTTTAGTAACGACCATCAACTTCGCCTTAGCAACCGAAGTCCATTTTTATCCTAAATATCAGCGTTACTATGGACTTTTCAATGAGAAAGGGACGCTTGCTGATATTAAGGAAGCAGAAGTAGAGATGATTACGGTTATGATTCGAGAACTCCTAGCCTTGGCCTGGAAGCAATTGTTCGTAACTGTCCTAGCCATTTCTGCCGGGAATGCGCTCTTGGATATTCTCCCACTAGGGATTAATGACCTTATGCGAGGCTATTTCCGTATTCTCTGTGTTGGCTATGGAATCTATGCCATTGCAAATGTCCTCTTGTCCATGCTCTTATACTTTACGGACTATAAGGGGGCTTTGATTGCAGCGGCCAGTTTCGCTATGGCCTCGCCAGTTTTTACTATGATTTCACAATTCTTCAACCGTGCTTTTCTAGGGTTTGGCTTTTTAGTAGCCGCAAGTATTTTCTTCTTGCTGGCTCTGTGGCGCCTGGACCGCTTTACTAAGAAATTAATGTACCATACGCTCAGTGCCCAGCCGATGACCTTAGTGGCACATGAAGGCTTATTCAGTCGACTTTATGATTATCTGAAAGGGGTGGACGCTCGTGCCGCCAAAAAATCGTAAGCTAGTGGGGCTTCTGGTGACGATACTTGTGACGGGTTTCCTAGGGGCCTGTAGCCAAGAAGAAACTAGTACATCAACCTCGACTAGTCAGGAAAATACCGTCGAATTTGCCGAAACTAACTATCATTTGCGAGATAAGGACTTGCTTTATCAAGAAGACCCTCAGTCGGTTAAGACCCTCTACCTGACCATTAAGTCAGGCCAAGAGTCAGAAAATACCAACCATACCTGGGAAGAAATCAATACTTATTCTGCTTATGATTACGAGAAATGGGGCGTGCCACGTTATCAGGTAGCTGCTATCTTACAGGCAGGGGATGACTCGGGCCCCTTGGCAGGTCAGGTGGGTTACAATGAGACAGTGCCTAATGCTACTGTCCAGGTTCGTGGCCAGACTTCCAGCCGTAACCAACAGAAAAACTACAAGATTAAGCTTAAGAAGAACAAGGGCAGCTGGCAGGGTCAGCGTACCCTCAACCTCAATAAGCACCAAACGGATGGCCTGCGTTTTCGAAACAAATTGGCCTATGACTTGATTCGAGGCATTCCTCAAATCATGGGCTTGCGGACACAATTTGTTCATCTCTATGTCAAGGATGAAAATGGTTCTGAGCCAGATAAATTTGTGGACTATGGCCTCTATACCCAGGTGGAACAGCTCAATGGGGCTGGCCTTAAGGCACATGGTCTGGATAGTAATGCCCAACTCTATAAGGTTAACTTCTTTGAATTTCTACCCTATGAAAATGTCATTAAACCAGAAAATGATCCAGATTTCGATAAACAAGCCTTCGAGAAGTTGCTAGAGATTAAAGGGGATCACGACCACCGTAAATTGATTGAGATGTTACAGGCGGTCAACGATTTGGATCAGCCTATTGAGCAGACCTTGGATACTTATTTTGATCGGGAGAATTTAACCTACTGGTTGGCCTTCCAGATTTTAATCGGTAACACTGATACTCAGAGTCGAAATGTCTATCTCTATAGCCCGCAGAACAGTCAGCGCTGGTATTTTATCCCTTGGGACCACGACTCGGCCTTCTTCAAGAAGGAATATGAGATTGAAAAGTTTGCGGGGAAGACCTCCTGGGAGTCGGGTATCAGCAACTATTGGGGGAATCGGCTCTTCCAACGTGCCCTTAAGTCTGAAGCATTCCGTAAGGAATTAGATGATGCCATTCAAGATTTGAGAAGCAAGCTGACACCTGACTATCTGAGCCAAGAAGTAGCCAAGTATCAGGCGACGGTTCAGCCTTATGTGACCAAGGAACCAGATAGCACCCACTTGGGTTTGACTCCTAGTCAATATGATGAAGTAGCGGCTGCAATTCCTAAGGAAATTGAGAGCAATTATCAGGACTATCTAGATAGCCTCAAGAAGCCTATGCCATTCTTTATCGGGATTCCAGAGAAGGACGAGAACGGCAAACTCAAGGTCCGTTGGGATGCGGCCTATGATTTGAATGGGCAAAAGATGACCTATAAGGTTGAGGTTGCTAAGGATTTCGAGTTTAAAGAAATCATCCACATGGAGGAAGGTATTACTTTGCCTGAAACGGTCTTGGATATGCCGGAAAAAGGGCACTATTTTGCCCGTGTGACGGCTACTAATGAAGCTGGCGAGACACGCCATGCCTTCGACTACTATGTCACAGAAGCGGGTAAACACTTCGGCGTTAAGAGCTTCTTCATTCAGTCTGATGGGAAGATTAGTGAGGATGTTTATGAAGAATAAGTTTGTAAGCTCCCTGTGGGGGCAGTCTCAAAACTTGACTTGGCAAGAAGAAATTCAAGAATCTGGAGAGACTTACCGCCATGAAAACAAGTATCTGATTTCCTATCATGATCAAGATAGTTTGCGACGCCGTCTGTCACCTGTCTTGGCCCTAGACAAGCATGTTAAGGGCGACGGCTATACTATTCGTAGTCTCTATTTTGATGATTACTGGCAATCTGCCTATGAAGAAAAAGACGCCGGGGTTCTGATGCGGAAGAAGTATCGGATTCGTATTTACAACTTTCAGGACCACTATATTCGGCTTGAACGTAAGAAGAAATTCGGTGCCTATATCTACAAGGAAAGTGCGCCTCTGACGCGGGCCCAGGTAGAGGATATCTTGCTGGGCAACTATGATTTTCTTAAGCACAGCCCGCATTCTCTGGCGCGTGAGTTCTATATTGAATGTGTGACCAATATGATGCGTCCGCGCGTCATTGTGGACTACGAACGAGAGCCTTGGATTCTAGATGCTGGGACGGTGCGGGTAACCTTTGACACCGATGTTCGAGCAGCGGTTGGTTCTTTCGATATATTTGATGCTAAGTTGCCAACCTTGCCAGTCTTACCACCTGACAAGTTGATTTTAGAAGTCAAATATACGGAACTTATGCCACAAATCGTGCGTCAGTTGGTGCCGACTGGAGCCTTGGAATATACGGCAGTCTCTAAATATGTTCTCTGCTATGAAAAGACAGCCTATAAACATGGCTTCAATTATTGGTTCGACCATGAGCATTTCTAATGTGGTCGATGAAGGAGGGGTTTGAATGAATACTAGCGTCCAAGACGTTATTAAACGTTCATTTATCGAAACGCAGCGTTTTGCTGCTGAAAATTTGCCCAAGCTGATTGGCTCGCTCTTGCTAGCCTTTGTTATGGGTTGCATTATCTATTTTGTCTATCGTCGCTTTTATACTGGCGTGGTCTTCTCGCGTAGCTTCGCGGTGACGCTAGTTGGGATGACGGTGCTGACTTGTATGGTGACTTTGGCCATTTCGACCAACGTGGTCATTTCCTTGGGGATGGTCGGGGCTCTGTCCATCGTGCGTTATCGGACGGCGGTTAAGGACCCCATGGACTTGCTCTATCTCTTTTGGGCTATTACCTCGGGGATTACGCTAGGGGCTGGTATGTTTGTGCTGTCGGTCTGCGCGGCCTTGATTGTGATTCTGATGATTGTTGTCTTCTATTTCCGTCAGGGGACGGGCAAGGTCTACATTGCAGTCATTCACTATAAAGGCCTGGAAACAGGGGATGCCATTGTGCAAGCCTTTGGCAAGATGAAGTTCTTCATCAAGTCGCGTACTATGCGCAAAGATGGCAGTATCGAAGCTGCGATTGAAGTCTTTTGCAAGTCACAAAATGACTTCCTCTTCATGGAGAAAATCCAAGCCCTTGAGGCAGTGGATGATGTGACTTTGATTCAATACAATGGTGAGTACCATGGCTAGTCGCTTAAAAGCTGACTAGCAAGCAAGGAGGGAGCATATGCGACAACAGTTTCTAAGTTGGGTGGCCCTAGTGTGTGTACTTGTGGTCAGTCTGACCCAGGCAAGTCGAGTGAATGCCCAAGACCAAGTTTTGCGTGAGTCTAGCTTTGACTGGCAGGATCCTCAATCAGGCAATCCGCTCATGGGCTATGCCCTCCAGGCTGAAAAGTCCCAGGTAGAGGCTGATGTACAGCTCCTTTATGTAGATGTGACCTGGAAGGAGCTGGAACCAGAGGAAGGCAAGTTTGATTTTGAGGCCATTGAGAAGGCTAACCAGTTTGACCGTTGGCGCAAAGAAGGCAAGCATCTGGTTTTGCGCTTTGTGCTTGATTTACCTGGGCAAGACCGTCATCAGGATATTCCGGATTGGCTCTACCAACGTATTAAGGGCGCCGGTGACTGGTATCAAACCGATTATGGCCAAGGCTTTTCGCCAGACTATAGTCAAGAGGCCCTGATAAAAGCCCATGACAAGGCAGTAGCTGCCATGGGTCAGCGTTGGGGGCAGGATGGCTTTGTCTCCTTCATTGAGCTGGGCAGTGTCGGCCACTGGGGCGAGTGGCATGTCAACTATGAAAAGGGACTCAAAAGGTTACCGTCTGAAGATATTCTAGAACGTTACGTGGCGCCTTGGCGCGCGGCCTTTCCTAAGACGCAGATTCTCATGCGCCGGCCTTTCAAATGGGGTCAAACCTATCAATTGGGGCTCTATAACGACATGGTCGGAGAAGCCCTCAATACTAGCCAATGGCTTGACTGGATTAGACGTGGGGGCGTCTACGACCAGACTCAAAACAAGAGCTTGCTTGCCATGCCGCAGGCTTGGAAGACCCTTGCTATTGGCGGCGAAATGACCAGCGTCCACTCTATGGAGGACTTGATGGGGCCCCGACTCCAAGAAGTCTTGAAGCATGTCAAAGCCTCGCATATGACCTTTATTGGGCCCAAGGCGCCCAAAGCTGATTTAGGTCAGGCAGCCTATCAGCAAATTCTCAGTCAACTAGGTTATCAAATCTATGTCTCCCAGGCCCAGCTAGAGCAAAAGGGGCAAGAGCTGACTATGACCTTGACCTTTGAAAATAAAGGAGCTGCGCCTTTCTACTATGACTGGCCGCTATACCTTTATCTTCAAGATGGCCAGGGAAAAGAGATTAAAAAGATTGAAGTGCCACTGACCTTGTCCAAGCTTGTGCCCGGGCGCCAAGAGAAGGTCATCCTTGCCTTAAATCTATCGGCGCAAGAAAGTTCTCAGGCAGGGCATTATCAATACAGTCTAGGTATTGTGGACCCTATGACCGGCAAGGATGCCCTGCGTTTGGCCATGCCTGGCTACGATGATCAGACAGGTCGGACGATTCTTTTTCCTGCCCAATAGGATTAAGCAA
Source organism: uncultured Abiotrophia sp. (assembly GCA_965245735.1). Lineage (GTDB taxonomy): Bacteria > Bacillota > Bacilli > Lactobacillales > Aerococcaceae > Abiotrophia. The sequence goes on along the minus strand of CBDFAX010000040.1, from coordinate 1,065 downwards.
GTCGCTTGGCTGCGCCTGATGACTGAGCTATAATAGAGGGGAATTTGCTAGACTATCAGGAGGAAACGTCATGTCAGCCAAGATTACCATGCCCTTGGATAAAGCCAGGGTGATTGTTAAGAGAATCCAAGCCCTATATCCGGATGCCCACTGCGAACTCATCCATGACAATGTTTTTCAATTATTGATTGCGGTCATGTTGAGTGCTCAAGCGACTGACGTCTCGGTCAATAAGGTGACACCGGCCTTGTTTGAACGCTTTCCCACACCGGAAGCTTTCTTGCAGGCTTCGCCTAAGGAAATAGAGCCCTATATTCAAACCATTGGCCTATACCGCAACAAGGCCAAGTTTATCTATCAATGTTGCGAGCAGTTGATGCAGCGCTATGGTGGGGAAGTTCCTAGAACGCGCAAGGAGCTCATGGACTTGGCAGGGGTTGGTCGTAAGACTGCCAATGTGGTCTTGGCTGTTGGCTTTGGCATTCCGGCCTTGGCGGTAGATACCCATGTGGATCGGGTAGCCAAACGTTTAGGTTTTGTGCCAGCCAATGCCACACCTTTGGAGGTAGAAGAAGCCTTGATGGAAATTATCCCCAAGGAAGATTGGGCTCAGGCTCACCATGCTATTCTCTTTTTCGGCCGCTACTACAGTACCGCTAAGAATCCTAAGCCCATTGATTTTCTCTTTGAAGGCTTAGAATAATCAATGAAATTAGTCAAGACCCTGGCAGTTGGAAGTTGCTCTAACTGTCAGGGTCTTTTGGGTAAAAAAACTCCCATTATATCATATATGATATAATGGGAGTGGATGAGCTTATTTTTTGCGTGGTTGGTAGTGATAGTTAGGATCTAGTTGATGATCTAATTTGGCAAATTCTTCAGCCAATTGGGCATCAATTTGAGCTAGCTTGTCCTTGTCGTACTTGACGCCTTCTTGATAAGGAATTGGGGCGCCAAAGGCAATTTTACAGCGACGACGCAAGAAGAATTGCTTGAAGCCGATAGGTGGTTGGATGGCACAAGGCACGATGGCTTGCTTGCTGAGTTTTTGGATGAAGGCTGTCC
>CBDFAX010000039.1:0-14255 GCA_965245735.1 uncultured Abiotrophia sp. | reverse complement strand
TAATTTTTATTAGTCGCTTTTATATATAAATTTGAAGATAAATAGGTTTTGCGGTCCTTAAAATGACTAAAACTACCTTTTTAAACCTTGCTTTTATTATCATTCATATACATATATTAAGTTTTCTATTTTATTATTTTCTTCAATTTTCTCGTTTACAATACATATCAACCGTGCTATACTCAGTCCATCAAAACGTAAAGGAGAGAATCCTATGAAAAAATCCCTTATTAGCCTTTTAGGGCTATCAACTCTTGCCGCTTGTGCTTTGGTTTCTGCTAACGTACAAGCCGCTACACTTCCCCCATTAGTCCTAGACCCCCTGGACAACCAAGTCATGACGACTGATACGCTACCCCCTCGACCAAGCCAAGGCTTACCAGGCTTTGTTCCTCGCTTCTCTAACCAAGAAAGCCAACCAAAGAACACGATGGCCAACGGCTACAAGCCACTTGACCCGATTGTTTTAGCGCCTGAGGACAACCAAGTCATGACGACTGACGCGCTGCCTCCAAGACCAAGCCAAGGCTTACCAGGTTTTGTTCCTCGCTTCTCTAACCAAGAGACCAAACCAAAAGACACGATGGCCAACGGTTACAAGCCACTCGATCCTATTGTTGTGGCTCCTGAGGATAGCCAAGTTATGACGACTGCAACGCTTCCGCCCGCTCTATCCCAACCAGGTTCAGTTTCTCAAGAAGATGAGCAAGCGTCATACGATTACCAATCAAACGAAAGCCATTCAGAAGAAACACCTTCTTATAATAGTAGTGATGACAACAACTACGATTACAGCTATGACTATAGTCAAAACTACGATTATAACTATGATTACAATTACAACTATTACTACAGCAATGATTATGACTATAACTACGGTCATTATAATCAATACGACTACAACTACAACACTTCTTACTACTACAACTAAGCACTTAAGCAGCCAGCTTCAGACACTAGGTCTGGAGCTGGCTGCTTGCTTGTCCTCTATCTAGTGAGACGCCAATCTCTAAGTCAACAAAAAAGAGACTAGGACACATGTCCTAGTCTCGAACTTACTTAAGGATTATTTACCTAAGTTGTAGAAAGACTTCAAGCCGTCGTAGCGAGCTACTTCGCCTAATTCGTCTTCGATACGGAGCAATTGGTTGTACTTAGCAATACGGTCAGTACGTGACAATGAACCAGTCTTGATTTGGCCAGCGTTAGTTGCTACGGCGATATCAGAGATGGTTGAGTCTTCAGTTTCACCTGAACGGTGAGATACTACTGCAGTGTAACCAGCTTTTTGAGCCATTTCGATTGCATCGAAGGTTTCAGTCAAGGTACCGATTTGGTTAACCTTGATTAAGATTGAGTTACCAATTCCTTTTTCGATCCCTTCAGACAATTTAGCAGTGTTAGTTACGAACAAGTCGTCACCTACTAATTGAACTTTAGAACCTAAACGGTCAGTCAATAATTTCCAACCATCCCAGTCGTTTTCGTCCATACCGTCTTCAATGGTGATGATTGGGTATTTGTTAACCAATTCTTCCAAGTAATCTACTTGTTCAGCAGAAGTACGTTTTGCACCTTTGTCGCCTTCGAACTTGGTGTAGTCGTATACGCCATCTTCGTAGAATTCAGAAGCAGCACAGTCGAAACCTAAGAATACATCTTTACCTGGTTCCAAACCAACGTTCTTGATAGCTTCTAAGATAGTTTCTACGCCATCTTCAGTCCCTTCAAAGTTAGGAGCGAAACCACCTTCGTCACCAACAGCAGTTACTAAACCACGTTTGTGTAAGATAGATTTCAATTCGTGGAAGATTTCTGCCCCCCAACGAAGTGCTTCTTTGAAGCTTGGTGCGCCTACTGGCAAGATCATGAACTCTTGGAAAGCGATTGGCGCGTCAGAGTGAGAACCACCATTGACAATGTTCATCATTGGTGTTGGTAATACTTTCGTATTGAAGCCACCTAAGTATTTGTAAAGTGGAACGTTTAAGTAGTCAGCAGCAGCGCGAGCAACAGCAATCGATACACCTAAGATTGCGTTAGCACCGAGTTTCCCTTTGTTAGGAGTCCCGTCTAATTCAATCATCAATTTGTCGATGGCGTTTTGTTCTAAAACATCGTAGCCTAACAAAGCGTCAGCGATGACGTTGTTCACGTTGTCAACTGCTTTAGAAACCCCTTTACCTAAGTAACGTGATTTGTCGCCATCACGCAATTCAACTGCTTCATATTCACCAGTTGACGCACCTGATGGAACCATCCCACGACCGAAGGCACCACTTTCAGTGTAAACTTCTACTTCGATGGTTGGGTTACCGCGAGAGTCGAGGACTTCACGAGCATAAACGTCTGTAATGTATGGCATATTGTTCTCTCCTTTAAAGTTGATTAGCCTCTTAATTACTTAAGAGTATTGCCACTATCTATTTTAGTGATTTTCGTGGCAAAATGCAAAGATTTTCTTGCTTTTTAACCTATTTCTTAATGAGGGATTCCCCGGTCATTTCTACCGGTTGTTCAACCCCTAATAAATCCAACATGGTTGGGGCCAAGTCAGCCAAACGGCCACCTGAACGAAGTTCTACTCCTGGCTTGGTTACAATAACTGGCACTGGGTTAGTTGTGTGGGCAGTCATTGGTTGACCGTCTAAAGTCACCACTTCGTCAGAGTTCCCGTGGTCGGCTGTAATGATGGCAGAACCGCCTTTGGCTAAGATTAAGTCAACAACTTCGCCTAAGCACTCGTCAACCGCTTCAATCGCTTTGACAGTTGGTTCTAACATACCAGAGTGACCTACCATGTCAGGGTTAGCGAAGTTAAGAATGATGGCATCCAACTTATCTTCATTGATGGCAGCTACTAAGGCATCCTTGACTTCATAAGCAGACATTTCTGGCTTGAGGTCATAGGTTGCGACCTTAGGAGATGGGATCAAGATCCGATCTTCACCTTGGAATTCCTCGTGACGGCCACCACTCATGAAGAAGGTAACGTGAGGATATTTCTCAGTTTCTGCAATCCGTAATTGTTGTTTGCCATTATTGGCTAGGACTTCACCGATAGTGTTTTTGAGGTCTTCCTTCTTGAAGGCAATCTCAGCTAAGACATCATCGCTGTATACAGTGAAGGTCACAAACTTGAGGTCTTTTGGATAGTCGCCGCGGTCGAAACCTTCAAAAGCTGGGTTAGACAAGGCAGTCCCTAATTGGATAGCCCGGTCTGGACGGAAGTTGAAGAAGACAACAGAATCGCCAGATTTAATCTCAGCTACTGGTTGACCACCTTCAGTCACCACGAATGGCACGACAAATTCATCGTAAACTTCTTCTTTATAGGAAGCTTCGATCCCTGCAACTGCAGAGTCAAATTGTGCACCTTTGCCGTGAACCATAGCGTCATAAGCCAGTTGCACCCGTTCCCAACGCTTGTCACGGTCCATAGCATAGTAACGACCAGAAATAGTTGCGAAGCGACCTACACCGACTTCACCAAAGACTTCTTCAGTCTTCTTAACGAAGTCTAAACCTGAAGATGGCGCCACGTCACGACCATCTAAGAAGCCGTGAACATAGACTTTTTCAAGGCCATATTGTTTAGCTAAACGTAAGAGGGCGAAGAGATGCTCATAGTGAGAGTGAACCCCACCGTCAGAGATTAAGCCCATCAAGTGAAGAGCTTTACCTGATTCTTTGGCTGCTTTCACCGCTTCAACCAATTCAGGAATTTCGTAGAATTGGCCTTCACGAATGGAAATGTTAATACGGGTTAGGGATTGATATACAATACGCCCTGCCCCAATGTTCAAGTGACCTACTTCAGAGTTACCCATTTGGCCATCTGGCAAGCCCACGTCTTCGCCGCTGGCTTTGAGTTGGTTATGTGGGTAAGTTTCCCAGTAACGGTCAAAGTTTGGTTTCTTGGCTGCTTTAACGGCATTCCCGAACACTTCGTCGCGAATAGCGAAGCCATCCAAGATGATTAAGGCTACAGGAGCTTTTGTCATTATTTCACACCTTCTAATAACGCTAAGAATGATTCTGGTACTAAAGAAGCACCGCCGACTAGGGCACCGTCAACATCTGGACATGACATGTATTCTGCCACGTTCTCTGGTTTAACAGAGCCACCGTATTGTACGCGTACAGCGTCTGCTGCTGCTTGACCAAAGTTCTTAGCTACGACTGAACGAACCGCTGCACACATTTTTTGTGCGTCTTCTTGGGTAGCGGATTTACCAGTCCCAATCGCCCAAATTGGTTCATAAGCGATAACAGAAGCTTTAACTTGATCTTCTGAGAAGCCTGCCAAAGCAGCTGTTACTTGTTTTTCAACAACTTCTTCTGCTTGACCTGCTTCGTATTGTTCTAAGGTTTCACCACAGCAGATAATTGGCACCATGCCGTTACGGAAGATTGCTAAGCCCTTCTTGTTAACGTCTTGGTCTGTCTCATGGAAGTATTCACGACGTTCTGAGTGACCAATGATAACATAGTCAACACCTAATGCTTTGAGTGATGCTGGGCTAGTTTCACCTGTAAAGGCACCTGCATCTTCGAAGTAGCAGTTTTGTACTGCCAAACCTAAGTCTGAACCAGCTAAGCTTGCTTTAACGTCAGAAGCCACTAAAGCTGGAACGCCTACAACTGCTTCAACAAGATCTGCGGAAGGTAATTTGCCTTTAACCGCCTCAACGAAAGCCTTCGCTTCTTCGTTGGTTTTGTTCATTTTCCAGTTACCTGCAATAATTGGTTTTCTCATTAGTATCCTCCTAAGGATTATGGAAGGTCCCAGGGCCTAGAAAAAAGCCCTGGCCTTCACAGATTGATTTAATTCTTATTTGTCTGAGATAGAAGCAACCCCTGGTAATTCCTTACCTTCGAGGTATTCTAAGGATGCGCCCCCACCAGTTGAGATATGAGTGAACTTGTCAGCATAGCCTAATTGAGCTGCGGCTGCCGCAGAGTCCCCCCCACCGATAATAGTGGTTGCCCCTTCAAGGTGCGCAATTGCTTCGCAGACCCCAATGGTCCCGCCAGCAAAGTTAGAGAACTCGAAGACACCCATTGGCCCGTTCCATACAACGGTTTTAGCATCTTGTAAGTAGTCAGAGAAGAGTTTAACAGTCGCTGGACCGATGTCTAAACCTTCTTGATCTGCTGGAATAGCATCTGAAGGCACCACTGTAATTGGTGCATCATTGCTAAATTCTGGCGCCACCTTGTTGTCAATTGGCAATACTAATTTGTCGCCAGCCTTGGCCATGATTTCTTTAGCTAATTCTACGCGATCAGCTTCTAAGAGCGAAAGCCCTACTTCGTAGCCTTTTGCTTTGAAGAAGGTGTAAGCCATCCCACCACCGATTAAGACTTTGTCAGCCTTATCGAGGAGGTTTTCAATAACCCCAATCTTATCGGAGACCTTAGCCCCACCTAAGATAGCAACGAATGGACGTTTTGGATTGTCAACCGCGCCACCAATGAACTTGATTTCCTTATCCATCAAGAAACCAGCGGCACTTTCCAAGTGGCTTGCCACCCCAACGTTAGATGCGTGGGAACGGTGAGCTGTCCCAAAGGCATCGTTGACGAAGAGGTCACCCAAGCTTGCCCAGTATTTACCCAATTCTGGGTCGTTTTTAGATTCTTTCTTGCCGTCGATGTCTTCAAAACGAGTGTTTTCGAATACTAAGACATCGCCTTCAGCTAAACCATCAATAGCTGCTTCTAAAGCTGCCCCACGGGTTTCTGGCACGAAAGTTACTTCTTTACCTAATAATTCACCTAAACGTTTTGCAACTGGAGCTAAAGACTTAGAAGCCTTGTCTTCTTCAGTTTTAACTTTACCTAAGTGAGAGAAGAGGATGAGTTTTGCTTTGTTATCGATTAAGTATTGGATAGTTGGCAAAGCTTGAACAATCCGGTTGTCGTCAGTGATGACGCCGTCTTTCATTGGAACGTTGAAGTCCACCCGAACTAATACCTTTTTACCTGCTACATCTAAATCTGTTACGATTTTTTTTGCCATATAAAAACCTCCTTGGGCATGCGATTTGGTGCTGTTATCAATTGACAGCTGTGACTCTTCCTGGCGATGGGTCAACCTGCTGATGCAACTGACCTCAACACCAAAGCGGTGATAATAAACAAAAGGCGAGGAAGCTTGTCACTTCCCCGCCTAGAGTGTCATGCGACTAAGCTCGACATTCGTATATGAAACTTATGATTATAAGCTTGCGAAGTAAGCTAAGGTACGAATTAATTGAGCAGTGTATGACATTTCGTTGTCATACCAAGATACAGTCTTAACTAATTGTTTGTCGCCTACAGTCATTACTTTGGTTTGAGTTGCGTCAAATAATGAACCGTAAGTGATCCCTACGATGTCAGAAGATACGAGTGGATCTTCAGTGTAACCGTAAGATTCGTTAGCTGCTGCTTTCATTGCTGCGTTAACTTCTTCAGCAGTTACAGGTTTTTCTAAAACAGTTACTAATTCAGTTAAAGAACCAGTTGGTACAGGAACGCGTTGTGCAGCCCCGTCTAATTTACCGTTCAATTCTGGGATTACTAAGCCGATAGCTTTAGCAGCACCAGTTGTGTTAGGTACGATGTTTGCAGCTGCTGCGCGAGCACGACGCAAGTCACCTTTAGGGTGTGGAGCGTCCAAGGTGTTTTGGTCACCAGTGTAAGCGTGGATAGTAGTCATTAAACCTTCTACAACGCCGAAGTTGTCTTGTAAAGCTTTAGCCATTGGAGCCAAGCAGTTAGTAGTACATGAAGCACCAGAGATTACTGTTTCATCCCCAGTTAAGATGTTGTGGTTAACGTTGTAAACAACTGTTGGTACGTCGTTACCACCAGGAGCTGAGATAACTACACGTTTAGCACCAGCTTTTAAGTGTAATTCAGCTTTTTCTTTTGAAGTGAAGAAACCAGTACATTCAAGCACGATATCTACACCTAATTCACCCCAAGGTAATTCTTCAGGATTACGGTTAGCTAAAACTTTAACTTCTTTACCGTTCACACGGAAAGCACCGTCTAATACTTCAACTTCACCGTTGAAACGACCTTGAGTTGAGTCATATTTTAATAAGTGTGCTAATTGTTTAGCATCAGTTAAGTCGTTGATTGCGACAACTTCCAAACCTTCTACTTCTTGGATACGACGGAATGCTAAACGACCGATACGTCCAAAACCGTTAATACCTACTTTTACTGTCATATTTGACTTCCTCCTTAAGGAAAAATTTATTTTAACGGGGTATTAGCCCCACTTAAAACCATGTTTGCGATTCCTTCATCACAGATTAGAACGCCATGATGTTGGATAAGTTTGTAGTAAGCCTCTACAGCGCGGGCCTTGCTAGCGCCGCCTACTACGGTAATCAAGAGAGGCACCTCACGCAAAGACTGGAATTGAATCCCAAATCTTGGTAAACGTAAGACCTCCTGGCCGCTTTGATTGAAAAATACCCCAAAGGCTTCTCCAACCGCATCTTGGTCCTTCAATAATTGCTTCTGCGACGCAGTTAAATCATGTCGCTCTGCCATAATATTAGCATTACCGACCGATAATAAGAGTACATTAGCCGTCTTGCTTAGTTCAACAGCATGACGTATTGAAGGGTTATTGAGTAGTACTTGCGAAACTTGCTCCCCGATATTTTCAGGGATAAAGAGTGGCACAAATTGACCATCTGTCTGTTTAGCCATCAAGCCTCCGATATTGTTGGCTTGAATATCATAGGAACCACCAACTCCACCGCGGGCAGGTACAAAGACTAAGTCCCGTCCCTCTCCCAATTGAGGTGTGAATTCTTGGGCTACTTGAGCTAGGGTAGTTCCCCCAGTCATAGCTAAGACATGACGTCCTTGCTCCAAGTTCAAGGCCAGAAACTCTGCTACCTTGCGTCCTAGTCGGCTCCCAACCTTAGGGTCGATATCGGCATCTCCTTTGACAATCCAAACTTCTTGGAGCCCTAATTTCTCCTTGACTCCTTGAGCCAGTTCGAAGAACTCGTGGTGATCATCTAAGGCCTGTTCCATGGCTTCTAAAACATCTAAGCCAATAGGCGTTAACCGAATCCCCGACTGCTTGACATCAACCAAGCCCTGAGATCGCAAGCTATCCATCAAGGTCCGCAAGCTACGCTCTGATAGGGCCACTTCCTCTGCTAGGGTCTTACGACCAATCCGCTCGGGATGTTGGGCCAAGGTCTTCATTATGCGCAATCGCTGTACTAATTCTTGGCCGACTTGCGGGACGACTTTCTCAATCAAAGAAAACATATCTCGCATCATCTGCCTCCTTTGGTCAAAGATTGACCATGCAAAGCTTCTCAGACTCCTGTCTTAAGAAGAATTGCTCCTTCTCTAACCTCTTTAATGATACCATTCTTATTCCTATAATGCAAATGTTAAACCGCATACATTTATATTTCTCATGTAATTTTCATCTTATTGTGAATGGTCGAAAAACGACCAACTGATAGGAAGTGCTTTCATGAAAATATCGCTACCATCGCCTTTTTTGTCCTATAACAGTCTAGGGATGGCAAGCTAACGACCTACTCTCTCATACTAGAACCTAGACCTTACCCTATCTTTCCTGTCGGCAACATTTTTTTGATTCCTATCTTGGAGTAGACAAAAAGGACAGGCCTGGACCTGTCCTTTTTAATATAAATTAACGGATTACCTGATCACGGACAAAAGGATCCGTGCTAATGCCTTGTTCTAAGACCAAACGGGCATATTCTTTGGCGCCCCAGAGAGAATGATCCTTATAGTTCCCACATTCCTTAGCGGTGGCTGCCGGAATATCAGTAAAACCTTGAACCTTCTTCAAAACATTGGCTAGCGCTTGAGCCACTTCTGCTGGTGTGTGCTCATTCCAAATCACCATGTAATAACCAGTGCGGCAGCCCATTGGTGAGATATCTACGACCCCTTCCAACTCATCGCGTAAGTTAATGGCCAAATAGTGTTCCAGAGTATGGAGGGCTCCTGTAGGGATTGCATCTTGGTTAGGTTGCAGGAAACGCATGTCATATTTTTGCAAGAGGGCTCCAGTTTCGTGGCGCTCCGTGCCTGCTAGGCGAACATAAGGCGCCTTAACGGCATTATGATCTAGGGTAAAACTTTCTACTTGTGCCATAGTATTCCTTCTTTCTATCTTTCTTCAGCCAGAAATCCGTTTGTCAGTCCCTTTTTTAGGGAGCGAGGAAGTTTTTCTTCCTATAAAATACGGGTTATTTCTAGTTACTATTATAGGTATTTTGCGCCTGAACTTCAACCCGTCTGCTTGAGGATTTCCTGATAGGCAAATTGTGGGAATTATGCTAGAATAAGAGGGTTGTGAAATCAAGAAAGGAACTTTACATAATGTCTCAACCCCGCCCACTCACTCTCCAGGAAAAAATATACTACCTGTCTATCTCCATCTTACTCAATACCTTTGGCAATGCTCTGACCATTTCCATGAATATGGGCTCTTCCATGTGGACCGCTGCTTCAGTCAATATTTCCAATTACTTTCCTATTCAACTGGGTACCGTCTTGCTCTGCAATGCCTTGTTAGGAATTATCTTGAATATTGTCATCGATAAGAAGATTGACCTACCTCTTATTGTAGGAAATTTTGTCTTCATCTTCCCTTTCAGCGTCTTAGTCCAGTTTTTCGTTCAAGGCATGGCTTGGCTAGGCTTACCTAGTCTGCCAGTTTGGTTACGCTTGGTCTTGAACGTCACCGGCATCTTCCTGATTGCCATTGCCATTTCTATCTATCAACGGGTCAATTGGATTATTCATCCTTTAGATGAATTGACTAACACCATCCGCTTCAAGTTCTGCAATGGCAACCCGGTTCAGGCGCAACTCCTAACCTTTAGCATCCCAATTACCATGCTGATTATTATGTTTGCCCTCTCCGGCCAACTCTATGCCGTTAACCTAGGCACCATCGCCGCCCTGCTCTGCCAAGGCGCCTGGATTGGTTGGGCAGACAAACGCGTCTTCGCTAGTCTGCCTCATTATTTTAGAGATTAAAATGTCAAAAGCCATCCTTACGTGGGATGGCTTTTTTGTCTGACATAACGGAGACGGTGGGGAGCAATCAGGTAAATCTGAATCGCATCATTGGCTAGCAAAAAGCCCAATATTACCAGGGTTGTTGTTGATTTGTTACCTATTGTCACTGATTGGCACTCCTCGTTATCTAACCCGATATCTAAACCAGTTTATATCCCACGGACGGTTGGGCGTATCAATTATGATGCGCTCTTTTTGTATACCTTGGAATTTACATGGAAAAGAAAAAAGCCAACCACACGATCAGGCAGCCGGCTCTAATTGGAGACTCTCCAGGCTAAAAATATGGGAGCAAGTCCCTTCATACTTCGATTCTATCATTACTTATACCCTAAGGCAAAGAGAAAGCACCTCGAAAGGCGCTAGAATTTGGCGACCATACGACCAATGAGTTCGTAGGCCTTTTCTTCTGTTATTTCATCGAAATCGACGTAGTCACTTACAAGGATTTTATCAAACCAGTAAAAACTAGCTTTCCATAGGCCATCAAAAACATACATAGTATCAACATCAAATTTGAGTACCTTAGGATTTTCAGTTGTGGTTACATAGTATGCTTTCACTTAAATCACCTTATTTCGATTTGATTCTTTCTATGCCCTTAACGCGTGCAAATAAAGTACCTCTAAAAGGTGCTTATAAAATATTAAAGTCTAGTTTATCCTTGATTTCATCTAATAAATCAAAAATCGATTGAGGCGTACTGTCTCTAAAAATAAGTTTAACACCCTTGTCGGTAACCTCTCCGTTTACAACCCAAGGTTCTACCTTATCTAAGTAAACTAAAGTTTCTTTGCTAGGTAATTTCATTGTTTCCATTCCAGCACCTCCTCTACTCTCTACACCGACATTATACAAATTCTTGATTATAGAATCAACGTGATTCTAGCTTATTCTTGGCCACTTAGCATCTTTTCTAGGCTCCAGAAGGTTACGGGACTAGAAAGACGGTCAAACGATACACTATCACCAATGCCGTAAGTTGGTTTTGGCCATGATGGTTTGCAATTTTTCATGTTTCATATTTTTAAAACTCCTTTATTTGTTATTATCTGTCATCTGCTCCAAGCGTTCGATACGTTCTTCTAGATCCTCTAATTCCAGCCCTTTATACGCTTTATCAAGTACTAGTTGGGCAGCGTTTATCTTGGCGTATGGGCTAGCTTTGGGATTATCTAGAATCTTCTCTAGTTCTTGGGTTGCTTTTAGCGCTAAAAACTGTAGGCGTGCGGTTGTTTGCTTCATAATCTCCCGTCGCATCTTCTTGTAGGCCTCACTGAATACTTCGTTACGAAGATAGTTTCTTCCGGTCTTTGGAGATATGCCAGCGGTGCGGCATGCTTGATTGACCGAAGGCTCCGATAGAAGAGCGAGTAAAAACTTCTCCTGACGGGGTGTTAGGTTGGACATAGCATCACCTAGAAGCCCGCTAGCTTCGCTATTTCGTCACCGCTAATCAAAGCAACTTGGCCATTGGATCTAGTAGTGGCAAATTCGCCACCAAAACCCAACTCTAGTTCTAAGGCCTCTTTTTCTGCTTTGAGTGTTTTATATCGTGAATCTGATTCTGCTTTAAAATCTCGTTCCATTAGGAGAGCATCCATGTATTCCCCAAGGCCTTTGTCCCTTAGAGCCTTCTCTAAAAACAGTTCAGTATACTCGCTATGAGGAGCACGAAGTGTTTCTGCTGCGTATTCTTTCAAAGTTGCCGTTGGCATCAACTCGACCTTAAGCGTCAGTTCTTGACGGTCTAACAATTCCTCAATTGTCGGTTTTCTAGGTACAATCTCATTACTTTTCTCTTTGAGTTTACGCATTTCGTCAGAGAACTTGATAATCTTATCTTTCACTGCCTGAATGGTCTCAACCTTTAATTCTGCGCACTCCTTTTGGAACTCTTTCCGCAAGTATTCTTTGTCATATACACCTCTGGCATTATTACTACGGTATTTTTCAATAAGATTCTGTGTTTTTGTTACTAATTGTTGCATTGTTCTTCCTCCTCAATATCATCAATAAAAATTATGGTATTTGGTCCTAGTTTCTCTCGTTCCGATTCTGTGGGCTCGTGGTCAAAGAAGGCCACTTCAAGGATATCGCCGCCTCTGGCATTCTCCAACTTCTCGAGCCTCCTAATGAGTCGACTCATGGCAATATACCTCCTGTTCTCTGTATTGATACCACACCAGGGCCGTATAATGCCCGTTACGGTGTGCAATCAGCTTAGGCGCCTTGGGGTTATATACACACGGCTCACGTTTGAATTCAGCTAGTTCTTCCATGATGCCTTTTTTGCTGTCGCTGTATAAAAGCCTGATTCGCTTTTGCATCTTCATATTCACCTCGATTCATTTGTTTGTTATGGACCTCCGTAACTTTAGTGGCCCATTCTCTTGATTCCTGATAGAGTTTTCCCCTTATTGCTAATAGTTGCGCCAGGGTGTACTGCTTATACTTCCATAGCTTCGGTTTGGGCATTCGCTAACCTCTTTTCTAGCAAGGTTTCAGCCAAGGCTTTTACTGCTTGCTTCTCAAGAAACGATACTTCTTGGCGTGTGATCCCTAAGATTTCAGCCATTTCCGGGTGAGTGCCACACTTCGCACACCAATTACGCCTTATGCCTAGCGGCAACTTGCGGTGTTGTGATCTAGGGTGACCTAGATAACGCGGTCTATATCCTCCCATAGTGAAATACTTAAGATAGAGTAAGCGCCCAAGGTCTTGAGGCATCTTCTTGAGGGCAGCCATGAACTCCTGGAGCTCTGCTAATTCGTCCGGTGTGGCCTGATGCTTTAACTTAGAAATTAGATACATACGGCATAGGTATAAGTTAGTGACGCTTACCATGCACTTACCTTTAATTAAAAATGCTGGCTTCATGTTGCAAACAACTCCTTCAGTTCATTTTCCATTACCTCAATATCTACCATGGACGCGTTGCTCATCTCATCGGAAGGGATTACCCCTAGGACGTGGCCGGTCATATAGAATTCTATTTCTTGAATATAGTCGTATACTCGCATCATTAAAGGGGATGCCCCGTATTCAGCTAATAACTCGTGTTTGAGGGCATTTACCTCTAATACGGTAAATTCATCGGTAAATAACCGGAGCCTTGTCCTAGCTCGCTCTAGCCGGGTAGATATGATAGATTCGTCGGTTAGTATCTCCACAATGGCTTTCTCTGGCGAGAGGGCTCGCTGTACGTCCGCAAATTCGCCTTGAAGGCCGCATCCAGTGAAAGATTTGGCAGCATAGTAGTGTGAAGAGACGGCTCTTAAGGCAAGCTCTAGCGACTCAATGCGCTGCGGAAGTGCCAGGTAATATTCTATTAGGCTCTTAACTTCATCCATCTAACCCCCCCTGGGTATATAAAAAGGACGCATAACAGATATACAACTCTGCTATACGTCCTCTAGTTCTTCTAGTCAGACTACAATTTATTCGATTCTCTTTTATCTGCCCGTACCGGCTTACCGTCCTGGTAGATAATCGTTATTTCCCCATACCTAGGAGGTTCGATTAAGCTAATTTTACCATCTTTAGCTAGTGCTATAAAGCCTTGGACCAGCTTCTTTTGGACTGTATCTTGTGTGTATGCATCCATTAGATACCCTCCTAGTTCTTATTTAGCCAAATAAAGACGCTAGTATTCTCTTCGAATTCTTTTAAGGTGATAGAGGTTAGGCGGGTATCCATACCATGGGTGTATGAACTTAATAGTGGGTCTTGTTCCATATCTTCGGCAATGAGTCGGAGGAGGTCTGCTTTATCTTCAACCTCTTCATTAAGGAAGCTAGTGCTTAGTAATACCCGCTCTTGATCATCGCGTTTTACCTGGTAGGTGGTGTATTCAGTCTTAGTTGGGCCGTTATTAATTCGGGTTTGCATTGGATAAAGTTTTCTCATTGGTTAATTCTCCTTTGTAAGTGTGTGTGGTATTATTCAGACATTTAGGCCTATACCTAATCGTGATTTGATGCCTATTGCTCGAACATTTCATTTAGAAGATCGTTTATCTCATCGTCTATATTATTATTACTTACTAAGCTAGTAGGACTTTTACTATATATATTACGTGTACTATCTATAATATTAACAGGATGCATGGGGCGAGGGTCTCTTTCTTGTTCTCCCTCTCTCTCTAACTCTAATTCTTTCT
>CBDFAX010000038.1:0-14295 GCA_965245735.1 uncultured Abiotrophia sp. | reverse complement strand
CAACCGACTGAACCAACTCAGCCGACACAGCCGACTGAGCCAACCCAGCCGACACAACCGACTGAACCAACTCAGCCAACACAACCAACGACTCCGACAGTTCCAACCCAGCCAGAACAACCGAACAAACCTGGCGATAATAATGGAACAGGTCAGAATGATAAGCAAGACTCAAGTCAAAATGATGGGACTAGCCAAATGCAAGGCCAAAACGATCCAGCTGATAAGGCGACTTCAACCACTCCGAACATGGTAGCGCCGAAAGCAGGTCAGGCTCAAGCAGATGGTAAGCAACTGCCAGATACAGGTGAAAGCTCCAACCTCATTATTATTGGAGCGGCCATCATCAGTGCCTTAGCAGGGCTTGCGCTCATGGCCTTAAGACGTCGCAAAATCTAATATTGAGAAAAAGACAGCTTTTTGGCTGTCTTTTTTCTTTTCAAACGCCAATGTTAACAATATGTCAGAGAGGTAAAGTTTGAATATTATATCGGGTTTTTGGTGGGTTTTATAGCCAGAGATTGCTATAATAGGAAATAGAATACAAGAACAATCGTGAGGAGGATAGCCTGATGAAAGACAAAATCAACCGTTTTGCCATTCGTAAATTAAGTATGGGGATAGCATCTGTTGCGGTTGCTTCCTTTATTTGGTTAACTTCCTTGACTCATCAGACACATGCTCAGGAGCAGAAGTCTGCCTATACTTCTGGCAATTCTTCTGACCAAGGCCAGCGTACAGGTCTGGCTGAGTCTGTAGAAAGTCACGAAGTAAGTGAGAATTTAAGCGGTGATAGCCAAACTCAAATGAACCAAGCTACTTTGAACTTACCTGAGGGTTATACCGAAACAGAACTTAAGCAGGCTAGTCCTAATTTAAGTCAGAGTGGTCAAATCGGTTTAGAAGGAAATAAATCTTACCAACCTAGTCAAGCTGAGACTGACTCCTTAATATCCTTGGAAGGGCTCCAACCCAAACAGGCGTTGGAATTAAGCCAATGGGTAGCAAAGCTGATTAATCCTATACGCACAAGTTGGGGCCATCAAGCTTATCAGGCAGATTCTAGCTTACAAGCAGTTAGTCAAAGCTTATCAGATCGTTATCAAGCTAAGAATTGGGATCCTGTCACGCAAGGGCCTCTAACACAGCTAGAGCAAGAAAGTTTAGGCGAGCTGTCAACTTCTGTCAAACACTACTGGTTAAGCTTTAACACGCCTAAGGCAATTGAGAATCTAGGACAACTCAAGCAAGTCATCCATCAACAGCTTTTGAGCGTCTTATTCCAAGGACAAGCCGATAACTATCAAGGTGCCCGGTATTTATTAAGTTTAGACAGTGCAGTTGCAGGTCGTCAACCTAGCCTGGCACTTACCCTGAACAAGCTAGCTAGAAGGGACCAGGCTGGTGAATACCTTATGTCTTTGACTTTTCTAACCCCACCAAAAGAGGCTGGGCCTGTTCAAACTGATAGTTCTTCAGATTCTGGTCAATCGTCAGACTCTAGCCAGCCAGAGTTACCAACTAATCCAATTCTTCCGCAGAATCCTGTTCTCCCAATAGACCCAATCACTCCACCAGATCCTGTCTTGCCGACTGATCCGGTTAGCCCACAAGACCCTGTGGTACCTCAACCAGAGCCACCTCAAGAAGTAAGTAAACCCGAGCCAAGTCAAGAACCTAGTCAACTAGAGCAAACTCCAGACCAGTTGGATCAACGTCCGCGTCGAGACTTGCCGAGCCTAGTGGAAAAGGGCAACCTTATGGCACAAAAACAACAAGCAAGTAGTGAAGAGCTTGAAGAAGAGGAATCTAGTTCAAGCTCGACTCAGGTTTCGCATTCTTCGTCTGTTAGTGCAAGTTCTTCAGTGGAAATGTCTGAGCGTCATACAGTAAGTAGCTCAGAACCTGATTTACCAAGTTCTGGCGAAGATGATGGTTATTGGTTACTTCTTGGAGGTGTGTCTGCAGTAGCGGCTGCTGCTGGGCTTATCTACCTTAAGCAAGTTGAACTCAGAAAACGCCAAGGGTAGATCAAGCATTATTTGACTAGAGAGTAGCTACTTTCTAGTCTTTTTTAGAATGACTTGTAGCTGAAGGGCGACTTTGTTATAATGATACCAAGTTCTATGAAATGAGGTATCGATATGAAGCAAAAACTGGCAATTCTTTTGGCCTTGCTAGCTTTAGGTACGAGTCAACCTTTGGCTCTTATTCAGGCTAGCGAAAGTAGTAATCTGGCTAGTAGCACAGGCAACAATCGTCAAGATGAATCTCCTTCTAAGGAAAAAGGCTCACGACAAAATCCCATCCCTATAGGAGAGGCCTTAGACTATGAGAAGAAGTCTCGTGACGGATCCAAGAGCCAGCTTTCCTTTACCATCCTTGAATCTTGGCGTGGCAAGAATGCTGAGAATCAATTGCAGGAGCTAGCTCCATCCTACCAGCCCAACCGTCAGCCTTTGGATGATGACCAAGAGATTCTCTTATTGCATCTAAAACTAGCTTACAAGTCGGGCGATGAAAATCATCAAGAGTTTACTCACGCCGGTATCATCAATCCCTTCTTCGATTTGTCTGGGAGCGGGATTCCAAATGAATATGTCGCCGACTTGCCAGACCATTTGGCCTTTGATATGTTGTCTTTATATCCTGGTAATGAGCATGAGGGGTATTTGGTCGCAATTGTTCCCAAAGATACTCCACTTATCTTTAGTTATTCCAAGGATGGCCTATCTGATCGAGTTTTCTTCCAAGTAGAGAAGGGGCAAGAGACTAAAGTTCCTACTAAGGAAGTCCAAGCAGAAACTCCTGAACAAGCACAATGGGGAACAAAGGAAAAGCCAGTTCCCTTCACTGAAACCAAGCCAATTAACTACGTCGTTCCCTATGAGGCTAGTGATAGTGGTTACGGTATCCTCGCTATATCTCACAGGATAACAGTTTTAAATGCTTGGCGTGGAGATCAAGCTAATCAAAAAGCTATGGATTTACTTAGCCCGGATGATTACCAACAAATGGCTGATGATATGAAGTCTGACCAAGAATTCTTAGTTTTACATATGGAGTCTAGCTTGGCGCCAACTCTTGAAGACAAGTTGTTTGAGTCAAGTCCAAGTAAAAGTCATTTATCCTTAGTGGATAGTCAAGGTCAAGACCATGTCTTTAAGGGATTCTACCAATTTAAGAAGGCTAGAGACCAATATGAATCGCGTTATATGCTGGGCGGAGGAAGTGTAAAAGGATATGTCATTTTACCAGCACCAAAAGGAGAAAATCTGCTCTTAAAGGTTAAGAACGAATTTGCCAATAAGGAAATCTATTTCGAGATAGGGTCCAAAAAGCCATAGGACGTTGACAGACCATCTGGTCCTTAAGTAATAAGGGGAGGAAATACTATGTCATCAAATCGCCAACCTGACTTTAGTCGTTACTTAATTATCATCTTGATGCTGATCGCTGGGGTCGCATTCTTGGGACTTGGCTTTCTCCTATATCAAGCTATGACACAAAGCCCTAATAAACCTGAAGTTTCGAGTCCAGTCCTTGTGTCCAGTCAGGAATCGGAGGCCTCTACTAGCCTATTTGCTGTATCATCGGATAGTCAGTCTGTCGCATCCGAACAAAGCGAGTCTCTATCCGATAAGAATCAAGCTGTCCAGTCAGCATTTTCTGATTTATATGGAACGAAATCAATGAGGCTTGCCTATTATTTCCAAGAAGTGACGCCAAGTATCCAGGGGACTGCCTTGGTGAATCAGTCGGGGCCAATCAAGTCGGCTAGCATTATCAAACTCTTCATCATGCAAGTCTTGTTAGAGGAAATTAAGGCTGGACACTTAAGTTGGCAAGAGATGATTAGCATGATGGCTGAAGACCAGGTAGGAGGGACAGGCAATCTCCAAGCGGCAGAGCCGGGCACTTCCTATAGCCTTGAAGACTTGGCCTTAGAAATGTTAATTCACTCTGATAATACCGCAACCAATCTGATTATTGAACGTCTAGGTGGCGTATCTGCGGTTCAAGCCAAGATTCAGTCCCTTGGCTATCAAGATACTCGTTTGCAGCGCTTAATGATGGACCAAGTCGCGATTGCTGAAGGAAGGGAAAACTTCACCAGTGCGCGTGAAGTCGGCCAGCTCTTAGCCAAGCTATATCAGCATAAGCTAGTAGGGCAAGAACAGGATCAAATCTTCTTAGACTTTTTAGCCCAACAAACAGACCGTCAAGGGCTAGTTGCGTCACTTCCACAAGGCGTCACCAGCTATAATAAGACGGGAACCAACTCAGCCCAGGGCTTGCAACATGATGCAGCCATTGTACAGGCATCTAATCAATCAGCCTATGTTTTAGTGGTCTTACAAGAAGATCCAGGACAGGGTGACATGTTAAAGCCGCTCCAAGAGATTGGTCAGCGAGTCTATGAGCTTATGAAAGACTAAAAGACAGGCCTTAGCTAGCTAGTCTTGAGCTTATGAGCTGGCCGGTGCTAGAATTTCAAGTTTTTTCAAAAAAGGCTTGAGATTTATAAAGTGTTCGTGCTATAATACTTGAGTACTGTTGAGGTATCAGCAAGAAATGATTTGAGGAGGTTGTGACAATGCGTGTTAACATTAACTTAGAATGTACAGAATGCGGCGATCGTAATTACTTAACTACCAAAAACAAACGTAATAACCCAGATCGTTTAGAAGTAAAAAAATACTGCCCAAGATTGCGTAAAGTAACTTTACACCGTGAAGTGAAGAAGTAAGACGCGGCATAAGATACAAGCCACAGCTCGTAGTACTGACTACGAGCTGTTTTCTTACTATTTGTCCAGAAACTATATTACGTTTAGATGACAAGCACAATCATAAGTTGAAAATACAGGAAAACGCTTGATATAATAGATTAGCATTAGTGAAAGGAGGGGGAATAAAGTGCAAAAGTTTAATAAATTAGGCCAAGCTATGCGGTCACCACGCTATTTCCCCTTGCTAGTCCTTCTTGTGATTCTGACTCTGTCCAGTCTGGTGGTTTTCTGGGTTCAAACCTCTAGTCAGTTGACCATTCAAAATGCCAGTGTGACCCTGCGACAAGCACCAGATACCAATTCCAAGGCTATTAGTGCTATTAGCAAAGATCAAGTAGTCCATGTCATTAAGAAGGAAGAGAACTGGCTTAATGTTCGCTATCGTCAACGGGAAGGTTGGCTACCACAATGGCTATTAGACCAACCAAGTCTGTCATCTGACCAAGGCTTGACAGCACAAGTTAAGAAAACTACGCCTTTTTACCAAAGGGCATCCACTTCGAGCGCCAAGATTCGGGATTTGACCGAAGGCTACCAGTATGATGTGGTCAGTGAGTCTAAGGGCTGGACTGAATTGATTGTCAATAACCAACCGGGCTATGTAGCGACGGCTGATTTAACCCTGTCTACTA
The DNA here is from genome assembly GCA_965245735.1 of uncultured Abiotrophia sp. Lineage (GTDB taxonomy): Bacteria > Bacillota > Bacilli > Lactobacillales > Aerococcaceae > Abiotrophia. The sequence continues at coordinate 8,871 of CBDFAX010000038.1, read as the reverse complement.
AGGAGCAAATCCAAGCTCAACAAGAGACCATCCGGCCTGAGAATATTGACATTACTAATGCTCAATATATTCAAGTTCGCTCAGAAGGCCAGGCCTTCCATAGTGAGCCTAATCTTGAGAGCACGCCTTACTACAATCCAAGCTTTAATCAGCGTTTCAAATATCTGGGAACGGTTAATGGCGACGACGGTACAGAATTCTATCATGTAGAGGACCAAAATGGGCAACGTGGCTATGTAGAGTCTCGTATTGTAGCCTTTGAAGATGCCTCTAAAGACCATGTGGATGGGCCGATTGCTCGTTCGCTTAACGGCGCAGTTATCTTAATTGATGCCGGTCACGGAGGTAGTGATCCAGGTGCCATTAGCCAAGATCCATATGCTCAAGAGAAGGCCGTCACCTTGGCTGCTTCGAATGTCTTAAAAGCCAAACTGGAAGCTCAAGGCGCGGTTGTCATCATGAGCCGTACTTCCGACACAGATGTCAGCTTAGAAGAGCGGGCTCAGCTAGCCAATCAGGAAAAAGTAGATGCCTTTATTAGTATTCACTTTGATGAGGCAAGTAGCAATATTGCTTCGGGCATCACGACTTACTACTACCATACCCAAGATGAATCCTTAGCTAATTTAGTTAATACAGAATTAGCTAAAATCCAACTCAATAATCAAGCCGTCGGCAATAATGGGGTTCACTTCGGTAACTATTATGTCTTAAGAGAAAATCATCAGCCAAGTCTGCTCTTAGAATTAGGTTACATGAGTAATAAAGACGACTTGAAACTGATTCAAAATTCTGGCTACTACGATGCAGTGGCGGAGGCCATTGTTAAGGGTCTGGAGCAGTATTTAGAATCTTCATCTAGTTCACAATAGGCTTGACGTATGGAATAAAACGCGGTAAAATACAGAGAAATAAGCAAAGAAATCGATGACGTAGACAAGTAGAGGTTTTGATTTCAGAGAGTGCTCCCCTAGGCTGCAAGGACACAAATTAAACCTTCAAGACACTACCGAGATGAATAAGTGAAAACTTGTTCCGCTGACCCCGTTAAGGTCCAAAGGCATGTAGTAATCATGCGAAGAATAGGTGGTACCACGTTTTAACACGTCCTATAATCCTCAAGGGTTATAGGACGTGTTTGCTTTTATAGAGAACCATCACCAATATTACTAGGAGGCAATAATCATGGCACAAGTAAAAAGAATGAAGGGCACGGTTGATATCTTGCCAGCAGAAAGTCGTATCTGGCAGTATATAGAAGATTCAGCCCGCGCTGTTTTTGAAACTTATAATTTCCAAGAAATCCGGACTCCTTTATTTGAAGCCTATGAGCTATTTGCTCGCTCATCAGGGGATACTTCGGAGATTGTATCCAAGGAAATGTATGACTTTAAGGATAAGGGCGATCGCCATTGCGCCTTACGTCCGGAAGGGACAGCAGGGGTTGTTCGGGCCTTTGTTGAGAACAAACTTTTTGGCCCTGAACATGCTAAACCATACAAAGTCTACTACATGGGCTCCATGTTTCGTTATGAACGTCCTCAAGCAGGTCGACAACGTCAATTTAATCAGATTGGGGTAGAGGTCTTCGGTTCAACCAATCCAGCTACCGATGCCGAGACTATTGCGCTGGCTTGGGATTTCTTCCAGGAATTGGGCATTGAAGGATTGACTCTCTATGTCAACTCTCTAGGGTCAGCCCAAGACCGAGCACGCTACCGTCAAGCCTTGGTTGACTACTTCACACCATTGGCTGACCAGTTAAGTGCAGACTCACAACGTCGCCTGACGGATAATCCTATGCGGATTTTAGATTCTAAGGCACCAGAAGATAAGGCACTAGTAGCCAATGCGCCAAAAATTCCAGACTACCTCAGCCCAGAAAGCAAGGAACACTTCGAGACCGTAAAGGCCATGTTAGAGGCCCTAGAGATTCCATATCTTGTTGATCCATCGGTGGTTCGTGGTTTGGATTACTATCAAGATACGATTTTTGAAATTATGGTAGATGATCAAGCCATTGGGGCTAAATCTACCATCTGCGGTGGTGGCCGTTATGATGGTTTGGTAGAGGCTCTTGGTGGTCCTGCAACACCTGGTTTTGGTTTCGGGATTGGGGTAGAACGTCTCTTACTACTCCTCAAGCAACAGGAAGTGGAAGTACCTGAGGCAGAACCTTTTGACGTATATGTTATGGGCCTGGGCCAGGCAAGCAATATCATGGCCTTGCGTCTTGTTCAAGCAGCCCGTAAAGAAGGCCTGTTGGCAGAACGGGATTACCTAGATCGCGGCCTCAAGGCACAATTCAAGCAAGCTGACAAGCTTAAAGCCCAAGTGATTTTGACGATTGGGGAAGACGAGTTAGCAGCTGGTACCGTACAAGCTAAGCATCCATCCAGTGGTAAGCAAGTTACCCTACCACTTGACCAAGTATTAGAAGACTTTATGGGGACATATCGCCAATTGACGGTGGACACCTCAGTCATTGATAAGTATTTTAAGGGGGAATTTTAATGACCACACAACGTTTATACTGCGGGCAAGTCGGCCAAGAACAAGTTGGCCAAACCATCACACTAAAAGGTTGGGTCCAAAAACGACGCGACCTAGGGGGCTTAATCTTTATTGACTTAAGAGACCGTGAAGGTTTCTGCCAGGTGGTGCTCAATGGCGATCACCTAGGGGAGGCCATGGCTGAGGCTGAGCGTATCCGTAGCGAGTATGTTCTAGAAGTGACGGGGACGCTGCAATACCGTGATGAGAAACAGCGTAACGCCAAAATTCCAACGGGTGATTTTGAATTAATGGCTGAGAAGCTGACTATTCTAGCCACTTCTAAGACACCACCTATCTACTTAGACGATGAGGCTGACATTCAAGATGATCTCCGTATGCGTCATCGCTTCTTGGACCTTCGTCGCCCACGTATGCAAGCTAACCTGCGCCTCCGTCATCAAGTAACCAGCGCCATCCGCCGTTATTTGGATGATTTAGGCTTTATCGATGTTGAGACACCTTATTTGACTAAGTCCACACCTGAAGGGGCGCGTGACTACTTGGTTGCGACTCGTGAAGCAGGTAAGTTCTTCGCCTTACCTCAATCACCGCAATTATTCAAGCAGTTGTTGATGGGGGCAGGCTTTGACCGTTACTATCAAATCGTGCGTTGTTTCCGTGATGAAGACTTGCGGGGTGACCGCCAACCAGAATTTACCCAGATTGACTTAGAAACTAGCTTCTTAAACCAAGCTGACATCCAAGAAATCGTGGAACAAATGCTAAAAGAAGTGGTCAAGGCTACCAGAGGTCTGGATATGACTGATGCCTTCCCAAGCATGACCTATGCCCATGCCATGGCTCATTATGGGGTAGATAAACCAGATATTCGTTTTGATATGACTTTGAAGGATTTAAGTGACTTTGCTGCCAACTGTCAATTTTCTGTCTTTGCTAACACGGTCAAAGAGGGTGGCCAAGTTAAGGCAATTAACCTTAAGGGGCAAGCCGATGCTTACACTCGTAAGACCGCGGATGCTTTAGTAGAAGTAGTCAAGCCATATGGCGCCAAAGGCCTTGCCTGGTTGAAAGTAACCGAAGAAGGCTTGAACGGTCCAATTGCCAAGTTCTTTGCTGAACCAGCTGACACGCAAGCTATTCTAGACTTGACCCAAGGGGAACCTGGTGACATTCTCTTCTTCGTTGCGGATAAAGCTCAAGTGGTTGCTGCTGCTTTGGGTGAGTTACGGGTTAACCTAGCTAAAGCTCATCAACTCTTCGACGAGGATGCCTTAGCCTTTGTCTGGATTACGGACTGGCCGCTCTTCGAATATGACGAAGAGGCAGGGCGCTACTTCGCAGCCCATCATCCATTTACTTCGCCACAAAACCTTGATTTAGAAGCCCTTAAGGCCAATCCAGATCAAGCCCTGGCGCAGGCCTATGACATCGTGCTTAACGGCTATGAAATTGGCGGGGGTTCCATCCGGATTCACACCCGTCCTATGCAAGAGCAAATGTTTGACTTGCTTGGTTTCACACCAGAAGAAGCACAAAGTCAATTTGGCTTCCTCTTGGACGCCTTAGACTACGGCTTCCCACCACATGGTGGTTTGGCGCTCGGTCTAGACCGTTTGGTCATGCTTTTAGCCAAAGAACCAAACATCCGGGAAGTCATTGCCTTTCCTAAGAATGGTCGTGGGGTGGATACCTTCATCCAAGCTCCAAGTCATGTAGCGAGCGCTCAACTTCAAGAGTTACATCTTCAAGTAGAGGCAGAATAAGGATAAAAAATGCCCTGACAGAATGTTCTGTCAGGGCATTTTGCCTTAGTTTTCATGCTTGTGTAGGTCTAGCATCTTGAGGATAATAGCAGCTGATTCTTCAATGCTACGTTGGGAGACGTCTAGGGTTTGGCAACCAATGCGTTCATAAACTTCTTGGGCAAAGTCAAATTCTTCCTGAATGCGGTCGAAGGAGGCGTACTTAGTTGGACTAGTAATACCATATTCCCGCATTCGGGCATCCCGGTGTTGGTTAATAACTTCAACCCGGTTAGTCAGTCCGACAATCTTGTTAGGGTCTAACTTGAAGAGAATTTCTGGTAATTCATTTTCTGGAATTAGTGGCAGGTTAGCTGCCTTGTAACCTAACATGGCCAGATACATGGAGAGGGGCGTTTTACCTGTACGGGAGACACCTAGCAGAATAATATCGGCTTCTTCAAAACCTTTAGGGTCCTTACCATCGTCAAAAGACATACAGTATTCCATTGCCCGGATCTTGTCGAAGTAGCGGTCAGATAGCTCGTGTTGGGCACCAATAATCTTGCTAGGCTTCATGTTGATTCGGTAGCCAATCTCGTCCACAATGGGTTGAATGAGGTTATAGTAGGTCAGCTGGTGCTTGTTGAAAAAGCGTTCAGCATAGGCAGCCATCTCGTTATCAATCATGGTCATAAAGATTAAGCCATCATGGGCAGCTGCATCTTCTAAGGCAATATCTAAATCGTTTATATTTGAAATAAAGTTGTATTTGTGACATACTTTATGTGCAGATGGATATTGAACAAGGGATGACTGCGCAACCTTTTGAGCAGTTTCTCCAATCGCATCCGAAATAATAAAGTAGTGTAAAGTTGGACGTGTGTCTTCCATAGTGAGTCGCCTCCAATTCTTAATCACTTATATCATAGCATATCAGAAGGGGGCTTGTATATGGTTGATCATCACCATCATGACTGCCATGGGCATCATCACTGTCAGTCGCATGATCATCAAGAGACTGAAGACATGTCAGTGGATGAAATTGTTAACCGTGGCATGGCACAGTTAAAAGAAGCTGGCTATAAAATGACCAAGAAGCGTCAGGAGATTCTGCATTTATTCGCAGAGAATCAACGCTATCTGAGCGCTAAGTATATTCATCAGCAATTAGCCAAAGACTATCCAACCATGAGTTATAATACGACTTATCGCAATATTTATGATTTTGTAGACGAAGGCCTCTTAGAAGCAACAGAGTACAATGGTGAGCAAATGTTCCGAATTAATTGTTGGAATTGTGATCATGGGCACCACCATCATCATTTTATTTGCACCGTATGTGGCCGGACCATCCCTTTGGATGCTTGCCCTATGGATCAGGTCAAGACAGATTTGTCCCAAGTGGAAATCGAATGGCATCGTTTTGATGTTTTTGGTAAGTGCGCGCAATGTAAAGGTAAATCATGAAAATTATGGTAATAAAACCTTAAAAAATGAAAAAAGCCTATTGAAAAATAGGTAAGAAGTAGGCTATAATAGACAAGGAATCTTATTTAGATGCTTTATCTAGGAAAGGTTACTAAAAGCTCGGAGGGAGGGAAACCCATGTCTAAAACAGTCGTTCGTGAAAACGAATCTCTAGATGACGCTCTTCGTCGCTTTAAGCGTAACGTTTCTAAAACAGGTACTTTAAGAGAGGCACGTAAACGTGAGTTTTACGAAAAACCATCTGTACGTCGTAAGAAGAAATCAGAAGCAGCTCGTAAACGTAAGTTTTAATAACATTACGCTAGCTTATAAATAGCGATACATAGCGATTTAAAACACCCAATGGCTAAGGTCATTGGGTGTTTTACTTTACTTGCAAATTTAGCCTGAAAAGGGGATAATAATAACATCATTAGGACAAGGTGGGATGACCATGAATCAACAAGTAGCTGATTTTTGCCAACGGTATTTTACAGACCGTCGTGGCAGTAACTGTAAGAAATGGGACTTAAGTCAAGAGCTTTTTGGCGCCCCAGATTTACTAGGTATGTGGATTGCGGACATGGAGTTTAAGGTGCCTGAGGCAGTTCAAAAAGTTTTACATGAGCGGGTAGACCACGGGATCTTTGGCTACTCCTATCCTTGCCCTGAATACTATCAAGCCTATATCAAGTGGCAGCAAGAAAGAGCTGGCGTACAGATTGAGTCTGACTGGGTTCGTTTTTCACCTGGGGTGGTCAGCAGCTTCTATTGGTTGGTTCAAATCTTGACCCAGCCGGGTCAAGGGGTCATGATTATGACGCCTGTTTATCCACCCTTCCACGGCGCCGTTAAAGACACGGGCCGAAAATTAGTGGATTATCAGTTGCAATTGCGCAATAACCGCTATGAAATTGACTTCGATGCCTTGGAGAAGCAAATTGTAGCCGAAGAGGTCAAGTTACTCATTCACTGCTCACCGCACAATCCAACAGGTCGTCTCTGGAGCCTAGAAGAGTTGGAGCAGCTCCTAGCCATTTGCCGTCGCCATCAAGTCTATCTGATTTCTGACGAAATCCATCAAGACTTTGTAGCGGCAGGCAATCAGTTTGTTTCTGCCTTGGATTGTCGCTTAAGTGCCTATCGTGACCTAGTCATTGTTTTAAACTCACCATCTAAGACCTTTAATTTAGCGGGCCTGCTTAATTCCCATGTGGTTATTCCAGATGAAAAATTGCGTCAAGCATACGACCGAGGCATAGCACCTTATCAGCAAGCCAGCCACTCCCTGATGGGTTTACTGGCCACACAAGCAGCCTATGAATCGGGTAGCCAGTGGTTAGAAGGTCTTAATGCAACAGTAGACTACAACGATGACTACTTACGCCGAACCCTATTAGCTGCCTTCCCGGATTTGGTCATACCTGAACGTCAAGCTACTTATGTCACCTTTATTGATTTTGGGGCCTATGTGTCAGCAAGCCAGATTAAGGACTTCATGATTCATGAAGCGGGGCTAGCGGTTAACTTTGGGGTGACCTTTGGCCGTCAAACTGCCACTTTCGTTCGTCTCAATTGCGCCACCCATCCAGATTTTGTGGCGGAGGCTGCAGACCGCATCATTTCAGCTTTGAATAAGCGATTAAATCAAGAGTAAAGGAGTTTACTTATGTCTATCCAACGTATTATTTCAGATAAGTTACCCAAAGCAGTAGGACCTTATTCACATGCTAGCTATGTCAAGGGATGGCTCTATGTCTCAGGCCAATTGCCAATCGATCCTGTGTCTGGTAATATGCCAGCTACTATCGGGGATCAAACCCATCAAGTCTTTGCCAACCTCAAAGCCTTATTAGCTGAAAAGGGCATGACATTTGACCATGTGGTTAAGACGACTGTTTTTCTCAATGACATTGCCGACTTTGCAACAGTCAACGGGGTATATGGCCAATACTTTAGCCAAGACCACTATCCAGCTCGATCAGCCTTCCAAGTTGGAAAACTTCCGCTCAATGCTGGGATTGAAATCGAATTGGTAGCCTATAAGGAGGAAGTCTAATGACTTTAACGGAACGGATTAATCAAGATATTAAAACTGCCATGAAGGCTAAGGACAAGGATAGCCTTAAGGTCTTGCGCATGCTCAAGGCAGCGCTCCAAAAAGAGGCGCTAGAGCAGCCTGAGCCACTTAGTCAAGACCAAGAAATTACCATTATTTCCCGGGAACTCAAGCAGCGTCGCGATTCCCTGGCTGAATTTGAGAAGGCGGGACGCCAGGATTTGGTGTCAGCTACCCAGGACGAAATTGTCATTGTCCAAAAATACCTGCCAGAACAGCTAAGTCCGGAGGCTTTAGAAGCCAAGATTCGTGAGATTATGGCTCAAGTTGGAGCTACTAGCAAGGCAGACTTCGGCAAGGTCATGGGATTAGCTGCCAGCAGCCTTAAGGGCCAAGCAGAAGGTAAAGCCATTAATGAGACTGTTAAACGTCTCTTAGGCTAAGTTTTAGTTAACAGGAGCTGTGCTCCTGTTTTTTTGTTTTAAGGCCCAAAAATGGCACAAATCATGACTTTTAGTCCAAGACAAGGTATAATAGAATCAGCCTAGTGTGTCCACTAGTATCTAGCCAGACGTCGTCTGAGACGTGAAGAAGAGAGGGATTGCTTATGACGGAACAACACCCATATAGTCAGACATTAATTATTTCCAATCCGGATTGGCTTTTAGCCATTTTGGGCAATCAAGATCACCATATTCAATTACTTGAAGAACACTTTGAAGTGCTTATCACGACGCGGGGTGAGCAATTAACCATTACCGGTCGTCAAGCGGCTGTAGAGTTGACCTTAGAGGTTGTTAATCAATTAGTGCAATTGCTAGAACGCCATATTACACCGCACACCATGGATATTGTGACGGCTATTAAGATGGCCCAGAATAATACCTTGGATTACTTCCTCAATCTCTATGAGGAAGTCATTGGTCGAGCAGCAGATGGCCGGGCCATCCGGGTCAAGAACTTTGGTCAGTTACAATATACGCGCGCCATTGCAAAACAGGACGTGGTCTTCGGCATTGGGCCTGCGGGGACAGGGAAGACCTTCTTGGCCGTGGTGCTAGCGGTTCAAGCCTTGAAGGAAGG
>CBDFAX010000037.1:0-14967 GCA_965245735.1 uncultured Abiotrophia sp. | reverse complement strand
CAGAGCGCATGACTGTTAATCATGATGTCGTAGGTTCGAGCCCTACTTGCGGAGTAAAATTTTATATTGCCGCTTTAGCTCAGCAGGTAGAGCGCATCCATGGTAAGGATGAGGTCGCCGGTTCAAGCCCGGCAAGTGGCTTATCAAGAAGTATCATCAGATACTTCTTTTTTATTTGCCCAATATATCATATATGATATATTGGGCAAATAAAAAAGAGCCATCTCTTGCGAGACAGCTCTATGCGAAAGTCTTATTTTTCTTTCTTCAATTCGTTTAAGATGTCTTGTAATAAGTCTTTTTCGCTTGGACCTGCAGGTGGCGCAGGTGGGTTGATCAAGTCTTTGCCCTGAGCCTTCCCTAAAGCTTTCAAAGTCATGAATAACAAGAAACCAATGATAACGAAGTTAATAACTGCTTGTAAGAAGTTACCCACACCTAGGTAAGTATTCCCAATGCGCAATGAGATGCCAGAAACAGTAGCTTGACCAGTTACGGCAACGAGGATTGGCATGAAGATATCATTTACCAAGCTAGTTACGATACTTGAGAAGGCACCCCCCAAGATCACAGCAACGGCTAAAGTTACAATATTGTCTTTGGCAATAAAGCCACGGAATTCTTCAAAGATTTTTTTCATTCTAAATTCCCCTCCTTTCATCTACTAATCATAACATGTTTAGACTAATTTGTGTAGTGAAAAAGGGCTAATTCTTAGACTTTTTTAATGTAGGAGTCAATTGGATAAAGGCTTTGATCCAAGTCGCAATGTCCTTTGCTGACATGCTTGACCCATTGATAACCTAGGAAGGGCCCACTTGTTAGACCGGAAGAACCTAGCCCACTAACAGCCCAAACAGAATTCAGTTCTGGGACTGGGCCTACTAAAACAGCATAATCTGGCGTATAGGCACGTATGCCTACTTTAACCCGATGATAAGCCACTTGGTCTGATAAGAAAGGTAGCATGCTGCTGGCACGTTCCTGTAGTTCAGCCAATCTTTTGGCTTCAACACTCAAATCATAACCCCGGTCATTTTCATGCGTCGCGCCAATGACAAGCTCACCATTCTGGAAAGGAATGATGTCAAATTTACCGGGAGGCATGACCACCGGCCAAGTATTCCCCGCCCAGTCAGGTTGATAGACGCTAAAGAGTTGTCCCTTTTGTGGACTAATGGCAACCTCATAGCCGAGTGGCTCTAAAATGTGAGGTAACCAAGCACCGCAGGCTAACAAAATAGCATCGTAGGACTTTGTATCCTTTTGTGGACCTAAGACGCTAACCTGCTGATCAACATCAGCTACAAGTTGAGCTTGTCCATGAATCAACTTACCACCTAGTTTTGGAATCAAACTATGAAGTTCTTGAATGAGAGCTGCACCATCCAGTCGCGCCCCACCAGAGACAAAAAATGCTGGATAAGGCGTCTCTAGAAGTGGAAATTTATCCATGGCCTCTTGAGCGGACAAACTAGCAACCTCTCCAATAGAAGGTGAAGCGGGTCGACGTTCTTGTGCTCGTTCCTGGTCACGCCTTAGAGAGCTTTCATTTTTACGAACTAGTAAAGCGCCAACCTCTTGGAAAATTAGATCGGTATTCAAGCCATCTTCAGCCAAATCCGCCATGAATCGCCGGTAAAACTCAGCCCCCTGAGAAACTAGATAATACCAAGGTTTGTTACGGCGTAAAGTGAACCAGGGGCAGATAATGCCAGCGGCTGCCTTGGTTGCTTGGCCGGTGCCGTCTTCATAGAGGGTGACAGTGTGACCTTCTTTGAGGGCATAGTAGGCCGCTGTCGCGCCGACGATCCCGCCCCCAATAATTGCAAGATTCTTCTTCATCTTAGTACCTCCTTCAATTAGCTAATGGTAAAGGCTGAGGAATTACCTCAGCCAGTCTACCTATCTATTTAGGATTGTGGAAATAGTTTTCTTTCTTCATGTCTTGAAAGACAACGTGAATGCGTTCGGTAGGCGCACCACTATGTTTGGACACGACCTCAATAATTTCTTTGGCCATGGCTTCTTTGGCTTGAGGGCTACGACCTTCTAATAGTTCAACGTGGATAAATGGCATAAAGGCTCCTCCTTAAGATTATTTAGTCTTTTCTTGGGTAAAGGCTTGAATTCGATTCATGGCTTCTGCCAATCTTTCTAGGCTGGCAGCATAGCTGATACGGAAGTAGCCTGATCCGCCAGGTCCAAAAGACTGGCCAGGGACTGCCCCAACCTTAGCTTCTTGAGCCAAGGCCAGACAGAAGGCGAAGTCATCACCTTGGAACCAGTCGGGTACTTTAACGAAGAGGTAAAAGGCGCCTTCTGGAAGCAAGGTTTGGTAGCCAATCTCGCGGAAACGACCAATCAGGAATTGGCGGCGTTGGTCATAGGCTTGACGCATCTCATGAATACTATCATCACCAGAATGGTAGGCAGCAATAGAACCATATTGTGAGACGGATGGTGGCGTATTGACGGTTGCTTGGTGGACCTTGAAGATTTGGCTCAGATAGTCCTTAGGCCCTGCTATAAAGCAAGAACGCCAACCAGTCATGGCATAGAATTTAGAGGTCCCGTTAATCAGAATGGTTCGCTCAGGAGCTAGTTCCGCCATGGAAACATGCTTATCAGAATAGGTAAGTTCGCTATAAATTTCATCAGAAACAATCATGAGGTCATATTGGCGGGCCACATTGGCTAGAGCCTCTAACTCTTCACGACTATAGGTAACGCCGGTAGGGTTGCAAGGATGGTTCAAGAGCAGAATCTTAATCTCAGGATGGCTCTCTAACTGAGCCTTAAGTTCTTCTGCCTCCAGCTTGAAGTGACTATGGCTGACATCGTGACGAATGAGTTCTGCCCCAGCAAGACGAACTTGTGTTTCGTAGATAACATAGTTAGGTGCAGGCACAATGACTTTTTGGCCAGGGTTAAGTAAGCCAACCAGACTAGCAAATAAAGCTTCGGTCGCCCCTACGGTCACGATGATTTCTTCTTCGGGACTGTAGTGGAGTTCATAGTGACGCTCTAGGAACTCGCTAATAGCTTGGCGCAAGGCTAAGAGACCACGCGAATGGGTATAGCCGTTCAAGTCTTTGCGGATAGCCTCAATGGCGGCTTCCTTAATGAAATCGGGTGTTGGAAAGTCTGGCTCCCCGATGGTGAGGGGGATTAAGCCTTCGATTTTGCTGATTTGATCGTTAAAACTGCGGATAGGGCTCGGCTTAATGGCGAGCAGGCCTTGGTTGACTTGTGGCGTTGACATCTGATGAGCACTTCCCTTTCTTCCTTAACTTCTATCTAATAGTTTATCATACATAGACCGACATAATCTAGAGCATGGTGAAAAAAGTCCAAGTAAAAATGAGAAGAACTCACCTCTTCATCAGAATTTTATCATAAAAGGCTTGACTTTTAGCTGGAATCTAGGTATAGTAGAGGCATATCTGAAATATCGTTGAACAGAAGAGTAGTAAAACTAGCGATTCAAGAGAGGTACCGGTAGGTGAAAGGTACTATCGAATAGTTTATGAAGATGGTCTGGGAGATAAATACGCCGATAGGTAGGTGTGTTCGGGTCATTCCCCCGTTACCAGGAATACCAGTTACGCTGTAAGGCCAGCTGGGTAGAGGGAAGCTTAGGCTTCTGAATAAAAGGTGGTAACACGATCACATCGTCCTTTTACTAACAAGAGTTAGTAGAGAGGGCTATTTTTTTTAAGATAAGATAATGCGATGAAATAGTAAGTAAGGTCGCCTCGCCTTCACAGAGAGCTTCGGGTGGTGAAACGAAGCAAGGCAACGACATGAAAATGGCTATGGAGCGAAGATGTTGAATGGCTTAAGCTGATTCAAGTCTCGGTGCGACCGTTAAAAGCAAAGAGTATCAAATCAGGATACTCGCTAAGGGGCAATATGTGAGTATTGCCTGAACAAGAGGTGGTAACGCGTCATGACGCCCTCAAGGTAGGCTCTAGGCCACCTTGGGGGCTTTTTGTAACCCACCCACGAGCCTTGAAATAAGGAGGAATTATAGGTGATAGAATTAAAGAATATCTCTGTCACATTTAGACAGAAGGACCGCCAGGTCCAAGCAGTCAAAGACGTTGATTTGACAATCGAAGAAGGCGATATTTACGGAATCGTCGGCTACTCTGGTGCCGGGAAATCCACCCTGGTCCGGGTCATCAACCTCTTGCAACGCCCAACAGGCGGGCAAGTGACCGTTGGTAAGGTAGCACTTCAGGGTTTGTCCGGTCGACGTTTGCGTGAGGAACGTAAGAAAATCGGCATGATCTTCCAACACTTCAACCTCATGCACAGTCGGACAGTCTTCAATAACGTGGCTTTCCCACTCCAGTATGATGGTGACAATTTCCGCCAGTTTGGCCAGCATGTCGGTCAGGCCTTGGCCTTTTGGAAATGGTCTGGAAAGGCCGGAGAGAAGTTGACCGCACCTTTCAAGTTCTGGTCTCAAGTTCGCAAGGAACGTCGGCAAAAAGTTCTAGAGTTACTTGAACTAGTAGGGATTGCTGACAAGGCAGAGGCTTATCCAAGCCAGTTATCTGGCGGGCAAAAGCAACGGGTGGCGATTGCGCGGGCCTTAGCTAGCAATCCTAAGATTCTACTCTGCGATGAAGCAACCAGTGCTCTCGACCCTAAAACAACCTTGCAGATTTTGGACTTGCTAAAAGAATTGAACCAAAAACTAGGCTTGACCATCGTCTTGATTACTCACGAGATGCAAGTGGTCAAGGAAATCTGTAACAAGGTAGCCGTAATGGAAAATGGGGAAGTCATTGAAGCCGGCTCAGTGGTGCCAATCTTCAGCCAACCAGCCCAAGCTCTAACCCGCGACTTCATTCGGACTGCAACCCATGTAGACCAGGCCTTAGCTACTATTCTCAGTCAGCCAAAATTCTCTCAACTTAAGGATGATGAATGGCTAGTAGAATTATCCTATTTAGGTGACGAAACCGATGAGCCACTGATTGTGACCCTCTACAGCCTCTTCAATGTCACCGCCAATATCTTACATGGTAATGTCGAGATTATTGATAATACGCCAATTGGGAATTTGATTGTCACCTTGGCAGGGGCAGAAGCCGATAAGGAAGCTGCCGTCGCCTACATCAAAGAACAAGGTGTCAACCTTAAGTTCCTCAAGCGTCCACACAGCGCCAAAGACTATAAGGGAGGTGCAAAAGACTAATGGCAACATGGTTAGCAGAGTTTTTAGATAAGCTTGGCACTTGGAGTAACCAAGCCTGGGCAAGTTTAGAGCCCATCATGCCTAACGTGGCTAAAATTCCTAAGGACTTTTTAGAAGCCACCCAACAAACCCTTTATATGACTTTCTGGACGGCTCTCTGGTCTGGTATCTTCGGGATTTTACTGGGTGTGATTTTAGTAGTCACCCACGACGGAGGCATTCTGGAAAACCGTTGGTTCTACCGAATCCTAGATCAGCTGGTCAATATTTTCCGGTCCATTCCCTTTATTATCTTAGTCGCCCTCTTAGCGACAACCACTCGCTTCTTAGCGGGTACGACAATTGGTTCCAAGGCGGCCTTGGTGCCACTGATTGCAGGGGTTATTCCCTTCTTCGCTCGTCAGGTCGAAAACGCCCTCTTAGAAGTCAATCCTGGGGTTGTGGAAGCCGCTCAAGCCATGGGGACCAGCCCATGGGGCATTATCTTCCGCGTTTATCTCAAAGAAGGTTTGCCAGGTATCGTCCGCGCGTCAGCCCTCACCTTAATCAGCGTAATTGGTTTAACCGCCATGGCAGGTGCTGTCGGTGGTGGTGGTCTAGGGAACCTAGCTATCTCTCGTGGCTATAACCGATTCCAGACAGATGTCACCTTGATGTCGACCATCTTGATTTTAATCTTGGTCTTCATCACTCAATTTATTGCTCGACGCATTGAAAAGCGCGTCACCCACTAATCAACTAACAATTTTAGGAGGAACACTCAATGAAAAAATGGATTAAAACACTTGCTGCAATTATCACCCCAGTTAGCCTAGGGATTAGCGCCTTAGCACCTGTCACTTCTGCACAAGCAGCAGAAAAAGTTAAACTTGGTTTAGTCGGTGACGACACCCGAGTTTGGGACAACGTTAAAGAACGCTTGGCCAAAGATGGCATCGAGCTTGAATATGTTAAGTTCACAGAATACAGCCAACCAAACGCGGCTTTGGCTGATGGCTCAATTGACCTCAACGCTTTCCAGCACCAAATTTTCTTGGATAGCTACTTACAAGAGCATAAGGATCAAGAATTAGTTTCTATCGGGAATACCGTTAACGCACCATTAGGGGTTTACTCTAAGAAAATCAAGGATATTAAAGACTTGAAAGAAGGCGACACAGTAGCGATTCCTTCTGACCCAACGAACGGTGGTCGTGCCCTACGCCTCTTGCAAACAGCAGGCTTAATCAAAGTAGACGAAGCAAAAGGTTACAAACCAACCGTTTCTGACATTAAAGAAAACAAGCTTAACCTTAAGATTCAAGAGTTAGATGCTTCCCAAACTGCTCGTGCTTTAGATGACGTGACGGCTTCCATCATCAACTCAGGGGTAGCAGTCGATGCAGGTTACACTCCATCCAAAGATGCCATCTACTTAGAGCCAGTTGATAAAAGCTCAAAACCTTACGTGAACATTATCGTGGCACGTAAGAAAGACGCAGAAAATGCAACTTACAAGAAAATTGTAGAAGCTTACCAAACAGAAGATACTAAGAAGGTTATCGAAGAAGTTTCTAAAGGTTCACTCTTACCAGCTTGGGAAACTTTCGGTACTAAATAAGCCTTGAAATAAAAGGAGGTGGGCCAATGACCCAGGCCTACAAAGATAGAATTCGCGAAGTTGTCGCGGAAAAATTAGCCACTTACCAAGACCATGCCAAGGCCATTTATGAGCGACCTGAGGTCTGCAACACAGAATATTTTGCATCTGACTTACTGGCTAATCAATTGCGGCAAGAAGGTTTCGAAGTCACCCAGAACATTGCAGGTCATGAGACTGGCTTTGTCGGGGTCTATCGGGCAAGCAAGCCTGGTCCTGTCTTGGCCTTCCTAGCCGAGTATGATGCCTTGCCAGGTATTGGCCATGCTTGTGGGCATAACCTATTCGGTAATTATTCACTCTTAGCAGCTGTAGCCCTCAAAGCCGTTATCGATGATTTAGGTGGTGAAATTCGAGTATATGGAACACCTGGAGAAGAAGGTGGGGAGAACGGTTCTGCCAAAGGTTCCTATGTCAAGGCAGGTTTCTTCCAGGATGTTGATGCCGCCCTTTGTGCCCATCCAGCCCACAAATTTGCGCCAACCTTACGGCTCTTGGCTAATGCGCCAGTGGACATTGAATTTTTTGGTCGGGCTTCGCATGCAGCGGGGGCACCGGAAGCGGGCATTAACGCCTTGGAGGCTTTGATTCAAGTTTTTAATTCCATTAATGCTTTACGCTTAAATCTGACTAAGGATGTCAATATTCACGGTATTATCACCAATGGCGGGCAGGCTGCCAATGTCATTCCGGAATATGCGTCAGGTCGCTTCTATCTCAGAGCCGCTGAGCGCAAGACCTTGGAAAGTGTCTACCAAAAGGTAGAAAACATTGTCAAAGGAGCAGCTCTAGCAACGGGATGCGACTACAAGTTTGGCCTCTTCCAGAACTGGGTGGATGACGTGGTACCAACGCCACTCTTCGACCAACTCTTCTTCCAAGAGGTTGCCGATTATGGTATTGATGAGTCCGAAATCGAAAGAAGCAAGCGTAACTCGCTGGGTTCTTCTGATGTCGGCAATGTCTCTCAAGTTGTGCCTACCATTCAACCTACCGTTTCCATTAGTGACAGCCCAATTCCTGGCCATTCCGAGGAGTTTAAAGCCGCAGCAGGTAGCCCTAAGGGTTATGCTTCTATAGCGGTGGCTGCAACCTTATTGGCGAATACGGCCTTAGCGCTACTATTGGATTCGGAAAAACTAGCGGCCATTAAGGCCCAACATCAATCATTGACACAAACAAATAATAATTAATAAAGGAGTCATGCAATATGAAAAAGTTTGTTAAAAAATTAGGGGCTTTAGCCCTTGCAGCAGGTTTAGTTTTTGGGGCTAGCTTCCCAACTGCACAAGCGGCCAAAGAATTTGAAGGCCAAAAAGTAAAAGTTGGGGTTGTCGGTGAAGCTGACAAGGAACTCTGGCAAGCTGTAGCAGAAAAAGCGAAAAAAGATGAAGGTATCGAAATCGAAATTACCAACTTCTCTGACTACAACTTACCAAACGCGGCAGTAGAAGACGGTTCATTGGACCTCAACGCCTTCCAACACATTATCTTCTTGGAAGAATGGAACAAGGCTAACAAGGGGAAAGTTGTAAATATCGGCTTCACTTATGTAGAACCTCAAGGTATTTACTCTGAAAAAGTTAAATCTTTGGATGAGTTAAAAGCTAAAGATGGGGCCAAAATCGCTATTCCTAACGATGTGACCAACCAAGGTCGTGCCCTCTTGACCTTAGAATTAGCGGGTTTGATTGAAGTAGACGATGCTAAAGGTATTTTAGCTAGCGTTAGCGACGTAACTAAGAATGACAAGAACATCAAGTTCGAAGAAGTGGACGCTTCTCAAACAGCACGCAGCTTGAAAGACGTGGATGCAGCAGTTATCAACGGGAACTATGCAGCAGATGCTAACTTAACCGTCAAAGACGCTCTCTTCGTTGACGCAACTGACAAAGCAAAATTGAAAGATGAATACAAGAACATCATCGCCGTTAAAGAGTCTGAAAAAGACAACAAACTCTACAAGAAAGTCGTAGAAATCTTCCAATCAGACGAAATCGCTAAGAAGATTGAAGAGTTAAGCAAGAACTCTAAGATTCCGGTATGGTAATCTGAGCTATCAAAAAATCCCGCATCTCATGATGCGGGAATTTACTTTATTTAGTCGAGGTCATCAGCGAATTGTTGACTAGAAAAATGAACTTCTTGGCTGAAGAGGGTACGAATTTGACCGTGAGGGTCTTGAACCAAGAGGTGGCCCTGGTCGGTAATACCTTGGATAATACCGGTGTATTCTTGGCCTGCTTGTTGGTAGCTAACTTGGCGACCTACGCCCAGTAGGTGTTCTTCGTAGTGTGCTAGGTAGGTTTTGTCAGAGAGGGTACGGATATAGTAAGCCAACTGCTTAAGGAAGTCGTGGATAACTTGGTTGGGATTGAAGTCGGCCGGCATTTCCTGTCCAAAGAGGGTTCCTGCAACAGACTGAGTTGAGGCTTCCGCTTGACTGAAGTCGCCACTTAAGTTGAGGCCGATGCCAATAATAATCGAGGATAGGCTACGACTTTCAATATCGGTCGTCGCTTCTGTCAGGATTCCGCCAATTTTACGACCACGACAGAAGAGGTCATTAACCCATTTGATACGCAGCTTTTGTCCACTGGCTGCTTCCAGAGCGGCAACCATGGCACTGGCAGCTAGCAGGGTGTATTGAGGTACCTCTTCTAAATCTGTTACTTGGGGTTGGAAGACGACAGATAGATAGAGACCTGAGGCAATATCAGAATGGAAATGGCGACCTGAGCGTCCTCGTCCTTGGGTTTGTTTACGGGCGATGAAGAGGCCAGCTTGGCCAGGTGCTTGTATGGCGAATTGTTTGGCTAGGTCATTGGTTGAAGTGACACTGTCATGAAGGGCGACATGCAGCGATTCAAAAGGGGCATCCAAGTCGCGCTTGATTTGTTGGGCATCTAAGGTATGACTGACTTTCTCTAGCAGATAGCCCTTCTTGCTTAGACTAGCAATTTGATAGCCTTGCTGACGCAAGCCTTCGACAGCCTTCCAGACTGCTGTCCGAGATAAGCCTAATTGATCAGCCAAGGCTTGGCCAGAAATAGGCTGGCTATTTTGCTCTAGTAAGACCGCCAAAATTTCATCTTGTGTCGACATCATGTGACCTCCTCATCTTCGATAATCCTAGTCTAGCAAATGTCAGGTTCTGGGTCAATTTTTGCCCACCTAGCTTGAAAATAGGGCTAGCTAGACCTATAATGAACTTGAGAGGGGAAGACGGGCCAGTCATGCTTCCCATTATGAAGGATAAAATAAGGAGAGTCTTTCCCATGAATCTTATGAAGAAGCTAGTGCCCCTGCTAGGGGGTCGTCATCAACTGGGGTTGCCAGGAGTTCGACACTATTTGGCTTGGCGCTATCCTCAGGTTAATCCGGATTTGCGTTTTCGGGGCTGGATGACGGATATCTTAGTTGACTTCAAAAAGCCAGAGGACCTGAAAGCCTATAATGAGACAGGCCTTACGACCTTCCGAGTGCCCTTGCCTCAGGATCCGGACCTAGTCATCGAAGAAGTGAAGATTCCCAGTAGTCAGAATCCTAATTTAAGTGCCCTTATCTATCGCTCTAAGCAGCCACGACCTCAAGCGACAGGCTTACTATGGCTTCATGGAGGTGGCTACGCCCTGGGGCATCCGCGTTTAGACTTACTCTTCATTCGGCAATTTGTGCTAGAAACTAATACAGTAGTAGTGGCTCCTGATTATCGACTGTCTGCTCAAGAGCCCTATCCAGCAGCCGTAGAAGATGCTTATGCTAGCCTAGTTTGGCTCAAGCAAGAAGCAACCCTACTAGGCGTCAATCCTGACCAACTCTTTGTGGGCGGTCCTAGTGCTGGTGGCGGCCTCACCATTGCCACGGTTCTCTATGCTAGAGATCGGGATCAGGTACAAGTGGCCTTCCATATGCCCATTTATCCAATGATTGATGACCGTCTATCGACAGAATCGATGAAGGGCAATCGGGAAATGATTTGGAACGAAATCAAAAATCGAGCGGGCTGGCAGCTCTATCTAGGAGACCTCTATGAATCTAAGGAGGTGCCCATTTACGCGGCACCCTATCGAGCATTAGACTTAAGAGGTATGCCACCTGCCTATACACATGTGGGCGATTTAGATCCCTTTTTGGATGAAACGCTAGACTATATGAAGCGACTGCAAGCTGCAGGTGTAGTGGCCAAGTACCGCGTCTATCCGGGTGCCTATCATGGCTATGAGGCTTTCGACTGCCCCTTGACGCGTCAGACCATGTCAGACTGGTTAGCAGCTTACAAGGAAGCTATAGCCCAGTACTTTGCGCCACAAAAAGAGTCATAAGCACAAACTCCCCCGTCTATCTGATGACAGACGGGGGAGTTTTCATATATTAGTTGCGCCATACGCTTTCTAAGATCATGGTTTGTTCGCGGTCTGGACCTACGGACAAGGTGGCAATTTTAGCCCCCACTAATTCGCTAATACGACGGACATAGTTTTGGGCATTCAAAGGTAGGTCTTCCAAACGACGACAAGAAGTAATGTCTTCAGTCCAACCTGGTAATTCTTCATAGACAGGCGTACAAGATTTTAGCAACTTGAGGCTAGCTGGATAATACTCAATCACTTGACCATCTGGTGTCTTATAGGCGGTACAAATCTTAATGGTCTCTAAGCCAGTCAGAACGTCGATGGAGTTGAGGGAGAGGTTGGTAATGCCTGATACTCGGCGGGAATGACGCATGACAACAGAGTCAAACCAACCCACTCGTCGAGGACGACCAGTAGTAGTCCCGTATTCACGACCGACTTCGCGAATTTGGTGGCCGATTTCATCGAAGAGTTCAGTAGGGAATGGGCCATCCCCAACGCGAGAGGTATAGGCCTTGCAGACACCGACGACACGATTGATACGGGTTGGGCCGACCCCACTCCCGATAGTGACCCCACCAGATACTGGGTTAGAGGAAGTAACGAAAGGATAGGTCCCTTGGTCGATGTCCAACATAACCCCTTGAGCTCCTTCGAAGAGGACGCGTTTACCTTGATCCAAGGCATCGTTCAAGATAACTGAGGTATCGGTCACATATTGTTTGATTTCTTGACCGTATTGGTAGTACTCTTCAAAAATATCTTCAAAACGGAGGGGCTCGGCGCCATAAACGCGTTCAATAAAGAGGTTCTTCTCTGCCAAGTTAGTCCGTAGGCGTTCTTCAAAGATTTCGCGGTCTAATAAGTCGGCAATCCGAATTCCAACCCGAGCAGATTTATCCATATAGGCTGGGCCAATCCCTTTGTTAGTAGTCCCAATCTTGTTATCGCCTTTAGAGGCTTCTTGGAGCTTGTCTAAGACAATATGGTAAGGCAAGATAACATGGGCACGTGAAGAGATACGAAGATTATCGGTTGAGACACCTTCGCCATGTAGGTAGGCAAGTTCTTCTACGATAGACTTAGGGTTAACGACGACGCCATTGCCGATGACGCTGATTTTGTCAGGGGAGAAAATCCCGGAAGGAATGAGGTGTAACTTGAAGGTTTTGCCGCCAAACTGAATGGTGTGGCCAGCATTGTCGCCACCTTGGTAGCGTGCGATGACTTCGGCATTCTCGCTTAGGAAGTCGGTAATTTTCCCTTTACCTTCATCGCCCCATTGAGTGCCTACAACAACAACTGATGACATAAACATACCCCTTTACTGATTGAGATTGGTTTGGAAATATGGTTCGACATGGACATCGACATCATACACATTATAATTATACGCTAAAATCTGTTCGATTTCCTCTGTTATGTGATGAGATTGAATAACTGAAAGATGACCGTCAATTAAAACCGTGATATCCACGTGAATATATTGGCCACAGAGACGTGCCCGAATTTGCGGAACCGCACGGATTTGAGGGTGTTTGAGGACGATCGCGCGATAAGCTTCTAGTTCCTCTTGGTCAAAACCATCTGATAATTCAAAGGTCGAATCTTTGAAAATGGTATAGGCTGTATGAAGAATAATGGCCCCGATGATGAGGGCTGTCAGAATATCTAGCCAGGCTAAGCCTAGACTTGAAGCGGCAATGGCCACCATAGTAGCAAGTGTCGTCAAAAAGTCACTGAAGAGATCCTTGGCACTGGCCTTGAGCCCCATGCTTTGAGTTTTCTGGGCCAAATGATGGATATAGCGTTGAGTTATGAGCAAAATGACACTGGCAGCAAGCCCCGCCCAAAGAGCTTGGAGGTCGGGTGTCGGATAATCCTGGGCTATAAAGCGTTCTGCTGAAGATTTGATGACTTCTAGGCCGACCGTAAACATGATGAGGGAGGTGGCGAAGCTAGCCAGGGGTTCAAATTTGGAGTGACCAAAATAATGATCCTCATCCGCTGGTTTGCGGGCAATTCGAAGGCCAATAAAAATCAAAATTGATGAGATGATGTCCGTTAAGTTGTTAAGACCATCGGCTCTGAGGGAGGCCGAATGGAAGAAATAAGCAGCGCCTAACTTGAGGCTCGAAATAATTAGGTAGACCATTATACCGACTAGGGCCCCACGGGCGGCGATTTTAAGTTGTTGGTTTTGTCTGTCGCTTGCTTGCATAGTATTCTCCTTCACGCGATAATGCCAAAAAATCAGGAGCCTTAGCTCCTGAAATCATGGTTATTTGGATAGGGCCCAATAGTTGACGCCCTCTTCCATCATGGTTTGGGCTGGAATAGCCTTGATGCTGAACATTTTGCTTGGGTCATCATTAGGGTCGTTGACATAGACTTGGCCATCTTGGTAGCCACGAATGACGAGAATATGGCCAGTTTCAGTGAAGAGTCCTGGCTTAACGGTTGCTACAATGGCTTGGCCTTGGTTGACAGCCTGCATGGCTTCTTCAAAGTTATTACCGAAATTGGTGAACTGATAATTGAAGGATTGAGCGAAGTCATAGAAAATATTCCAGGAAGTTCCTTGGTTGTGGACATAGTAATGGTCCTTGCTCCAATCCAAAATGGTCTGCGGTGTCACCGTAGCTTGCGGATTATAGTAGGCATGAATCATAGCCAAGGATAGGATGGCACAACCATTCTCACCTAATTGACGAGTAGTATCCGTCCCGTATTGGAGGGTCCGCCATTTAGGGTCTTTCTGCAGATAGAGCGGAATGTCCAGTTGTTTGACGCCCTGCAACTGGCTGACTTGGGCCGGTTTTTGCGGCAGGAAGAGATAGCCTAGCTCGCTGATATTTTGGCGGTGCTTGTTGATGGCAGCCACGATGTCAGACTGGGCATTAAGTAAGTCGCTCTGATAGTCTTGGTTTTGGATATCTTGCAAGACTTCAGAGAGCTCGTCCTTAGATAGGTTGTGAACTAGGGAATCATCCGATAGCTGCAAAGGGACCGTGTTGAAAGGTGCAGACTCCGACTCACTGGACGACTCCTGTGTGCTAGAGGTCACTTGGCTACTTTGGTCCTGAGCAATATGTTCTTGGCCAGCCACTTGGTTATTCAATTTTGATGCCTGATGCGTATTTTCCTTGAGGAAAACGACAATCGCCGTCCCGCAAATCAAGAGCAAGAAGAAGGTAACAACGGCAATCGTATTCTTACGACGTTTGCGCATAGGGCCAGCTCCTTTGGTTAAGTAATCAATCATAAGGGAAGTATAACAGAGAAATGTAAGAGAAATATGAATTTTTTGGCAAGAAATCAAAGAATTTCTCCGATACAATCCTTAGTTATTGTATCAAACCCTGGCCCATAAAGCACCTATTCTGGTTGCCTGTTACAGAGACTTAATAAAGAGAGGCTGGGTGTTACACCAGCCTCTGACTTATTGCTTAGTAGTTTTTGAAGTATTGCTCCAGTTCCCATTGGGTGACTTGCTTTTGATAAGCGAAGTATTCAGCTGTTTTCTCAGCGATGAAGTTTTGCGCGATGTGATCACCTAAGGCTTCCAGAATGACAGGCTCTTTCTTGAGCTCTTTGAGGGCCGCACGTAAGGAACCAGGTAGATCCTCTACCCCTTCCGTTAGGCGCTCTTCACGGGTCATGGTGTAGATATTACGGTCTACAGCAGAAGGTGGCATAATCTTATCTTCAATACCCTTGAGGCCGGCTGCCAAGAGGACAGACAGAGCCAAGTAAGGATT
>CBDFAX010000036.1:0-16547 GCA_965245735.1 uncultured Abiotrophia sp. | reverse complement strand
ATTGGCCAACTTGCTCCTAACTTATCTTATGTGTCCATTGAGCGCATTCGGATTGAACTCAGCAAGCTCATGCAAGGTGATTATCTAGGGACAAGCTATAAAGCCTTGACTGACTCCGGCCTTTGCGCTTATTTATTGGGCATGGAGCAAGTAGATGCCTTAGCTGTCTGGCAGCAGGTCTATGAGACCCTAGCTGCTCAAATTGCTGCAGGGCTAGCGCGAGACGAACGTTTGGTTTGGTGGGCCTTAGTTAAGGCCTTGGGCTTGGATTCAGCTCAGGCGCGCGCCTTTTTGCGTGACTGGAAGCACAGCAATCCTTTCATTAAGGACGTCAGCGACTTATTAGACTTGGATCAAGCCTTTGCAGCAGGCCCACTGGATGCCTGGCAACTTTATCAGATGCCAGCCCATGTTTTGGCTATTTACGAGACCTATGCCTACCATCAAGCCTGGTTGACTCACCCTAATCAACTGACCCAAGCTAAGGCCCAATTGCCACTTGCCAGTCGGTCGGATTTGGCCATTAATGGGCAAAAGGTCATGGAGGTGCTAGGCTTAAGTCGGGGTAATGCCGGACTTGGTCGCCTACTTTTGGAGCTAGAGCGCCAGGTCGTCATGGGGGATTTGGCTAATGACCCAGCCGACCTCTTAGCCCAAGCTCAAGTGTTAGGAGCTGATTATCTTGAAAGCTAAAGGACTAAGAATTGCGGTTGTCGATTTAGAGACAACGGGCTCTCACCTAGATCAAGGTGATCAAATTATCCAAATTGGGGCTGTCCTGATTGAAGATGGACAAGTCCTAGCCCAACACAGTATGTTACTCAATCCTGAGCGAGACATTCCCACTCATATTACGGCCATCACAGGCATTCAACCAGACCAGGTCCAGGATGCGCCGACTTTTAGCCAGGTGGCAGGCCTCTGGTATGAGCGACTCAAAGACTGTTTCTTTGTGGCCCACAATCTGGGCTTTGACTTAACTTTTTTGCAGGCCAAGTTTGCTGAACAAGGCTTGGACTTTCAGCCCCCTGCCTTGGACACTGTCCAGTTAGCTAAAATCTTCCTGCCACAGGCACCGGGGTTTAACTTGCAGGATTTGAGCCAGTTCTTTGGCTTGAACTTCCAAGACGCCCATGATGCCTTGGGGGATGCCCGGATGACGGCCCATTTGTTGGATGTTTTGGCTCATCAGGCAGCGGATTTAGACTATGGGACTAAATTGGCCTTGCAAGCAATTTTTAAGGCTTTGCCCTATCAAGCCAACCAATTTCTCAACCAAGCGAGTAGCTTTTATTGCCAAGTAAGTTGGCCAGAGGGGCAGGACGACAGTCAATCCCAAGCTAGTCAAGCTAGCCTAATTAACGCCAAGCAAAGAACGGCGGTAGCCTATTGGCAAGAAGCCGGTCAGGATAAATCACCCTTAGTGCTAGAAGCTCACGCCCGTCAAGACCATCAAGGCTTGGCTTTGGCTCTACTCCATGCTTGGCGCCAAGCAGGGAACAAGGCCCTGCTAGTTTTAGAAAATGAGGGTCAAATCAGCCACTGGCAAGCCCTGTGGCAAGAAGTCAGCAGTCAGGAGGCGGGAATTTACCGACCATCCTATCAGTTTGTCGATATGGCCTCGGTCTACCAATTCTGCCATGAATTTGATTTAAGCCGGGCCAACCAACAGGAGCTTACTGTTTTAGCGGCTGCCTTGGTTTGGTTGACGAGCAGCCAGTTCGGCTGTTTGGATGAATTGAACTCTGAACTGGATATTA
The DNA here is from genome assembly GCA_965245735.1 of uncultured Abiotrophia sp. Lineage (GTDB taxonomy): Bacteria > Bacillota > Bacilli > Lactobacillales > Aerococcaceae > Abiotrophia. The sequence goes on along the minus strand of CBDFAX010000036.1, from coordinate 14,787 downwards.
GTCAGATTATGCGGCGCTATGATTTTGTGGCTAAGACGGGTAAGAAGGCGGGTTATCACCGTTACCTGGAGGCGCTTAAAGCCAAAGACTTAGTTTTGATGAGCCAAAAAGACTGGCTGTCCTTAAAGCAAGTCGCTGATAGCCCGCTGGCCTTTTTGGCTCAGTCGCGGGTCCTGGTCCTAGATTTAGAGGCCAGTTACCAAGGCCTGGTGGACCAAGAAAGCATGACTCTGGATGCCAGCCAGCTCTTTGTAGAGCTTAAGGCCTTACTAGATCAAGGCCAGGAGGAAGCTCAGCTCGAGTCCTGCCTGGCCACTAGCTATGACCTGCTGGAAAGTATGCGGGCAGAGTTTGAAGCCAGTGATTTAGCTAATGCTAGTAATGACTGGTGGACAGCCTGCCTAGTCAAGGGCAGCCCCCGCTATTTGACCGTCATGGCTCAAGTGGCGACTTTAGGACAGCAACTACAGGACTGGTTAAAAACTGCCAAATTAGCAGCCAAAGCAAAACGGACCTACCGCCATCTGGCAACGACCTGTCGACTACTAGCCAAGCAGTCAGAGGGGAGCTATATCCGACTTCAAGGCCAGGTCAGCAATGGCCAAATCTACCAATTGGCCCTTAGCCGGGTGCCTTTAATTATGAGAGACAAGCACTTGCCTCAGTTAAGCCAGTACCGGCAGATTGCCTTCTTGTCGGACGGCCAGTATGACCAGCCTTTAGGCTATGGTCTGGCCCGTTTCTGGCAAGTGGGGGCCACTTATTTAAGCCTACCTGAGCAAAGTCAGGCCAGCAGTCTGACCCTCCAGGTGCCATTGGCTTATGCTCAGTCAGGCCAGGGTTATGAAGAAGCCGAGCAATTGCTAGCCTTTATCAAGGATTATCTGGCCGAGCAGGGCGCTAGCCACGTCCTCATTCTTGCCAATAACAAGGCCCAAGCGCAGACATACTACCGTCTCCTATGGGAAAGTTCCCTGTTGGAAGAGGGCTACCTGATTTATAGTCAAGGGCAAAATGGCAGCCTTAAGAAAATTAAGCGCCGCGCCGAAGCCGATGACAAGGCCATTGTCATTGTTCCAAGACGTCTCTTCCTAGAGGAGTCCTTTACTCTGTCAGTCGATCAGCTCTTAGTGATTTTAGACCGTCTACCGTTTGACTCCTTGACCAATGAGCGGACCTTAGGCCAAGGTCAGGTGCTTGGCTTATCAGATAATCAGGCCTTTGACCAACTAACCCTACCGCAGATGATTTTCCGTCTTAAGAAATTGCTGGCTCAGGTCGCTAGCTCTAGTTGCAAGGCGGACTACTATCTCCTAGATGAACGTGTTTGGACGCGTTATTATAGCCCTAAGGTTGAGGAATACTTGGCGCCCGCTATTGACCTGGTTCCCATCTTACCCAGTCACTAATCCAGCCTAGTCAACTAGCCAAAAATTCATGCAATTTTGGAGAAATTATGGTATGATAGTACAGATAAGTGGCGACAGGAGGAGTCAAGTATGTTAAACCGTAAAGTGGTCTCAGGACTGACGCTCTTTTTCCTCATCATCTTTCTCATCTTTGCTTGGGTCTTCTATTCAAGCCAAGCCAAATCGCATCAAGCTCAACAAGAAGCCGTGCGACTGATTGAGACGGACTACACTGTCAAAGACGTCAAAAAGTTCTACTGGACGACCATTTCTGAGGCTTACTTTGCCTTGGATTTTGTGGATGACAGTGGCCAAGAACGTTATGCGATTGTGAAACGTGAGGGTGGGACCGTTAATTACTACACGCCAAATCAGATTATCTCAGAAGAAGATGCCAAGGCTATTGCCTTAGCAGACAATGAGAATTATAAGATTATGCAGGCGCGTTTGGGCATGATCAAAGACACGCCCGTCTGGGAAATCACCATCAAGAATGATAATAATACCTTGACCTATTACTACCTCAATGCGCAGGATGGGTCCTGGTTACAAAAAATCGAAAATATTTAAGACAAGACAATGGAGGCAGGCAGAATGCAGACAATTACCATGCGTCAAGCAGCAGATTATATTGATCAAACGGTCATCATCAAGGCATGGGTGACTAACAAACGGAGCAGTGGGAAGATTGCCTTCTTACAATTGCGTGATGGCTCCGCTTATTTCCAAGCCATTGTGGTCAAGGCCGATGTCAGCGAAGAAACCTTCGCTTTGGCTAAGGGGCTTAACCAAGAAACCAGTGTGAAGGTAGTCGGTAAGATTCAAGCAGACACTCGTTCAGCTTTAGGTTATGAGCTCTTGGTTCAAGACATTGAAGTGATTGGTGAAAGTCATGAGTACCCAATCACACCAAAAGAACACGGGACTGACTTCTTGATGGATCACCGCCACCTCTGGCTTCGTTCATCTAAACAACATGCCATTATGCAAATCCGTAACGAAATTATCCGGGCAACCTACGAGTTCATGAACCAAGAAGGCTTGATTAAGGTAGACCCACCAATTTTGACGGGTTCTGCGCCAGAAGGGACCACTGAGCTCTTCCACACCAAGTACTTTGATGAAGATGCCTTCCTTTCCCAGTCTGGTCAGCTCTATTTAGAAGCAGCGGCTATGGCTTTCGGTAAGGTCTTCTCCTTCGGGCCAACCTTCCGGGCTGAAAAATCTAAGACCCGTCGTCACTTGATTGAATTCTGGATGATGGAAGTTGAATTAGCCTTCGTTGAACACGAGGAAAACTTACAATTCCAAGAACGTTATGTGGCTCACCTAGTTCGCAATGTCATTGACCACTGTGGTCTGGCACTTAAGACCTTGAACCGTGATGTGGCAGTCTTGGAACAATACACCAAATTACCTTACCCACGTATTAGCTATACGGATGCCATCAAGCTCTTGAACGACAATGGCTTTGATGATATCCAATGGGGCGATGACTTTGGTTCACCGCATGAAACCTTCATTGCCAGCCAATATGATCGTCCAATCTTCATCGTCAACTATCCTAAGGCCATTAAGCCATTCTACATGCGCCTTAATGAAGAAGACCCACGCACTGTTCTATGTGCGGATATGATTGCACCAGAAGGTTATGGTGAAATCATTGGGGGTTCTGAACGGATTGTGGACTTTGAGACCTTAGATGAAAATATTAAGGCCTACAACTTAGATCCATCTGCCTATGCTTGGTACCTTGACCTCCGTAAGTATGGCGCTGTGCCACACTCTGGTTTTGGTCTTGGCTTGGAGCGGGCAGTGGCTTGGTTATCAGGGATTGAACATATCCGTGAAACCTCACCATTCCCACGTTTGCTCAACCGTATTTACCCATAAGCAAAAATTCCCATTATATCATATATGATATAATGGGAATTTTTTTCTGCTTAGAAAAACCACCTAGCGCTAATTACTTGGCTAGGTGGTTAGAGGAGGACGAAAGCTTTAGAAGCTTAAGGGTTGAAGGAAACATGGACGTGGTCGTAGTGGTTGGCTGTGTCTCCACCGCGGTCTGGCATTAGGTTCCAGGTATTCGCTGGCCCATAGTAACTATCGTAGTTAGCATAGAAACGTTGTTTCCAGATAACGTAGTTGATGTCATTGCTTTCCATGTCGGAAGTAGCGTAGTTGGCAATCTGGTCACCCAGCTCGGTATTGTCGTTGACCACGAAGTCAACGGCCAAGCCCTTGCCATGGTCATCGTTAGAACCTGGACGGTAGAGGCTGAAGTTGCTTACGCCAAACTTGTCCGCTACCTCTTCCTTGTATTCAGCTGCTTTTGGCTGCAAGCCTTGGTTGGCTGGGTTGGCAGCCGCACGGGCAGCATAGTCAGTTGCAGCTGGCTGCTCTTGAGTCGTTTGGTCTTGAGCAGGCTGGGTCTGAGCTGGCTGCTCTTGACTTGTCTGGTCTTGAGCTGCTTGATCCTGACTAGTTTTCTCTTGAACTGTTGGCTTTGCCTCAGCTTGCTGACTAGGACTTTGTGGGCTTTCTTGGCCATCTGTTGGAGTATTGGTTTGATTTACTTCTGTAGGATTTGCAGGCGCAGCGTTATTTGCGTCTTTTTCTGGCTGGTTAGCCGGAGTAGGCGTTTGAGGACGAGCTTCTTCTTGAACGGTCGGTAAGCCTGATTCCTTGACATCGTCGCCGATGACAGGGGCTTGATCAGCATTGCCTTGATTAGGCGTTTGAGCTGGTTTTTCTGGCTTAGCAGGTGTTTGAGGCGTCGCTGGTTTGTCAAGATTGGTTGGCTTGACTTGGTTATTTGGCGTTTGAGGGCTAGTAGCTGTCGGTTGAGCTGGTGTTACAGCCTCTGGCTGGCCAGGAATTTGGGTGACCGGAGACAAGTCTTGGCTGGAAGCTTCCTGATCTTGGACAGGGCTTTCCTCGACAAGCGCTTGTACTTGCGGGTTTGTAGGGGCAGTCGCCTGGTTTTGATTAAAGTCTACCTGGCTAGTTTGGCCATCAATAGTGACCGTATTTTGCGTCAAGTCAGCCCGAACACTAGGACTTTCTTGATTTTGGTCTGGGGTTTGAATTTCCAGACTAGTCACTTTGTGGTTACTATCTAAGGTAGCCGTTAAAACAGTACCTGGGAAAATCAAATCGGCGTCTGCAATTTCATTAATAGAAACCAAAACTTGAAGGTCGACTTCAAGGGCTTCTGCGATGGCTGAGAGGGTGTCGCCATATTGAACTGTATAGCTGAGTTTGTCAGCTTGTTTGGAAATATCTTCTTTAATTTGGCTGACCGTCCGAGGCGTCCATTGGGAGGCTTCTTGGGCTTGAGCTGGAGTCAAGGGGAGTGCGAGTAAAGCCGCTGCTGATGTTAAGAGCAGTGTTCTTTTAAGTGTTAATTTCATAATCACGCTTCCTTTGCTTGTTGATGAGACCATCATAGCATAGAAATTAGACTAAAAGGCCCATTTTATGTAGACTTAACCCAATCATAGAATATCTGTAATCTCTTTTTTCACATGGAGCAGTGCCAGGACAAAGCCGTAATATATGAAATAACAAAGTCGCCATGCAGGCTAAGATAAGACCTTAAATTTTAGTCTATTTTCCTGGCTTAGGGCTTGATTTTTCCTAGCTTTTATCGTATATTTAGAGACGTGGTCGTTTGTTGCTTTATCGATGTTCGGCTACTTATAACACCCCGGCTCAGTTTAACGAATCACCAACGTTTTACTTAGCTTGTGGGATACTATATCGGAAAGAGGTGAAACTGAGATGGCATTATCAAAAGAGCGTAAAAATGAAATCATTAAAGCTTATGCTACTCACGAAGGGGACACTGGTTCTCCAGAAGTACAAGTTGCGGTTTTAACTGAAGATATCAATATCTTAACTGACCACATCCGTACTCATAAGAAAGACTATCATTCCTACCGCGGTTTGATGAAGAAAGTTGGGCGTCGTCGCCACTTGCTTTCTTACCTGCGTGAGAAAGATATTCAACGTTACCGTGAATTAATCCAACGTTTAGGTTTACGTCGTTAATTTTGGTAGCAGGGCGGCTACGGCCGCCTTCTTTTTTTAGAGCTTTACCATGGAATATGTGCTAACCAAATAAGAGCCGGGCAGGGTGGCTTGGCCAGTTCTTATTTGATTAGTCATGTTCCATATCAAGGGAGCAATCCCAATTTATAAGGAGGACATTCCATGTCAAACAAACATGTATTTTCTACAACTTTAGCGGGCCGTCCGCTATCTGTGGAAATTGGCGAATTAGCCAAACAAGCCAACGGCGCCGTATTAGTTCGCTACGGTGACACTGTGGTTTTATCTGCAGCCGTTGCATCTAAGAAAGCCGGGACCGGTGACTTCTTCCCGTTAACTGTCCACTACATCGAGAAGATGTATGCGGTCGGTAAGGTCCCAGGGGGCTTCATCAAGCGTGAAGGCCGTCCATCTGAAGCGGCAACTTTGACTAGCCGTTTGATCGACCGACCATTGCGTCCAATGTTCCCAGAAGGCGTTCGTAATGAAATCCAAATTACCAACACCGTTTTATCAGTTGACCAAGACTGTACCCCAGAAATGGCCGCTATGTTAGGGGCTTCCTTGGCCTTGGCTGTGTCAGATATTCCTTTTGACGGGCCTGTTGCCGGTGTTAACGTAGGGCGCGTCAATGGGGAGATTGTCATCAACCCAACGGTTGCCCAAGCAGAATTATCTGACATCGAATTAACGGTTGCCGGTACGGCGACTGCCATCAACATGGTGGAATCTTCTGCCAAAGAAGTATCAGAAGCCGATATGTTAGAAGCCTTACTCAAAGGTCATGCGGCTATCAAGGAATTGGTAGCCTTCCAAAATGAAATCGTCGCCCAAATCGGTAAAGAGAAATTCGAGTTTACCTTGGCAGAAGTGGCGCCAGAAGTGGCGGCTCAAGTAGGGGAACGCTACAAGTCTCGCATGATTCAAGCTATTCAAACCCAAGAAAAGAAAGCGCGTGAAGCAGCTGTTGACGCCGTTATGGAAGAAGCGACTGAATTCTTTGCCGCTGTTTACGCTGACCGTGATGACTACGATCAACTTATGAAAGACGTATCCACTGCCTTACACGACTTAGAGAAGGACGAAGTTCGTCGTCTCATCACCAAGGAACGTGTTCGTCCAGACGGTCGTCGCATCGATGAAATCCGTCCATTGAGCTCTTCTGTGGCTCTCTTGCCACGCGTTCATGGTTCAGGTCTCTTCACTCGCGGTCAAACCCAAGTCTTGACTGCTGCTACCTTGGCACCGCTCGGTGAGCACCAAGTAATCGACGGTTTAGGCATTGAAGAAGGCAAACGTTTCATCCACCACTACAACTTCCCTAACTTCTCTGTCGGTGAAACAGGTCGTGTGGGTAGCCCAGGTCGTCGTGAAATTGGTCACGGTGCCTTAGGTGAACGTGCCCTCAAACAAGTGATTCCTGCGCCAGAAGATTTCCCATACACCATTCGCTTGGTATCTGAAGTCTTGGAATCTAACGGTTCTTCTTCGCAAGCAAGTATCTGTGCCGGCACTTTGGCCCTCATGGATGCAGGTGTGCCAATTAAGGCGCCAGTTGCAGGGATTGCCATGGGCTTGGTCATGGAAGGGGAAGACTATACTGTCTTAACTGATATTCAAGGTCTTGAAGACCACCTAGGCGATATGGACTTCAAGGTAGCCGGGACAGCTGCCGGGATTACAGCCTTGCAAATGGATATCAAGATTCAAGGGATTACTGAAGCCATCTTAACCGAAGCTCTGACGCAAGCTAAGAAGGCTCGTTTAGAAATCTTGGATGAATTGGTATCTACCTTACCTGAAGCTCGTAAGGAATTGAGCCCATACGCACCTAAGATTGATATCATCCAAATTAACCCAGATAAGATTAAGGTTGTCATCGGTCGTGGTGGGGAAACCATTAACGGCATTATTGACGCAACTGGCGTTAAGATTGACATCGACCAAACGGGTAATGTCTCCATTGCATCTAGCGACCAAGATATGATTAACAAGGCGCGTCAAATGATTGAAGACTTAGTTCGTGAAGTTGAAGTAGGCCAAGTCTACACTGGTAAAGTTAAACGCATTGAGAAATTCGGTGCCTTCGTAGAAGTCTTACCAGGTAAAGACGGTTTGGTTCATATTTCTGAATTGGAACACCGCCGTGTGGCACAAGTCGAAGACGTGCTCAAGATTGGCGATCTTGTAGAAGTCAAAGTCATCGAAATCGACAACCAAGGCCGAATCAACTTGTCCCGTAAGGTTCTCTTACCTAAAGACTAATTCACTATTATCACTCAGGCTAGGAAGATTTTCCTAGCCTTTTTTCTATGCTTATCACTTTGCTACAAGCAAACACGAACGTTAAGTTGACAAATGATAACAAAGTTCGAATAGGACTTTTATTTGCTAGCTAGGAATCCTATAATAAGGGTAGATAGGACTTAAGAAGCTTTGCCTAGAGAAAGGGTGTTAGTGTGGTAAAAGTAGCAGTCATTATGGGGTCCAAGTCAGATTACGCCACCATGGTCGAAACCTGTCAACTATTGGATCAATTCGGGATTCCTTATGATAAGAAGGTCGTAAGTGCCCATCGGACACCAGATTTGCTGGTTAGCTTTGCTAAAGGAGCAAGACAAGCTGGCTATTCATTGATTATCGCTGCAGCAGGAGGGGCTGCCCACTTACCGGGAATGGTTGCGTCTATGACAACCTTGCCGGTTATTGGTGTACCGATTAAGTCCTCGACTCTAAGCGGCCTTGATTCCCTCTATTCCATCGTCCAAATGCCCTATGGCGTGCCTGTCAACACCATGGCCATTGGAGTGGCCGGGGCAAAAAATGCTGCCGTCAGTGCCTTGGCTATGTTAGGCATGACGGATCCAAGCTATGCCCAAGTTTATCAAGATTTTAAGTTAGAACAAGAACGCCTAGTATTGGAAGAGATGACACTATGAAGATAATTTTACCCGGCCAAACCATTGGCATTATTGGCGGCGGTCAGCTTGGTCGCATGCTGGCTATGAGCGCTAAGGAAATGGGCTATAAGATTGCCATCCTGGACCCAAGCAAAGATGCTTGTGCCCGTCACTTTGCTGACACCTTCATCCATGCGGATTTTGATAACCGTAAGGGCTTGGAGCGCCTCTGCCAAATCTCGGATGTCGTGACTTTTGAGTTTGAAAATATTGACAGTGACCTCCTGGCTGAACTAGAAAAAGACTACCATATTGTGCAGAGCGCTAGCCTACTCAAGACTGCGCAACATCGCTTGCTAGAGAAGGAATTTGCCCGTTCCTTGGGCATCGAAACAGTTGATTACCAGTATGTGGATCAAGATACGACTGGCGTCCAAGTAGACGGCACCTACCTCATGAAGACGGTGCGCTTTGGTTATGATGGCAAGGGCCAAAGTCGGATTACAGAGGCCAGTCAGGTTCAACCCTACACCTTGCTAGAACGTCTGGTGCCACTGGATAAGGAAATCTCTGTGGTGGCCTACAAGGACCGGACGGGCATTGGGATCGTGGCAGTCGTTGAAAATGAGCATCGCCATAACATTCTCTACCGGTCCATTGTACCGACAACGGCAAGTCCAGAACAAGAAGCGCAAGCCATTGATTACACCCGTCGTATTCTAGAAGCGGCTGATTATTATGGCGTCTTAACAGTTGAATTTTTCATTTCCCAAGGTCGCGTCATCTTTAATGAAATGGCACCACGGGTCCATAATTCGGGCCACATCACCATGCAGTCTGCCAATAAGTCCCAGTTTAGAGCCCATATTGAAGCTATTTGTGGACTAGAAGTTGGGCCCATTCAGAACCAAGCGACTACCCTCTATAACATCCTTGGCCAAGACCTGGATTACTTCCTCAAGCTGATTCAGCAAGGACCAGCCCACCTACATCTCTATGAGAAGGAACCGCGTCAGGACCGCAAGATTGGCCATATTAATTTCCCAGGACATATTAGATTGGAGGAACCCTTCATTGGATAAGCGAATTTTTGTTGAAAAACGTGAGCAGTATAGACAGGAAGCTAGCCAACTCATGGATCAGCTGAATAGTGAGTACGGCTTGGGTTTAGAGGACTTACATGTCTATGTCATTTATGATATTTATGGTATCGACTCCGTCACTTATGAGCAAGCCAAGGCTTCTGTCTTCTCGGAAGTCATGATTGACCAAGTCTATGAAGAGATAGACCTAGTGCCTGGCCACTACCTAGCTTATGAAGTCCTGCCAGCCCAATATGATCAACGGGCTGACTCTGCCATGCAAGCCATTGCCCTCCTCAATCAAGAAGCCAAAGTCTTGGTTCGTAGCGGTAAACTGGTTACCTTTGACAAAGCCTTGAGTCCTCAAGCCTTAGCTCAAGTAGAGAAATATTTGGTTAACCCAATTGAAGCGCGCGTTAAGGACTTGTCAGTATTGGAATTTTCGCTTGACTCTGAACCAAAGCCACTTAAAGATTTAAGCGGCTTTGGCAACTTTGACGACCAAGAACTATTGGCACTAAAGGCTGACTTGTCCCTAGCCATGAACCTAGAGGATTTACGCTTTATTCAGGATTATTTTGTCAGCGAAAAACGGGATCCAACTGAGACGGAAATTTACGTCTTAGACTGCTACTGGAGCGACCACTGCCGTCACACCACCTTTGAGACAGTCTTAGATCAAGTCATCATTAATTCTGATAAGTTCCAAGTACAAATGCAGGAAGCCTTTGATTACTATGTAAAAATTCGGGGCGAGCTAGGGATCACCAAGCCCATGACCTTAATGGATATGGCTAGCATCATGGGCAAGTACCATGTTCGAGTTCTCAAAGACCAAGTCATTGAAGTCAGTGAAGAAATCAATGCCTGCTCCTTCTTCGTGACCGTCAATAATCAAGGGGAGGAAGAAGAATGGCTGGTTCAATTTAAAAATGAAACTCACAACCATCCGTCTGAAATTGAGCCTTTCGGGGGCGCTTCAACCTGTATTGGGGGAGCCATCCGCGATCCTCTATCAGGTCGTTCCTATGTCTATCAAGCTATGCGGGTCTCCGGTAGTGGCAATATCTTGCAAAAACGGGAAGAAACCCTAGAAGGTAAGCTACCTCAGGTGACCATTTCGACTGGGACAGCCCACGGTAATTCCTCCTATGGGAACCAAATCGGCCTGGCTACTACCTTTGTCCGCGAACTCTATGATGATTCTTATGTAGCCAAACATATGGAAGTAGGGGCTGTGGTCGGGGCGGTCAAGGTGGGGAACTACCAACGCCAAAGCCTAGTTCCTGGCGATATTGTGGTCATGATTGGGGGCCGCACGGGGCGCGATGGTATCCAAGGGGCTAGTGGTTCTTCCGTTGAGCATACCAGTGATTCCCTAGAGACCGCAGCTAGCCAAGTGCAAAAAGGGAACGCTCCTGAAGAGCGTAAGTTACAACGCCTCTTCCGCCGTCCAGAATTAACCCGATTAATTAAGAAATGTAACGACTTTGGTGCTGGTGGGGTCTGTGTAGCCATTGGTGAATTGGCAGAAGGCATTGAAATTCATTTGGATAAGGTTCTGACCAAGTACCAAGGGCTAAATCCAACTGAATTAGCCATTAGCGAGTCCCAAGAACGTATGGCAGTAGCCATTGACCCAGCAGACTATCAAGCCTTTGTTGACATGTGTCGGGCTGAAAATATTGAATATGCCCATGTTGCCACCATCACAGACCGTCGTCGTCTGGAAATGTTTTATGGTCAGGATAAGGTCGTAGACATGGGGGCTGACTTCCTTGCAACGGCTGGGGTCCGCCAACATACCAAGGCACGCCTAGTCGATAATGCGGGCGCCAATCCATTCCTAGCTAAGCAAGTGAGCAAGGAAGCTATCTTAGCTGAATTAGCTAGTTTGAATGTGACTTGCCAAAAGGGCTTGGCCCAACAATTCGATGCTTCGATTGGTAATAGCACGGTCTTGATGCCATTTGCGGGTAAGCACCAACTCACGCCTGTTCAAGCCAGTGTCCAAGCCCTGCCAACTCTACATTCAACTAGTGATACAGCCACCATCCTCACCTATGGTTTCATTCCTAAAATTTCTCACTACTCCCCATTCTTGTCAGCTATCTATGCCGTACTAGAATCAGTTGCCAAGGTCTATGCCGTTGGCGGGACCAAGGAATCTCTCTACTTCTCCTTCCAGGAATACTTTGAGAAATTAGGCCAAGATCCTACTAAGTGGGGCAAGGTAACGCAAGCTCTATTAGGTTCTCTAGTAGCCCAAGAAGCGATTGGACGTCCAAGTATTGGGGGGAAGGACTCCATGTCGGGGACCTTCCATGACTTGAATGTCGTGGAAACCTTGATTTCCTTTGCCTGTGCGCCGGTCAAAATTGCAGACGTCATCACGCCAGAACTCAAGGCGGTGGGTAACAAACTTTATCATGTGCCAGTCATTCGCGATGGCCAGGGTTATCCAGATTTAGCAGCCACGATGGCAAACTATGAGAAAGTACATGCCCTCATTCAAGAGGGGAGCGTTGTCTCCGCCTATGTCCAAGAAGAGGGCAGTCTAACTGCCTCCCTGGTTAAGATGGCCTTGGGAGCTGGTTTGGGCTTTGAGATTGAGTCTGTCAATGCGCTTAACTTTGATGTAGCTTCTCTGGTTATTGAAAGCACGCGGGAGCTAGAGGACTTCACCTACCTAGGCCAAGTTCAAGCAGAGGGTCACTACCAAGTGAATGGTTTGACCTTCAGCTATGATCAACTTTACCAAGCCTACACTCAAACACTAGAAGACATCTACCCTCTCTACCAAAACCAAGAGGCAGGCGCGACTGAGAACTTGACGCAAGAGGCAGACCAAGTCTATGCCTATCCAGAATATGTGGACCAAGTTCAAGTGGTCATCCCTGTATTCCCGGGTACCAACTGTGAATACGATAGCGAGCGGGCCTTTGTAGAAGTGGGGGCCAAAGCCCAGTCAGTGGTCATTCGTAACCAAAGACCTGGCGATATTGAAGCCTCTGTCAAAGACTTTGTCGCAGCTGTCAAGGCTAGCCACATTATTTTCTTCCCAGGTGGTTTCTCAAGTGGGGATGAGCCGGATGGTTCAGCTAAATTTATCGTTAACTTCCTCAAGCATCCTGAAGTGACAGCGGCTATCCATGCCCATCTGGCTGACAAGAAGTTAATCTTGGGTATCTGTAATGGATTCCAAGCCCTTATTAAGTCAGGTCTCTTGCCATATGGTCAAATCAAAGACCTAACACCTAGCGACTTGACCCTCTATCGCAACGATTCCTACCGTCATATCTCAACTACAGCCGTGACCCGTGTGGCCTCTACTCGTTCGCCTTGGACCCAAGGCTTCCAAGTAGGCCAATTGCACGAAGTGGCCTTTAGTCATGGGGAAGGGAAACTGGTTGGAGAGTCCTTAGAAACTTTCAAAGATTTGGCAGCCTTCCAATATTGTGACTATGACGGTCAAGCAACGCTAAATGGACGCTTTAACCCTAATGGTTCTCAGCTAGCCATCGAAGGCCTAGTCAGCCCTGATGGTCTGATTCTGGGTAAAATGGGTCACAGCGAACGTTATCATCAAGGACTTTATAAGACCAATACAATTTCAGGTCAGCAATCCATCTTTGCAAATGGGGTTCGCTACTTTAAGGGAGGAAAATAAACCATGAAACTCTTATACGAAGGTAAAGCTAAACAACTCTTTGATACCGGTAATTCTGAAGAAGTCTATGTTCACTATAAGAATAGTGCCACTGCTTTTAACGGTGTTAAGAAGGAAGAATTTGATGACAAGGGTAAACTCAACAATGCCATCACTAGCTTGATTTTTACCTATCTAGCAGAGCAAGGCATCCCAACTCATTTTATTAAGCAGGTCAATGAAACCGACCAAGTCTGCCGCCATGTAACCATTATTCCCTTAGAAGTGATTACCCGTAATATCGTGGCAGGCTCCATGGCTAAGAAATATGGGCTAGAAGAAGGGCACCAATTAGCTAAACCAGTCTTTGAGTTGAGCTATAAGAATGATGCGCTTGGCGACCCCCTTATCAATGATGACCATGCAGTGGCTTTGGAACTAGTGACGGAAGCGGAACTAGCGCAAATCAAGGACTTAACCGCTCGTATTAACCAGGCCCTACAAGACTTGTTCTTAGCTGCCAACTTAATTTTGGTGGACTTCAAGATTGAGTTTGGTAAGACGAGCGACGGACAGATTATACTAGCCGATGAGATTTCACCTGATACTTGTCGACTCTGGGACAAGGATACCCGAGACAAGTTAGATAAGGACCGCTTTAGACGCGATCTAGGTGATGTCATGGCAGCCTACAAGGAAGTATTAGGGAGATTAGAAAATGCGCGGAATTAATGAAGAATGTGGGGTGTTCGGGATTTGGAACCATCCCGAAGCTAGCCATGTGACCTACTTTGGTCTCCATAGTCTCCAACACCGTGGCCAGGAAGGGGCTGGGATTGTAGCCGGATCTAGTAAGGGTTTGGATAATCATCGGGGCCATGGTTTAGTCAGTGAGGTCTTTCGTGATGACAGCATTTTGGATCGCTTGTCAGGTGATCGGGCCATTGGCCATGTCCGTTATTCTACTTCTGGTACCAATCATATTGAAAATGTGCAACCCTTTCTCTTTCATTTCTATGATATGGATTTGGGGATTTGCCATAATGGGAACTTGGTCAATGCCCGTGCATTACGCAAGCGCCTTGAAGAGCGAGGAGCCATTTTCCATTCTTCCTCTGATACGGAAGTCTTGGTTCACCTCATTCGCCACAGCCAAGCGGAGACCTTCGAAGGTAAACTTCAAGAGGGGCTCAATCAACTCCGTGGTGGTTTTACCTATCTAATTGTCACCAAGGATGCCCTCTATGGAGCGGTGGACCAACATGCCTTGCGTCCTCTAGTAATCGGAAAGATGAAAAATGGGGCCTATGTTGCCGCCAGTGAAACCTGCGCCATTGATGTGGTCGGGGCAGAGTTCGTCTGCAATATTATGGCGGGCCAATATGTTGTCATCAACGACCAGGGCATTCGGATTGAAGCCTATGCGGCACCTCAAGCGCCTGCTGTTACGGCCATGGAATATGTCTATTTTGCTCGTCCTGACTCAGTCATTGCCGGCCAGAATGTCCATGCCACTCGGAAACGTGCCGGCCGCCGCCTAGCTCAAGAAGCCCCAGCCCAAGCCGACATGGTCATTGGGGTGCCTAATTCATCACTCTCAGCCGCTACCGGCTATGCTGAAGTATCCGGACTGCCTTATGAAATGGGCTTGATTAAGAACCAATATGTAGCCCGGACCTTTATTCAACCTA
>CBDFAX010000035.1:0-17147 GCA_965245735.1 uncultured Abiotrophia sp. | reverse complement strand
GTGGATAATTCTTCGATTAATTGGACGTGAGTTAGGTCCTTAGGCAAGTGGATGGTAAAGGTATTGCGGTAAATCTTCTTGCCGTCTACATTGGTTACATCGAATTGAACATCGGTCAGTTCAATGTGGTGGGTCTTGAAGAAGTCGGCAAAGAATTCCTTGGTGGCCACCCGGTGCACATATTGAATTTCCAAGCGACGAACATCCGGGATGCGGACAATAAAGCGAATGACCGTTAGGGAGAAAATCACCCCTAAGAAGGTTAAACCAGCAATTTCATAGTAACCCATACCGAGGGCTATCCCCAGCGCCGCAGTTGTCCAGAGGGAAGCAGCCGTAGTCAGGCCAGCAACCCTTTGCTTGGTGACCACAATGGTCCCAGCACCTAAGAAACCAATCCCGCTGACAATAGGCGCTAGCAAACGCACTTGGTCCACTTCGATTTCAGGGAAACCGTGCATTTTTTGATAGAAGACCGCCGCTTGAATCATGGAGATAGCGGTAGCTCCGATACAGACTAAAATATGGGTACGCAGACCGGCCGGCCGATTCTTACGTTGGCGGTCATAACCGATAACCCCAGCGAAGAGGATGGCCAGACAGAGTCTGACTAAAATAACATAAGCTGACATGAGCGCTTCCTTTCTGACTTTAAATAACATTCCATTATAGCCCATCCCACTTAAAAATGCGAGTTAATTGCCCTCTTAGGCATGAAAAAAGGGCTGATATTCAGCCCTTTTCCTAGAGGCCTCGCTTGCGGCGGAAGGCCGTAATCTTGTTCATTGCCCGGTCCAATTCAATCTTAGCCTCAACAAAGGCCTTGTTATCCTTGTTAGCAATAGCTTCTTGCATATTAATCTCAGCTTCTTGTTGTTCAACGCTGACTTGAGCTTCATCAATGTCTTTCCCACGAATAGCATAGTTAGAGATAATCTCTACTTCATTGTTGCGCATTTCCAAGACGCCACCATTAATGGCGATAAAGTCATCAGTAAAGCCTTCATGTACCCGCACTACCTTGACAACGCTAAGTTCTAGCGGTGCCAAAATTGGCGTATGGTTAGGTAGAACGGTTAGGCCACCGTCTACTGCCCGTACACTACAGGACAGGGCTTGGTGATCGTAGATAACCCCTTGAGGCGAGTAAATGCGTACCCGCATGGTATGCTGGTCCTTTGGTTTGGCCATAGTGGTCACCTTCTTAATCTAAGCCTGCTGGCAAGTCAACGCCCATTTTACGTGCCTTCTCAATGGCTTGGCTAATTGGCCCCACATTACGGAAGGCTTCTTCAGGTAAGGCATCGTACTTACCGTCCACAATCCCTTCAAAGCCATGAAGGGTCTCTTCAATTGGCACGAAGGAACCAGGAATCCCGGTAAAGGCTTCGGCTACGTGGAAGTTTTGCGATAGGAAGAATTGTAGACGGCGGGCACGTTTAACCACGATTTTCTCTTCATCAGATAATTCTTCAATCCCCAGAATGGCAATAATATCTTGCAACTCACGATAGCGTTGCAGAATCTTCTGTACCTTTAGGGCAATGTTGTAGTGGCGTTGGCCGACAATTTCTTCTGCCAAGGCACTTGAAGTGGAAGCCAGCGGATCCACCGCTGGGTAAATCCCTTGCTCGGTCAAACGACGTTCCAAGTTGGTAGTCGCATCCAAGTGGGCGAAAGTTGTGGCTGGCGCTGGGTCCGTATAGTCATCAGCAGGCACGTAGACGGCCTGGATAGAGGTAATGGACCCATTCTTAGTTGAGGTAATCCGTTCTTGCATGGCCCCCATTTCTGAAGCCAAGGTTGGTTGGTAACCTACGGCAGAAGGCATGCGGCCCAGTAAGGCAGAGACTTCTGAACCCGCTTGGGTGAAACGGAAGATGTTGTCGATGAAGAGCAGCACGTCTTGTTTGAGCTCGTCACGGAAGTATTCGGCCATGGTCAAACCAGTTAAGACAACCCGCATACGGGCACCAGGTGGCTCGTTCATTTGGCCGAAGACCATGGCGGTCTTCTTGTTAACCCCGGATTCACGCATTTCGAAAACCAAGTCGTTCCCTTCACGCGTCCGTTCGCCGACCCCAGTGAAGACCGAAATCCCACCTAATTGTTCGGCAATGTTATGAATTAATTCTTGAATGAGGACGGTCTTCCCTACCCCGGCACCACCAAAGAGGCCGATTTTACCCCCTTTGATATAAGGGGCTAAGAGGTCGATGACCTTAATCCCGGTCTCAAGAATAGTATAGCTAGAACTTAATTCTTCAAAAGTTGGTGCTGGACGGTGAATCCCCCGCACCTCATGATCACCATCTAGGCGACCCATATCATCAATTGGTTGACCTAAGACGTTGAAGACCCGGCCCAGGGTTACTTCCCCTACGGGCACTTCAATCAAACGGTCTGTATCCAGTACGGCTAGCCCACGCTGGAGCCCGTCGGTAGATTCCATGGCGATGGTCCGCACCACCCCATCCCCTAAGTCTAAGGCAACTTCCAAGGTAATGGATTGGGACAGGTCTACATCTGACAAGTCCATTGCTTCACTGACGGGTTGACGGGTGACCACCAAGGCATGGTGGATATCAGGTACCCCATTTTCAACCGGAAAAGCCACATCGACAACTGGGCCGATGACTTGCTCAATTCGTCCAATCCGCATGGTCTAATCCTCCTTCTTCTTATTATCATTCAGGGCGTTGGCCCCATTGATAATCTCTAAAATTTCATTGGTTACTCGTAATTGACGTTCTTGGTTAAATTGCTGCTTCAAGGCGTCAATCATCTCATTGGCTGCGTCTGTCGCACTGCGCATGGCATTCATACGACTGCCGTGTTCAGCCGTCTTGGCATCGACAATGGCCCCATAGATCTGGCTCTCCGCAAACTGTGGCAGGAGCACGTCTAGCAAGGCCCCTTGAGAGGGCTCTACTAAATAGTCAACATTGGCCATATCATCCTCGTCCTCATCTAAGACATCTAAATCAGTCAAAGGCAAGACCTGGTCAGCCCGGAATTGGGAACTAACCGCGTTAATATGGTGATTGTAGCAGACATAGAGGGCATCGAAGGCCTGCTCCTTGAAGAGCTTGACCGCCCGTTTGACAATGGCTTGCACCTCGCCAAAGGTTGGTCGGTCAGAAATGTCGTGCATTTCCTTGGCTACATAGTAGCCGTTCTCCCGACAAAACTTGGCAATAGGCTCCCCAATAGCCAAGACCACAACCTCACTCTTGTCGGCATGGTCTTCTTCAAACATCTGTTGAACCGCCTTGATAATGGAGGAGTTGTAGCTCCCCGCCAAACCACGGTCTGAGGAAATAATCAGATAGCCGGTCTTCTTAACGGGACGCTCTAAGAGCATATCGTGAAAGTCGATATAGTTGAGCCCGTCTTGACGAATGGGCACCCCATCGTCTAAGAGCTCCAACTGAGACTTCGCCACATGGGAGACCATCTTGCGTACTTTCTCGGCATAGAGGAAGTAATCCTTGGCATCTTGGGCCATCTTATTATACTTGGCAGCCGACACCATCCGCATGGCATTGGTGATTTGGGCAGTCTTTTTAGTGGACTCAATCCGCTTTTTAATTTCATTTAAAGCCATTTATGTCCGCCCCTCCTCAGGCTTAGTCAGCGACCAAAGGCCGCGCACTCAATGGTTGGAAGCGTTGGCCGAATTCAGCCAAGATACTATCCATGAGTTGTTGATCAGGTAGAACCTTCTTAGTCACAATCTCATGCAAGATGATATCGTAGTTATCTCGGAAGAAGGTCATAAGTTGGTCTTGATAGTCTTCAATCATTTCCAGTGGCACAGAATCCATATAGCCATGAATCAAGGCATAGAGGATGACCACTTGTTCTTCAACTGGCAAGGTCTTGTGCAGCTTCTGCTTGAGCACCGCTACGGTCCGTTTCCCACGGTTGAGTTTGTGTTGGGTTGCTGCATCAAGGTCTGACCCGAACTGAGTGAAGGCTTCTAATTCGCGGTAGCTAGCCAAATCAATCCGCAAGGTACCCGAGACCTGTTTCATCGGCTTGAGCTGGGCTGCTCCCCCTACCCGGGAAACTGACAGACCGGCGTTAATAGCAGGTCGAATACCCGAGAAGAAGAGATCACTTTCCAAGAAGATTTGACCGTCGGTAATGGAAATGACGTTGGTTGGAATGTAGGCCGAAATATCGCCAGCCTGGGTTTCCACGATTGGCAGTGAGGTCAAGGACCCACCACCTAAGGCGTCACTGAGTTTGGCACTACGCTCTAAGAGGCGTGAATGCAAGTAGAAGACGTCCCCTGGATAAGCTTCACGACCTGGTGGTCGTTTGAGCAGGAGGGACATTTCACGATAGGCCGCAGCTTGCTTAGATAGGTCATCGTAGACCACCAAGACATGCTGCCCATTATACATGAATTCTTCCCCAATAGCGGTCCCTGAATAAGGCGCTAGGTAAAGTAAAGGCGCAGGTTGTGAGGCAGAAGCTGTCACGACGACAGTATAGTCCATGGCCCCATATTGTTCTAAGGTGTTAACCAGGTTCTTAACGGTGGATTCCTTCTGACCAATGGCCACGTAGATACAGATAACATCCTTACCCTTTTGGTTGATAATGGCATCAACCGCTAAGGAAGTCTTACCTGTCTTACGGTCCCCGATAATCAGTTCCCGTTGACCACGACCAATTGGTACTAAGGCGTCAACTGCCTTAATCCCTGTTTGCATTGGTTCATTCACACTTTGACGATCCATGATACCAGGCGCAGGTGTCTCAACAGGACGGGTCCGGCTGCTGTCAATTCGGCCTAAGCCATCCAAAGGACGACCTAGAGGGTCCACAACACGCCCCAATAAGCCAGGACCCACTGGGACTTCCATGATTTTACCCAGACGGCGGACTAAGTCACCCTCGTGGATATTCTCGTACTTACCGAAAATGATAATCCCGACATCATTGGATTCTAGGTTTTGCACCATGCCGATAGAGCCATTGGCGAACTCGACCATCTCACCTGACATGACATTCTCTAGCCCAATAACACGGGCAATCCCGTCACCGATAAAGGTGACCGTCCCGATTTCTTCTAAATTGTCTTGCGATCTAAAGCGGCGGATCTGTTGACGTAAACGATCTTCTAAACGCTCTGTCATCTACGATTCATCTCCTTGTAACCAGCCTTTTTCTAAGAAGGCACGTATTTCTCTTAATTTCTTCTGCCCTGTCACTTCATAGTAGAAGGTCTCTGACTGTAGACGCACCCCAGTAATCAAGCTAGGGTCGACCACCGTCGTAATGCGACGCAGAGGCTTCTTAGTAATTTCCATGAATTTACGGGTCATCTTTTCCTTCTCATCTTCAGTCAAAGGCACGGCACTGGTAATCATCAAGGTCTCAGAACGGACTTGGCGGCGACGTTCATCATGGTTTTCATAACCACTTGAAATTTGCGCCATGAGCTTGTCTAAGAGACGGTCCTCATACTGGGTCCGGTTCTCGTCCCGAACCTGATCCGCATCAGACGATTCCCCTGCTTGATTACTAGCCGCAGCCTGGGCGACCTCACCATGATAGGTTTCCAGGTATTCTTGTTGCATCTTGCGCAACAATTTATCTTCGAAGGTTTTCTCCCGCTTCTTCTTAGCCTCTTCCATATCAGCAATTTGAGGACGCTTGAGAGAGACAGAGGCTTGCTTTACTTCTTCTGTCATGATAAATCATCCATTCCTTCAATAAAGTCGTCCACTAAACGGTGATAGTCTTCTGGTTTGATTTCCCGTTGGATAATCTTCTCAGCAATCTCAATGGAGATGTCAGTCAATTCTGCCCGTAAGTCACTTAACATACGGCGACGTTCCAAGGCAATATCCTTCTGAGCCGTCTCCTTCATGCGAATAACCTCTTCTTTGGCTTCCTTGAGCATGGTGTCTTGAACTTGCAGGCTTTGTTTCTTAGCTTGCAAGATAATTTGAGTTGCTTCCGCCCGTGCGTCACGCAAAGCTAATTGCGCATCACGGTTGGCGTCTTGGGCAGCTGCCTTCTCAGAAGCAGCTGTCTGAATGTCGTGGTCAATGACCTGTTTGCGCTCTGACAAAATCTTATTCAGCGGGCCCCAGGCAAAGCGTTTCACGATGAGAAGCAAAATCACGAAGGCCACCAAGGTAACAATGGTATGGCCCAACGAGGTATTGATACTTGTATTTAATAACAGCGTGTTCATATATAGCCTCCCGAATTTGACCTTCAAGTGTCAGCTGGCTTATTTGAAGGCGAAAAGTAATGCGATAACGACCGCAATGATAGGCACGGCTTCAATCAGACCGACACCCAAGAACATGGTCATCCGTAATTTACCTTCCAATTCTGGTTGGCGAGCGATTGATTCGATGGTCTTAGAAATAACCATCCCGTTCCCGATTGATGCCCCTAATGCAGCGAAGGCAACAGCGATTGCAGCAGCGATTGCGTAATCCATAATATATCTCCTTTAATCAATAAATATAGTCAGTTTATTCGTGTTCCGTCTCAACCTTATGGGACATGTAAACCATGGTTAAGGTGACGAAGATGTAGGCTTGAATGGAACCTACAAAGAGTGAGAATCCTTGCCAAATAATTTGGATCAGAATCCCAACAGGCCAAGTGACTAGACCGGCAGAGGTTGCCAAGTTAGCAATCAAGCCCAGTAGGACTTCACCCGCGAAGATGTTCCCGTAGAGCCGTAAGGCCAGGGTAATCGTGTTGGTGAACTCTTCAATGATTTTCAAAGGAATCATGGCCTTCATTGGCTTGGTATAGCCGTTAATCAGGTAACCCTTGAACCCTTGTTTCTCTACCCCGATATAATGGGAGAGCAGAATCATTAAGGCCGCCATGGACAAGCAGACGATTGGGTCAGCCGTCGGGCTACGCCAATAGGAATGTTCGCCATAGTTAAGCATGAATGGTAAGCCTAGCATGTTAGCCACAAAAACAAACAACAACAATGTCAGCCCAAGTAGCTGGTACATTTGAGCATTGGGATCCGTAATGGCCCCACCCACGATACCGCGGACAAAGTCGATGATGGTTTCTAGGAACAGTTGCGGTTTACCCGGTTGGTCAACCGACAGTTTACGCGTACACCAAACGCACAAGCCCCATATCAGGAGCACTGTCGCAATGGTCGCCAGCACTGTATTCCAACTGAAGGCTAAGCCAAAGAGTTCAAATATGCGTGATTCTTCCACACGTCTTCCCTTCTTTCCTCCATTGTATTTTTTGTGCGTTCGTAAGAGATTGACTACAATTCCATAGAAAAGCACACATTATTACTCTACTATATCACTTTCAAATCTGCTTGACAATTCAAGTGACCGCTTCCAATTAACGAATTTTAGTCTTTGAATTTTTTATAAAATATTTGTTCATTTAACATTTCGATACTAGGTGTCTAAACGCTTGATATATGGACCCTATGCCCCATAAAAAGACACTAAAAATACATTTGTTTCCAGAGCCTCCTATCTATAGTTTTTTCTTATAGATAGGAGCTAATGACCTCCTATTTGGACGACCAAAAAAGGCGAACTCACCAGGGAGTCGCCTCTTGGCTTCTAAGCCGTCTAGCTCACAGGCTAATTGGCTTATAAGTATTGTGCTAGAATAGCTTCTAACTTAGCTTGGTCATGGTAGCCGATGAGTTTTTCAACGGGCTGACCATCTTTCTTAACCAAGAGTGTTGGAATAGACATGACGCCAAACTCTTGAGCTACTTTTTGCTCTTCATCTACGTTCATCTTGAAGAATTCTACTTGACCGTCATATTTTTCGCTGAGCGCATCGATTACTGGCCCTTGCATACGACAAGGCCCACACCATGGTGCCCAAAAGTCAACAACGGTTACGCCTTCTGCAGTTGAAGTTAAAAATTCAGCATCTGTTAAATGTTTTGCCATAATACAGACTCCCCTTTTGCTTGTGATACTCCTATTGTATCACTGGACTGTGAGGACGCCTATTTTTTTGCTCACTACTTGAAATATACGATGGTTGAACCATTACCACCCGCATTGGCTGGCGAGTATTCGAAGCGGTCAACCTGAGGATGTTTGGCTAGGACTTCCTTAACTCCCTGTCTCAGCGCACCGGTCCCCTTACCATGAATAATGGTGACCATAGGATGGTTAGACAGTAGCGCCGCATCAAGGTATTGGCGCAGACGATAGAGGGCTTGCTCATAGCGTTCGCCCCGCAGGTCCAAGCTAGTTTGCACCTTGGGTCCTGCTTGGCGGTGGACATTGACCTTGGTCTTAGTCTCCACTTGATTGAGCGGTTCTAGTTCTTCCTGCTCAAACTTCATCTTAAGAATCCCCATTTGGACAATGTATTCCTTGCCCTTGACTTCAATAATCGTCCCGCGTTGGCCATAGCTTAAGACCTCCACATCGTCCCCTACCTTGAGTTGACGGTTGTTCTTAGCCTTCTTAAGGACCTTATTCTTCTTGAGATTTTCGGGTTGCTTGAGTTGCTCGAAGCTAGCTCGTTTTTCAATCAAGACATGCTCCTTGATGGTCTGATTTTGACCTTGTTCTAACTGCAAGTCACGAATCTCTTGAATCAAGGCTTCGGCTTGGGCCTGAGCCTGGGCAACCTTGGCATTAGCTTCTTGCTTGGCCTTGTCTTGCAGGCGCTCCTTGGCTTCTAGCCAGCGATTGTATTCATGTCGCAAATCGGCATGTAGCTGTTGGGCCTCTTCCAGCAAGTCTTGGGCTGCTTCATGGTCTAACTCAGCCTGACGCCGTTCTTCTTCCAGCTTAGCCACCATGTCATTAAGGGCCTGGCTGTCTTCCTTAATCCCTTTACGGGCTTCTTCCAATATACTTGGATTCAAACCCAGACGCCCTGAAATATCAAAGGCGTTAGACCGGCCCGGCACCCCTAGCAAGAGACGATAGGTTGGCGACAGGGTCTGGGCATCGAATTCCATGCTAGCATTGAGGGTATTAGCGGTCTCGTGTGCATAGAGTTTGAGCTCAGGATAGTGGGTGGTTGCCATGACTAGGGTCCCGATTTTACGCAAATGGTTGAGGATGGCCATGGCCAGGAGGGCCCCTTCTTGAGGGTCCGTCCCGGAACCCAACTCGTCAAAGAGGACCAAGGACCGGTCGGTCACCTGATTCAAGATGCTGACAATATTGGTCATGTGGGAACTAAAAGTGGACAGGTTCTGTTCAATAGATTGCTCATCTCCGATATCGGCATAGACGGCATCGAAAATACCCAGACGACTGCCCGCCTCAGCCGGGATATGGAGACCTGACTGGCCCATTAACTGCAAGAGACCCAGCGTCTTAAGCAAAATGGTCTTCCCACCTGTGTTAGGACCCGTAATGATTAGGGCCTGATAGTGTTCACCCAGAATAATGTCATTAGCTACAATCTTGTCCGCGGCAATTAGCGGATGACGAGCCTGATAGATAGCCACGATTTGCTGATCCGAGAATTTTGGTCGAGTGGCTTCTAGCGACTTGGCATAGTGGGCGCGGGCTTGGATATAGTCCAGGTGAGCCACAACCCACTCGTTGCGCTTGAGTTCTTCTTGATAAGGCATGAGGGCCTCAGACAGAGCCATTAAAATCCGTTCAATTTCTTGGCGTTCGGCTCGTTGCAATTCAGCTCGCTTGTTGTTAAGCTCCATGACAGCCTGGGGCTCAATATAGAGGGTCTGCCCCGTTGAAGACTGGTCGTGGACGGTACCCCCAAATTGATGCTTGTACTCGGCCTTGACCGGCAAGACATAGCGGTCATTCCGCATAGTGACCAAAGCATCAGACAATTGGCTGGCCTTAGACTTAAGCAATTGGTTAAGTTGCAGGCGGATTTGCTGCTCCATCTGGCCTTGTTGGCGACGGATGCTAGCTAGCAGAACCGAAGCCGATGAAAGGACCGATCCATCTTCGTCAATGGCTTGGGCTAGCTCTGCTTCAATTTCTGGCAAGGTCACCACTTGGTAGACCCAGGCCGTAAGGGCTGGATAGGTTTTCTCTTCGGCTGCCAACTGGTCGAAGAACTTCATGAGTTGATGAATGGTCGATAGAAGCTTGGCAATGCCGGCCAGTTCCTGGCCATTAAGGCTGGCGCCTAATTCCAAGCGTTTAAGTGCCATGTCGATATTGACTAGGCGTGGAATCGGTAATACTTTTCCTTGCATCAAAATACCGAGCGCTTGCTCGGTTTCTGACTGCCATGTTTGAATCATGTCCAGCTGGTCGCTAGGCGCCATGGCTTGAACCAGGCGCTCAGCCGACTCGGTCTGGAGATAATGTTGCACGGCTTGTTTGATTTTACCGAATTCCAAGGTGCTAAAAATCTTCTGATCAGTCACCTTGAATTCCTCCTTTTATGTTAACGGTTGTTGTGATTATTTGGATTGGCCTGGAGCCAGAGGCGGTTGGCCATATCAGATAAGACAGGTGTTTGAGACACGACCCGATAAGCAATCGGGTTATTAACAAATTGTTGTTGAACGCCTTCTAGCGGTACCAAGGATAAGGTAAAGAGCGAGAAGAAAATCCAGATATAGGCGATAAGGACACTAATCAGTCCGCCCCCGATGTGGTTAGCCCATTTGAAAACTTCATAGAAGGCTAACTTACGGAAGAAGAGACTAATAAACTCGGTCACTAACCAACCTGCCACCACAATGGCAATGTAGGCCACGACCCGATAGAAGGCCTGGTCGATGACGAAGCTAGTCGCTTGATCATAGAAGGTCATCTGGGTATTCTGTTGAACCGATGGGAAAGGAATAAAGTTAGAGATAAAACGTGCCAATGGTTGATAGTGGCGATTGGCAATGGTCATGGCGATGACAAACCCAATCAGACGCACCACTTGCATAACCAAGCCACGGCGATAACCGCGGTAGAAGGCATAGATAAGAATCAAGAGCATGAGTAAGGTTAACATGAAGGATTTCCTCCTTAATTACTTTCTGTATTACTTTCTGGTAAAGGGAACCTGAGGGCTGGCCTTCTTAGGCTCGGCTACTGGTGATTTAGGTGCCTGAGCTTGAGCGCTGCCCTTGGCTTGTAGGCTTTGGAGCTGAGCTTCCAATTCTGCAATGCGCTGTTCCTTAACTAGTTGATCAGATAAGGCATTGACCGACATGAGGATGGCCCGATCGCGTGCCGACATGTCAGGGGCTAACTCGGCTAACTGAGCCAATTGGCTGTTAACTAATTCTACCACCTGATTGAGGTGAGTCGCTGAGCGATTTCCCACAATCGTATATTCGGTACCTTCAATTACGGCGCGGAAACGTCGTTTATTTTCCATGAGCAGTCACTCCTTAGCTTGATTAACCTTAGTGTATCAAAAAATAAGTACAAAAGAAACTAAAAGCAATTTTGCCAATAAGTCTCTATTTGTGGGCAAAAGGTCCATGACAAGTAGAAAGAAATTGTGTATACTGATAAGCGTTGAAAATAAGGAGGCAGAGACCATGACGGTATTATGGAAAGGACGACTTTATACGATTATGGGAGCAGCCTCATGGGGCCTATCTGGTGTCTGCGGTCAGTACCTGATGCAAACAGCTCACATTCCGGCTCGGATTGTCGTATCTATCCGTATGTTGCTAGCGGGACTCATTATGACGACCTATCTCTTGGTGCGTCAACGGCCCCAGCTCAAAGCCATGAGCCAAGATAAGCGCAGCCTAGTCCAGCTACTTATCTTCGCTATCTTTGGGATTGTGCTCTGTCAGCTGACCTATCTAGAGGCCATTGGCGCCTCCAATGCGGGGACTGCCACCGTCCTTCAATATACTAGCCCTATTCTGGTCATTGCCTATGTCAGCCTCAAGACCCGCCAGGCTCCAACTGGCCAACTGCTGGCTGCTATTGCTTTGGCCATTCTGGGGACGGCCCTGATTGCTACTCATGGCGATATCACCAGCCTGAGCCTAACACCGGCTGGCCTAAGTTGGGGCTTAGTGGCTGCTGTCGGCTACGCCCTCTACACGGTCTTGCCGGCTGACCTCTTACAGCGCCACAATGCCACCTTAGTGACTGGCTTAGGCTTACTACTAGGCGGTGCTAGCCTCTTCCTGGCTAACCAGACCTGGACCTATCCAATTGACTGGCAGCCTCTAACTATTCTCTCCATGGCAGGCTTAGTGGTGGTCGGCACCCTCTTGGCTTACACCCTCTTCCTTAAAGGAGTCGCCTTGGTGGGGCCTATGGAAGCCTCTCTCCTAGGGGCTTCGGAGCCCATTTCGGCAGTCTTCTTCGCCTACTTATTGATGAGCGAGCACTTCTATCTGATTGATTTATTGGGCATGGTCCTAATTATCGCAGCCGTTGTCTGGGTCTCCCTGCATCCCAAGGCGGCGCCACATCCGGTTAATAACTAGCAAACATTAAAAGAGGAGAGAAAGACTTTCTTTCCTCTTTATTAAGCAAGAAAAAGGAACTAGGATAATATCCTAGTTCCTTTTTGGCCTTTCAGCCTAATTTGACGTCATTAGTTTTTAACTTGTTGGCGTCTAATTACGAGTCCTGCTGCAATCGCTAATACAAAGCCTAAGCCAATCAACAGGATTGAGCTAGATTCACCTGTTTTCGGTAATTTCTTCTCTTCCTTCTTGCCTGGGTCTTTGCCTGGATCTTCAGTCTGACTTGTCTCTGCTAGACGGTTAACGAAGACTACACCCGTTGCATTTTCTGCTTGGACAAGTAATTGACCTTGCCCCTTATCAGTCACGGTGACTTTAACTGTGTAAGTCTTGTCATCATAAGTCATGCCTGGTTCCGAACCTTTTACTTGACGAAGCGTATAAGTGTATTCGCCCGCTGCATCAAATGTTAGGGCTGGGAAGACCACTTTACCATTTTCGTCGTTCTTAAGCGCATGAAGCACCTTACCGTCCTTATCTACTAATTCAAGAGTGAATTGGTCCTTCTTGACTGGTACGTCATCTTCTTTAGGGCCTTTTTTGATGACTGTCTTAGCATCCACCACTAAGCTAGCTGCTCCAGCCTTGTAGCTGTTAGAGAATTCTGCTGGCTTAGCATAGCTAACCTTGGCTTCTAATTGCCCTTGCCCATTGTCAGTTACAGCGACCGCTACATCAAATTCACTTGCATCATAAGTGTAGCCTGCAGCTCCTTCATTCTTCTCACGAATCTTGAAGCTGTAATCGCCTGCTGCATCGAAGCTGAGAGCCGGGAAGTCTACAGAACCGTCTGCCTTGTTCTTAGCTGTACCAACTACTTGGCCAGTTGCTTTGTCCACTAACTCGAAAGTGAATTGATCCGCTGCTAAAGTGGCACCTGCCAATTTCTTGCTTGCTTTGACTACTAGGCTGGTTGCTGCTGCCTTATAAGTGTTGGTGAAACCTTCTTCAGAAGAGTAAGTTGCATTGGCAACTAATTGACCTTGTCCGTTGTCAGTAACGGCTACTGTCACTTCTACTTCTTTAGCGTCATAGGTGTAACCTGCTGCCCCTTCATTTTTCTCACGAATCGTGTAAGTGTGGTTGCCTGCGACGTCGTAGTTTAGTGCCGGGAACTCAACAGAGCCGTCTGCCTTGTTCTTAGCTGTACCAACTACTTGGCCAGTTGCTTTGTCCACTAATTCGAAAGTGAATTGGTCCGCTGCTAAAGTTGCACCTGCCAATTTCTTGCTTGTCTTGAGGACTAAGCTAGTAGCTGCTACTTGATAGCTGTTAGAGAATTCTGCTGGTGCAGCATAGGTTGGGGTTGCGACTAATTGACCTTGTCCATTGTCCGTAACGTCTACCGTCACTTCAAATGTCTTAGAATCGTAAGTGTAACCTGCCGCACCTTCATTCTTCTCACGAATCGTGTAAGTGTGATTACCTGCCGCGTCGTAGCTTAAGGCTGGGAACTCAATAGTCCCATCTGCCTTGTTCTTAGCAGTTGCAAGGACTTCACCAGTTGCTTTGTCCACTAACTCGAAAGTAAATTGGTCTGCTGCTAAAGTAGCGCCCACCAATTTCTTACTTGCTTTGACTACAAGACTGGTTGCTGTAGCCTTGTAAGTGTTGGTGAAGGCTTCGCGATCATAAGTCACTTGAGCCGTCTTAACACCTGCCTTGTTGGTTACTTTAACAGTCGCTGTAATTTCATTTTCGTCATAAGTCACACCTGGTAAGTCGCCTTTGACTTCACGAATCTTGTAGACAAATTCGCCTTCTGTCTTGAACTTAACTTTCTTGAATTTTACAAGGCCGTTTTCGTCGTTCTTGGCAGTCGCCACGACAGAATTGTCGGCAGCTTTCACTAATTGGAACTCGAATTCTTGGGCCTTTATTTGGCGACCTTCCAACTTCTTATTCACTTGGAAGACCACCACGTCTGAACGAGCACCCGTCCCAACACCATCAGTCGTTTTTAATGGCGCAAAGCCATCAAATTCTTGCTTATCTGTGTCAGAAGTGAAACTTACGTGGTTGGTTGCCCGTTTGGTGACTGGATCAACTGGTTCTGTAATACGCGTTTGGTAGATTAGGTAGAGACCACGTCCGTCTAAGCTACCGCCCTTGTTAGGAATCACCGTGAAGTTATTGTCATCTTCATTGGTGATCGTTGTACCAGCAAAGGAATCTACCCGAGTCCCATTTTCCCAGTCAGTGAAATAATACCCTGTCATCTCACCAACAAATTCTTGGCCTTCTGGGATGGCGTCTTTAATCACTGCATTCGTCACGCCTGCCTTAGCATAGCGGTTTACGCGGATACGCCAGTCGATTAATTCTGGGTTATCTTTATTTTGTACCCCCCACTTGGTGTAACCAGTTGGGTCTTCATCGACCACAATACGTGTCAGAGCGTAATCACCAGCACCTGGCATGGTAAAGTTCTGCACTACATTCTTAGGCACGCTATCTGCCCAAACCGCCGTAAAGGACATGGTTAGTGTCTTCTCTTCATTGAGTTTGGCAAAATAAGCTTCGTTAGTAATGGTTAAGGTTGCAGTATTGGTTGCTGGATCTACCACCACATTCCCAACAACTTCGCCACCAGCCGAAACTTCTGTTAGGCCGGTTGCCTCAACTTGGAATACATTAGGTACTGTATAGGTAAGGGTATCCCCATTCTTTAAGGTCACCTTGTTAGGAATCTTGTAGGTTGGGGCAATGTAGAATTTCCCTTCCCCGTATTTCCCATTTTTTTGTACCGGATATGTATTGATGGTGAAGTTGGTGGTCATCTCATATTGAGATGGCTGAACCTGCGCTTGCGGAAAATGCCCAGCTTGTGCATCTGCTTCTGCATCTCCCTCTTGAGTAGTATCTTCCTTGCCTTCCTCACCGTTTGCAGCATTCTCAGTAGCTGGCTCAACTGCTTCTGTTGCTGGTGCTCCCGGTGTCGTTGCTTCTTGCGCTAAGGCCACAAGAGGGCTAGCGAAGACTTGCAGAACCATCAGCAAAACAATCAGAAGACTGTGTAGCTTATGTTTTTTCAAATAATCACTCCTATCCCCATATTACACCTTCTCCCTAGCGGTGGTTTTTCTAGCGAGTCAGTGTCTTTTGGAATGTTTGATGGTAGTATCTACCAATCTCATTCTACCAAAACCGTCAAGATTTGTATATAAATTTTGTGTATTCTAGAACCATTCGTAAATCGCTTGCATAAGCGCTATAATTCAAACTTTTCGATAGACTCACGACTAAAAAACACTATAAAAACAAAAAGGCGACCTGCTTACTTGGCTAGTAAACAGGTCGCTATTCTGTTGCCTCTGGTCTACTTAAGCTTACGCGCTAGGGCCAGGGCTTTTTCCGTATTCTTGAAGTGGAGCTTGGCTGTTTCTCTTAAGACATCAGGTCCGAACTTTTTAATGAGCTTGGCCGCAAAAGCATCGACATTGGCACCCGCCCCTGATGGCAGGACCACATCATATGGCGCTCCGAAGGTGGTCAAGGACTCTAGGAACCAAGCCCGGGCGATAATAGAGGCACAGGCTACTGCCAAGTGGGCACTCTCCCCTTTCTCAGCGAAATAGAGGCCCTTGGTCAGGGGATGAGCCTCCTTCTTAAGATAGTTAAAATAGTTCTGTGGACTGGTAAACTCATCAATCAGAACCCCTTGCAGGGCCAACTTCTGGCGAGCAGACAGCTTGGCCAGCAGCTTCTGAATGGTGAAGTTATGGAGGCTGACCTTAATGGCATTGGCATTGCGGGTCTTGTTGGCCTCGTTATACTTGGTTGGCGAGCAAATGGTCAGCTCATGGGTCAGAACTTGACGTAACTTAGGGGCTAATTCCAGAATCTGGGCATCCGACAGGAGTTTAGAATCCTTAACGCCTAGTCCTTCAATCTTGGCCCGGTCGCCGGCATCTAGGTAGACGGCGCAGACCGTCAATGCCCCAAAGTAGGAGCCGTTGCCCACCTCGTCGCTGCCGATAATGGTCCAGTTAGCGAAGTCATCAGGCAAGTGTTCGTGATTGGCTGCTTTGGCCTGGCTTGAGCCAGAACTCGTTTTGCTAGTCGGCGCAGAAGACGCCTGGCCCTGCCAGCGGGCTACCTGAGTTTCCACATCCTTGCCCTGGAAGAGGACCTTACCACTGGCATAGGCCGTAATGGTGACGCCGTCGACTTGGGCGCGGAATTCACTATGAGGCACCGGATCTAGCAGATAGTCGGCGTAAGTTGCTTTCATCTGGGCGCGGGTGGTTGCATCCAGTTGGAGGGTAACAGAGGCCATGGGCAGGCTCCTTTCAAATATTGCATTGAAGTTTTCAGAATTAAAGAGTTGCCAATTCTATAATTTAACCGGTAATCTCTTACCTAATATATTATCCACACCATCTTTACTTAAAACCATTTCCATTTCTAAACAACATAAAAATAATACCGACTTACCCTATTCATAAAAATAGAGTCAAAGCATCTATCACTTTGATTCTTTAGGATGTATTATTTCTTTTCTCTAAAGTATAAATACAAAGTAACCGAAGAAGAGATAGAGATAATGAATCCTAAAATTATAATCATAAAAATTGTGAAATGCGAAGGAATTCCTTTTTTATTTAGCGCACCCCAAAGATACCTTATAGCTATCATGTAGACAAAAAAGATAATGAGAGCTACAATCAAGTATACAATCAAGTATACAATCAAGTAAATAAACTTTTTG
>CBDFAX010000034.1:0-17861 GCA_965245735.1 uncultured Abiotrophia sp. | reverse complement strand
GTAATGACTTGAACCACTTCCCGTTTGACCATGCCCTTGGTTAATTTAGGATCTTCCACCTGCTCGCAGATGGCCACCTTATTACCCGACTCAATCAAACGTTTGATATAGTCTTTGGCGGAATGATAAGGGACCCCACACATGGGAATGGGGCTGTCGGCCTTCTTATTGCGGGAGGTCAAGGTAATTTCCAGTATCTTGGCAGCCTTAAGGGCATCGTCGAAGAACATCTCATAGAAGTCCCCCAAACGATAGAAAAGGAAGGCATCCGGATATTGGGCTTTAATTTCATTATACTGCGCCATCATGGGCGTCATTTTAGCTTCTGCAGTCACGGAGGCTGTCCTCCCTTCTTAATAGTATTTGCTTAGGGACTCCTGGGTCACCTGAATAGGAGCAATGGACTTAGCAAGCCCTGTCTTATCATCTAAATCAATCAAACAGGCACTGAGCACCAGTGGCCCCTTGCTTTCTTGAACTAGGCGTGTTGGCAACTGGCTGGTGAAGCGCTGAATGACTTCCTTAGCTGCAAAGCCCAGGATACTGTCTTGAGCTCCTGTCATGCCCACGTCAGTCAGGCTGGCAGTGCCCCCCGCCAAGACCTTGGCATCATTGGTTTGAACATGGGTGTGGGTCCCAACGACAGCAGACACGCGACCATCTAAATAGTGGGCCAGGGCCAACTTCTCGCTAGAAGCTTCTGCATGGCAATCTACAAAGATAAAAGGCGTTTGCTTACGTGCTTGATCTACTAGTTCATCAATCATGAGAAAGGGGCTGGTGACTGGGTTCATAAAGACAGTCCCCAAGACATTAATGACCGCCACTTGATACTGGTTATAGCGCACATAGTGGATGCCTTTGCCTGGCGTTGTGGCCGGCAAGTTAGCCGGGCGGACCAAAGGCTTGGCTCCTTCTATGAAGTTATAGAGGTCCCGGTTATCAAAGGCATGGTTGCCCAAGGTGATGGCTTCTACACCCAGACTTAAAATTTGCTTGTAGAGTTTCTCGGTCAAACCTCGGCCATCGGCCGCATTCTCTGCATTGACGATGGTCACTTGGGGCCGGTGAGTTTGCTTAAGATAAGGCAGATAGCTAGTTAAGGCCTCCATACCCGCAGTGCCCACAATATCGCCAACAAATAATAGCTTCATGGTCTCCCTCTTTCTCTTTTGACATCTCTTTTATTTTACCAATCCTTAGCCCTAAAATAAAGGAAAAAGGCGTTATTGAGCCCATTAAAAAAGCGCTGAATCCCTAGGTTCAGTCGCTTTCTTTACTTTGATACTTAGCCTGAAGGGGAGCAATGAGGCTAGCAGGCACCAAACTGCTTAAATCGCCGCCATAGCTGGCAATTTCCTTAACTAGGCTAGAGCTAATGTGCTGATAGGCCGGCTGGGCTTGAAGGAAAATCGTCTCCAGGTCAGGATTGAGGCCTCGATTGGCTTGGGCAATAGGCAGTTCATAGACATAGTCTCCTGAATTGCGCAGGCCGCGTACTAGGCAAGTGGCCCCCAGTTCTTTGGCTAGGTCGGCCATGAGTTGGCCTTCTAGCACCTGAATGCTGACATTAGCTAAATGACCCAAGCAAGCCTGCAAATGGACTAAGCGCTCTTCTAAGCTGAAGAGTGGCTGTTTGAGGGCATTCACTCCCACCACTACATAGAGTCGGTTGAAAAGGCGACTGGCCCGTTCAATCAAATCCATATGTCCCAAGGTAATGGGATCAAAACTCCCTGCAAAGAGGGCCACGGTTTCTTGTCTGTCGGCCATAAGCCTTCCTCCTTAATCCGCTTCTGGCATGCCGTAAAAATGAATCTGGGTTTGGCCATAGCGTTTGTGTTGATAGCGTTGATAGCCGGCAATGACCTCTGGCAAGTCCGTCACATGATCGGTCTCGCAGACCACGGTCGTTTCAGGGTCGATTAAGCCTTGGGCTTGTAGCCATTCCATATCCTCTACCAGTTTCTGTTTGGCATAGGGTGGGTCTAATAAGACCAGGTCGAAGACCAAGTCAGCTTCAGAGACTTTTAAGCTTTGAAGACTCTTGCGATTGTCTCCGGCTAAGACTGTGAAGCGGTCTTCTTCCTTGGTCATGGCGACATTTTGCTTAATGGTCTGTAAGGCCGGACGGTATTTCTCGGTCATGACCGCGCGGTCCATACCGCGAGAGACCGCTTCAATAGCTAGAGCGCCACTACCCCCATAGAAATCCAGGCAAAGGCCGCCATCAAAAAAGCCACCCAAAGATGAGAAGATGGCTTCCTTAATTTTGTCGGTAGTAGGCCGCGTGTTGAGGCCCGGAACAGGCTTAAGTGGCCGGCTGCCATAACGTCCTGCGACTACTCTCATGCTGGCGCCCCACTCTCAAGGGCCGACTCGTTCTTATCTAGTGAAGAGGCCAAATCAGATAAGAAATTATCCTTGTGTTGGCCGGCCAAGTTGCCCTTCTCGCTCTCTGGCTTGAGGTCTGGATCCTTGCGGTTAGGAATGGCATCCTTAAAGGTCATGTCGATGTCATCGCGCATGGAACCTTCCACCTTACGTACGAAGTGTAGGCGACTGAGTTGCTGGGTCACTTGGTCTACTTGATTGGCATTAACGTAGAGCACCACATAACGCAGTCGATCACTAATATAGTGGACATGGCCGTATTTTCGAATGTTCTTGACTTGTTTCAAGGAATAGAGCCAGACAATGAGCTCTTTACGCTTGACCATCTTAAATTCCATGATAGTCCTCCTTTACTTGCGAGACTTGCGCTTCTAAGACTCGCTTTTCTTCAATAATCATGACTTGTAAGACCCCGACCAACATCATGGTCAAGACCATACTGGTCCCCCCATAGGAGACAAAGGGCAAGGTAACCCCGGTCAAGGGCACTAGGCCAGATACCCCGCCGATATTGAGGCTTGATTGAACTAAGAGAAGACAGCCAACCCCGGTGAAGACGGCGCGTCGGAAGGTATCTTGACTCTTGGCGGCCCAACGGAAGCAGAGGAAAATCAAGGCCGATAGTAGTAAGACTACCACGACTAGGCCCACTAGTCCTGACTCTTCCCCAATCACTGCTAGAATATAGTCCGTATGACCCGCTGGCAAGCCTTCTTGTTTGGTCAAGGAATGACCAATCCCCCGGCCAAAGAGGCCACCACGACTTATGGCGATATAGGCGTTAACTAATTGGTAACCTGCTGCTTTAGCATACTTAAAGGGGTTAACAAAGGAACCAAAACGCCGTAATTGATAATGGTCACTGGTCGCTAGCTTATCCGCATTGGTATAAATCCAGGTGATAAGTCCGACACCTACTAATGCAAGTGCTAATAAGACGCCTTTTTGGGTTTTGCTATTCATGACTAAGGCTAGGGCCACCAACAATAAGGTAGCTGAAATAATCATAAACATCCCCATATCAGGCTGGGCAAAAATGAGGACTAAATCCAAAAGCATCAAACCGATGGAAATGACGGATTCATAGTCCATATTGGCAAACCAACGTTCTTTAGTTAGTAGCACTTCACGTCTTGATTTGACACAAAGAATGCCCATCAAGAGAATCAAACCAATCTTAGCTAACTCACCTGGTTGGAAGTTCAAGCCCATGAAGCTGAGCCAACTCTTGGCCCCACCACCGGAAACCCCGATAAAACGCGTCAGTAAGATTAAGAAGGCAATCAAGCCATTGACTAGAAAGAGCCAGAAAGGCTCAATATAGAGTCGATAAGGTAGGCAAATAGCCACTGCCGATACTGCTAGCCCTAAGCCAATCCCAAACATTTGGCGGCTAAGATAGTGTAACGGCGTGGGGACTGTTGCCCCATTTTCCAATAAATATTGTGTTGAACTATAGACCATAATCAGGCTATAGACACTCAATAGACCGACAATCAAGAGTATCCACCAATCCATACGGCTGAAGTTATAACGAATCTGGGCCAAGAAGTGCTGTCCTGACTGCTTGGCATGATTCGGATGCTTTGCTTTTTGCATGCTGTGATAGGCCTCCCTACATAGTACACATATTATACCATAGGACTGAGCATGAAGAAACCCATAGCTACTTAAAAGCCCGGCAAATAGGCATAGAGCCCTATTTTTACACTTAATAAGAAGCAAAAAAAGAGGCTAAGACCAAGTCCTAACCTCTCTCATCATTAAGCTTCAACTGCTACTGGGTAGACAGAAACTTGTTTCTTGTCGCGACCTTTACGTTCGAAACGTACCACGCCGTCCACTAATGCGAACAATGTGTCGTCGCCACCTTTACCAACGTTTACCCCTGGGTGGATTTTAGTACCGCGTTGACGGTATAAGATAGAACCACCAGTGATGGTTTGGCCGTCAGCTGCTTTAGCACCTAAACGTTTTGCACGAGAGTCACGACCGTTAGAAGTCGAACCCCCCCCTTTTTTGTGGGCGAATAATTGTAAGTTTAATTTCAACATTCTCGAGCACCTCCTATTTTGCTTGGTTAATCTTCAAGTGTATAAACTCTGGATAATTGTCAGCCAGGACTTCCAAAGCATACACCAAATGACGCAATAAGACTTGCGCATCATGCTCCTGTTGCTTGTTGGAACAAGCTGGAACCGTCAGCTTCAAGTAGCCACCTGCTACCTCATCGACTTGGACGTCGTAGGGTAGCCCGACTAATCGTTCAAGTGAATTCTCTACTGAGATAACCTGGCTTGATACTGCCGCACAGACAATATCCTCGCCATACTCTCCTGCCCCGGCATGACCGGACAGTTCCAGTTGACGGATAGCGCCTTTGGTATCCACTTGGCCTTTGATCTTAATCATAAGAATTAAGCGTTAATCGCTTCAACAACTAATTTAGTGTAAGGTTGACGGTGACCTTGTTTGCGGTGAGTGTCTTTACGACGTTTGTATTTGAAAGTCACGACTTTCTTAGCACGGCCTTGTTTTTCAACTTTAGCCACTACAGAAGCGCCTTCTACTAATGGAGTCCCAACTTTAGTTGATTCGCCACCTACTAAGACTACTTGGTCAAAGGTAACAGTTTCGCCTGCTTCTGCGTTGAGTTTTTCAACGAAGATTGTTTGACCTACTTCTACTTTTACTTGCTTTCCGCCTGTTTTGATAATTGCGTACATTCAAGCACCTCCTTTATTTTTCTTTCGGGGTTGTCCCCTGCACTTAGACTCGCCATGTTAAGTGGCCAAATGGCACTTAGACTCAACTTGCGCGGTTGCAGATGTGGTGCTACACATAAACAACAGTCATATTATAGACCATCCCACTAGCAAAGTCAACTGCTAGAAGTGACTTCTTAAAAAGTCCAAGTCCACATCTTCTAGTTTTTCCCCCTACTTAAGTAGGCCTTGGCGTAACAAGAAGTCATGGGCCACTTCCTTGGCTGATTTGCCTTCCACATCAACTTGATAGTTCATGGTGGCCATTTCGGTCGCCGTAATCTTGTTGTGGAGCTTGTTGAGGATACCTTCTAATTCAGGATGTTGTTTAAGCGTCTCCTCTCGTAAGAGTGGTGCCCCTTGGTATGGTGGGAAGAGATGTTTATCATCTTGTAGGAGTTTGAGGCCATACTTGATAATCTGACTATCCGTCGAATACACTTCGATGATATCAAGTTTATCTAGTTCTAGCGCCTGATAACGTAAGGCCGGTTCCATGGTTTGAATGTTAAGTTGTAGACCATAGAGGGACTCCAGGCCTTTTTTCCCATCAGGTCGATCATTAAACTCTAAGGAAAAGCCCGTGCGAGCAGTCGCTTCTACCTTCTTCAGGTCCGAAATGGTCTCTAAACCATGCTCCATGGCATAGGCTTCTTTGACCGCGATGGCATAGGTATTTTGGTAGGCCATAGGCTTGAGATAAATTAACTTATCCTGCTGGTAAATGCCATCCCGCGCCGCCTCGTAGACGGCTTCCTGGTCATTGGGCACCTGCGGTGGATTGGTTAGAAGCGAAGCTGTAATAGTCCCCGAGAATTCCGGATAGATATCGATACTGCCTGCCTTGAGGGCCTCATAGAGGAAGGAAGTCTT
Organism: uncultured Abiotrophia sp.; assembly: GCA_965245735.1. Lineage (GTDB taxonomy): Bacteria > Bacillota > Bacilli > Lactobacillales > Aerococcaceae > Abiotrophia. The sequence continues at coordinate 11,829 of CBDFAX010000034.1, read as the reverse complement.
ACCAAAGTTTGGCTTAACTTCGACTTGCAGGTGGCTATCCTGTTCAATCAATTCCTTATAGAGATGAATCAAGATGTCAGGTTCGGCCCCTAATTTACCCGCAATAATTAACTTGTTGTTGCCCATTGGCAGCAAATAAGGTTGGGCAAAGCTTGCCACCACTAAGACCGCTGTAGCTAAGAAGCTTAAGAGCAAGGTCTTAGGACGCCGCTTTGTCAGCCCACCCAGAATTAAGCTAATGACCACTGCCAAGAAGGCTGAGCTAATGGCCCCAATCAAGATTAAGGCTGAATCATTTCGGTCAATCCCTAGCAGAATGAGGCTACCTAAGCCCCCTGCCCCAATCAAGGCCGCCAGGGTGGCCGTCCCGATAATCATGACAGCGGCCGTTCGAATGCCCGACATCATGACCGGCATAGCCAGAGCAAGCTGATACTTACGTAGTTTTTCCCAGCGCGTCATACCGAAGGCTGTTGCTGCTTCTTCCAGTTGAGGGTCTAACTCCCAGAAGGCGGTGATGGTATTTTGCACAATTGGAAAGAGCCCGTAGACCACCAGGGTCACAATAGCCGGCAGAGTTCCAATCCCAATAAAGGGAATCAGTAAGCCCAAGATTGCCAGTGAGGGAATAGTCTGCACAATCCCCGTTAACTGCAGCATCCAAGACGCCAGACGACGATAGTTAACCAGAATAATGGAGAGTGGTACAGCAATCAAAATGGCTAGCAAGAGGGCCGCCAAGGATATTTGCAGATGTTGCCAAATAGCCGTCTGCCAATCACCAAAACGATTAATAAAGACCTCAACTAAGTTATGCATGCTGCTCACCTCCCTTAAAGAATTGGGCGACTGTCTCATTGGCTGGTTCTGCTAGGATAGTGGCAGGATCCGCCATTTGCAGAATCTGCCCTTCGTGCATGACGCAAATCCGGTCCCCTAATTTAAGAGCTTCCTGCATATCATGGGTGACAAAAACGATAGTCAGGCCTAATTCTTGGTGCAATTGCTTGATTAAATCCTGGAGCTGGGTCTTAGAAAGGGGGTCTAAGGCACTAAAAGGTTCATCCATTAACAATAATTGAGGCTGAGAGATGATAGCTCGCAGGATCCCTACCCGCTGCTGTTCCCCACCTGACAGTTGACTTGGATAACGGCCCTTATATTTGTCTGGCGCCAAGCCTACCTTAGTCATTAAGTCCTGGACGGCTTGCTGGCGCTTGGCCTTGGGCCATTTCTTCATTTCAGGGATGAGTTCGATATTCTCTTCCACCGTCAAATTGGGAAAGAGCGCCCCCTGCTGGAGGACATAGCCTGTATCTAGGCGCAAACTTCTAAGGTCAAGGTCCTTAATGGCTTGATTATTCCGATAGATTTTGCCCTGGCTTGGCTCAATCAGACGGTTGATCATCTTAAGCGTAGTGGTTTTACCACTCCCACTTTTACCAACCAGGATGAAAAACTCCCCTGCTTCAATCTCAAAAGTCAAATTATCTAGGGCTCGTGCCCCGTCAAATTCTTTACTTACTGCTTCAAATCTTATCATAAGGTCATCTCCTTCATTTGAGCCTCTAAGGCGGTTGCATAGCGTGAGCTTAAGGCGACCAGCTGGTCCAATTCTTGCTCCGAAAAATCTGCCATAGCTGCTTGCTCCATGGCATCTAGGCGGCTGATAATAGGCTCAGCAAAGGCCAAACCATCTGGTGTCAGGCATACCTTTTTCTCTCGCTTGTCTTTGGTGGCGGAACATAGGCTGACATAGCCCTTTGCTAGCCAACTTTTAATGGTGGCATGGATAACCTGCTTGGTGGACTGGGTCTTTTCTGCCAAATAACCTTGTGTGCAGCCATTTGGCGAGTGATAGAGCCAGAGCAGTATAGCCAGACTCTTGCCTTGGAGGCCTACCCGACGGGCATAGCATTCGAAAAGGCAGAGCTGTCGGTCCCAGAGACGAATATAAGGACGATGTGATGGTGCTGTTGTCATGGTCACCCTCCTCTCTTTCTTACTATAAGCCTATCACAGTTGTTTTAGAATAGTCAAAATATTTGACTATGCACAGACACAAAAAAACTCCGCGCTAAGCACGGAGTCCTTTTTAAACAATATAGTAATTCTCGTAACCTAACCAGGTCAGAATGGACCGCGTTGGGAAATAGAGGACAAAGGATAGGACCGTATTGAAAATCAAAGTCGGTACCAAGTTCTCCATGATAAAGCGACTCAAGGTCACCTGGGTATAGCCCGTCTCTCGATAGAAGACAAAGATCGCAAAGTCCAAGAGACTGATTAAGACGATGAAGAGCATAAAATGCACCAACCCACGCTTAGGTAGGTAACGTTTAATCCGGGTCACACAATACGCAATGAACCAATAACCAAAGGCAAAAATCCCAATGATCGTCGTGTTATAACTATCTGCAACCACCCCAAACAAGAGGCTATAGAGGAGGACTTCACGCTCACGGAAATAGAAAGCAAAGGTGATGACCCAATAGAGCATCAGGTGACTGACAATCCGCTGACTATCAGCCAGAAACTCAGCTGGGAAGATAGCTGGCAAGGCGGAATCGATGATAATGGAGAAGAAGAAGACTAGTGGGATAAACCAACGTAATTTGCGTTCTCTAGTAACCTTCATACTTACTCACTCCGTCCCTGACGCTTAATAACCGTCACAAAGCGGATATCTGTCATTTCACCGGCTGGCTTAATCCGAACCGTTTGGAAGAGACCATAGTCATCCATCTTGGCTTCGGTCACTTCCCCGATTAAGAGTGAAGATGGCGTCACGCCGCCTAAGCCAGAAGTCTGAACCAAGTCCCCTGCTGCCACTTGAACAGTTGGGTCAACTTGCGTCATCAAGTATTCCTTGGTCTTGCGGTCATAGCCAGAAATAATCCCATTAGCTGAACCAGACTTAATTTGGATGCTAGCCGCTACCTTACCGTCATTGGATTGTTCATTGGACAGGAGTAGGACCTTAGAACTGGTTGGGTTGACTTCGATAATACGGCCAATCAAGCCGTTACCTGACATAACCGACATATTCTTCTGGATTCCTTCGTTAGCCCCTACGTTAATCACCAGGCTCTCCATCCATTGATCTGGGTTACGAGCAATAACAGTCGCATGAACGGTGGTATATTCGGACAGAGACTCGGTCAAGTTGAGCTCTTGCTTCATCTTGCCGTTTTCAGCCTCTAAATCGGCTACCCGCACTTGGAGTTCGTAGATCTTATCGATTTTTTCTTTTAAGTGTTGGTTTTCTTCATGGGTGTTAATCAGGTTGTCAACTGAATCCACGAAGCGCACGACCATGGAGACCGGCTCAGAAAAGAGACGGCCACCCCAGGCGGTCGCATCATTAATAGCACTGGTCACCGCATTGTTGGCCCCATTAATCATGGTGTAGGCGACCACGGACACTACTGCGATGGCAGACAGGAGTATCCAGATTAATTTCTTATTATTTAACATTCAAGTATATCTCCTTTTCTGCCTAACGCGCTTTCCGTTCTTTTTCTTTGGCTTGGTCAGTCATGGTCTTAAGCATCTTGCCAGCACCAATCGCTACCGCATCAATAGGCTGTTGACTCAAGTGAACGGGCACGCCCACGCTATCATGCAAGCGTTCAGGCAGGCGTTTCAAGAGGGCTGCGCCCCCGGTCAAGACAATACCGTTCTCGCTAATGTCCGCAGCCAATTCAGGCGGCGTCACTTCTAAGACCTGGCGAATGCCGGTCGCAATTTGGCGAATGACTTCGTCTAGGCCTTGGGCCACAACGGCTGCTGTGACTTCCTTGCTGTCAGGCAAACCTGTGCCTGAATTACGGCCTTTGACGACTAGGGTATCTTCTTTATCATAATCAGCATAGGCGGCATTGCCAATGGACAGCTTCAAGTCTTCCGCTGCCTGGTCCCCAATCACAAGATGGTAATGGGTCCGCACTAATTCCTTAATGGCTTGGTTCATGGCATTACCTGCTGCCCGCGAGGTTAAGGATTTAACCACTTCACCATAGGAAATCAGGGCGATATTAGTAGTTCCCGCGCCAATATCGACTAGGAGATGGCCACGCGGCTCATAAATCGGCAAATTAGCCCCTACGGCTGCCGAGAAAGACTCATCGATAATCATGGCCCGGCCAATCCCCAAGTCCTTGAGGGCATCCACAACGGCACGACGCTCAACCTTGGAAATATTGCTAGGCACTGAAATGACCACCTCAGGCTTAGACAAACTACGATGGAGGGCCTTCTTGATGAAGAAAGCCAAGAGTTGTTTGGTCAAGGAAAAATCTGCGATGACCCCATCTTGGATAGGGTGAATGGTTTCATATTTGTCGGACGTACGCCCAACTAAAGCCGCTGCCTCCTTGCCATAAGCCACGACTTCTTTGGTTTCTGAATTGATTGCGATAATAGAAGGTTCTCTTAACGCAATGCCCTTATTCTCAATGTAAATGATGGTATTAGCGGTCCCTAGGTCAATCCCTAAGCGTTGCTTGCCGAATAAAGCCATTAAGATGTCCTCCTTCACTAGAAATTATAGCTACAACCCATTATAGCAAAAAAGCCCCCTTCATTCTACTCTTGACCGTTGAAATATTTGAAATTTGCCTGACACGCCCCCGCCTTAAAAATCTTAGCCCTAAAAAATGCGAAAGCCACCCCTTTGGGCTATATATATATGAGGAGTGATTTTATGAGAAAAACCGTCAGCTACCTAAGAGAACTACCTCCCGATAGTCTGCCAAGGGAACGGCTGGTTCATTTTGGTGCTAAGGCCCTATCTAACCAAGAGTTATTGGCCATCCTGCTAGGGACCGGCAGTCAGGACTTGCGAGTCTTAGACTTATCCCTGGCTGTCCTAACCCATTTTCGGGACTTGAGTGAGCTCAAAAGCGCCAGTTTAGATCAGTTTGAAGCTATTAAGGGCATCGGCCCCGTCAAGGCCATCCAACTTCAAGCTTGCATCGAGCTAGGCCAACGCATCGCCCAGAAGCGACCGCCTAAGTTGGGGACCTTAACCTCCACCAAGGCGGCTGGCCAGTGGTTGCACGATGCCCTCTGCGATATGCAGCAGGAGCACCTCATGGCCCTCTTCCTAAACAGCAAGAATCAAGTCATTCGACAACAAATCATCTTTATTGGTTCGGTTAATGCTAGCGTGGCCCACCCCCGCGAAATCTTCAAGGAAGCCGTCAAGTATCCGACTGCCCGCCTCATTATCGCCCATAACCATCCCTCTGGGGATCCTGAGCCTTCTCAGGCTGACCTGCATTTCACCCAACGTATGATTCAATGTGGCGATTTGATGGGCATCGAACTCCTTGATCACTTCATTATTGGCCATGATGACTATATTAGCTTGCGGGAAACGACTAAACTATTCCACTAAATTGTCCGTACAACCAATAAGTTGCGTCAGTATCTTTAATAGATATGCATAGTATTTCCAATTATTTTTAGTATAACGCTTGCAATTTGTATGGTGAGTGCTATAATAAACTTATATTTTATGTTTAGTAAGATCGCGATGTCCCTATCACCTTCTAACGACGGCTAGAATATAATATAGACTGTGCGACAGCACAAGGAGGAATTGCATAATGGAGCAAGGCAAGGTAAAATGGTTTAACTCAGAAAAAGGTTTCGGTTTTATCGAACGCGAAAACGGCAACGATGTATTCGTTCACTTTTCTGCTATTTTGGGTGACGGCTATAAAACCTTAGAAGAAGGCCAAGCTGTTAACTTCGAAGTTGAAGAAGGCGCTCGTGGTCCTCAAGCAGCAAATGTTGAAAAATTAGCTTAATACTAATAAGCACACAAAAAGCGATGGTACTTCCATCGCTTTATTTTTTTCGACAAATTTCGGGACCGGTTTTTGTAATTTAATTTTATATATAATTTATCTAAAAAATTCCTTGACCTGGCTTATAAAATAAAGGGAACCAGTTAAAATTAAGGCTTTTTTCGCTTGCTTCTGACCTGCTTGATAGTCCGTTAGTTTAGGCTGCCAGTCTAGGAAAGGCAAGGCTGTTTGCGCCTGCCAATCAGCTTGTGTCATGGCGCCAGGATAATCGAAGGTCGACAGATAGACTTCCATCCCCTCTTCCGTCCACTTGTTTAGGTAAGTTAGATGGCTTGCCTGGTCCTTGCGCTTGAGGCCAGCAAAAATCAGTGTGACCTGGTAATCTGCCAAATCATGCGTCAGAAACTTATCCAAGGCTTGGAGGCCTTGACTATTATGAGCGCCATCAACCAAAATAAGTGGCTCATGACTTAAGCACTCTAGACGTCCCTGCCAGCTTACCTGTTCTAGACAAGCTAGAGCCTGGTCCCAGTCAATCACATCTTGTTTTTCATTCATCCAAGCTTCAAAGCCTGCCAAAGCAAGAGCCAGATTGTCTCCCTGGTGCTGACCTAACATAGCAATGGTCACCTGGTCAAAGCAGCGTCCAGACGGTAAGGTCACTTGCCAGCTTCGCTTAGCCATTCCTTTGCCTTCTTGCACAGGAGTGACATGAAAATCCCGGCCTAATTGCATAAGCTGTCCTTGGATGTTCTGACTAGCCAGTCTATCAGGTAAGACTGCCAAGGCTTCTTGCGGCAGACGCCCTAGCCCCACTAGCCTAGTTGCCGGCTTAATAATGCCAAACTTTTGCTGGGCAATCTCTGCCAGACTATGGCCTAGTCGATCCTGGTGATCAAAGCCAATGGTGGTAATCAGGGCCACATCAGCCTCTAGCACATTGGTGCAATCCCAGAGTCCTCCAACTCCTACTTCAATCAGGCAGACATCAAGCTGACACTGACTAAAATAGACTAGCATCATGACGGTATAAAGCTCAAAGCCAGAGAGCGGACCCCAATCTTGAGCCATCAATTTTTCATTAAGCTCAACCATGGTAGAGACTAATTCCACTAATTTCTCATCCCCAATGGGCTGGCCATTGACCATGAGTCGCTCATTGAAGGCCAGGATATGGGGCGAGGAAAAGGCCCCCACTCTCAAGCCTTGGCTGAGAAACAAGCCCTGTAAATAGGCCAAGGTCGAGCCCTTGCCGTTGGTACCAGCTAGTTGAATAATACTTGGTAGAGACTCATGTGGCTGGCCTAGCAGACATAAAGCATAACGCATACGCTCAAAACCTGGTCTCAGCTGGTGACTGGTCTGCCGACTAAGCCAGTCATGAGCTGCTTCAATACTTGTAATTTCTTGTCCCATGACATCCTCCTCTTAAGTCCTAACTTAAATCAAGGCATAGACGGAAGGCTAGGACTACTGTCCTAGCCTTCTACCATCTTTCTGCTTACATTAAGTCTTTTACTTGTTGAATCCGTTCCTTGACGGTCTCTAATTGGCTGAGGTAGCCTTGACGCTTGTTGCGTTCTTCCGCCACCACCTGTTCTGGCGCGCGTGAAACGAATTTCTCGTTAGACAATTTGCCGTCAATACGTGCGACTTCTTTCTCTAACTTAGCTTGTTCGCCTTCCAGACGGGCTAACTCATCTTCTAGCTTAATCAAGCCCTTAAGTGGCATTAAAATCTCAGCGAAGCTCAAGACTTGGGTCACCACTTCTTCTGGATGCTCAGGCGCCTGACTAATCACCAGTTGAGCTGGGTTACAGAAGCGTTTAATGTAGGCTTGGTTAGCTTCTAGAAGGGCTTGACCTGCTGGATCTTGGACCTTAATGTAGAGATCTACTGGCTTAGATAATGGCGTGTTCATCTCGTTACGGATGGTCCGAACGGCACGAATTAATTCCATTAACTGGGCCATTTGGGCCTCCACTTGGCTATCTTGGTAAGCCTCTCTTACGCGTGGATAGTTCGCCACTACGATGGACTTGTCTTGGCCACCAATTTGTTGCCAGATTTCTTCCGTAACAAATGGCATGATTGGATGGAGCAGACGCAGGAATTGATCTAAGACAAAGACCAAAATAGATTTGGTAGTGGTATTAGCGGCTTCCTTGTCTTGGAGTTGCTCCTTGGTCATTTCAATGTACCAGTCGCAGTAGTCATCCCAGATGAAGCTATAGAGGATCCGGCCAGCTTCCCCGAACTCGAAGCGTTCGAAGAGACGGGTCACATCCGCGATGGTTGTTTGGAGACGGGCTAGAATCCAGCGGTCTGCTAGGGTTAAGTCTTGGCCAATGGACAAGTTATCCAAGGTCAAGTCGCCCACGTTCATAAGCACATAACGGCTAGCATTCCAAATCTTGTTGATGAAGTTCCAAGCCGCATCCATCTTATCACTTGAGAAGCGGACATCTTGGCCAGGTGCTGAACCATTAGCCAGGAACCAACGCAAGGAGTCTACCCCATACTGCTCGATGACATCCATTGGGTCCACGCCATTACCAAGGGACTTGGACATCTTACGGCCTTCCGCATCCCGAATCAAACCATGGATGAGGACATTTTGGAAAGGACGACGGCCGGTAAATTCCAAACTTTGGAACATCATCCGGCTGACCCAGAAGGTCAGGATGTCATAGCCCGTTACCAAGGTGTTGTTAGGGAAGTAGCGTTTGAAGTCAGCTGACTCCTCATCAGGCCAACCCATGGTTGAGAATGGCCAGAGGGCACTTGAGAACCAGGTATCTAAGACGTCTGGATCTTGGGTCCAGTTTTGGCTGTCTGCAGGAGCTTGCATGCCCACATAAACCTCACCTGTCTCATTGTGGTACCAGGCTGGGATTTGGTGCCCCCACCAGAGTTGACGGGATACTACCCAGTCGTGAATGTTTTCCATCCAACGAATGTAGGCATCGTTAAAGCGCGGTGGGTAGAAGTTAACGGTATTCTCCCCTTGAGCCTTCTGAGCGGCAATGGCTTGATCAGCCAAAGGCCCCATGCGGACGAACCATTGAGTCGACAGACGAGGTTCTACCACGACACCAGTCCGTTCAGAGTGACCCACAGAGTGTAAGTGTTGTTCAATCTTAATTAAGAGGCCAGCAGCGTCTAAGTCCGCTACCACCGCCTTACGTGCGGCAAAGCGATCCATACCTTGGTACTTGCCTGCTAATTCGTTCATGGTAGCATCATCGTTCATAACATTGATACGTGGCAAGTCATGACGATTCCCCACTTCAAAGTCGTTAGGGTCGTGAGCTGGCGTAATTTTAACTACCCCAGTCCCAAAGTCTTGCTCAACATATTCATCAGCAATCACTGGAATTTCGCGGTTAACTAATGGCAAGATAACCTTCTTGCCAATCAAGGCTTGATAGCGTTCATCGTCCGGGTGAACTGCCACGGCCGTATCCCCTAAGAGGGTTTCAGGACGGGTAGTCGCCACTTCTAAGTAACCAGAACCGTCTGCCAAAGGATACTTCATGTGGTAGAAGGCGCCCTCTACATCCTTATGGATGACCTCAATATCAGATAAGGAAGTCTTAGCTGCTGGGTCCCAGTTGATGATGTATTCGCCACGGTAGAGCAAGTCCTTCTCATAGAGGGTAACGAAAACCTTCTTAACGGCTTCTGACAAGCCCTCATCCAGAGTAAAGCGTTCACGACTATAGTCGACAGAAATCCCCATCTTAGCCCATTGTTGACGAATGTGGCCGGCATATTCTTCCTTCCAAGCCCAGGTTTGTTCCAGGAATTTCTCCCGTCCCAGGTCATAACGAGACAGGCCTTGGCCACGTAATTTTTCTTCGACCTTGGCTTGGGTGGCAATTCCGGCATGGTCCATACCAGGTAACCAGAGGGTGTCAAAGCCTTGCATACGTTTCTGACGGATAATCATATCTTGTAAGGTAACGTCCCAGGCATGGCCCAGGTGGAGTTTACCGGTTACGTTTGGTGGTGGAATGACAATGGAATAAGGCTCTGCTTCTGGGTCTTCCGATGGCTTAAAGACGCCACGTTCTAACCACTCTTCGTATTTCCCGGCTTCAATGGCCTGGGGATTATACTTGGTTGATAGTTCTTTGGTCATAATGTCCTCCTTATAAAATTAACGATGGGTGGGTGGAGAAATGCGCCGTCCTGTGCCTAAAAACGTGAAAATCTTCCGTCGCTCGAGCCGAACTGACAGCCCTAAGAGCGGGACCGCCTCCAGCCTCCTGCGGAGTCTTCCGGCTTGCCCAGCTATGGCATTCGTACGTCGCCACAGGCTCCTACGACTGCTCATACGCTTGACATCCTTAGCGCCCTAAGGATGTCAGTTCGGACGCGACTCCAGATTTTCACTTGAGGTACACGGACAAGAACGAAATAGTATTGTCTTCCTACTACGAAAAAACTCGCCCTAGTCAGCCTGTTGCTGCCTAGGGCGAGGGTCTCGCGGTACCACCTAAGTTTTGTTACTCATCTGTTGCTATCGGAGTGCCTCCTCCGTCAGGGACTACTGGGCCTGGGGCCGTTGGCACCTGATACTCTGAGCTACTGGGTTCATCCTATGGAAGCTTGCAGCCGATGGCTTCCTCTCTGGGGTGGGCGGTGAACCGACTCTCTTCATCGTTAGTTATGTGATATAGTTAGTGTAGCAGAAAAGAGGCATTAAGGCAAGTGCCTTTACATCAATCGAGTAGTTGATCAATCATGCGATGGTGATTATTAATGAATAAGGAATAGGTATTAAACACTTCCGTCTCTTCATATGATTTCTGTGTAATTTCACTATCATTAATCTCGTAAATTACAGCACCAGGATATGCAAGCAATATCGGAGAGTGAGTAGCTATAATGAGCTGGCATCCATGGTCTAACATACGCTTAAACTCTACTAATAATGTCATCTGCATACTAGGTGAAAGTGCAGCTTCAGGCTCGTCGAACAAATAAACCCCACTATCCTTCAAGCGAAATTGGACAAAACGCATGAAACTCTCTCCGTTCGAAAAATTATTCATTGATTTAACGCCATAGTAGTCATTCAACTGATAGTCATCGACAAACTGCTTCGTTTGATAAAACGTATCCGCCCGAAAATAAAAGGCATCTTTCTCTCTTTGGGACGCTACTCTTACTAATCTGAATAAATCAGCGTATTGTTCCGGCTCTGTCTGACGATTGCCTATGAAGTTTCTGGACCCTCCACTTTCGCGAATGCCTAATTTATTGGCGATAATGTTTAGAATAGTCGTCTTTCCTGATCCATTTAACCCGGTAAAAAGTGTAATCTTACCAAAGTACAGTCCCTTATCATCCATATTATTTAAAAACTTCAACCTATCGTATAGCTCGATATTCCTACATTCACACGAAAAAAACAACGGTCTAATCGCTCTAACAAACACTATTAATCCCCCTTTGAACGGTTGAGCCCTAAGTCATATGAATGTGAAGGGGGTTGCTATAACCTTTCTTTCCATACACAATGTTCACATCGAAGCGGATCCCCTCCCCCCTACTTTTAATTACAGTTTCTTCTTTCTTTACTTAACAATGGGCTGGATCCAGACGATTATATCATATATGGGTAAGTCAAAATCGCCCTAGTCAGCACAAGGCTGCCTAGGGCGAGCTAAGTCGCGGTACCACCTAAGTTTTATCACTCGTCTGTTGCTATCGGAGTGTCTCCTCCGTCAGGGACTACTGGACAGCGGGCTGTCGTTGGCACCTGATACTCTGAGCTACTTGGTTCATCCTGTGGAAGCTTTCAGCCTGAGGCTTCCTCTCTGGATTAGGCGGTTGAACCCCTTCTCTTCATCGTCTCTTATGTGAATACACTAAGTGTAGCAGAAAAGTTGGACCCTGACAAGCTATTCATTAATTGAGACTAGACGAACTTTCATAATATCTGGATTGGTGGATAATTCTTCGATTAATTGGACGTGAGTTAGGTCCTTAGGCAAGTGGATGG
>CBDFAX010000033.1:0-18329 GCA_965245735.1 uncultured Abiotrophia sp. | reverse complement strand
TCAACCCTTTGCCTTTCGTTTTGGGATGTTGCTATTCACTTTACTGTCCATGGTTTTTGCCATTGTCAGTCTCCATCCCTCTACTTGGTTACATAAGCTCTTAAGTCTGCCAATCTTTACCTTCTTCGGTAAACGCAGCTTATCCTACTACCTATGGTTTTATCCGGTTCACTTAGTCATTCCAGACCGTTTGAATGGCTTCCATAATATTTGGATTTCAGTCGGTGTTCAGTTCTTACTGATTATGTTGATGGCGGAAATCTCCTATCAACTCTTTGAACGTCGTCGCTTAATCTTGCCATTTGGTCAGGATTTCAACTGGAAACAAACCCAAGCGCGGGTGCGTTACCTGGTTCAACACCGGGCTAGCCTATGGGGCATTAAGACGCTAGCGATTAGCTATCTCTTAGTTTCAACCATTGGTTTAGTGGCTTTGGCCATTACGCCAGAACAGAAAAACAAGGCTGCCGATGAGTTAGCAACAGTCATCGAATCTAACCAAAAATTGGTGGAGGAGACCAAGGAGCCTGAAAGTCAGGAAACCAAGGTTATTAATAATATTGAAGGCCTAAACCGCCAAGAACTCCTACAAGCCAATGCCCTTGAAGTAACCTTTATTGGGGATTCCATCTTATTGGCTTCGGCTGACAAGATCAAAGAAGTCTTTCCTAAGGCAATCGTTGATGGCCAGATAGGTCGTCAGCTTTACCAAAGTAACGAAGTGATCAATAGCCTCAAGGCATCTGGTAAACTCAAGGGAACAGTAGTGACGGTCTTAGGTTCTAATGGGACCTTTACCGACGGTCAGCTTAATGACTATATTAATGCCATTGGGACGGACCGGGAGCAGTACTTTGTAACTTCCTCGGTTGATAAGGTCTGGGTAGAAGATGCCAATAATCGTCTCTTCGCTGCAGCTAATCGCTTCTCCAATGTCAAAGTGATTGACTGGCGAACCTTTGCTAAGGGCCACGATAATTGGTACTATGAGGATGGAATCCATCCAAACCCAACCGGCGCCTTGGAATTTGCTAAATTCGTTGCCAATCAAATTTCGCAAAATCGCTAATCGATTGGCAAGACTAACAGAAAGGAAATGAGCATGAAGTTATTATTTTTAGGTACTGGGGCGGGTGTCCCAAGCCGCAATCGTAATGTGAGTGCTCTAGCCCTCAAACTCCTTGATGAACTCAATGAGGTTTGGTTATTTGATTGTGGTGAAGCCACCCAGCATCAAATTTTAGAAACCTCCCTCAAACCTCGCAAAATCACCAAGATTTTTATTACCCACCTACATGGCGACCATATTTTTGGTCTGCCTGGTTTCCTTAGCTCGCGTTCCTTCCAGGGGGGCGATCAGCCCTTGACCCTTTACGGGCCACCGGGTATTAAGGACTTTGTCGAATCAGCCTTACGCTTGTCTAAATCGCGCCTCTTATATCCTTTAGAAATCGTCGAACTGTCACCTAAAGGAGGGCGTTTGGATTTAGGTAAGGGCTGGTTAGTTGATTATCAGGCACTCAACCATGGTATTCTAAGCTTTGGCTACCGAATCATGGAGCCAAGAACCAGTGGCGAGCTCTTAGTAGATCGTTTGGCTCAGTATCAGATTCCTAACGGGCCGGTTTTTGGTCAGCTTAAACGCGGTGAGACTGTCACCCTAGCTAACGGCACTGTCCTTAACGGGCAGGATTTTCTAGCTCCAGCCAGAGAGGGAAGAGTAGTCACCATCTTGGGAGATACCAAGACCTGTGATGCTATTCAAGAACTGGCTCAAGATGCGGATGCTTTAGTACACGAATGTACCTTTGAAGAAAGTGAAGCCCGGATGGCTGCGTCCTATCACCATTCGACCAGCCGTCAGGCCGCACAAGTGGCCCAGGCAAGTAATGTCAAAGCCCTCTATCTAACCCACATTAGCGCCCGCTATATGGGAAGAGACGCCAAGCAATTAGAAGACCAAGCTCGCCGTATTTTTGAAGGAGCGAGACTGGTTTATGACTTTGATGAGTTTGATGTGATAGGAGGAGATAGCTCATGTCAAGAAACTTAGATAAACAAGTCGTGATCATCACTGGTGCGACTAGTGGTATTGGCCAAGCTGTGGCCCGCCAATTGGCCCAAGAAGGCTGTAAGTTAGTATTGGCTGCCAGACGTCAGGACCGCTTGCAGGCCCTTGCTCAGGAACTAGAAGAGCAGTGGGGGACTGAGGCCCTGGTCCAAGTAACGGATATGTCTCAGCCTCAAGCTATTGAGGCATTAGTGGCGGCTACACTTGGAGCCTTTGGTCGTATTGACATTCTCTTCAGTAATGCGGGGTATGGAGACTTCCAAGCCTTCTCGGAAAACCAACCTCAGCAAGTGGTGGATATGTTCCAAGTCAATGTCTTCGGCATGATGTATTTGAGCCAGTTGGTGGCCATCCAGCAGTTAAACCAAGGTGGGCCAGGTCAAATTCACTTAGTAGGGTCTATTGCCGGGAAAATCCCGACCGCTATGACTAGCGCTTATGCAGCTTCTAAGGCGGCTATAATTGCCTATGCTGACGCCTTGAGACTGGAACTCTATGAGACACCAATTCAAGTCTCCACCATCAACCCGGGCCCAGTTAAGACAGCCTTCTTCGACCGCTCACCGCAAATGCTAGCCTATGCCCAAGTAGTCGATGCCTTCAGTCTTGAAGCAGATGAGTTAGCTGGTCGCATTGTAGCCAATATGAAACGCAAGCAAGTCAAACGAGAATTGAATCTGCCTTGGCAGTTAGCCTTTGCCTCAAAACTCTATCACTTATGCCCACAAGCCGGTGATTTTTTAGCTGCCCGCTTGTTTAATTTGAAGGAGGAATAGCCTATGCGTCAACAATGGAAATTAATCTTAGGTGTCTGTGCCGTTATTCTAGTGGTTGTATTCGCTCTACAAAACGTCAATAATGTGCAGGTCACTTTCTTGTTCTTCCAAACTCAAATGCCGATGGTCTTAGTCTTATTGATTTCGATTTTGTTCGGTTTATTAATTGGTTTCTTGTCCTCTTTATCCAGTCACATGGCCAATCGTACAGCCATTAAGAACCTAAATAAGGAACGCGAAGCCCTCAGCAAAGAACAGTCTACTTTTGAGACGACGAAGGCGGAATTAGAAGCCCAATATCAGGCCAATCTTGAAGAAAAGAATCAAGAAATTGCTAGTCTTCAAGAAGCCTTAGCTGATTTGAAAACACAGCTTGAAGCTCAGTCTCAAAGCCAATCGCAAGAAGAGACCAGTGACTTAGAGACTGATTTGGACCAATCAGCCCAAGAACTTGAAGACAGTGTGGATGAATTTGAAGAGAGTTTGCAAGATGATGAGGACCCTCAGGTTTCGAGGGGGTAGAGCATGAACTTGACACACTATGAGTGGCACTACCGAAGCTTGCCAGACGATTGGCAAGACAAGGTGACTGAATGGCGGCAAGCCGGTTTAGGCTATAGTGACACTTTTCTGCGGCTATGTTTGGCGCGTGGACTTGAGACTTTAGAAGAAATCAAGGACGCGACTAATCAGATGCCCCAAACCTTCCACGATGCCTTCCTCCTTCATGACATGAATCGCGCTGTGGAAAGAATCCAAGCAGCCATTGAGGACCAAGAAGTCATCTTAATTTACGGTGACTATGATGCTGACGGCATAACCTCAACCTTGATTCTCTATGAGACCTTGGAGATGTTAGGTGCCCGGGTCATTTACTATGTCCCCAATCGCTTGGTTGATGGCTATGGGCCTAATTTGACTCGCTACCAGGACTTTGTGGCGCAAGGCGTTCAGTTGATTTTAACTTGTGATAATGGGGTGGCAGGTTTTGAAGCCATCGAATGGGCTATGCAGGCTGGTGTGGATGTTATTGTGACGGACCATCATGAGGTCCAAGCCACCTTGCCTTCTGCTTATGCTGTGGTTCATCCCAGACATCCACAAGGCCATTATCCCTTCCCAGATTTGAGTGGAGCAGGGGTGGCCCTGAAGTTGGCAACTGCCTTATTAGGCGAAGTGCCAACGGAATTAGTGGAATTAGCTGCCATTGGGACAGTCAGTGACGTGGTCTCCCTTCGTGACGAGAACCGGACCATTGTCCTGAGCGGTCTCCAGCTCATGCGTGATACCATGCGCATTGGCTTGCGCTTACTGCTTGAAGAAGAGCAAGTCGATATGGAAAACATGACGGCTGACACGATTGGTTTTACCATCGGACCTCGGCTCAATGCTATTGGCCGTTTGGGCGACCCAACGCCAGCCTTGGAACTGCTCAAAACCCAGGATGAGGAAGAAGCCCAAGAGCTACTAGCGCTAATCAATGAAAAAAACCAGGAACGTAAGGACCTGGTGGCTAATATTATGGATCAGGTTAGCCAAAGACTGGGTCAGGGACCAATTCCTCATATTATTATTGAGTCAGATCCTAGCTGGCCAGCTGGGGTTGTTGGGATTGTGGCCGGGCGCTTGAGCGAACACTACCAGCGTCCAGCCCTCATCTTCCAGTATCAGGCAGATAAAGGTCAATACAAGGGGAGTGGGCGTTCAACAGAAGCTGTCCATCTCTTTGACTGGTTGACCGATATTAAGGAGCATCTGGCACAATTTGGTGGTCATGCCCAAGCAGCAGGTATGACAGTTAATCAAGTTCAATGGCAAGACTTTGTGGCAGCCTTGCAGGCCAAGGCTCAAGCTCAGGCAGAAAGTGAGCCTAGAAAAGCGCCCTTGACCATTGATTTGTCCTTAAAGCTGTCGGAAGTAGGGACTGACTTCATTCAAGAAGTTCAGTTACTGGGTCCTTTCGGCATGGATAATGATAAGCCAGTCTTTGCCATTGAGGAGGCCAAGATTAACCAAATGCGTTTGATTGGGACTAATGGCCAACATGCTAAACTAGTCCTAGGCCAGGATGGGCAAGAGCTCAATGCTATCGGTTTTGATTTTGCTGATCGCATGCGAGATCGACAAGTGGGAGATAGCCTGAAAGCCGTAGGCCATTTGGATTTGAACAAATGGCAAAATCGAATCAGCCCTCAGCTACTCCTGTCTGATATTGGGGTCTCAGGTGCTGCCTGGTATGATTGGCGGGCAAGTGGTCAACAAGGCCGCCTCTGGCAACTGGATCAAGTGGTCTATCTTTGTCAGCGTCAAGCAGTCAAGGCTCAAGTTTCTTCTCGCCTTCAGCCCGGTTCTGTTATCATGACCTATCAAGAAGCTCAAGAGGCCAATCTTAGCCATTATCAAGGCCTGGTGCTCTTAGAGCCACCCAAGCAAATGGCGGATTTGGACCAACTGCTACTTGCTCAGGACTGGCAGGCCTTCTACTTGGTGCTTTATGCTCAAGAATCTAAGTATCTGGCAGGTTTGCCGCAACGTGCTGACTTTGCTAAACTCTATCGCTGGTTAGTCAGTCAGGAGCCCTTCAATTTGCGGGCTAGGTTAGCTGAAATCAGCCAAGGACTGGCCATTAATCCAGTTCAACTCAAATTAATGTTTCATGTCTTCTATGAAGCAGGTTTTGTATCAATTGAAGCGGGGCAAGTGGCAGTTCAAGATGCGAGTCTCCATCAGTCTACTAACCTGGAAGAAACGGCTGCCTACCGGGCTTATCAAGCCGCTATGGACAGCGAAGAAGCCTTAGTCTTTGCCACCCTCGACCAAATAAAAGAATATGTTAAAAGAATTAGGAGTTAAGTCATAATGGAATTGAAGAATTATATTGCTAAAGTCATGGACTATCCAAAAGAAGGCATTGTTTTCCGTGATATTACCCCCCTCATGGCAGACGGTCCAGCTTACCACGAATCAGTTAAACAATTAGTGGACTACGCCCGTGAATTACAAGTAGATGTGATTGTAGGGCCAGAAGCGCGTGGCTTTATCGTAGGCTGCCCAGTTGCTTATGAATTAGAGATTGGTTTTGCCCCAGTTCGTAAGAAAGGCAAATTACCCCGCCCAACGGTCGATGTGGACTATGAATTGGAGTATGGTACCGCGACTTTAACTATGCATGAAGATGCTATTAAACCAGGCCAACGTGTCCTCATTACCGATGACCTCTTGGCAACAGGTGGGACCATTAAAGCCTCTATCGACCTAGTTGAAAAATTAGGCGGCGTTGTCGTTGGCTGTGCCTTCTTAATTGAACTCGTTGACTTAAACGGGAAAGAAAAATTAGCAGGCTACGACTACAAGGCTTTAATGCAATACTAAGAGAAAAGAAAAATATGCCCCCAGTCATAGACTGAGGGCATGGCTATAAGAGACTTAGAAATAACGGTAGAGGGAGACAACCTTACCTAGGATAGTCACCTGAGGCAAAATGATATCGTCCATGTGGTCGTTTTCTGGCCGTAGGATGACGTGATCGGACTTCTTGAAGAAGGTCTTACAGGTTGCTTCATTATCCTCGGTCATGGCAACCACGACATCACCATTATTGGCGCTTGCTTGACGGCGGACCGTGATGTAGTCCCCATCTAGAATTCCAATATTAACCATGGACTCACCCTTAATTTCTAGCATGAAGAGTTCGCTAGGTTCATAGCGCTCTAAGCCAGGTGGAATAGGGTAGTAATCTGTGGCATGTTCGATGGCCAGAATAGGTGCACCAGCGGCAACTTGACCTAGCAAGGGAATTTGTTGGGGTTGAATACCTAAGGCTTCCTGTGCTAGGGGAGAAAGTTCGATGGCCCGTGTCTTGCTGGCGTCACGAATAATGTAACCAGCCCGTTCTAGACGTGCTAGATGGCCGTGAACGGTTGAAGTAGAAGCAAGCCCTACTGCTGCACCAATTTCCCGCACAGTAGGGGGATAGCCGTTGGCTTCAATAGCCTCATGGATGCATGAGAGTATGGTTAATTGTTTAGTGGATAATGTCGTCATGTCCTCACCTTCCTTATATCTTAAGCCTATTATAGCACACTTATCAATCAAAATGCAAACGAATGTTCGTGGAGGTGTCTAATGTTATCACCAGAAAAAATTGAGCGCATCAATGTCTTAGCACGTAAGAAGAAAAGTGAGGGTTTAAACCCTGAAGAAGCACAAGAACAAGCGGCTTTACGCAAAGAATACTTGGCTAGCTTGCGCCATGGCATGCGCAATCATATTGAAGGCATGAAGATTGTCGACCAAGAGGGAACTGATGTGACCCCAGACAAACTCAAGCAAATTCAAAAAGAAAAGAAAATTCATAACCGTCATTTAGAAGATTAGACTAGGCTTTTGACGGAAAGTTGTGTAAAATAGAAGAGTAATATGAAAAGAAAGTGAGGAGAAGGCAGTGCAAACATGGATTTGGTTAATCATTGTCGTAGTCGCCTTAATCGGCGGATTTGTTGGTGGCTTCTTTATGGCGCGCCGTTACATGATGAAATACTTTAAGGAAAACCCACCAATTGATGAGCGCATGATTACGCAAATGATGGCTTCAATGGGTCAAAAACCATCTAAGAAGAAGGTTCAACAAATCATGGCTCAAATGAAGGTTCGTCAATAATCAAGAGAATTTAAGTCCGCCTAGTGGTGGACTTTTTCTTTATCTAGGCGTGTTACTTACAGATGAAAAGTCCTAGCAAACGTGGTACACTATAAGAGTATTGAAAGTTAAATCGAGGAGGAAGCTCTATGTCTATTATCAAGGAAAACTTTGACAAACTCATTGCTGAGAAAGAACTACCAGCTGAATACTTGGAGATTGAGGGAGGTCACCATCTCTATCGTTTCCGTTTTGGTGTAACTCCAGTGCGTGACTTGATTGTGGAAGTCATTGTTCAAAATTCAGATTTACCTTACTGTGATGCTCAAGTCATCTACCGCCACGTTCATATGTTGAAAGACTATAAGCAACGTGGGCAAGCCTTGGAATTGATTAACGAATTAAATGAAACTCGTACCGGTTATTTTGCCCTTTATTTAGCGGGCGATGGGGAAATTTTCCAACGTAACTTGATGCGCGCTAGCGTGGACCCACAACCGCTCTATGAAACCATTGTCTATGGTTCAGCTATTGCTAAGGATATGGTAGAAGCCTTAACTGCTGGCTTAGGACCTTCTGCTGAGGTGTAAAACTTCATGCTGACGTCTTTTGTTCGTTCCAGTCAAGGACAAAAAATCATGTCCGGCGTCGTATTATGGCTTTCAGCCCTTTGTTTTGCCGTTGCCCTCAACTTATTCTATGTTCCTAATCTGATTTTTTCTAATGGTGTGCCTGGTTTGGCGCAAATTATCTTGGCCATTTTCAAGGATACGCCCTTAGCAAATCTCTTAACGGCCGGTAATCTCTATTTCATTCTCAATATTCCCTTGATGATTTTGAGTTGGCTTTATTTAGGACGGCGCTTTTCTATCTTGACCGTGACCAGTATTTTCTTGTCCACCTTGGTAAGTAACTGGGTGCCGATTCAACAAGTGACCGATAATACCTTGTTAGCTGCAATCGCTGGCGGGGTGATTTCGGGTATCGGGGTCGGCCTCTTGATTAAGTTTGGTATGTCCAGTGGAGGCTTTGATATTATTGCCCTCTTGATTGCTAAGAAAACAGGTCGCAATGTCGGCTTTATGTCCTTTTTGACCAATGGTTTGGTCATCGTAGGAGCTGGTTTCCTCAATAGTTGGGAATATGCTCTCTATAGTTGTATTGCCATCTTTATTGCGGGCATGGTCATTGATACGATCCATACAGGTGAACAACGTTTGACTGCTTTTGTGATTTGCCAAGACCCTAGTCAAGTAGTCAAGGCCATTCAGAAACGGGTCATCCGTGGTGTCACTCTCTTAGAAGGGCAGGGCGCCTTTACGCAAGAGCCCAAGCAAGTCCTAATGGTGGTCTTAAGCCGTTATGAACTCTATGATTTGCAGCAAGCAGTGCTTTCGGTTGATTCCCAGGCCTTCATTAATGTAGTCCAGTCCACCATGGTGACCGGTAATTTCTTAAATCGAGAGCAACAGGCCGACTTGAGAAAAGAATCAATTATCTAATGATCAAATCCCTTCTGATAGTTTCAGAGGGGATTTTTAGTTTAAATCGTTTCAATCAGAGTCAGAGTTTGTTATAATATAGTGGAATTTGAAGACAGGAGGGCTTGGCATGGCTGACTTAAGTAAGGTGCCTGCGCACGTTGCGCTCATTATGGATGGAAATGGCCGATGGGCTAAGAAACGTTTCCTACCTCGGGTGGCAGGACACAAAAAAGGTGTCGATACCATCAAGAAAATCACTAAACGTGCTAATCAACTGGGCGTAAAAATGCTGACGGTCTATGCCTTCTCAACCGAGAACTGGAAACGACCTGAACAGGAAGTCAGCTTCTTAATGAAGTTGCCTAAGGAGTTTTTTGCCAAGTTTGTGCCTGAATTACTGGAACAGAATGTGCGGGTAGAGACCATTGGTGACTTAGAAGGCCTGCCAGAAGCCACTCGCAAGGTCCTCAAGCAAGCTATTGCCGATACGGCTCATTGTACCGGTCTGATTTTGAACTTTGCCATCAACTATGGTTCTCAAGACGAAATTAGTCATGCGGTTCAAGCTTTAGCCCGTCAGGTAGCTGTTGGGACTTTGAAGCCGGAAGACATCACCCCTGACTTAATTGGACAAAATCTAGAAACTGCCAAGTTTGGCTCATTAGCCAACCCGGACTTAATTATTCGGACTAGTGGTGAAGAGCGTCTCAGCAACTTTCTGCTCTGGCAGGCGGCTTATAGTGAGTTCTATTTCACTGAACGATTATGGCCTGATTTTGATGAAGGCGATTTTGACCAGGCCCTAGCGGTCTATGCCAACCGACAACGACGATTTGGAAAGGTGTTGGATACTGAATGAAAGTAAGAGTGATCAGCGCCCTAGCGGCCTTAGCCGTCCTAATTCCGGTTGTGGTGGTTGGGGGCAAGGTCTTTACGGGTATGTTCTTAATTTTAGGGATTATGGCCCTCTTTGAATTAGCTAATATGAAGAAGATTGAATACTTCAACTTGGTCGGGGTCATTGCAACCATTGCGGTTGCCCTCATGATTCTGCCCAGTAACTACCAATCTGCCTTGATTCCAGGTCTGAAATTCACTTATCTCTTCTATATTTGCTGTATGTTGCTTTTAGTCCTGACGGTCTATGAGTACAAGACCTTCAATATTGAAGAAGCAGCCCTTTTGATTTTTGGTGCCCTCTACATTGGCTATGGTTTCCGTTACTTGATTGAGTTACGACAAATTAGTTTAGACTTAGTTATTTTCCAATTTGCTATTATTTTTGCAACGGATTCCGGAGCTTATATCGTTGGTCGACGTTTGGGCAAGCATAAGCTGGCGCCTCAATTGAGTCCTAATAAGACCATCGAAGGTTCGCTAGGGGGGATTGCCAGTGCGGTAGTCATAGCAGTGCTCTATAATTACTTCTTTGATCCACATTTGGGTGGTTCGGAACACTATATATTACTAGCCATGGCCTTGTCAGTTTTAGGTCAGCTAGGAGATTTGGTAGAGTCAGCCTTTAAGCGGCATTTTGGGGTCAAGGACTCCGGTAAGTTCTTGCCGGGCCATGGCGGGGTCTTAGACCGTTTTGACTCAACCCTTTTTACCAGCTTTTTACTTATGACCTGGTTTAACTGGTTCAAATAGCAATCATGTCAGCCAAACTCTATGATTTGGAGTCTGGTTGACTATTTTTGCATTATGGGCCTAATTAGGGTATATTTAAGAGGTTAAGTTAAGCAAATTTTTGAATTGAAATAGATAAAGGAAGTTGACCATGCAAGCATTGATTGTATTTTTACTTGTTTTTACCGTAATCGTAAGTATTCACGAATTCGGCCATTTTTACTTTGCCCGTAAGGCAGGCATTTTGGTGCGGGAGTTTGCCATTGGGATGGGGCCTAAGCTCTTCAGCCATCAGGGAAAGGACGGGGTCCTCTATACCATTCGCATGATCCCTTTAGGGGGCTATGTTCGTCTAGCCGGGCTAGGTGAGGATCAGGATGCAGTTCAAGCCGGTATGCAGGTAGGCCTTGTCTTGAATGAAGCTGGGCTAGTAACCCGCATTAATACCTCAAAAGTAGCCCTTGAGGACGAAGTGCCAGTTCAAGTGGATCAGTTGGATTTAACGGATGCCATGACTATTACAGGCTTACCGCTGGGCAGTCAAGATCTGGTTACCTATCAAGTTGACCACAAGGCCCGCATCATTGAAGCAGATGGGTCTAGTATCCAAGTAGCACCTCGTCAAGTCACTTATGGAGCCGCTAAGCCATGGGCTAAGTTCATGACCAATGTAGCGGGTCCGATGAATAACTTTATTCTTTCTATTTTGATTTTTGTTGTGGTGGCCTTTGTCCGTCCGGGAGGTGTACCGGTTGAGGCCAATGTCTTAGGTTACATTGAACCAGATTCTCCTGCAGCTCAAGCGGGTCTACAAGCAGGCGACCGGATTGATGCCATTGGTCAAACCAAGATTTCCAACTGGCGTCAAATGGTGCAAGCCATTCAATCCAAGCCAGGTCAAACGGTAGATTTCTCTGTCCATCGTGGTGACCAAGATTTGACTTTACCAGTAGCTATTCGAGCTGACCAAGTGGAGCAAGCAACGATTGGGCGAATTGGCGTAGCGCAACCAGTAACTCAAGATCTCTGGGCCAAAATAGCTTATGGCTTCACCGCAACTTGGTCTCAAATAACGGGTGTAGCAGCAGCTATTGTGGGTATCTTCCTTCGTGGACTCAACCTCAATCAGTTTGGTGGGCCCGTGGCAATTGCCAAGATTACCTCTGAGGCAGCCTCTCAAGGTTTCATGCCAGTATTGGTTCTAACTGGTTTGCTGTCAGCTAATATTGGCGCCTTCAACCTATTACCAATTCCAGCCTTGGATGGGGGTAAGATTGTCCTTAATGCCATTGAGGGTGTGCGAGGCAAGCCCCTATCCCAAGAAAAAGAAGGGGTTTTAACCATCATTGGGGCCCTAATCTTAGTGGCCTTTATGCTGGCTGTCACCTGGAATGATATCAGCCGACTCTTCCAACAATAGTGATGAATAAGAGATCTACCCAGGGTAGGTCTCTTTTTTAGCATGGCCCTCAGGTGATTTTGGAGGGGGCTTATGCTATAATAAGAAGGTATGCAAATCACCGTGGACGGAGGGAACTTATGGCCAAGAATCGCCAATTATTTGAACATCTATTGGACCAAATTGGGCTGCAGGACGCAGACATGCTGGCCGAACTATCCCAGACTCAGATAGAATCTGTCAAGGTTCACGCTAAGTCTGGTGAATGGCATTTTACCTTAAGTCAGGTAGAACGTCTCCATCCCCACGTCTATGAAGCCCTTATGCACCATATGCGTTTAGCCTTCGAGGGGATTGCCAAGACAGAAGTCTGGTGGAATTATCAATCACCGACTAGTTTAGATGATAGCCAAATGCTAGACTACTGGCAGTCCATTCTAGGGGTAATGGGCCAGGAATCGAGCTTTATAAAGCGTGCATTAGCTAATGCTACTTATCAGATCAAGGATGGCCAAATTCGAGTAGGTTTAGCCACTGAAGACCAGGTCCAAGTGGTTAAAACCCGCTATGACCAAGCCTTCAAACTCAAACTAGCTCAAAACCAACTGAATGACTGGCAACTAGTCTACCTAGTAGATGATCAGGTAAGTGAACAAGCCAAGCTACAAGCTCAGCAGCATTTGGCTTCTGAAGTGGAGCGCGAGCGGCAGGAATTGGCTCAATTAGAACAACGACGCCAAGAACAAAGCAAGGTGGTCGTAGAGAATAGCGACATTCCTCAAATTGGTAAGGATATCCCAGATACGCCAGCCATTTCGATTCAGGAAGTCTACGACAATCCTTTTAATCAGATTATTGAAGGTTATATTTTTGACTATGAAGTCCGCGAGCTCCGCTCAGGTTCCCAACTCATGATTATGAAGGTGACCGACTATACTTCCTCTATTACGGCCAAACTAATGGCGGGGCGTAACATTAAGAAGGAATCCTTTGGCCTCTTCAAGAAGGGGGATTGGGTCCGTCTGGAAGGTAGCCTTAAGGCAGATAACTTTACGGGCGAGATGGACTTTTCGCCACGTAGTATTCGCAAAATCTCCAAGGCCTCACGCCAAGACCAAGGAGTGGACGGCGCTAAGCGGATTGAGTTGCATTTACATTCTAATATGAGTCAAATGGACGCTACCAATAAGGTAGGGGATTTGATTGCTCAAGCGGCTGCCTGGGGCCATTCGGCTATTGCCATTACTGACCATGCGGGCGCTCAGGCCTTTCCTGATGCCAATGCAGCAGGTAAGAAGCATGGCATTAAGGTTCTCTACGGGATTGAAGCTAATGTGGTCAATGACGGTGAACCGATTGCCTATAACCCGCAAGCCATTGACTTAGATCAGGCGACCTATGTTGTCTTCGACGTGGAGACCACGGGACTGTCTTCTGTCTATGACCGCATCATTGAGTTAGCAGCGGTTAAAATGCGGGATGGCGAGGTCATCGATACTTTCGAAGCCTTTATCAATCCTGGTTATCATTTGTCGGCCATGATTACTGAATTGACCGGGATTACGGACGCTATGTTAGCCGATGCGCCACCAGAAGAAGAGGTCATGGCGCGCTTCGCTAAATTTTCCAAAGATACCATTCTCGTGGCTCACAATGCGAGCTTTGATATGGGCTTCCTCAATAAGACCTATGCGCGTCTGGGCATGCCAGTGCCTGATCAACCCGTTATTGATACGTTGGAGCTGTCACGTTTGGTTAACCCTGACATGCGTTCCCATCGTTTGAATATCTTGGCTAAGCATTATGGCGTGACCTTAGAACAACACCACCGGGCCGTTTACGACTCTGAAACAACCGGTTATGTCTGCTACAAGCTATTGGATCAAGCCAAAGAACAATACGGTATGGTCCGTCATGATCAGCTCAACGAGCAAGTAGGGAAAGGGGACAGCTATAAGCAGGCTCGACCTTTCCATGCCACCTTGATTGCTAAAAACCAAGAAGGGCTTAAAGACCTCTTTAAGTTAATTTCAGCCTCCAATGTCCAATACTTCTTCCGTGAGCCCCGTATTCCGCGTAGCTTGTTGACCAGGTATCGGGACAATCTCTTAGTTGGGACAGCTTGTTCCAATGGGGAAGTCTTTACTGCCATGATGCAAAAGGGCTACGATGAAGCGGAGAAGCTGGTTGATTTCTATGATTACATTGAGCTCCAACCTAAGTCGGTCTATGGTCCCTTGATCGAGACGGAATTAATTCGTAGCGAAGCTGACTTAGAAACCATCATGAAAGAAATGGTTCGTCTGGGTCAAGACAAGAACAAGCTAGTAGTGGCGACAGGGGATGTCCACTACTTGGAACCTAAGGATGCTATTTACCGTGAAATTCTCTTGCGTTCCATGAAGATCAACGCCAATCGGACCTTACATCTACCGCCTGTTCATTTCCGCACGACAGATGAGATGATGGCAGAATTCGACTTTATGGGGCGGGACCAGGCCTATGAGCTTGTCATCACCAATCCTCAGAAGATTGCCGACATGGTTGAAGAGGTTGAAGTTATCAAGGACAAACTCTATACGCCAAATATTCCTGGCGCTAACGAAGAGATTACTGAACTTTCCTATAAACAAGCTAGGGAGCTCTACGGCGATCCTTTGCCTGAGATTGTAGAGAAGCGGATTGAAAAGGAACTCAAGTCCATTATTGGTAATGGGTTTGCCGTTATTTATCTAATTTCGCAGAAATTGGTTCACAAGTCAGTGTCTGACGGTTACCTAGTGGGTTCCCGGGGTTCGGTGGGTTCTTCCTTAGTGGCGACCTTGACGGGTATTACCGAGGTCAACCCTCTAGCTCCACATTATTATTGTCCAAACTGCCAATATTCGGAGTTTATTGCTGACGGTTCGGTTGGTTCGGGTTATGACCTGCCAGCCAAAGACTGTCCTCACTGTGGCCACGCCCTCAACAAAGACGGACAGGATATCCCATTTGAAACCTTCCTTGGTTTCTATGGCGACAAGGTACCCGATATCGATTTGAACTTCTCTGGTGCCTATCAACCGCGCGCCCACGCCTACACCAAGGAACTCTTTGGGGAGGACTATGTCTATCGGGCAGGAACCATTTCAACGGTTGCGGAACGAACGGCCTTTGGTTATGTCAAAGGCTATCTAGAAGTAGCCCAACAATTCCTTCCACAAGCTGAGAAGGAACGTCTAGCTAAGGGGATTGAAGGGGTCAAACGCACGACCGGTCAGCACCCGGGTGGGATTATTGTTATTCCTGACTATATGGATGTCTATGACTTTACGCCAATTCAATATCCTGCCGATGAAGTGACAGCCGAATGGCGGACTACCCACTTCGACTTCCATTCCATTCATGATAATGTTCTCAAGTTAGATATTCTGGGGCACGATGATCCAACCGTTATTCGCATGTTGCAAGACTTATCGGGAATAGATCCTAAGACTATTCCACCAACCGACCCAGATGTCATGAAGATCTTCTCCAGTCCCGAAGTTTTAGGGGTAACACCAGAGCAAATTTTCTCTAAAACTGGGACACTAGGGATTCCAGAATTCGGGACAGGCTTCGTACGAGGTATGTTGGAAGAATCCAAACCAGCGACCTTTGCCGAGCTACTGCAAATTTCTGGTCTCTCCCACGGGACCGACGTTTGGTTGGGCAATGCCCAAGAGTTAATTAAGAACAAGATCGCGCCTCTTGCTAAGGTAATCGGCTGTCGTGACGATATTATGGTCACCCTGATTTACTATGGTTTAGAGGACGGCTTGGCCTTCAAGATTATGGAGTCCGTCCGTAAAGGGAAGGGGATTCCAGAGGATTGGCAGGCAGAAATGCGGGCCAAGAAGGTGCCTGAATGGTATATTGATTCCTGTTTGAAGATTAAGTATATGTTCCCTAAAGCCCATGCAGCTGCCTATGTCCTCATGGCCTTGCGGGTTGCTTACTTCAAGGTTCACATGCCTATTATGTACTATGCCGCTTACTTCTCAGTGCGGGCAGATGACTTTGACATTGTGGCCATGCACCAAGGGAAGGAAATGGTTAAGCGCCGTATCAGGGAAATCAATGATAAGGGCTTTGATGCTTCAGTTAAGGACAAGAACCTCTTAACGGTTTTAGAATTGGCCAATGAGATGTTGGAGCGTGGCCTTAGCTTCCAGATGATTAGTCTAGAGAAGTCTGATGCCGACCGCTTTATCATTGAGGGCAATAGCCTGATTCCACCTTTCCGGGCTGTACCTGGTTTGGGAGCAAACGTTGCCCAACAGATTATTAAGGCTCGCCAGGAAGCCCCATTCCTGTCTAAAGAGGACTTGCAAAAACGTGGCAAGGTCTCTAAGACCATTCTTGATTACTTAAGTGAACAAGGCGTCCTTAATGGCTTGCCTGACTCAGATCAACTCAGTCTCTTTTAATGTATGACAACGTCTGCCTAGTGGCAGGCGTTTTTTACTGTTTTGACACCTCCTTGTAATATAGGCAGGTTTGCTTCTTCATAACTTTGTTATCCTTTAGTCGTCCTATCTGCAATTGTGTATCACTATATTTAATCTGATTTAGAACAGCTAACTGGCTACTAGCCTGCAGAAACGCTAGTTGTAAGGGGATACGGATATGTGTAATGTTCGTCTTTTTTAAAGAGATACTTTATGGCTTTAGATATATAGGAGTAAATCTAGTCTATTAATGAGAATACATCTCACAAATCATAGTATAAAATTTACAGCAAGTAAGAGGGGGTTAAGTTACAGCTTATTTCTCTCTAATACTAATCCTAGGTCTTACAAAGCTTGATATATAGCGTAAAGTAAGGTTTTTTTACAGGTGTTAAGTATGTTTCAGTCTAGTGAAGAAAGCCCTGATGGCATTGTGAGGCTATAAATTTCTGGATATAATAGAAGCATAACTTAAAAAAACATTGGAGGTTTTATAATGAAGCACACCAATACGGTTTATCGCTATGCGATCCGTAAGCTCAAAGTCGGCACTGCTTCAATCGCAGTAGCGGCCTTGATGTTCCTGGGTTCTGGGAATAACCTAGTTAACGCAGCAGATTTGAACCAAGAATCAGCTTTCGTTGCCAATGCAGGTTCATCAGAAATTGAGCAAATAGAAGAGAAGCTTCCGAGTCAAGAGCTCCCTAACTCTGACTTAGAAGTGGACACCAAGGCACTGGAAGCAGACAAATCGCCTGTAACCAATACCGAACCCGTTGAAATCAACACCCCCGTTCCGGTAGAAGAAGCAGAATCCATTGCCTCTGAACTAGCTAATTTAGATTTGCCAGAGGATGCAGAATCACAAGATTCAGCGACTCAAGAGGCAACAATTAAGGCTTTGGCTAAGGATGTTTCTGATGCAAAAGTAAGTCCTGAAGAAGCGTCAAGTTCAGACCAAAAAGCAAGTTTGGCAGAAGCAGAATCAACTGTCGCTAAGCAAGCCGCGGTCGTTAATGGTGCCAATGAGGCGGAAGAAGTTAAACCATTGGCTAATGCTAACAATACTTCTGATAACAAGCTTGTCTTGCCTCCTGGCTTTACACCAGATTTATTTAAGGAAGGTGCTTATACAGCTAGTCAGATTGACGCAATTGCTAAACCTGGCCGCGCCCTTAACACCTATAAGTCAAATGAAGCAGACAAGAATCGTATTGTTGATGTCAACAACTTGACTGAAGAACAACGTAAAGAGTTATCTCTCTACATTGCTAACTTAATCAACCCAATCCGTCAACAATTTGGCAAACAACCTTTTAAGGTTAACGCTGGTTCTTTGAACGCGGCACAGAAGGTTGCTAATGCTTACCAAGAAGATAACTGGTATGCTTGGACTAATAGCCATGATGTCAACGCAACGACACGTGCCTTGGCTAATGTGGCCAATGGTTGGGGTGAAAACTTAGCAACCATTAGTCCAAATACGACGACCATGGATTCACTTAAGCAACAATTCCATTACCAAACTGTTTGGATGCTTTTCGATGATAGCCATGCTAACTTCGGACATGCAAGAAACTTCTTGCTCTTCGAAAACCCATATGGTAACAAGGATGTCTACTTAGGGGTTGCGACCAACCGTGCGGGGGCGAACGACAGTAGCAAGTTTGGTACCCAGTACTATACCATGTTCGCACCAAAAGATGGTGCGACTGAGTTTACGCCTGGTAATGACTACTCAAACGATAGTCAACCAACACAACCGACTCAACCAACTGAGCCAACTCAGCCAACGCAACCGACTGAACCAACTCAGCCAACGCAACCGACTGAACCAACTCAGCCAACGCAACCGACTGAAC
>CBDFAX010000032.1:0-19193 GCA_965245735.1 uncultured Abiotrophia sp. | reverse complement strand
GGTCAAGTTAAGTTTGTACCAGGTTCTGCCAATATTGACGGCACTGAACAAAGCGTGGACTTAGTCCCAGGCAGCCTCAAATTTGTGGTCAATGGCCAAGCTGTGGCTGACACCACTATTCCAGCCCTAGACCAAGATGGCAAGCAAGTCGGGACCTACAGCTTAGCCCAAGACGGCACTGTGACCTTCACACCAAATCCAGGTTATGTCGGCCAACCAGTTCCAGCTCGTGTTCAAGCTACTGACGTCAACGGGACGACTGCGGAGGCAACTTATTCACCAGTGGTCAACGCTAGCGTAACTAGCGAGGGCATGAAGGGTCAAAGCCAAAGCAAGTTACCAGACTTCAAGGGCCAAGTGGATACCAAAGTGCCAGCTTATCTTGAAGGTGGGGTAACGAGCGTGACCGTTCCAGGTCAAGGGACTTACACCGTCAACCCTGAAACAGGGGAAGTGACCTTCACGCCAGAAGCAGACTTTATTGGTCAAGCAAGTCCAATTACCGTTATCCGTCGTGATGTCAACGGGAAAGAACTGAAGATTCAGTACATCCCAACGGTTTACGGACAAGTGAAGACACAAGATACTACTTCAACCGGCTACCCAGGTGAAAAACAAACCGGGACGCCAGTCTTTGAAGGGGATGTGGATCTGACTATCCCAGCTACCTTCGAAAATGGTCAAACTGAATTAACCGTACCGGGAGAAGGGACTTATGTTCTTAACCCAGATGGTTCTGTGACCTTCACGCCAGAAGCAGGCTTCTTAGGCCAAGCAAGTGGTGTAACCGTGGTTCGGGTTGACCGCAACGGGCGCAAGGTGACGGCACAATATGTGCCAACCGTTGTGCCACTACCAGTCGCTCCAAGTGAGCCAGAACTACAACAACAAGGGCTCTTACCAGCAACCGGTGAAGCCCCAGACTATAGCTTCTTCTCAGGTGTGGCCTTGACTATCTTAGCAAGTGTCGGCCTAGTAGCAACGCGCAAGCGCCAAGCGACAGATGAAGACTAGAGCCTAGTCAGATAAGACAAGCCCCAGCTTTCAATTGAGAGCTGGGGCTTCTTATTTTGAAATTTAGGCTTGCATTCTGAGAGAAAAGGTGTATAATGAGAATCAAATGAGAGAGAAGGAGGGCATTCGCCATGACATTTACAACAACTCAAAGTTGGCAAAGCTGGCATAGATAAGTTGTGTGTATGTTCTGGAACATAGATGCAACTTTTAGCGTGGTCTAAGATGCATCTATGTTGGCGAATTTGTTCCCGATCAGGAGATTAAGAGCCGCATAGTCGCTACTATGTGGCTCTTTTTGTATCTTAGCTAGCTTTGACTTTTGATCAGATAGATAAACAAAATTAGAGGAGGAACCCCTTATGACACAAGAATTGACACAAACACAAACAGGATTTTTCGGAGAATTTGGCGGATCTTATGTGCCACCAGTTGTACAAGAGGCCCTGGACCAATTAGAGGCGGCCTATGACCGCTACAAGGATGACCCAGAATTTCTGGCTGAATACCATCACTATCTCAAGGACTACTCAGGTCGTGAGACTCCACTCTACTATGCGGAAAGTTTGACTCAGCATTTGGGCGGGGCTAAGATTTACCTCAAGCGTGAAGACCTCAACCACTTGGGAGCCCACAAACTCAACAACGTCATCGGGCAAATCCTGTTGGCCAAGCGCATGGGTAAGAAGAAGGTCATAGCTGAGACCGGCGCTGGCCAACATGGGGTGGCGACTGCGGCAGCGGCTGCCAAGTTTGGTATGGAATGCGATGTCTACATGGGCGCCTTGGACGTGGAGCGCCAACGCCTCAATGTCTTCCGCATGGAAATGCTGGGGGCCACCGTCCATGCCGTGCAAGAAGGGGAGCGCACCCTCAAAGAAGCCGTGGATGCTGCCTTTGGCG
Organism: uncultured Abiotrophia sp.; assembly: GCA_965245735.1. Classification (GTDB taxonomy): domain Bacteria; phylum Bacillota; class Bacilli; order Lactobacillales; family Aerococcaceae; genus Abiotrophia. The sequence continues at coordinate 17,276 of CBDFAX010000032.1, read as the reverse complement.
CATGGATTCAAGGCATTGAGGACACCTTCTACGTCCTAGGTTCGGCTGTGGGCCCTCATCCTTATCCTTCCATGGTTAAGGACTTCCAGAAGGTCATTAGCCAAGAAGCACGACGTCAGATTCTGGAAAAAGAAGGGCGCCTGCCTGACATGGTCATTGCCTGTGTGGGGGGCGGCTCCAATGCCATCGGGGCCTTTGCGGAGTTCTTACCTGATAGCCAGGTAGCCCTAGTGGGGGTTGAAGCAGCTGGTCATGGTCTCCAGACCGACCGTCATGCGGCAACCTTAACCCTGGGAACTGTCGGGGTTGTGGATGGCATGAAGACCTACGCGCTCTTCAATCAAGATGGCTCAGTTATGCCAGTCTATTCCATCTCACCAGGGCTGGACTATCCTGGGGTAGGGCCAGAGCATGCCTATCTCAAGGATGCGGGCCGGGCTCAGTATGTGCCAGCAACGGATGCCGAGGCTGTTCAGGCCCTCTTGCTCTTAACCCGTCTGGAAGGCATTATTCCAGCCATTGAGAGCTCTCACGCCCTAGCAGAGGTCATTAAGCGGGCCCCTCAAATGTCACCCGACCAAATCATTATCGTCAATGTCTCCGGTCGTGGGGACAAGGACGTGGCAGCCATTGCTGACTACCTGCAAGCTCATCCAGAACTCAAATTATAAGCTAAAAGAGACAGACCTGCTAAGGGGTCTGTCTCTTTTGCTGTGGTGCGATTAAGTCAAGAGGAGATGGGCTAGGCCTAGGGCTAGAAGTCCAGCTGTCATCAGGGCCAATTTGCCTCCTAAATGGGCCAGCCAGATGTGGAGGCTGAGCTTGACAAAGACTAGCAATCCCAAGGATAGTGAGAGGAGGCAGAGGGCGAGTAGCTTGATAGCGCGCGGAATTTGGAGTAAGCGGCTCATGGTTAGGACCTCCTAACTTTTGCTGGAGACAATCTTCTCGTAGCTGCGTGAGGTAATCAAGAAGACCAGGAAGTAGAAGAGGGTGATGGCCAGGGCTGTGCCAATAGTTGGAATCAAGATATCTTCTAGGCGCATAGCGGAAATCAAGCGCAGGATCAGGCTCATCATGTGATAGGCGCCCGCCAGGTGGAAGAGGGCCAAGATAATTGGGGCGAAGAAGACCACCGTGATTTGCTTGCGAATGGTCTTGTGGATGGCTTGCTTGGTTAGGCCGACCTTCTGAAGAATTTCGAAGCGATCCGCGTCTTCCAGGCCTTCAGAAATTTGCTTGTAGTAGATGGTCAAGGCTAGGCCCAGTAGGAAGATAGCTGCTAGGAAGATGCCGATGAAGAATATAGAACCAATCATCTGCATGTAGGAGTCGCGGATTTCCGCCTTAACTAGGAAGGAAGCATTAACGGGAACGCCTTCATCAACATGGACGGTCTTGAGCACTTCTTCAAGATGCTCGGCAGGAGCTAGTTGCTGGTCGTGACTGGCCTGGCTATTGGCATAGACCGTGTAACGACTAATGAAGTTGGTGCCGGCTAGCTTATCTTGGATGGCGGACAAGTCGGAGACGACTAAGAGGGTCCGGTGATCCACAAAGTTCATAGTGAAGTCTGGTGCCTTAGTCTCCAAGAGGTTAGAGGTCAGGTGTTCTTGAATCTGGAAGCTTTGGCCAGACACTTGGATCTCTTGATTCTTGCGATCGGCCGCGCTGGCTTGATTGTCGAACCAGAGCACTTGGTTGCCTGCTAATTGATAGTTCTGACCGCTTAAGTGATTATAGTCTGCTAGGCTGATAATATTGAGGGTGGCACTTTCCTTGTCCGGATTATCATGTTTGACCATGCCAGTCTCGCTATCGACATGGACTTCTTGGCCGGTAAAATCATGGCCATGGAATTTACCCATGACCTGGATGTAGTGGGTATGATCCATATCTACTAGGTCTAGTTGATATTTCTGACCAAATTGACTTAATTGCTCTTCTAGCGTCTTGCTAGCATCCACACTAGGCAGTTGATAGGAGTAGTTGAGGCTGAGACTATAGTCAGTAGGGTAGAAACGGTTAATGGCTGATTCAGTCCCTAGGAAGAGGGAAATCCCCGCTGATAAGGTCACCAGCGCCATGGTGGAGAGTAGGCAGATGGTTGCCAGTCCGACCCCATTTTTACGCATACGGAAGATCAGGTTAGAGGTGGAAATAAAGTTCTCAGGCTTATAGTAGTAGGACTTGCGGCCTTTGAGGAACTTGAGCAGGGTAATGGAGCCTGCCTGGAAGAGCAAGTAGGTCCCGGCTGTTACTAAGAGGACCGCCAGGAAGAAGACCATGATGGCAGCTAGGGCATTTTCAATGCTTAAGGCCAAGTAGTAGCCGTAGCCCATGAGGCCTAAGCCAATTAAGGCGCTGAGCCAGGTAAAGCGGCCCTTCTTCTCCCCGCGTCGACTTTCGCGGACTAACTGCAGGGGCTTGAGACGGAAAATCCGCCAGCTATTAATGATAATTAGGCTTAAGTAGAGTAGGAGGATTAAAGTCAGGCAGGTCCACAAGTATTGGGGCTGGAACTTGGTATCCAATTCCAGGCTCAAATCCATAATCCGTTGATAGAGGGCCAGAATCAGGCGGTTGACCAGGGCACCACTGGCAATCCCAACTAGCGCCGACAGGCCACTGAAGACGGTGATTTCAATCCACATGAGGGAGAGCAGGTGCCGACGCTCAAGGCCTAGGATGCCGTAGAGCCCGTATTCCTTGGTTCTTTGCTTGAAGACGAAGCCGTTAGCATACCAGATAATGGCGGCCCCGGTAATGGCTAGGATAATCATGCCCAGAGCCAGAACGGTCACGATGGAAGGACCTCCCCGCAAGCTAGACAGGCTAGGATTAAAGGCCAGGGTGATGAAGTTATAGAGGAGGGCCACCGAGGTCACGAAGGCTAGGGCGAAGGGCCCATAGAGACGGTAATTCTTGCGCAGGTTGGCCAGCGCTAAGGGAAAGAGTACTTTGCTCATCTTACTCACCTCGACTTGCCATAGCGGTCAGGGTGTCACTAATTTGTTGGAAGAAGGCGGTGTCGGTCTTGTCCCCGCGGAAGAGTTGGTGATAGAGAATGCCGTCGCGAATGAAGAGGACCCGCTTAGCCTTGCTGGCAGCAGTTGTCGAGTGGGTGACCATGAGGATGGTTTGCCCCTGGCGGTTAATGGCTTCGAACTGGTCCAGAATCATGGCCGAGGACTTGGAGTCTAAGGCCCCTGTTGGTTCGTCGGCTAATAAGAGGGAAGGTTGGGTAATAATGGCCCGGCCAATGGCTACCCGTTGTTGCTGTCCGCCTGATAATTCATAGGGAAACTTGTCTAAGAGGTCGCCAATGCCTAGCAGGTTAGCGACCGGCTTAACCCGGCTATCCATTTGCTTGGCAGGTTGGTTGGAGAGGACCAAGGGCAGGATCATGTTGTCCTTAACGGATAGGGTGTCTAAGAGGTTGAAGTCTTGGAAGACGAAGCCCAGCTCATTACGGCGGAAGGCCGCCACATCGGCTTGCTTAATGGTAGTGGTGTCTTGGCCGTTGAGATAGACCAGGCCCTTGGTTGGTTGATCTAAGAGGGCCAAGATATTGAGCAGGGTGGTCTTACCAGAACCTGATTCCCCCATAATGGCTACATATTCACCTGCTTCGATTGAAAAGTGAATATCCTTGAGGGCTTGAACGGCTTGGCCGCCAAATCGTGTATGATAAGTTTTTTGTACGTGTTGAACATCTAGTAAAGTCATGTCAGTCACTCCTTCTTGAGTTATTTGATAGTTTCATTATATAAAACCGGAAATTGCCTTACCTTAGCTTTGGCTTGCAATTTCCGGTTTAATCTTACATTATTGTCACTTTGGCAGTGACTGACTTAATCTTGGGCTAATTTGGCTTGATTCAAGTCCAAATGAACTTGAGTGCCTTGGCCCACTTGGGACTTGAGGGTCAGGCCAATCCCCAGGTTGGCGGCGATGGCCTTGCAGAGGTAGAGGCCCAAGCCAGAGGATTGCTGAGAAACACGGCCGTTAAAGCCCGTAAAACCACGCTCAAAGACCCGAGGAATGTCCTGGGCTTGGATACCAATGCCGGTGTCGGCAATGGTCAAGATACCCTCTTGGATACTAATCTTAATGGTCCCTTGCGGGGTGTATTTGATCGCATTAGACAGGAGTTGCTCCAGAATGAGCTCCAGCCACTTGCGGTCGGTCACATAGACATAGTCTAGACCTTGCAATTCCAGGGTCAAGGGCTTATGGATAAAGAAACTCGCGTATTTTTTGACCACTTGATTAACCAGGTCCTGAATCTTGACCGATTCTATCTGCAAATCTTGGTGGAAGGTATCCATACGCAGATAGTGTAAGACCAGGTCGACATATTGGCTAATCTTGAAGAGTTCCTGTTGCAGAAGGGGCCGTAGGGGACCCGTTGGATCCAGTTGCTCGACCAGGAGTTGGGCAGCCGACAGGGGTGTTTTGACCTGGTGGGCCCAGAGGGTGTAGTAATCTAACTGTTCATGGTAGTTGGCTTGATAGGCCTGCTGGGCTTGGAGCAGTTGGTGGTGAGCTTCTTGCAGGCCCTGCCAGATAGTCTGCTCAGCCAAAGTAGAATTGGAGTCCTTAAGATGGTGCTGGTGATTGGTCAGCTGTAGTTCAACCCTTTGAGTGTGGCGCCATTCCTTCCAGGCATCTAGGCCTGCCAGGGTCACTTGTAAGACCAGGCTTAGGGTCAAGATATAGAGGGCAAGGTCCTGGTATAGCGGAAAGGCCAGGGCCGAAATCAGCAGTAGACCGTCTTGCAAGAGGCTGCTGACTAGTAGCCAGCGGCGGTTGCCTAGCCAGGATAAGAAAAAGTTAGGCTTCATGAGCAGTCACCAGGCCGTAGCCAATTCCTTTCTTGGTGTGGATAAAGTCCTCCAGGCCTACGCCTTCTAATTTCTTACGGAGACGGGCCATGTTAACGCTGAGGGTGTTGTCGTCGATGAAGACTTCACTGGACCAGAGTTCCTGCATGAGTTGGTCGCGGCTGACATAGTGGCCAGCTGAGGCGAAGAGGACCCGCAGAATCTGGAATTCGTTCTTAGTTAAATCGACCAAGTTGCCCTGGTAGTGGAGTTGGGTGGTCTTGAGATTGAGCATGGCCCCGTGATACTCGGAAAACTCTGTCTCGGCGGTCAGCTCATAGGCCCGACGCATGAGGCCTTGGATTTTGGCCACTAGGACCATGCTGTCAAAGGGTTTGGTAATATAATCGTCTGCCCCCATATTGATGGACATAACGATTTCGGTAGCTTGGTCATGAGAGGACAGGAAGAGAATAGGGACATTGGAGACTTTGCGGATTTCCTGGCACCAGTAGTAGCCGTTAAAGAGCGGCAGGGTGATGTCCAGAATGACCAACTGGGGTGAGGTCTGCAGATAGAGGTCTAAGACCTTATCAAATTCCTGGACGAGGATGACCTCATAGTGCCAGGTGGCCAGGATATTTTGGATGGATTGGGCGATAATAGGGTCGTCTTCGACCAGTAGAATCTTATACATGGGAGCCCTCCTTTGCTTCTATTATAGTGTAGCATAGGACGCCATAAGCGCCAAGTCTCAAGGGGGACCAGGAGAAATTTGCCAAAAAGTAGCTAAATTCTAAAATAAATAGGCAAAAAGACTTTACTTTTGGAACTTGTTCCATTATAGTATCAGAGTGGTAGATTAATTAAGAAAATGATTAAGATGCTTTGCTTTCTTCTTGATTATTTGAATGATGTAATCCATAAAAAAATAAGGAGGAAAGTCATGTTAAACGGTACAGTGAAATTCTTTAACGTCGATAAGGGCTTTGGCTTCATCTCAGGTCAAGACGGGGTCGATGTTTTTGTACATTTCTCGAATATCCAAGCGGAAGGTTTCAAGACCTTGAATGAAGGCCAAGCGGTCTCCTATGATGTCCAAGAAACTTCGCGCGGTTTGCAGGCCATTAATGTGGTTGCTATCTAATTCATATAAAGAAAAGGCTGGAAGCTCATTAGCTTCCAGCCTTTTGGTATTTTATAGCTTGCCTAAGTAGTAGCCCAGAGCGACACAGGCTAAGCCTAGAACTAGGCTGCTAGCCATGTAGAGCAGGGCTTGGGGATAGTGGCCCGCCTGCAGGAGCTTGAGATTCTCCAAACTGAAGGTGGAGAAGGTGGTAAAGCCACCACAGAGACCGGTGATAAGTAGCAGCTGATCGCCCGGGAACCAGGCTTGACGCCCTAAACGCGCGCTCAACCAGCCAATCAAGAAACTCCCCACTAAGTTGATGGCCCAAGTCTTAAGTGGAAAGCTACCTTGATAAGGCAATAGCCCTAGCAAATAGCGCAAAATAGCCCCCAAGGCACCACCGACGCCGACTAATAGAAATTCCATGTCATCACCTCATGGCTAACAGTATAACAGACTGTCGGACTTGAGGAAAGTGTAAAAAAAGACTGGAACCTAGTCCCAGTCTGCTAAAGATCTTATGGATTGACAACATATTCTAACATAACATCTTCTTCACCTTGGCCGTAGTTGCCAGCGAAGTTAGGTGTGACTAAGGAGATGGTGCCATTCTTGTTGTGGAAGAGGTAGTAGGTATAACCGAATTGACGCTCATTGCCATTGACAATGGCTTGTGGAATGAGGCGGGTGTTGACCTTAACGGTCCGGATACCAGAACCATCAGCCGAGTAGACCCGAATTTCTTTGGTTGGTCCGTCGACTACTTGGAAACGATAGGTGTTTTGCTTACTATCGTTGAGGTAGTTGAAGGACATGGTGTAGTTGGTGAATTCAAGGCTGTAATCACTTGGCGCATTGACAGCTTGTTTGTGATAGGTTAATGGGCTTAAGTTTTTGGTGTCCACCCGATAAGGGGCTTGATCAGCTGGTACGGCTTGGACAGTATTGTAGTCAGGTTTTTTGGTGCCAGACTCCACATACTCTACATAAGGCGTAGCTGGATCTGGTTTTTGAAGGGTATTGGAAGCTAATTTAGGGAAAGCCAGGGAAATGGTCCCAAATTTGTTATAGAAGAGGTAGAATTGATGACCACGAATGGCTAGCCCATTGCTTGGGTCAGTATTAACTGTTACCCGAGTATTGACATAGATGGTCCGAATCCCTTCTTCAGGGTAAGCCGATTGCAGTTGAATGGTTTGGGTCGGAATTTGTTCGAAACTGACGGAGTATCTTGCAGAGTTAGAAATCAAGGTGCTGTTTGCAGCATCGAGTTGGAAGTTATCAGGGTTTTGTCCTAAATCTACATTTGGACGTCCATAGGTACGGTTGCCAAGATTCTCTACAGGTACTCCATAGATGTAATCATCTTGGGCGGATGCTTGGCTGAGAGGTAGGGTCAGTCCTAGCACCAAACCTAAGGCCAAAATAAGCTTAATAAATCGTCGCATTCTTATTACCTCCTTAATGCGAATTGAAAACGTATTTACCTTATGTTCCCATTATAAATTTCTAGGCAAATAGATTCAAGGGAAAAAAGTTGACTTTTTTGCGTTTTTCTAATGTCTTTTCTATGCAAAGGCTTGCCAAGGGTGCTATAATAGGAGTATCGATTATTTAAAACTCAGAATGGAGCGATTAAGACCATGTCAAAAACAATGGCGATTAACGCTGGTTCTTCAAGCTTGAAGTTCCAATTAATTGAAATGCCACAAGAAACGGTAGTTGCAAAAGGTTTGGTAGAACGGATTGGTTTGGATAACTCAATCTTTGCGATCGAATACGGCGACGACCAAAAATTTGAACTTGTAGAAGAGATTGCGACCCATGACCGGGCAGTTGAACTCTTATTCGAACACTTAACCGAATTAGGGATTGTCAAAGACTACCACGAAATCACCGGAGCAGGTCACCGTGTCGTAGCAGGGGGCGAACTCTTCAAGGAATCTGCCTTAATCAATGATGAGGTCATCCAACAAGTTGCCGACTTAGGCGAATTTGCACCGCTCCACAACCCAGCGGAAGCTGCGGTAATGCGCGCCTTCAAGGAACGTTTACCAGAAATCACCATGGCAGCTGTCTTCGATACTTCCTTCCATACAACCATGCCAGCGGTTAACTACCTCTACAGCTTACCATACGAGTACTATGAAAAATTCAAGGCTCGTAAATACGGGGCGCATGGGACTAGCCACCACTACGTAGCACGTCGTGCAGCTGAAATGATGGGCAAAGACATCAAAGACCTCAAGATCATTACCTGCCACTTAGGGAACGGGGCTTCTATCACCGCTGTAGACGGCGGAATCTCTGTTGATACTTCTATGGGCTTCACACCATTAGCAGGCTTAACCATGGGGACTCGTACTGGGGATATCGACGCTTCTTTAGTAGCCTTCGTTATGCAAAAACTTGGCATTAGCGATGTAGCTGAAATGGTCAACATCCTTAACAAGAAGTCAGGTCTCTTAGGGATTTCTGGCGTATCTAGCGATATGCGTGACATCTTATCAGCAGCTGGTGAAGGTAACGAACGTGCCCAATTGGCTCATGATATCTTCGTCAACCGTATCCAAAAATACATTGGTCAGTACATTGCGGTCATGAACGGAGTAGATGCCATTGTCTTCACTGCTGGGATTGGGGAGAACTCTATCCAAATCCGTGAAGAAGTCATCAAAGGCATCACTACTTTCGGTTGTGACATTGATACTGAACGCAACAACACGCGTAAAGAAGCCATCATCTCACCAGAAGGTGCGAAGGTTACCGTCCTTAACGTACCAACTAACGAAGAAATGGAAATCGCTCGCGAAGTTGAGCGCCTAAAACAGGCTTAATAAGCGCATGACAAGGACTGGGACAGCTTGCCCAGTCCTTTTTTGACACCATATCAGCAGGCAATTTATCAGTTTTTATGATACCGATATCAATCGTAAATCTTTCCCTTTATGAGCTTTACTTTTAGACTTGAAAACGCTAATATATAAGTGTAAGTACGTGTTGGAATCTTCATGTCATTATTATTGATTGTCACTTTGCCAACTTGAGATTCCGACAACATGTGCGAAGGGTAGAGAGACAATTAGCACTTATAGAAAGGAGACACAAGATGAAAAAATTCTTGAGTTTTGAGTTCTGGCAAAAGTTCGGTAAAGCCCTCATGGTCGTTATTGCCGTTATGCCAGCAGCTGGTCTTATGATCAGTATCGGGAAAACCTTAGCGATTAGCTTTGGGTCTATTCCATTTTTAGTTACTACCGGTGGTGTCTTAGAAAACATCGGTTGGGCAATCATTGTTAACTTGCACATTCTCTTCGCGCTTGCGATCGGGGGGAACTGGGCTAAGGACCGTGCGGGCGGTGCCTTCGCAGCAGGTTTGGCCTTCATCCTCATTAACCGTATTACGGGTGCAGTCTTCAATGTGAGCGACAAGATGCTCTTAGATGAAGCTTCTACCACCCATACCTTGTTTGGTACCCCAATCATGGTTAAAGGTTTCTTCACCAGCGTGTTGGGTGCACCTGCACTTAACATGGGGGTATTCGTTGGGATTATCTCAGGTTTCTTAGGGGCTAACGCCTACAACAAGTACTACAACTTCCGTAAGTTGCCTGATGCCTTGGCCTTCTTCAACGGGAAACGTTTCGTACCGTTTGTTATTATCTTATGGTCAGTGATTACTTCTTTAGTAATGGCAGTTGTATGGCCATTTATCCAAATCGGGATTAACAACTTTGGTCTCTGGATTGCAACTTCGCAAGACTCTGCACCAATTGTTTCACCATTTGTCTTCGGGACCTTGGAGCGTCTGCTCTTACCATTCGGTCTCCACCACATGTTAACAATCCCAATCAACTACACCGACTTAGGTGGGGTTTACCAAATCCTGTCTGGTGACAAGATTGGTGAAATCGTTCGCGGTCAAGACCCACTCTGGTTAGCATGGGCATCTGACTTAGCTCACTTCCGCAACATTGGCGACATGTCTCAAGTCGACTACATCTTGAAAAACTGGACTCCAGCTCGTTTCAAAGTAGGTCAAATGATTGGTTCTATGGGGACCCTCATGGGCTTGGCTTACGCTATGTACCGCAATGTGGACAAGGATAAAATGGCTGAATACCGCACCATGTTTATCTCTATCTGCTTGGCTGTCTTCTTAACAGGGGTAACCGAGCCAATCGAGTTCCTCTTCATGTTCGCGGCTATGCCATTATACTTGGTATATTCAGTGGTTCAAGGGGCATCCTTCGCTATGGCAGATATCTGGCCATTACGTGTTCACTCCTTCGGTTCTATCGAGCTCTTAACTCGTACACCAATGACTATTCAAGCAGGTTTGGCGATGGACTTAGTTCGCTTTGTCATCACGACTGTAGCCTTTGCTGTGATTATGTACTTCATCGCTGACTTCATGATTAAGAAGTTTAACTTTGCAACTCCAGGCCGTAACGGTAACTACGATTCCGGTACAACTGACAGCAAAGATTCTGGTGAAGCAAAACCAGCTGATGAACAAGTAACCACCATCATTGAACTTTTAGGTGGTCGCGAAAACATCGTGGATGTTGACGCCTGCATGACCCGTCTACGTGTCTCTGTTAAGGATCAAAGCAAGGTTGGTTCTGAAGAAGCTTGGAAGAAAGCTGGTGCTATGGGCTTAGTCCTCAAAGACACTGGGGTACAAGCTATCTACGGTCCAAAAGCCGATGTCCTCAAATCAGACATCCAAGACGCTTTAAGTCATTAATCATTTCAAAAGGTTGAAAGAGTGGCTCGCACCACTCTTTGACCTTTTTTTCATAGGAGGTAAATTATGAAATTATTGGACCTCAATACCCATAGTTGGATTGAAGTAGAGCAGGAGCGCAAGCTAGGGGAGTTGATTGACTTTATTCTGGCAGGCGATTATGACCTGATTACCCTTCAAGAAGTCAATCAAACCATGACGGCGCCTCTCTGGGAGCCAGATGCTTACTTCTGTCCGGTGGCTAAGCAACGTTCCATTAAGGAAGATAACTTTGCCCGTCTCTTAGTAGAAGGCTTGCGCCAAGCTGGCAAGGCCTACTACTGGGCCTGGGCAGATGCCCACATTGGCTTTGATCGCTATGATGAGGGTGTGGCCATCTTGTCTAAAGAGCCAATGCAGCCAGACGCTTATTGGGTTTCTGCCATCCAAGATCGGACGGACTATCACACCCGAGTCCTCTTACGGGCGCAAACCCAGATTGGGGAGCGATCCCTGCAAGTGGCTAGTGGCCATTTCTCCTGGTGGGATCCTGACAGTGATATTAGCTTTGGCTATGAATGGAAGAAGACGGAAACCATCCTACGTGGACATGCTGAGTTGCCATTGATTTTGATGGGTGACTTCAACAATCCGGCTGGCAAGCGCCAGGAAGGCTATGATTTGATTGTTGCCAGTGACCTTAAGCTCCAGGATGCTTTCCTAGTGGCTAAGGAAAAAGAAGGCGAGTTCACTGTCGAGAAAGCCATTGACGGCTGGGAAGGCAATGTGGACCAACTGCGAATTGACTTGGCCTTCTTAAGCCAAGACTTTGTGGTCGACAGCTACCGAGTTGTCTTAGACGGCCAACGGGGGCCACTTGTCAGTGACCACTTTGGTTTGGAAATTATCGCCCACTGGGCATAAAAATAAGAGAGAGGCTGAGATTCTTTGAATCTGGTCTCTTTTTTGTTTTGCTTCTGAGGAAAGGCAAGAGTCAGGCCGTAAACCTGGCAAAAGGGCCGAAAACTGGGGAGAAGCCAAGAGCTAGTGGTCCACTTTAAATAGTGGACCACTAGCTCGGCCGGAAACTAGGAAAAAGGCCGGAAACCGGGAGAAAGTCAAGAGCCAGTGGCCCACTTTGAAGAGTGGACCACTAGCTCGGTCAGAAACCGGGAAAAAGGGCCGAAAACCGGGAGAAAGTCAGGAGCCAGTGGTCCACTTTGAAGAGTGGACCACTAGCTCGGCCAGAAACCGTGAAAAGGCCCGAAAACCGGGGGAAAGTCAGGAGCCAGTGGTTCACTTTGGAGAGTGGACCACTAGCTGGGTCAGAAGCCGGGAAAAAGGCCTGAAAACTAGAGAAAAGCCAGAAACTTCACCCAACAAAAAAGCGGCCGGCAATGCCGGTCGCTTTTGACTTATTTAGTAGGTGACCAGGTCTTGATGACTGGCTCCGCTTGGTTCTTGATGAAGGCATCATCTGTGATATAAGACACGACGGATACCACATAGTATTGATCTTTTTGGTCATTTGGTGCGAAGACATAGTAGACGATTTGGCTGGATAAGTCGGGATTATCGTTTGGCCCATATTTTGCCTGAATCCTGATGGCTTCATCAGCAAAAGGCAATTTAGTCTTGGTAATTTCGATAAAGTATGGGGTCAGAGTGGAATTAACATGGGACACCTTGTCCAAAGCATGTAGCTCCACGTCACTGGATTTTTTCATGAATGAAATCAGGTCTTCACGGTTATAAGGATCTAATTGCTCAAGGGTGACCACGACATCTTCGTTATTGCGGTCATATTGAAGCAGTCTACCTTCATATTCCTCCTTGTATTTAGTCAACTCTTTAAAATCTTCTGGCACATTGACCCAACCTGTTAGATCGCTCCCAACCCGTTGGGATTTGCCTTCATTGTAAACTTCTTTCTTAGCTTCTTCGCGTAGCTTAGAGATAGACTCAACGGAAGAAGTGTTGTCCTGCTGACTTTGTTCTTCGGCTAAGATAGCAGTTGGCGCTAAGCTAGTAGCCAAAGCCAAACTTAAGAGGACGCTTTTCAATAATTTTTTAGTCATGTGATTCATCCTTTCTACTAGTTGGCTGGCTTAGCTTGCCATTTTTCTAAGTGCTTAACTAAGTTTTTAAGGGATTCTTCATTAGAGCTGAAGAAGGTCAAGCGCACGATACGGTTGGCATCATCAGGATGGGCGAAGTCAATGATGACGGACCGGCTATCATCTGATTTGGTCACATCAATTTGATAAACATAACCAAAAGGTTTGCCTAGGTTAACAGGGACAGTTGTTACCTTTTTGCCATGGGCTTTGAAGGCGTAGACGGACATGTCATTGTGGGCCATATAGTCTAGCGGCTTGAGTTTCTTGAATTTTTCAGGCAGGTCGCCTTCTTTGACGTCTTGGATATCGATGTAGAGTTCTTCTTTGTTTTCTTTGTCAATATAGTGAATCGTTTTGTCCGTGGTATCAGCTTTTTGCTCTTGGAAATTACCAGGAAGGTTGAAGTAGCCGGCATTAGGAAGCCCTACTTGGACTGATTTAGCTTGGGATTCGTTAGATTTTTTGAAAAATGAGTTTTTGCTTGACTCCTTGGCAGATTCTTGGCTGGTGCTACTTGCAGTACTTGATTCAGTAGCTTGAGCCACTGTAGTTAAGGCTAAATGACCGGCCAAGGCTAAGCTAGCCAAAGCTAATAGAGGGATAGATCGTTTCATTGGAAACTCCTTTCGTTGACTTACTTGGTATCAGACCAAGTTTTGGTAAGGGTAGGTAGTAATTTGTCGATGCTGTCCTTATCAAAGTTGTAGACGCGAATCAAAAGCAATTTTGCGCCTGTGCTAGCAGGGGTTACATTGTAATTCATCAGGGTAGGGACTTTTTTGCCATCTATTTCAAGTAGGATGGTCGCCGTGAGCGTCATACCTGCCTTAGGATCATCGGCCTTGATTCGGTCGACAGCTACATAGCCGGCATTGCGCTTGCCCATTTCCTCACCCAGATAGCCCATGGTATAGAGGTAGACGTCCGAGTTGTCAGGGGCATCTGCTACTGGCTGATGAGGATCCAGGGAACGCAAGATGACCGTAATGCTACCGTCGGCATTGGCCCATTCCTTGTATTTTTCTTCGTCCTTGGTCTGGCTAAAGTCAGCCGGAATGGTGACATAGCCCATGGTGTCCGTCCCCACGCGTTGGGTTTGGTCCATATTGAGGGTTGGAGCCGCAGGCACTTTATTATCTTGGGCCTTCACACTGCTTGGCGTCAGGCCAGCCAGCCCTATTAATACCAAGGTCAAGCTAATCAGGAGGCCACGCCAGAATTTTTTTCTAAGTTTCATGGTCAGGCTCCTTTCTATTCATACTTGGTTGGAGACCAGGTAAACATAATAGGGGCTAGTTTATCTATGGCAGCCCGGTCAGGTCCGGTGATGGTGAGTAGAATGACATCTTCCTTATTGTTAAGGCGGAGATAGTAGAAAGTAGATTCGGACCGGTCAGGTAGGGTAGTCGCGACATGGTAGAAGGTCAAATTATTGACGGTCGCAAATTCTCCCATATTGTTGCTACCACCTTCACCAATCCGCTCGCGCAAATTGAGGAAGCCAATCCAATAGACGGGTGACAGGTCTTTGAAGTCTTGAGGAATTTTGTCGTCAGTAGGAGCCTTAACATCGCGAATACCCCAGACGATTTCTTGGCCACTGGCTTCATCGCGGAAGCGGTAGGCCTGTTCGTCCTTGCTTTGGCCTTCGACTGGTACAAAGCGTAGAGGAATTTGCAGATAGCCGGCATCTTCATTGCCATAAACCGCCGTTTTTTCACCGAAAATGTTTTTGTCTTCGGCAGTTGGTGGGGGTGAATTGCTCTCTTGGGCATGAGCTGTCCCTGGGAGACCAGCTGTTAGGAGGCAGAGACTAAGTCCGGATAGCAGAAGTTTCCGGAGCCATGTATGACTCATAATCATCTTCCTTTCTCTAGCAAGTGCAAATCATTCTGAAAATGACACTTAACTATGCAACTATTATACCACTCTTTGAAAAGGGCTTCAAATCATGTCCTATAAGGCAAATGGTCATAAAAATAGCCCACCTCAAGTCAAGCACTTAGGTGGGCTATCTAGCCAAATTATTTCATAAAGCGAGTCAGAACCAAGCTTAAGACGGCACTGAGGATGGAGACTAGGATGAGGAGGCCCAACAACCATTCAAATTGCTTGAGCACTACTAAGACAATCCCCAAGAGAGCCAGACAGGCATAGGCCACGCTGAGAATGACGATTTCCCGATGGGAACTTAATTCTAAGAGTGTGACAATGTGGTCGCGGAACCAGTAGAGATAGCCGGCAAAAATCAGCAGACAGATAGGAATAAGGCTGAATAGGGCAGACATGAGAATCACCTACTTTTTCTTTTTCTTGAGAACTTGGCTTTTGAGTCTTGGACTGACTTGCTTGCTTGAAATTGGGGGCAGGGGATTCTGGCGTAAGGCCAGGAAGATCAGAATCTGACGTAGGGCTTCATAGGCGATGGCCAGAGCTAGCAGAATTTCCAGGACCAGGGATTGGCTCACCCGTTGGCTGATACCAATCAGAACGGCCAATAAGACCAAGACAAAGAGACTGATGTTGAGCTTGATCTTGGATAAGTCAAAACGCTTGTAGAAGGTCGGATAGACCGGAAGGTCAGCAGTCAGACTTTGCCAGTCAGCTCTTGGCGTCAACTTGGTCAGGTAGTACCAGGTCATGAGGCCATAGAGACCGGCGCAAATGGCTAAATTGAGCCAGATGGAGCTATCAGGCGCAAGCGAAATCATGGCGAAGACAACCAGAATCAAGAAGTTGCGATGATGGCAGGCTAGGTAGATGGGGCGCTTTTGCTCTGGAATTAAGGCAAAGGCCTGACGCTGGGCGTCGAATAAATAGAGGGCTTGTTGCTTGTCATTAAATAATTCATTAAACATATAGCGAGTCCTTTCCTCTCTCTCTACTTCTATTATATGCCCCTTTTCATTTTCTTACAAGAGGGCAAGGAATAGAAAAAGGACAGGAAGCTGACTTCCTGTCCGGGGGGAATCTAAATTATTCTTCTAGGTAGGCTTGTTGTTCGTTGGAGATTGCCATGAGCTTATCACGCAACTGACCTTCCATGAGCTGGAGTTCCTGTTCGGCGATTTGACGTTGTCGACGTCCTTCGCGTTGGATTTCCAGGGTTTGTTCGATGGTTTCAATCAAACTATTTTGAGTATGTTGTAAGGTCTCAATATCAATCACACCTCGTTCGGATTCGCGGGCTGTATCAATAGCCGATTGTTTGAGCATGTCGGCATTACGTTTGAGCAAGTCGTTAGTGGTTTGGGAGACTTGGCGTTGGCTAACCGCGGCATTTTGCTGACGAAGTAGGGTCAAGGCAATCATGACCTGGTTCTCCCAGAGCGGAATGGCCGTGTGGACGGAGACTTGAATCTTCTCAGCTAGGGCCTGGTTGGTATTTTGGATCATACGGATTTGTGGCGCTTGTTGGACCGTCATTTGGCGGGTTAGGCGCAGGTCGTGGGTCCGTTTGTCCAGGCGGTCTAGGAATTGGTTGAGGTCGTTGACGGTTTGGACGTCCATTTGGTCACCGGAAGCCTTGGCCTTTTCGATAGCCGCGGGGATAATCTCTTCTTGCAATTCCTGCATCTTAAGTTCGCCGGCTGCGATGTAGATGTTGAGGGCTTCGAAGTAGTCCTTGTTCTTCTGATAGAGCTGTTCCAACATGAGGTTGTCGTTGAGCAGCTCATTCTTCTCGCGTTCTAAGCGGATAGCTACGCGGTCAATGGCAGTGCCAATCTTCTGGTAGCGGGCTTGCGTTTCAGCGATAGAAGCCTTAATCTTACCAAAGAATTTTTGGAAGATATTAGGAGAGGCCGTTAAGTCACGCGGGTTAGAAGATTCCAGTTGGTGCATGAGGTCGGTTAGGACGTCGGCAATTTCACCTGTATCCTTGAGTTGGACCTTGTTGAGCATGCCATGGGAGAACTCACTCAGTTTCTTCTGGGCATTGGAGCCGTAGGCGATGACAGCACTCATATTCTGCTCGTCAATCTGCTTAGCCAAATCATAAGCCTGTTGCTGGCGATGCTCTGGCAGGCGGTCGATTAGCTTCTCAGTGGTAACAGCCCGCTTAGCCATCATTTCGGCATCCACTAGGTCATTGTGAGGGGAGGCAGGGCTAGGCGCCTCTTCTAGGTCGAAGGGATTATCCAGCAAGTCTTCTACCGTACTGGTTTTAGGTGTATGGGCTTGCATTTCTTCAAATAAATCGGGACGTTGTGACATTAGGCTTCATCCTTTCCAAGGTTAATGATATCTTCAACACTTTCATCTGATTGGAGCGCTTCTTGGCTCTTGAGGGTACGATTAGCTACATAGAGCTCATCTTCCATGGCCTTGAGATCTTCCTGGTGGAAGTGGACATAGGCATCGTTAATGGATTGGCAGAGCTTCTCAATGGTAGCCGCTGATTTTTCCAAAATCATGTAGGTTTGCTTGTTCTTGGCAACGTGGCCGTTAATTTCGTTATACTTCTTAAGAAT
>CBDFAX010000031.1:0-21508 GCA_965245735.1 uncultured Abiotrophia sp. | reverse complement strand
CAACATTGGATTGAGTTTGAAGCCTTAGTAGCCCAAGAGCAGGCCCGTCGCGCCAGCCTCTACCGTTGGTTGGCCCTCTTTGCAGAAGTGCCCCAACAGGTTCCACCCATTAAGCGGCGAGCTTATCTGGATGGTGTCCTCAAGAGCTTGTCTGGCCGACTGGGCAACCGCTACGCCTACCTCTACTTGCGCCATCTAGTGCGCAATACTGCCTATTCAGGCATCTGGCTGCGGGTGCTGATTTTCTTCAGCCTGGTCATCGTCAGCAGTCAACAAGTCTGGCTCTGGGCAGCAGCCGGTGCACTGAGCACAGTCTTGACCCTAGTTCAGCTCATGCCACTAGCCCTAGAGCCTCTACGCCACCCGCTAGAGCGCCTCTATCCGGCTGGTCAACAGTCCCTAGTAGCTGCCATGCGCCCCGTACTGGCCGTGATTCTAGCCTTACAGTTGCTAGTCTATAGCCTCTTGCTTGCTCTTCTAGCTCAGGGTAACTGGTCTCACTTGGGCCTCTGCCTCTTGATTTGGCTAGCCACTGTAGCACTAGGCCTCCTAGTTTACCTACCATTTTGGATTGGCCGCCATAGCCGATTACATTAATGAAGTTTAAGTCCTCTTTCAATAATCGATTGAAAGAGGGCTTTTTGTATAGCCCAAAAATCCCTGCCTTTCCTAGGAGCCAGTGGCCCACTTTGAAGAGTGGACCACTAGCTCCTAGGAACTCGCCGAAAACGGGCCGAAATCCGGGAAAAGTGTTGAGCCAGTGGCCCACTTTGGAGAGTGGACCACTAGCTCCAAGGAAGACGCCGAAAACGGGCCGAAATCTGGGGAAAGCGCCGAGCCAGTGGTCCACTTTAAAGAGTGGCCCACTAGCTCGGGCAAACCGAAGAAAACACCTTTCCTAGCACAAGGCAGGCCACGATTTGCCCTAACCTAAAAAATACTTTCAGCATTTTAAGTAAATTTTAACTAGGGCCTCTATACTGAAATCAAGTTAAGTGATAGAGGGGACATCTGACTATCACTTAACCCATTATTAAAATAATCCAAGATTACTACACGCAAGACCAATAAGGGAGGTCCATATCATGAGAAAAAGTATTACGATCGCCACCCTCATCAGCCTGACCGCCAGTATGTCCTTGGCTTATCCAGTCTTAGCTCAGTCGGGCGCGCAGGAAAGTCAGTCAGTGACCAGTTTCCAGGCCCAAACCAGCTATGATGAGAGCCAGGCTAGCCAAATAACTTTGACTGATCAAACGGCCACCGTCACAGGGCAAGGCGCCAGCTTCAGCGACCAAACGCTGACCATTACCCAAGCTGGCACCTACGTCCTGACCGGTAGCGGCAAGAACATCAAGCTAGTGGTAGAGGCAGCTGACACTGACCAGGTCCACTTGGTCTTTCAAAATCTGACCCTAGAAAGGGAGGGAACCCTGCTGCAAGTTAACAAGGCCCAAGAAGTTGTCATCAGTCTAGCGGAAGGCAGTCAGAATGCTTTGACAGAAAGCCAGGCTAGCGACGATGAAGAGGTCAAAGCCACTATCCACAGTCAGGTGCCTCTGACCCTGAACGGGACAGGTAACTTGACCCTCACGGCTCTTACCAAGAATGCCTTAGAGGTGGAAGACGACCTCAAGCTCTTAGGCGGGACCTATACCGTCAAAGCCGCCAACCATGGCTTCAAGGCCGAGGGTGCCCTCGCTATTGAGGCGGCTACTCTGACCATTGAAGCAGGCAAAGACGGTCTCCATGCTGAGCATGACGAGATGATCGAACGAGCTAACATTAGCCTCAATCCGACTCAATTAAGTATTGCTGCCACCGAAGATGGGGTGGATGCCGGCAATGAATTGACCATTAAAGGCGGGACGATTACCGTTAGCCAAAGTGAGGAAGGCCTAGAAGCGCGTGTCATCCGCCAACTAGGTGGCGATGTCACCATCAAGAGTAGCGATGACGGGGTCAACGCTTCGGCAGGCTCCTCTAACAAGACAAGTGACACCAGCGCTACAAGCAAGACAAGCGAAACTAGCACCACAAGTAATACAGCTGACACCAGCTCTTCTGCTAGCCAGGCCACTAGTGATTCAGCCACCGCCACCACTTCCGCAAGCCAGGCCACTGCCGACTCAGCAGCCGGCAGTAAGGCTGACCAAGACAACAAGGACAAGAATGCAACCCCACCGTCTCCACCGGCTGGCCAAGCGCCGCCACAAGGCAGCCAGCCACCGCAAAATGGACAAGGGCCTGGCGGCATGCCACCAGGTGGCCAGGAAGAAAGTGACCCAAGCCTACAAATCATCCTTGAAGGTGGGACCCTCACCATTGATGCAGAAGGCGACGGCATTGATTCCAACGGGACGGTCACCATTAGTGGTGGTAGCCTCGTCGTCAATGGGTCAGTCCAAGGCGGTAATGGCCCCCTCGATGCAGCGGGCGACATCACCATCACAGGCGGCACGGTCTGGGCCTTAGGGACCTCCGACATGCTGCAAGGTTTCGCCCAAGGATCGACCCAGGCTTCCATTACTGCTAACATAGCAGGGGCCGCAGGCCAAACGCTGATCATCCTCGATGCCAATGGCAAGGAAGTGGCACGTCAGACGGCAAGCAAGGATTTCCAAGCGGTCATTATGTCCAGTGCTGACCTAGTAGACGGTCAGACCTACACCATCCAGGTGGAAGGGACGACCCAAACTGCCGCGGCAGCCCTTGTCACTCCTGTGACAGGCGGTTTTCATCCCTAATCATTAGGGTCATTCTCCTCTGCGAAGCTAAGTGCCGATACTTAGCTTCGTATTTTTTTAGATGGGATAAGGCTCGGCAGCTGACTCGAGAAGATACTTGTAAATGTAAGATAAGTATGTCATAATAATAGTGTAAAAACAGCGGTTTCTGATGGAACTAGTTCCAAAATTGAAACTGCAATATCTTGAATACTCATCACGAGAAGGGGAGGATGTGACTGGTGTTAGTTATAATACCTGTCTATCCCAAGCACCATACCCCTGTGAGCTAGTGGATAACTTGCCCAGTCTGGCCAGTCAATGCCAGACAGTGACCCAGTCCAATGGGGTGGCGCCGGATAGATATGCTGATTAAGCGAGAGGGCCCGTTTAGGCCCAAAACGGCACAAGTTAAAGGGGTGAGGACCGCAATCTAGTAAGTGAAGAGTGTTGACGCAACTGATGAATCGTGAGAATTTGACGTTGGTCCCCAGGGGCTTGCGTGTGGATGAAAGGACGCGTTTATAACGAAAGAATCTGACCATAGGCCAAGGGGCTAGTGGGCAGTTTTCCAAGTCATAAAACGAATTCAAACACGGTAAATAGGCGTCAAAAGTTTGTGGGCAGGGCATTATACACAATCTTTTGACATTTTTTTGTATTTTCCGTTTGGATTTAATTGGATTTAATGTAAGATAATGTTGAATTATGTAAGTGAAGCAAGCGTAAGAGATTTTTAGTAAGATACAGTCCAGACGCCCTCGAGGCAGTCTTAGACGCACTTGTCATAAGCTCTATGCTACTCACTACCAGCGAAGGCTAGATAATCGCTAGGAGGGTAACAATGACAACGATTAATGATATTGCAAAATTAGCAGGTGTTGCCAAAAGTACGGTTTCTAGACATTTGAACGGGGGTTCCGTCAGCCGGAAAACAGCTGCTAAGATTGAGGCAGTCATCAAGCAAACCGGCTACGTACCTAATTCTTTTGCCCAAAGCTTGAAAGCCAAGGAGAGCCGTATGATTGGCGTGATCATACCGCGGCTTGATAGTTTTTCAGCCAACTGTATCCTAAGTGAAATTGACGAAGTTTTCCGTCAGCACAACTATCAGGTTTTAATTATTAATTCTAATTTCTCGGTCAGCCGGGAAGAAGAGGCCCTCAGAACCTTCCAAGTTAATAAGATGGACGGGGTCATCTTCCTCATGTCCCACACCGACAACCGGATTATTGAACTGCTTGAGAATGTCCAGGTGCCAATCGTGACCATTGGTCAAGAATTCTTGGACGAGAATACCATTTACTACGACGAGGAGAGTGCGGGCCGTCAGCTGGCCGACTACCTCTATGCCATGGGTCATCGGGATATGGACTTCTTGACCGTGACCACAACCGATCCAGCCGTAGGCATTAAGCGCCGCGATGCCATTAAGCGGGAATTCCTCAAATACGGTGATACCAGCTTCCGCGAGTATAGCTGTGGCTTCAACCTCATGGATGGCTACCAAGTGACGCGGGACCAAGTGCTGCTCAATAAGCCTCGCCTTATTGTGGGGGCAACCGATATTATTGCCATTGGTGCCATGCGGGCTTGCCTGGAGGCAGGTTATCAGGTGCCTGAGCAAATTAACTTTGCTGGTTTTGGCAATAATGTCCTAGGCTCTTCTATCTATCCTGGTTTGACGACGGTAGAATATCCTTATCGTCATGCAGGCTATGTTGCTACCAAAATGTTGCTAGATAGAATCCAAGGCCAAGGCACGGTTACTAAACGTAAGTTAGAAACCTCCCTTGTTATCAGACAGTCTGTTACAGCTGTCTAGACCAACATGAAAACTAAACGATTTCATTTTCACATTTAATTATATTGACACCGGTTCTATTCCAAGTATAATAAAGCTTAGAGGAGAACCGGTTTCTTTTCTACAGGCAATTATTGTTTTAGTCTCATCTGCATGAAGGAGGAACACATATGGGATTTAAAGAAATCGCACAAGATGTTGTCAAATACCTAGGTGGTAAGGAAAACATCTCTAGCGTCGCACACTGCGCAACTCGTCTACGTGTTATGGTCAAAGACGAAGCCAAAATTGATAAGGAAGCCATCGAAAATACCGACAAGGTCATGGGTGCTTTCTTCAACTCTGGTCAATACCAAATCATCTTTGGAACCGGTACGGTCAACAAGGTCTATGAAGAAGTATCAGCCTTGGGCGTTAACGCTGTAACCAAGTCCGACCAAAAAGAAGAAGTGAAACCACAAGGGAATGTCCTACAACGTATGATTCGAACTTTCGGGGACGTCTTCGTACCAATCATCCCTGTCTTGGTGGCAACTGGTCTCTTCATGGGGGTTCGGGGTGTCCTTACTCGTCCAGAAGTGATTGGCCTCTTCGGCTTAACCGATCCTAAACAAATCGACCAAAACTTCTTACTCTATACACAAATCTTAACCGATACCGCCTTCGCCTTCTTACCAGCCTTAGTTGCTTGGTCTAGCTTCAAGGTCTTCGGCGGCAACCCTGTCTTAGGGATTGTCCTTGGTTTAATGATGGTTAACCCTGCCTTGCCTAACGCCTATGCAGTAGCAAGTGGGGATGCGCAAGCCTTAACCTTCTTCGGCTTCATTCCAGTCGTAGGTTACCAAGGAACCGTCTTACCAGCCTTCTTCGTCGGTTTAATCGGGGCTAAACTTGAAAAATGGCTCCATGACCACGTTAAGGATACCTTCGACTTGATCGTGACACCATTCTTAACCTTCTTGGTAATGTCTATCTTAGGTCTCTTCGCTATTGGGCCAGTCTTCCACTCCTTGGAAACAGTCGTACTGGACGTAACCAAGCAGATCTTGACCTTGCCATTTGGTTTAGCGGGGCTCATCGTCGGTGGTGTTCAACAAATCATCGTGGTTACCGGGATTCACCACATCTTCAACTTCCTAGAATTACAATTATTGACTAACGGCGACAAGACCAACCCACTGAACGCTTACTTCACTGCTGCCATGGCAGGTCAAGCAGGGGCAACCTTCGCTGTAGGTTACAAGACAGTCAACAAGAAGGTTCGTGCCTTGGCATACTCTTCAGGGATTTCCTGCTTGCTAGGGATTACCGAACCAGCTATCTTCGGGGTTAACCTCCGTTATGGTAAGCCATTCGTTATGGGTCTCGTTGCCGGGGCTGCGGGTGGTTGGTTAGCAGGCCTCTTCAAATTGGCTGCGACTGGTATGTCTGTCACTGTTTTACCAGGGGTCTTACTCTACCTCAACAATATCTTTGCTTACCTCTTGGTGCTGGCGGTCAGCTTCGGGATCGGGTTCGGCTTGACCTACGCCTTCGGTTACAAAGAAGACAAACAAGCTTAAGCACAAGTATGACTTATGACAGGACGGGGCAACTCGTCCTGTTTTCATAGGTGCCTGCTGGTAGCTGTGCTATAATGAAGTTAGCCTATAATCAAAAAGGAGGACCAGCCATGTCAAGCCGCAACAAAGGGCCTTACGCCCAACACTTCCACCTGACGCCTGAGCAGGGACTACTCAATGACCCCAACGGGCTCTGCTATTTCCAGGGTTACTATCATATTTTCTATCAATATAACCCGCATGCGACCGACCACTCTACCAAATACTGGGGTCATGTCCGGACCAAGGACTTCGTGACCTATGAGCAGTTGCCGGTAGCCCTCAAGTCTGATGACTGGTTCGATAAGAACGGGGTCTATTCAGGTGGCGCCATCGTCCACGAGGACATCCTCTACCTCTTCTATACAGGCAATACCAAGGATGAGGCAGGACGCCGGACCAGCTACCAATGTATTGCCACTTCGACAGACGGCATTCATTTCACCAAATTAGGCCCTGTGACTGAGCAGTTGCCGGATTATACCGGCCATGTGCGGGATCCTAAGGTCTGGTATGATGCGACCGTCCAAGGCTGGTGGATGTTACTGGGGGCTCAGCGCTTAGATAAGACCGGCGATACCGTAGCCTTCTTCTCTAGAGACCTCAAAGACTGGGACTACCGCGGTTCTATCTTCCAATTTGATCAGCCCCTGGGCTATATGTGGGAGTGCCCGGATATGGTCTTCTTGACGGACGAGGTGACAGGCCAGGACAAGGCCGTCTTCATCTTCTCACCTCAAGGGGTCGACCCAATTGGGGATAGCTACCATAATATCTTTAATACTACTTACTTAGTCGGGACCTGGGATAGCCAGACTGGTCGCTTCCTACCGGACAATACTGACTTTGCTGACATGCAGGAATGTGACCGTGGCTTTGAATACTATGCACCTCAATCCTTTGTGGCACCTGATGGCCGGGTGATTCAATACTCTTGGATGGGCATTACCTGGCCTGACCAGGAGGCCGCCATCCCAACCCGTCAGGACGACTGGATTCATCATCTGACCATTCCACGCCAGTTACGCCTAGTAGACGGCAAACTCTATCAGACGCCGATTGCAGAATTGGCAGGCCTGGCAGGAGCTAGCCAACCGCTAGCTTGGACCTCGGCAGACTTCCGCCTAGATTTGGCGGGCCGGGCGCAAAGAGTGCAGGTGGACTTTGAGACTTTAGCAGATTGGGAGCTCTTCTTAGATGATAACGTGACGGTCAAATACCAGGCCGCTGAAGGTCGTTTAAGTTTAGCTCGCTTCAACTGGCTAACCGGCTTGCAAGAATGGCGCCATATGCAGCTAGAAGAGGAGCTCAAGCACTTAGACCTTTGGCTCGATGCTAGCTCACTGGAAGTCTTTGTTAACGGCGGGCAAGTAGTTGCCTCCCTCCGTTACTTCGCCAAAGAGCCCCTGACCCGCCTAGAAGGCAAGGGCGCCGTCGGTCTCCAGGCTAAGCTAGTAGCTACCCAGTTGGAAGCTCATCAATATATATAGGAAGAAAAAGGGGCACCAGCCCCTTTTTTGTTTAGTTTTGGACACGTAATTTTGCTAACTCGTACCCTATTTATCTATGTAATAGATAAATAGGGGAACCAAGTAAGCTAGCCGGCAAATCCTCTCAAATAAGTCGCCTCAATAGCCAGCAAACTCTCTAAGGAACCGCCGGAAACAGGGCAAAAGCCAGGAAAAGTCCCGAGCCAGTGGTCCACTTTGGAGAGTGGACCACTAGCTCCCAGGAAAACGCCGGAAACAGGGCAAAAGCTAGGAAAAGCTCCGCGCCAGTGGTCCACTTTAAAGAGTGGACCACTAGCTCCCAGAAGCCCGTCGAAAACGGGCCGAAACCTAGGAAAATCGTCGAGCCAGTGGTCCACTCCGTCGAGTGAACCACTAGCTCCCCAACAACCCACCCAAAACAGGCCGAAATCCAGAAATCGCCCTCACAGCCAGCCCCCCAAAACGGCACCGATTCCGCGCCACATAAGGCCTAGACAAGAAAATGAGCAAAAGATTAAAAAACTTTAATAAAAGCATTGTAAAATGAGCCGGAGTAGTGTATACTTTTCTCATCATCATGATTTAGGAACCATATTTTAGGAGGTACACTATGAATTTTAAAAAGTTAGGAACAGCACTCTTCGCGGGTCTCTTGCTCGCATCCCCATTAGCAACTGTCTCAGCCCAAGACACCGTTAAAGTCGGCGGTAACTTCGAGCTCTCAGGGGCGGCGGCTGCTTACGGGACGCCAATGGCTAGTGGTTTGAAATTAGCTGTTAAGCAATACAATGAAGAACACGGCGGCGTTAACGGCAAGAAAGTTGAAGCGCAAGTCGAAGACAACAAGTCTGATAAGACAGAAGCCGCTGCGGCTGCAACCAAATTAGTCGCTGCCGGCGTGGCAGGGATTGTAGGTCCTGCAACTACCGGGGATGCCTTAGCAGAAATTCCAGTCGCTAACGACGGCAAAACACCAGCTATCTTCCCTGCTGCAACTGGTAACGGGATTACCCTCGACTCTGCAGGCAAAGTCTACGACTACATCTACCGTGTCTGCTTCGAAGATTCCTTCCAAGGGGTGGCCGCTGCTAACTACTTAGCGGATACTCAAGGTTACAAGAAAGTGGTTCTCTTGGTTGACCAAGCGAACGACTACTCACAAGGTTTGGCTGATAGCTTCGTTAAGCAATTTGAAGCTAAAGGCGGGACCATCGTAGCCAAAGAATCTTACCAAACTAACGATACTGACTTCTTAACTGTCTTGACTAACATCTCTACTCAAGACTTCGACGCCCTCTACGTACCAGGTTACTATACTGAAGCTGGTTTGATCATCAAGCAAGCGCGTGAACTCGGGATCGACAAGCCAATCGTCGGTGGTGACGGTTTTGCTAACGACACCTTGGTTGAATTAGCAGGTAAAGACAACCTTAACAACGTCTTCTATACTTCTCACTACTCTGACAAGAGTGAAGACCCAGCAGTTAAGAAATTCGTAGAAGCCTATGAAAAAGAATACGGCAAGAAGCCAGATACTTTTGCAGCTCTCGCTTACGATGCGACTAACGTGCTCTTGCAAGCTATCAAGGATGCAGGCTCAACTGACCCACAAGAAGTTAACAAAGCCTTGGCTAAGATCAAAGACTTCAAAGGGGTAACCGGGACCTTCTCATTTGACGAAAAACACAACCCAGTGAAGACAGCGGTAATGCTCCACTTCGAAAAAGGTGAAGTTACCGAAGCTGTGAACGTGTCAGCTGAGTAATCGACAGCAGACTCCTTCATGCTAGTGTCGTATTGTTGCTTGGACATCCAGTCATAGCACAATACGACCTTTTTCATGAGGAAGTATGGCGCCTCAGCCTTAGGACTGCTATACTTAATTTGTAGCCATCATACATAGAAAGGAGCTTATGCCTATGAACCTCCAGTGGTTCTTACAACAACTTTTTAACGGCTTGTCGACGGGGAGTATCTACGCCTTGATCGCCTTGGGTTATACCATGGTCTATGGGACCATCCGCTTGATTAACTTCGCCCACGGGGACATCCTCATGATGGGGGCCTTCTTCGGTTTCTATCTGGTTAATGTCCAGGGCATGGACTTCTACTTATCCTTAGCTTTAACCATGGTCTTCACCTCCGTCTTAGGGGTGACCATTGAACGGGTGGCCTACAAGCCCCTGCGTAAATCTACCCGGGTTGCCGCCCTTATCACTGCGATTGGGGTCTCCTACCTCTTAGAAAATGCCATGATTTATTTCTTCGGTCCAGAAGTTAAGGCCTACCCAACTAGCTTTACGACCACCACCTTCAAAGTCATGGGTGCGGTCATTAACTCCAAGCAAATCTTAATCTTCGTGACTACTGTCCTCTTAATGGTAGCTCTGCAATTTATTGTTAAGTACACCAAGATGGGGAAAGCCATGCGGGCGGTAGCAGTCGATGAAGAAGCAGCTCAACTCATGGGGATTAACGTTGACGCGGTGATTTCCTTTACCTTTGCGCTAGGGTCTGCCCTAGCAGGGGTAGCCGGCGTCCTCTACGGACTCTACTCCAACCAAATGTCTGCCACCATGGGTCTGACGCCAGGGCTTAAGGCCTTCGTTGCTGCCGTTGTCGGTGGGATTGGCTCCATTCCGGGTGCCATGGTCGGGGGTTACCTAATCGGTCTCTTGGAGACCTTCGTCTCTGCCTTCGGGGGTTCAGCCTTCAAGGATGCGGCCGTATATGCCCTCTTAATTGTTATCTTGCTCGTCTTGCCGGCAGGTCTCTTCGGTAAGAACGTCAAAGAGAAAGTGTAGGTGAAGCCACATGCAACGATTCCATCAACGCAACTTCGTTTGGTTGACGGCAGCCCTCTTGGGTTATGGCCTCTTGTGGCTCTTAACGTCGACTAACTTAATCGATTCCTACTACCAAATCACCTTAATCAAAATTATGATTGATGTCATCTATGCCATCGGGCTCAACCTGGTCTTAGGGGTAGCCGGCCAGTTCTCGCTGGGGCATGCGGCCTTTATCGCCGTGGGGGCCTACTCAGGTGCCATCTTCGCTACGCGACATGCGGACCTAGGGGGTCTCTGGACTGGGATGCTAGTCGGTGCGGTTGTGGCTGCTGTCTTGGCTGTCTTAGTCGGGATTCCAACCTTGCGCCTACGCGGGGACTATTTGGCCATCGCCACACTGGGTGTTTCTGAAATCATCCGGGTCGTCATCACCAACTACAAGACCCTAACCAACGGGCCTCAAGGGATTAACGCCATTCCTAAAGTGGCGACCTGGCCATTGGTTTACTTCTTCATGGTAGTGACTACCATCGTCATCCTCAATTACTTCTACTCCAGTGCGGGCCGGGCAACCTATGCCATCGAGCAAGATGAGATTGCCGCAGAGTCGATGGGGGTTAACGTGACTAAGTACAAGGTGATTGCCTTCGTCTTAGGTGCCATTACTGCCGCTATCGGTGGTGCCCTCTATGCTGGTAACATCGGGGTTGTCACCCCAGGGGACTTCACCTTCAACAAATCCATTGATGTCCTCATTATCGTCGTATTCGGCGGGATTGGGAGTTTCACCGGTTCCTTCGTGGCAGCCGTGGTCTTAGGGATTCTCAACACCCTCTTACAACCTTATGGGCAGCTTCGTATGGTCATCTATGCCATCGCCCTCATCCTAATCATGATCTTCAGACCGGGTGGTCTCCTAGGAACCTGGGAATTACGTCTAGGCTCCCTCTTAACCAAGAATAAAGCGAAGAAAGGAGCAGTCTAATGGCCTTACTAGAAGTCAATCAACTTACTAAAAACTTTGGCGGTTTGGCAGCCGTGTCCAACGTCTCCCTCAAGTTAGAAGAGCAAGAACTGGTAGGCCTTATCGGTCCTAACGGGGCCGGCAAGACCACCTTCTTCAACCTCTTAACAGGCGTCTACGAGCCAACAGAAGGGACTGTCACCTTATCCACTGCTGATGGGGTCAAAACCTTGAACGGCATGGCACCTTATAAGATTAACCAACTAGGCTTGGCGCGGACCTTCCAAAATATCCGCCTCTTCAAAGACCAAAGCGTCTTGGAGAACGTCATGGTAGCCATGCACGGGCACAATCATGATGCCATCTGGTCCAGCATTTTCCGGACCAAGGCCTACTATGAGACAGAGGCTAAGATGAAGGCCAAGGCCTTAGAACTCTTGGAAATCTTCGACCTAGCCCAATACGCTCAAGACAAGGCTAAGAACTTGGCCTACGGTCAACAACGCCGTCTGGAAATCGTCCGGGCCCTGGCAACTGAACCTAAGATCCTCTTCTTAGACGAACCAGCAGCCGGCATGAACCCAGCGGAAACCGCTGAGTTAACCGCCTTAATCGAACAGATTCGCCAACAATTTGGCTTAACCATCGTCTTGATCGAACACGATATGGCCTTGGTTATGGAAATCTGCCAACGCATCTATGTCTTGGAATACGGCCGACTCTTGGCCCAAGGCACACCAGAAGAAATTCGTCAGAACCCAGATGTTATCCGGGCCTACCTAGGAGGTGACGCCTAATGTTACGTGTTGAGAACTTAGCCGTCAACTACGGCATGATTAATGCAGTCCGTGGCGTTAACTTCGAAGTTAACCAAGGGGAGATTGTCTCCCTGATTGGGGCCAACGGGGCCGGTAAATCGACCATCCTGCGGACAATTTCTGGTTTAATTAAGCCCGCTTCCGGGACTCTGACCTATGAAGGCCAGAACATTACCAAAACCAACGCGCAGAAGATTGTTCAGTTAGGGATTTCCCACGTACCTGAAGGCCGTCACGTCTTCAAAGGCCTGTCTGTCCGCGAAAACTTGGAAATGGGTGCCTTCTTGCGCAAGGACCGCGCTAATATCGAAGAAGATATTCAAGCAGTTTATGACCGCTTCCCAGTCTTGGGCGAGCGTCAGAAGCAAGATGCTTCCACCTTATCAGGTGGGGAGCAACAGATGTTAGCTATGGGGCGGGCCCTCATGTCCAAGCCTAAGCTACTTTTACTGGATGAGCCATCCATGGGCTTGGCGCCAATCTTCATCCAAGAAATCTTCAACATTATTCAACAGATTCAAGCTCAAGGGACCACCGTCCTCTTGATTGAACAAAATGCCAAGATGGCCCTGTCGATTGCGAGTCGGGGTTACGTCTTGGAAACCGGTAAGATCGTTCTGAGCGGGACCGGCCAAGAGCTCCTCGAGAGCGACGCCGTCCAAAAAGCATACTTAGGAGGTTAAGCAAATGTACGTTAAAAACTATATGTCAACCGACTTGGTGACCATCACGCCAGATACCACTGTCATTAAGGCGCTGGACTTGATGCGCCAACACGACATTCACCGTTTGCCAGTCGTAGTCAAAGGCCAATTGGTAGGGCTCTTAACAGAGTCTGTCATTGCCAAGAACTCACCTTCTACCGCGACCAGCCTGAGCGTGCATGAACTCAACTACTTGCTCAACAAGACGACTGCGGCAGACATTATGATTCGCCGCGTCATTACCACTAGTCCAGATGCCCTCTTAGAGCAAGCTGCTTCTGAGATGCGCAATATGGACGTCGGCGTCCTGGTTGTCATGGACCACGCCCAATTAGTGGGGATTATCACCGACAAGGACATTTTTGAAGCCTTCATTGACATCAATGGCTACTACACCCCAGGGACTCGTTTCGTGGTAGAAGTAGTCGATGACAAGGCAGGTATTCTAGAGGACATCGGTGAGACCACCGCTAAGCACAACTGGAGTATCACCCAAATGAACGTCTACCACTTGGATGAAAAAACCAATGTGGTGGTTCACGTGGATACTCAAGATTCTGAGGAAGTCGCGCGCGTCTTCCAAGAAAAAGGCTACAAAGTGTCTGGTGTCTTCGTGAAGCCGGAATAAACTTAATAGATGGAGGCTAAGAATTTCTTAGCCTCTTTTGCTTTGTATAGAAGAAAAATAGTTAAGCAAAGCGCACAAAATGGGGACTGCCTACTATTGTAAAAGCCTTTTCAAAGGACTATAATAAGGTTATAGGATGGGTATTGTTGTAGCCAGATACCATCAATTTTAAGCCTAGAAATAGAGTGGGAGGTATCCTTATGTTTGTTGAAAATGACTATATCTTGCGCCAAATTAAGCAGATCATTCGAAATTTGGCTAGTTTAACGAATTTGCAGACAGTTTTTGATTTATTGAGTGATACCATCAATGTACAGGATGAAGGCACTGTTCTTAAGGTTACAAATGCCTACTATGCAGAATTAATACGTATCAAATTGCAAAGTAAAGATAGTGAGTACATGGAGAGGTTGAGTCATAATTCTGGCCTTCCTCTTCATGCCCTCAATAAAATGGTAAGCGGGGAAGAAATGCTAACTAAAGAACAAGTCGAATTATTAAAAGCCTATTTTGGAGACTAAAAATAAGGTTGAGTGGAAAAACTTAGAATTAAAATAACCTTGTTGGCTACTAGCATACTTGAGTAGGTGATGATAATGAAGTCATTCAGAAAGATAATCTGGATTATTGTGGCCATACAATTTGTCTTTACTACTATATGTTTTGTCTTTGTCGCACCTGAAACAGTCATTACCCACTTCGGTTTTAAGGGGATTGATTCAGTGGGGCCTCGCTATATGCTGTTTTTGGAGCCGATTTGTACCGTAATTAGTGGCCTTTTGATAATATGGGTAGCAAAAGTTAGACGGCGTGAGAATGGAATTAAGGAAAATCTGGATGTGATTATGCCCGCCGAAGGGATGCTGTTAACGGGGCATTTGTTGATTGCTGTCATCATGTCAGTTTTGATATTAGATCAAATAGGACTTACGCATATTTTACAACTTTATTGAATGATGCCTAATCAGAGAAGGGAAGAGGTGAGCGAGTATGAGAACCTTTAGAAAAGTCCTATGGGCCCTAGTGGTGGCTCAGCTCTTGTTTACGCTTGTCTGTTACCTAGTGATTGCGCCTCAGCCAGTCGGCTTATTTAGTGTGGATGCGCTCAGTTCAAACTACCGGCTCTTCTTAGAGCCCTTCGCCGTCTTCTCTTGTGGTCTAGGCTTGAGCTGGTTGGCCAGATGCTATCGACACAGGAAGGGGATTAAAGCCACCTTTCCGGGACTAGTGCCCTTTGAGACCTATTTATTGCTGGGCATGTTGGTCTATTGCCTCTTTATGTCCTTCCTGGTTCTAGACCATAGCGGCGTCATGAAGATGCTGCAGGGCTAATCAAAGCATAATGGAAGTGTTGCTAGCGTGACTAGCAACACTTTTTTATTTTGGCAAGGGTGGAGTGTGGCGAGCCAGTAGCCAAGCTGGTAATGTATGGCTTACTAACTAACTTTTTCTATAATAATTACTTGTCATTTCCTGCTGTATAAATTATGAAATAAACACATCAGAAATATCTGTTGCGCTTACAAAGCCTGATAAAATAATAATTCGGTGTTTACTCAATGTAACAAAATTCCAATTTCTATTGTATTTCTTAGAGGATAAGTAGTATAATATAGGAGTAACAAGATAGGGTGAAGCACACGCTATCGACTGCTAAGTAAGGACTGTGGAGGCTGGTGGGACCCGGCCTCTTTTTGTATATAGAGAGTTTGAAAAAGGAGACAAGTTATGAATCGATATCTTAAGCGAATAATGATACTGCTTGTATTGATAGGAATATCAGCATTTACCTATACGCGATGGATGGGCCATATGGCTTTACGTAACTTCGATTACTTAGAAAAATTTTACCCCACTAAGGATTTAAGAGAACTGTTCAAATACTTCCCGGAAGATTTTGCGGTTATCCATATAAGGGAATTTGCTGAAGAAGGGAAGCCTGGGGAATTCATAAGAATAAGGATTATCATAGAGGGGGAGAGTAAAACGCAAAAGATTAGTGCTAAGGCGATACTTAAAAAGATTCTTCCTGTCAGAAGTTCAGAGATACTAGAGACGGTAGACCTTACCTATAAGGGTGGCGTGTCCTTCGACATTCCAAAAGACAAGCAGATTTCTACTTATCTCAATAATTTTGAACTCTTAATGGCGAACTATGATTATAGGGCTGAGGATTTTGCCCAGGCAAAGCCCTTAGACATTTATGATAATCCTGCAGAGGGCTCTTATGAACGACGCTATCATTTTGAAGCCTCAGATTCGATTTCAAGTGACTATGGTGTGGACTTCTCAAAGTCTAAGTACGAGATTGAATTTGGTAAATCACTGTCGCGTATAGGCGGATTATTTAAAAGTACCATAGGCATTCGAACGAAAGATTTCAAGCCCATAAGTAATGAAGCAAGAACGATGATATTTTGCAGTGAAACGATTAGTGCCACACGGTCGAATTTAGGCAGCGAGCGCTGACAAATAGACTTAAAGTTCCCAAGAAAAGACCTATTTTAGGATATTCTCGGTTCTAGGAGGTTTCCACCATGAAGAAAAAACTAAGACTCCTAATTTATCTCTGCCTACTAGCCTGCCTAACTGGCTGTAAGGTAACCATTGGCGGCTCTATTGAGGACATGCAAAGCCGCTTCAAGGTTTTAGAGCGGCTCTATCCCACTGAGAACGTAGAGGATTTGTTTGAGAAGTTCCCTGATGGTTTCAGCGTGGTTAATCTGTGGCTATCCGACAATACAGAGTTACGTGTTGAGGTGAAGGGAAATCCTGATACCCATCAAGTGACAGGAATAATCGGCCAGAGACCAATTCAGGTTGAAGAGAATATGCCCGAAAAATATAAGAAAGCTATCTATTTTGAGAAGGGCCAAATGAAGATGGAAGATGGTAGCGAGGTCCCAGAGGAATTTAAGAATTTCCGCTTCTTATTCCAATCCTTTCATTTCAAAGAAAGTTTCTTTGATACGGCAACATTTAATGTAAAAAAGACATATTACACGCCTGGAACCAGCAATTATTTTATTTCATATTATGCCAAGAACGAAGAGTTAGCCAAATATCTAAAGGTGCCTGAGGATAGTCAATTGAAAGTACAGTTTGATGGCGACTTCAAGGATGATGAAGAACATAAATTTAAACGGACTATTAGCTTTGAAGCAACTGAACAGATAATACTGGTTTCTGAGATAATAAGGGCTGAGTAGGACGCAAGCGTCAGCAAGAGAAAAAGAGAGCTTAGTAACTTCTAGGAGGTTATAAGATGAAAAAGTGCAAACAATTCATAAAGAAGTGGTATCCCTTCTTAATCGTTATCGGGATGATTGTCGGCCCAATTATCTATCACGTAGTGGCGGTCCAAGTGGAAATACATAATTTAGTCTACAGTCAGGAATTAAAAGACCAACTGGATAGCTACTTCATCCAAAAAGATGAGCATGCCTTTACGTCAAAAGGGACTATACAATCTTATGCAATTAACCAGAAATCAGTGGAACGTACTCCCATGGGCGGTGTAAGATTTAGTGTGTCGGTTAATGGGGATGAATCAGTGCAAGTGAGGTTTATTGTGACTAGAATCATGCCGAGTAGGGAAGTTTGGCTAGGTTCATATGTAGAATCTCTAGAGTTCAAAAAACTATTGGAGGGGAACTAACCTTGAAGAAGAAAGTCGCGATATTTATATCTAGCCTTGCCATACTGATGATTGCTTATTATTTTTTTCTTGGTAACCCACAATCTAATAACTTACAGTCGGATTCGACTAGCACCCAAGCGATTGCGGAAGCTAGTCAGAGCCAACCAACTTTTGGCCCCTCCTTAGCCTTAACGACGGGTGGTGAGGAACTCTTGAGTTTCCACTATGAAGGAATTGGCTCCGATGTCATCGTCCGCAAGAATAGGACCTTCATTATGCGCGTTTACTATGGAGACAAGTCAGATGGGAAAGGCTACAGTTGGGATGTCCCCGCTCTCTTTCAATATATTAAGACAGAGGGCATGTCGGATGGTGTGGATGGTAAGATTGTGGATCCGTTCATTGCGGCAACCTTACTACCCATTGCTCAAGCCCAGACCCGTCTAGTGCTCGATCCGCAAGCTCGCTACCCAGTAGCGGGTGTCACGCCTTACGCTAACATTAAGCGAGTCCGTATCAATGGCCAACCTGTCGAGAAAGTCCATGAGTATGTGGATGAAGCCGGACATACTTGGTATATCTGGTATTATCGAGATTTAAAGCTAAAACCAACGGGAAATAAAGTGACGCTTGATTAAATCTTGAGGAGGTAGAAGATGAAGAATAAGCTATTGGCCTGGTTCAAGGTTAATAAGATACTGATACCATTTATATTACTCAGCCTAGGTGTGTGGATTGTTTTCCCTTTGTCCTTAATGCCTAGGCCAGAGCAAGTAGAGGAGGATATACCGCTCGTGGAGATAGGGCGATTTGACTTGGAGAGAGGTGATGCCATCCTCCTTTATCAAAAAGGCGATAACCTAGTCGCGCACTTTGAACAAACGGTCCATCATTCTGATGGCGATGTCCGTGAGACCAAATCGACAGTATTCACTAAAGTTTTCAACCGGATACCAGATAATCGTATCAACCAAACGTCAGCAGAAAGAATTCAATCCTTGTATCAGGAATATCTTCCTAAGCTGGCACACTTCCAGAAGAATAATCCGGGCTCTGAGAATCTCATGCCAGCCTTTGGTCTTTCTCAATATGAAGCAGTTAAGCAGATGACAATCAATGGTCAGAAGGTTGAGCAAGTCAAGACTTACACAGATTCTAATGGTAAGAAATGGTACCTGTGGTTCTATTCCAATTTACCTCTTAAAGAATCGGACAATCTCGTTGAATTGAAGCCTAGTGAGGAGAGATAAAATGAACCCACAAGTTAGAGAGGCACTGAAAGACTTCTGGAAGTATGCCTTCTGTACAGATCGCCCCGCTAGCCGCTTTGAATTTTTAACGGTCTTTACATGGTATATTAGTCCAGTGGTTATTGCCTATATAGTGGTGGATTTGCTAGGGGATCCAGATAAGTTACTGATAAGAATTATTGCCTTTGTCGCTTATGGGATTCTATTAGTTCCTTATGCTAGTTTGACGATTAGGCGCCTAAGAACCGTCGGGAGAAGTGTCGCTTGGTCCTTTCTATTCATTCTTTTTTGGATTGGCCTAGTGGCAGTAGCGCCCCTATGTTTAAGTGACGATATATAAAGTTAAAGGCTATTCACGATTACGCTTTTTCTCCCCCATCCCCCAAGCACCGCAATTGCATTCTTACATCAACTTGCATATAATATAGAGGTAACACAAGGGGTGCCGCGACTGCGGCTGAGATGGGGCTTTGCCTCGGACCCTCATAACCTGATGAAGTTAATACTTACGTAGGGATGTGGCAAGTTGAATCTGATTGATGGACTCATCCTGCGCGTCATGCCGGAATGGGTCTTTTTTTATCGAGTCCAAACGCAAGTGGGTGTTACGTATTCTCAATAGAAAGGAGACGGTAACCATTAAACAGAGAGTGCATCGCTGGTTTGAATCAAGTGTGGCTTGGCTGACAGGCTTAGGACTCCTGGCCTTATGGGAAGTGACGGCTCGGCTGGGTATGCTGCCGCGTTTTATCATTCCGGCTCCGTCGGCGGTTCTGGCGGCTATCTGGCAAGATGCTCCTAACCTCTGGCGCAATAGTCGGGTGACCCTAATCCAGGCCTTTATCGGGCTTGGCATTGGGATTGTCTTGGCCTTTATGCTGGCGGTCATCATGGACCGCTTCAAATGGGTCCACCGGGCCCTCTACCCACTCTTAATCGTATCTCAGACTGTGCCGACGGTGGCCATCGCCCCGATTTTGGTCTTGGCCCTGGGCTATGAGATGACGCCTAAGATTGTCTTAGTTGTCTTAACCACGATTTTTCCTATTATCATGAGTATCTTAAGTGGCTTCGCCCATTGTGACCAGGATGCCTTGCAGTTGCTGAACATGATGGGAGCCAGTCATTGGCAGACCTTGCGCTATGTTAAGATACCGACCAGCCTACATTTTTTCTTTTCCGGGCTTAAGGTCAGTGTCTCATACGCCTTCGTGAGTTCGGTTGTGGCGGAATGGCTAGGGGGATTCGAGGGTTTGGGTGTCTATATGATTCAGACCAAGAAGGCCTTCGCCTACGACAAGATGTTCGCGGTCATTTTCCTCATTTCAGCACTGAGTTTGATTTTTATGGGCCTAGTTGCCCTCATTGAACGACTCGCCTTGCCTTGGCGCTCAAGCAAGGCCCCCCATATTTCCTAAGATTAGAGGAGTGACACACACATGCAAAAATGGATGAAAAAATTCGCGGCCCTGCTTGCCGGCCTATCTTTGGCTGGGACCACATTACCAAGCGTAGCCGCTCAATCAAGTGATGACAACAAGGTAGACCTGATTCTAGACTGGGTACCTAACACTAACCATACCGGGCTTTACGTCGCCCAAGCCAAGGGCTACTTCAAGGAAGTGGGCGTGGAAGTCGATATCAAACGTCCACCTGAAGGCTCAACCACTGAATTAGTGGGGCTAGGTAAGGCGGCCTTCGGGATTGCCTTCCAAGATTCTTTGGCTAAGCGATTTGCGGGTGGCTTGCCAGTAACGGCGGTAGCGGCTATTATTGAACACAACACGTCCGGTATTATTGCTAAGGAAGAAGCCGGCATCAAGGATCCTAAGGGTCTGGAAGGGCACAAGTACGGCACTTGGAATGACCCAATTGAATTGAAGATGATGGAATACATGACTAAGAAGGCCGGCGGGGACTTCTCCAAGGCTAGCCTAGTACCAAATGATGGCGACAACTCCATTATCGGCTTGGCTAATAACCAATTCGATGCAGCCTGGGTTTACTATGCCTGGGATGGGATTTTGGCAGGCTTCCAGAAGGTGTCCACAACCTTCTTCCAAATTCGGGACATCGCGCCAGAATTGGACTTCTACTCACCAGTTATTATTGCCAATAATGATTACCTCAAAGCCCACCCAGATCAAGCCAAGAAGGTCTTGGCAGCCATCAAGAAGGGCTACCAATACGCTATGGAACATCCAGAAGAAGCGGCCGACATTTTGATTGAAGCGGCCCCAGAATTGAAGGACCAACGTGACTTCGTCCTGGCTTCCCAAAAATGGTTGAGCGAGCGTTACGCTAGCGATCCAGCCAAATGGGGCCAGTTCGATCCAGCTCGTTGGAATGCCTTCTATCAATGGCTCTATGACAACAAACTGGTCGAAAGCGACCTAACTAAGGGCCAATACTTTAGCAATGAATATTTAGGAGCGGAGTAAGGTGCTAGAAATTCGGGACTTAGCCTACGGCTACGACCAGCAAATGGTCATCCAAGATGTTAATCTTCAGGTGGCAGCGGGCCAAACCGTGGCTATCCTGGGTCGAAGCGGGGTCGGTAAGACCACCCTCTTTAATTTAATCGCGGGTATTTTGCCGGTCCAGTCGGGCTCTATTAGCCTAGCGGGACAGCCCCTAGAACCCGGTCAGGTCAGCTATATGCTGCAAAAGGACATGCTTTTCGAGCACCTGACCCTAGTAGACAATGTGGCCCTGCCCCTAGTGGTGTCTGGGGTCAAGAAGTCCCAGGCCCGCGCGGAGGCCAAGCAGCTACTGGAAGAATTCAAGCTAGCGACTTGGGCCAATCACTATCCTAAGTCCCTGTCAGGGGGCATGCGCCAGCGGGCAGCCTTCCTGCGAACGGCCTGCTTCAAGCGCCAATGGGTCCTCTTGGATGAGGCCTTTGGTGCCTTGGACGCGGTGACCCGACGCCAGCTACATCAGTGGTTCCTCCACTACAAGCAGCAGATGGGCTGGTCGACCTTGCTCATCACCCACGATGTGGATGAAGCCTTGATCTTGGCTGACAAGGTCTACGTTATGGGCGGCAAGCCAGGGACCCTGCAAGCTGTCCACGACATTCAACTGGATAAGT
>CBDFAX010000030.1:0-21899 GCA_965245735.1 uncultured Abiotrophia sp. | reverse complement strand
GGCGCGAACACGATATGGTACTTACAATTCCAACTTGTGTGTGCTAAACTATCATTGTCCTTTTTCATAAGGATACCTCCCTGGTTCTTTTTGTGTGGTCGGGAAACCTACACTAAGTTTACCACTTGGGAGGTCTTTTTGCTTACCCCGCTGTAAGCTCTCCTGAACCACCAGCATTGCTGGTGGTTTTCGTAATACAATAACCCGACACGCTTTCCTTTGCGTGTCGGGTTTTTTTGTTACGCTTCTTTCAGCTTCCTCAGTTCTTCTAACAGAGGCTCATAATGGACCTTAGAGTAGTCTGTGACGTCTACTTCGTAGAGTTTACCCATTTCAAAGTGGTTGTAGTCTCTATCCTCAATGATTTTAGCAAACTCTTCCTTAGTAATGAGCTGGTCTGCTTGCCTTCTGTCTTCCAATCTATCGCCATAGTGATAGCAGCTAGTGATATAGCTTAAATGGCGTTCTGGCGATAAGTCTCTATTAATCCTCCGCTCCCATAGAGTCTCAAAGTCACATATTAATCGAATAGTAATAACGTCATAGTGATAGGTGGCAGATAATTCTCCTAGCCTTTTTTGTTGCTTGTAGGAGAAGGGGTATTCGGATAAGATAAATTTTTTCCCTATCTTCATATATAAGTCAAGAGCTTGATAATAATAGGTCCAGACCTTTTTTTCCAATTCAATCTTCTCTTCAATTGAGTTGAATCCCACATTATCTGCTAAATTCTCCTTCAACTCATCTGGCGAGACGGTATAGGTCTCAGGAAGTTCGTGGCAGATGAGGCGACTTAAATAACTCTTACCTGTCGCTGGAGGTCCAGCAAGTAGAATAAGATATTTTTTCATCATAGTCATCCCTACCCAACATTTACGTGGTGATTTTTATTCATGAAGAGCCCGATTTTATGCTTCACGATTTCCTTTACTTTTTGATTGGCTGGAATAATGTTATAGCGAAGCGACTTATTCACGGGAGTCTCGGCGAAGCATTCTTTGGCTTGCTGGGTCCAGTTGACGAGCAACTCTGTGCCAACGTTAAACTTGCGAATCCCATTATTGATTAAATCAGGGTAATCTTCTTCCTTAACACCAGTGCCACCGTGAATCACTAGCGGAACATCCACTACTTGATGGATTTCTTTTAAGAGTGGGATCTTTACATTTGTTTTCGACTTGAATTGACCATGATTGGTGCCAATCCCTACTGCCAATACGTCAACACCTGTTTCTCGAACGAAGGTAACCGCATCATTAGGCCTGGTATATTCCTTATCCTCTTCGGACACGGAAACTCCTTCTTCCGTTCCACCAATGGTCCCTAACTCCCCTTCAACCGATACGCCTCGTGCATGGGCGTATTCTACGACTAGTTTAGTCTTCTCAATATTCTCCTTGAAGGGAAGACTTGACCCATCGAACATGACGCTAGAATAACCTGCCTCAATAGCGTCCTTAATCGCATCAAAATCCTTAGCATGATCTAAATGCAAAGCCACATCCACAATCATAGAATTGGCTAACTCTTCTACTACGGCAACGATGACATTGTAGCCAATGTATTTTGCGGTATCGACACTCGTTTGTATGATAATAGGAGCGCCCATTTCCTTGGCTGCTCGAATCATATCGGGGAGCATCTCTAAGTTATGCATATTGAATGCACCAATCGTCATATTGAGTCGTTCTGCATCTTCTGTTACGTCCCGAACGGTCTTATACATACTCTTTCCTCCCTTCAGTCCCTAGCGAGAAAGCGTCAATTTCTTGGCAAGATTTCTCATGTCGTCTAACTTATTCATGTAATAATCGATGCCATCATCATCCCGGTTCTTGGCAGCTTCCACTCGTTTGCTATTGTAGAGTAGCATAAGCTTCTTGTAGCCTTCTCCCATAGAAGGTTTCAATTCTTGGCTTTTTTCCAAATACTCGATAGCCTCATCTACCGAGTCTAACTGCCAATAATAAACACCCACTTGCTCATATAGCTTCGCTAATACTTCTTCATCTGAAGTAGCCTTAATTTTCTCTAAATCTCTCTGGATTAATTCTTGAACTTCTTCTTGGGAGATTAGTCGCTCTGGCTTTTCTTCAGTTTTCGTTTTTTGAGCTTCCTTCGCTTTAGATTTGAACCAATCGAACATGGCGATCACCTCACCTATTAGAACATTTTAAAGATTGGATTGAGAATCCAGAAGTATAGTAAGGCTGCCGTTACTGTATCGACGTCAGTAGCAGTCGCATTGATAAAGCCTAGCTGATTGAAGGCTGTAACAAGCAAAGCTGGTAGCAAGGTAATGAAGAACCCATGGGCAATACCCCCAATAATGGCCCCTCTTCTACCACCAGTTGCATTACCGAAGATACCAGCAGTACCCCCTGCGAAGAAGTTAGTTAACATCCCTGGCAAGATCATGGCTAGCCCGAAGAATGGTAGGGTAAACATGGCGATAAGCGTCCCGATAGTCGTTGTAATGAAGCCTAAGATAACAGCATTTGGTGAATATGGGAAGAAGACTGGGCAGTCGAGCGCAGGAATTGCGTCAGGCACCAGTTTCATGGCGATACCACGGAAGGCTGGTACGATTTCACCAAGCAATAAGCGCACCCCTGCTAACAGGATGTATACCCCAACAACGAATTGAATTGATTGCAAGAAGGCATACATGATATAGTTTTGAGCGCCTGTATCGACTGCTTCTGGACCCGCGAAGAGAGCAGTAATGATGAACATTGGGACCATCACAACCATTACGGATAAATAGGTATCTTGTAGGAACTCGAATGATTTTGGTAGCTCGATTTCTTCAATCGACTTCTTATTCTCACCACGTTCGCCAAAGAGCTTAGCGACCCCTGCTTCAAACATATAGCCGATAGTACAGAAGTGACCTAGAGCGATATCATTTGAACCTGTAATCTTGCGAATGATTGGTTGTGCGATGGCTGGCATAGCCACGGTGAAGATCCCACCAACTAAACCACCTACTAGGATGAGCGCAGGACCTCTTAATCCACCTGCATAACCAAATACGGTTGTCATAGTGGCCATCCAAAGTAAGGCTTGACCTGTTAAGAAGATATACTTCCATTTAGTAATACGGGCTAAGATGATATTGAAGACGAAGATAGCAAGGAAGGTTAAGGCGATGGAGCTCCCAAGGCCTAAATCATTCATGGCTTGACCGTTAATCGCTTCAATCGATGGCACTATCCCTTGAGTATGGAAGCCTTTTTTGAAAATTTCACCAAAGTAAATAAGACTTGCGACAATAACACTTGATCCGGCACTCAAAACTTGAAATCCTAGCAAGGTCTTTAATGTCCCTGAAACGACTTGCCCAACGGATTTTTTCTGTAAAATGAGCCCCAACATTGCAATGAGAGAGACTGTAATCGCGGCATTGGTCAACACATTATTGATAATGAAATTTAGAATACTCATTTCCATTTCCTCCTTCTAATGGATGAAGCCTTTTGC
This sequence comes from uncultured Abiotrophia sp., assembly GCA_965245735.1. Lineage (GTDB taxonomy): Bacteria > Bacillota > Bacilli > Lactobacillales > Aerococcaceae > Abiotrophia. The sequence goes on along the minus strand of CBDFAX010000030.1, from coordinate 18,416 downwards.
TTTCAAAATGGGGATTACCTTTTCTTCTATTTCAGAACCTGAGACAATATTTTTAAGGAAAACAATGGCTGTCTTTTCCGTATCAATATTGAATTTCTCGAATTGCTTTCTGAAGTTTTCAGCTGTAATAATAATATCTGGGCTCATAGAAGCAGCAGTAGAAATATCGACATGATCTAAATGAGCATCCACATGATACTTATTCAATACATCCTCCGTCGCCATCTGCGCTGCAAAACTAGACCCTAAACCTGCACCACATACAAATAACATTTTGACCTTTCCCGACATACTCTTCTCCTCCTTAGTCTTGTAATAAGATGGTTTTGGCTGATTGGATATCTCTCGCTTTTGATAGCTCCTCAATTTTATTTGTAGCACGAATCAAGTTCACTAAGCTCTTCATAATATTGAGATGTGAGAAAGAATCAATGGCTGACAAACAAAACATGACGGATACCTGTTGCGCCTTACTCTCTCCAAAAGAAACGGGGCTCTTAAAAATACTTAAGCTAAGACCTAGTTTTTTGGCACCATCTTCTGGTCTGGCATGAGCTAACGCCATATGAGGAGCTAAGACAATGTATGGCCCATATTTATCTACTGTGCGAATCATCTCATCGATATAGTGTTCCGTAATCGCCTCCTCATCCAATAAAGGTTTTGCAGCAAAGCGAATTGAGTCTTTCCAATCCATTTCCTCTGACGTAATCTGAATGTTTTGATCCATTAAAATATCTTGAATCATAGGCTGTACCTCTCTTGGATTAATATCTAATCGATATTTCTTGAAAATTGTCTCTAAGTCTGTATACACCTCACCATCGACTGATTGATTCCTTTCAAAAATCGTGAGCACTTCTCTTAGCATTTCCGTGTAATCTTGCTGATTAGAAACTAATCTCCTTCTTGGTTGATTTAACTCTAAAAACTGACGAATTTGCTGCTTGGTATTTTCATCTAAGACTGAGTTAACTACTAAGACTGGTTTCGTGACGTCTTCTAGCTCAATAGTTGAAAATACAATGTCTGCATCTAGTTTCTCAATCACTCCCACTTCACTCGAATTTAAGATGGCTACGATTTCGACATTGAAGAATTCAATAAGCGTTTGTGCCAATAATTGGCTTGTTGCGATGCCATAATGGCAAACAACGACTGTCTTATAGTAATAGGATGACTCTTTATTGAGTTGGCTAAGAATTGTAGAAAAGTGAATACATAAGAAAGCCAACTCATCATCAATAATTTCGCTTTCTAACACCTCCTCTATCCTGCTTTTAAAGACTGTCATGGCTTCAAAGATTTCTGCATAGTTTTCAATAATCTTCTCCTTTAAAGGATTCGTTAATTGAATATGATTATTCACCCGAGAAGCCAGTGCAATGAAGTGATTGAACAGTGCTTGTTGCAAGGTGTTCTCCTTGTGGGAAAAAGGAATACTCGTACGCTGCTCTATGAAGCGAATGAGGTCTACTACTAAGATTTGTAGCTGTAACCAGTTGACGGTTGAAGATAATTTCTGCAAATTAAAAGATTGTAGCATACGGAAAATATAGTCTTTTTCGATTTCTCTTTCCTTGAGCTTGAAGTTCATGGCTACTCGCTCAACAAACTGCTTAGAGAGTTCATCTTCTTCTAGTTCTCCAATTGGAAGTTCCCTTATCTCAATATGCTCTCCTTTACGAACGCGCAAAATCCAGATTAAAGTAAATAAGATATAATTTAGCTGATAAAGCTTATCTACACGTGACTCGAATACTTCTTCAAATAATTGATTGAGTTGCTTAACTTTCTGAGCAAAATGCTTAAACAAGACTTTTGACTGCTTCATTTTGTTCCCGGCTTTTGAAAGATGATTGCTAATGAGTGAGTACAACATGATGCGAATAGAAGATTCTTGTCCGCTTAACAGGACACCTAATTTAGGTTGGCTCACGATTTTTACTGAATAATCTCTCAATAAGGAACGCAACACACGCATATCTTCATCAATTGTAGATTTAGAGACTCCGTACTCTTCCTCTTTGGTATAGAGATAGACTGGGCTAGTGCTAAAGGCTATTTCGACTAATAGATCCAATACCCTTTCTTCGCGAGTTAGGTATTCCTCATCCAATTTCAGGCCAATGAATTTCTGAAGCTTAGCCTTTTCTTCCCTATCAAGAGATAGAGAGAAACCCTTACGCCTATCAGAGTGAATGGTCGGAAAATGATTTTCTTCCAAAATTTCGTTTATTTCCGCAATATCATTTCTGATTGTTCTGCCACTTACTCCAAATTGCATTTCAAATTGCCGAAGGTGTATTGGCACATAGGAAAGTAGTAATAGATTAATAATCTCTGTTTGACGCGCATTCATACTTTTCCCTTCCTTATCTAAATTATATATGGCCCCTATAACTAAATGTAGTAGATATTATTTCACTTCATACCGGAAATTTAATAAGCTATGGTATTTTGTTGGCTGCCAAGCACTTGAGCTCAATATATGATGTTAAATCACTCACACCAAAATACTATTTTAGAAAACTGACATATGATGAACATACTAAAGATTTTTGATGGCCTAGATATATTAAAATAGCCCCAAAAGTTGGGTAATTAATCCAACCTTTGGGGTATAGTTAAGTATATTTACAGCCTAGATTACATAAGTACCCTAGATTCTAGGTAGCTATGACTGGAGTTAGCTGTTTTTCATTTTGTATTTGAAGCAGGAAAAGGATTTAGTGAACCACTAGCTCCCTAATTTTCTGCCTTTTTAGCAGCTTTTTGGCGCTTCCTGGCACAGCCAGTGGTCCACTCAACAAAGTGGACCACTAGCTCCCTACTTTTCTGCCTTTTTAGTAGCTTTTTGGCACTTCCTGGCACAGCCAGTGGTCCACTCGGCCGAGTGGACCACTGGCGCGCCAAACAAGTCACTTTCCCCTAACTCCGATAAGTCACGCCAGGCGTTAGGCAGTCTTCTAGGATAGCCCGCACATCTTTCGCTTCTAAGGGCACATAGCTAGCTGTCAGGCGGGGCGCCACGCGTTCTGAGATGACATCGAATTTGGCGTCATCGATGCCGACTTCTGGCAGGGTCATGGGCAGGTGGGCTAGATCCTCGAAGAATTGATAGGTGGCTTCAATGCCGGCCTTGGCCATTTGGTATTTATCGGCCTGCTCGGGTACTAGCCAGACGGTGCGGGCATAGTGGGCGAAGCGGTCGACGGTCTGGTCATTGAGGGCATAGGCCATCCAACGCGGAGTCAGAATAGCAAGGCCGACCGCATGGGTAATGTCGTAGTAGGCTGACAGTAGATGCTCAATCGCATGACAGGTCCAGGCGCCGGCCCGGCCTTTGGAGGTCAGACCGTTGAGGGCCATGGTGGAGGCCCACATGAGGTTGGCCCGGGCCTCGTAGTCATCAGGATTAGCCAGCGCAATCGGCAAGTAATGAATACAACAAGACAGAATGGCCTCGGCTAGGCGTTCTTGAATGAAGGCTTCTTGATGTTGGAAATAATTCTCGAAGGTATGGGACATGATATCAGCGGTCCCGGCTGCCGTCTGATAGGCTGAGACCGTGAAGGTGTAGGTCGGATCGCAGATCGAAGCGTAAGGATATAGGACATAGGCGCCGGTTCCCTTCTTATCATCTGTCTCGAAATTCGTAATGACGGCCCCCGTATTCATCTCGGTCCCGGTCGCTGACAAGGTCAAGACATCAATCAAAGGCAGGGCTTGGTTGATCTTGCTTGGGTCTAGCACAAGGTCCCAGGCATCTCCCTCATAGCAAGCTGCCGCCGCAATGACCTTAGAGCAGTCAATGGTAGAGCCACCCCCCACAGCTAGGATGACCTCAATGTCATGCTCCTTACAGAGGGCTGCCCCCTGGCGGACCGACTCAATGCGGGGATTAGGTTCCACGCCAGCAAGCTCCACGATTTGGCAGTCGGACAAGAGTTCTAGAATCCTATCATAGAGGCCAATCTTCTTAATGGAGCCACCGCCGTAGACCAGGAGGACGCGCCGGCCCTTGGCCTTGACTAGTTCCGGCAGATGGGCGATTTGGCCCCGGCCGAAGTAGAGCTTGGTCGGAATGTCGTAAATAAAGTTGTCCATAAATTTCTTCCTTTCTAAGGTAAAGCTGGGGGAATGGAAATGAGGAAGCTAGACTGGCAAGCATAGTCAGCCTACCAAATTAATTTGAAGCAGGTCTCACTCAGGTAGGCCTGGGCTGGCGTCAGGACAATAGAGCCCATGTCGGGATGGTGAGGGGCGTCAGGCGCCACCTGGGTTTCGAAGCTGACACCAATATAAGGCACCTGCTCCTTACCACCTAGGATAAGGCCTGGAACTTGGTGGTTATGGGTATAGATGACCGCACATGGCCGGTCGGTCCAGACTTTGACCTGGCGACCGCTAGCCGGTTCGCTTAAGCTACCCTGAGGCGCGACTTCCTGGCCATGGCCCAAGGCGTGGGCCTGGCCGACTGGCACCGGGGCATCCAAGACATAGGCATGGTCCAGCCCCTTGCCTCGGATGGCCAACTGCTCTTCATGAGGGTGGCGATCAATGACCTGGCCCAAGGTCTGGTCCGCTAAACGCAAGTCCAAGCCTGGATGCTGATCCAGGGACCAAGTCCCTCCTAGAGGCAGGCCGGCTGGGGTCAGCGGAATCATGTGGCTAGCCTCAACTTGTAAGATATGGTTAGTGATGGGCGCTTGGGCATTGCCGTTGAGGTTGAAGTAGACATGGTTGGTCGGGTTCCAATAGGTGGGCGCATCTGTGCCAGCCTCATAGCGGACGGTCCAGCAATTATCCTGGTCTAGGCTATGGATGACCCGGGCTGACAAGTTACCTGGATAGCCATTGTGGCCGGCTGGGTCTACTAGGCTGAAGATGACGGAGACTTGGTCCGGCCCCTCTACCACCTCATAGTCCCAGTTGGCCAGGTCTAGGCCCTCTGGTCCCCCATGCAAATGAGTGCTGCCTTCGTTAGGCGTCAAGGCCAAGGCTTGCTGACCTAGGCTCAATGGCTCAGGCCCAATCCGACCGGCTACGCGGCCCACTGTGGCCCCATAATAGGTATGGTAGCGGGCCTCCTGGTCTAAATCACTTAAACTTAGAATCAGAGACTCCCGGCCATTTTGACTAGGAATTGACAAGTCACTGATTCGGGCACCCAGGGTGCAGAAGCTTGCCCGTAAGCCCTGCTTATTTTCTACCAGAATTTCCGTGACTTTTTTATCTGTAAAATTTTTTGATATTTCCTTTACATACATCTTGAATTCCTCCGTTAAACCGTTTACAATATAACTATACCACTTTTTAGCACCATGAGACAACAGCAAAAATCATGGAACTTGGCCTGCTAACCAATATTTTGGATAATTTTAATTAAAATTTAATGTGAAACTCAATGGTACGGGTTCCAATTCTAATTTAAATGGTGTATTATTATAGTAGAACATTGCACGTTCGCTCAAAAACAGAAAGGAGATTGCTTTTATGTATATTTCGAATGTAAATTCTGCATCAGTCAAGCTAACTTCGATTACAACTCAGCAATTACCTGCCAACGAGCATCACAAAATAGCATCAGAAGATTTATTAATTTTCTATGTTAACAAAGGCGCGGGTATTTGTCACTCAGAATATGAACAACACGAGATCAAAAAACGTGATGTCATTATCCTGAACCCAGGCACCACCATTACCCTTGATCCAATTCGGAAGATTGACTGGATCTGCATTGCCCTATCCGGTGTTGTCTTCACTTCCTCACAGGAAGCCAACTCTAGCTCACAATTATTTGTGGCATCTCATCCTAACCCAACTCTCAAATACTACTTGGACTTGGCTCTGATTGAAGAGTCCAACCGTTTCCGCGGTTCCGACCTCATCATGAAAAAGTTGATTGAGTGTGTGATGATTCATCTCTTACGTCACAACGAATTATCAATCAAGGACGCTAGCCTCCAAGCTAAGCACAATGAGATTGACGTGCTCCAAAATTATATCCGCAAGAACTATTCTAAGAAGATTACCTTGGAAGAGTTATCTGACTTGGTGGATATCAATAAATACTACCTGATCCGTCTCTTCAAGCAACAAACTGGCTTGTCACCAATTGACTACCTGATTCACGTTCGCTTAGAAGAAGCAGAGAAGCTATTGGCTAAGTCTAACATTACCGTCTCTGATATCTCAGACCGGGTTGGCTTCCACTCACCTTCTCACTTCTCCAAGACCTTCAAGGAGAACAACCACTGTACGCCTTCCCAATACCGCAAACGCTACTCAGCTAACACGGTGCCACTATAAGGCGACGGCCTATCTTGACTTTTATCCCTGCTGCGGCAGGGATTTTTTATATGCCACAAATACAAAAAAAGAGCGCCCGACTGAGTCGGGCGCCTTTTGCTTAGGCTTAATTAGTTGCTGGCGCCAGAAGTAGCGTCAGCATGGCCGCCACCACCGCCGTGGCTGTCTGGAGCATCAGAAGCACCAGAAGTCGCATCGGCATGGCCGCCACCGTGTGGGCCAGGGGCCACACTGCCGTTACCGCCAACTAAGCGTTGACCAGTAGATTGTAAGTACCAGTCTAACCATGGTTGGAAGTTGAAGACGATCTCGTTGATCCCTGCGTAAGACCCATCTGGGTAGTACATGGCTTGGTAGTTGTGGGTGTTAATAACCCCTTCAGGTGAACCAGGTACGATGGTCCGTACATACTCTTGGTCACCGTTACGGAGGACCCCAACTACCCACTCAACGTTCTTCATCCGGGCAGCTGGCAAGGAGTTGTGAACGGTTGATAAGCGGCTACCTGATTGAGATGGCACGCGTTTAGCGAACATAGTGTTAGGATCTTGGTGAGCGTTGTTATAGTAGAGGAATTGGTTGTTGTCATCGGCATAAGTCAACTCGAAAGGCATAGCCTTAAGGAACATGTCGATTTGGTTAACAGTCAGAATCCCGTGGTCTAACTTAACGTAAGTATCGCCAGAGACTGCCCCTACGAGTTCAGCTGCTTTTTCTACCCATTCTGGATCGTCTGGATCCACCCCTTGGATGGTGGTAGCGATTGGGTTGGTTACATCTAAGTCTTCAGGTTCGATTGGTTTTGGTTTCTTCAATTTAGAAACGACCTCCACATACTTAACGAAGTTATCCAAGCAAGTGCCTAAGAACTTAACCGTGCCTTCGTTGGTGATGTTACCGTTCAAGTCGAAGGCTTCTTTGGCTTTACCTAATAGGAATTCATTCCCCGGTAAGGTATAAGCGTTAACCCCTGGCGCGTCCAAGATCTTACGGAGGTGAACTTGGGCACGTGAAGTCCCTTGATCATGGTAGGAAGCCCCTACGATCATAACTGGTTTGCTTTCAAATGGGTGTACTTCATAAGACAACCATTCCAAGACATTCTTCAAGGCTGCCGTAATGGTGTGGTTGTGTTCTGGGGTTGCGATAATGACCCCATCCGCACGTGTGATTTTGTTGTAAAGCAAGCGAAGTTGGAAGCTATCGTCCCATTTGCTCTCTTGATTGAAGAGAGGTACTTCATCAATTTCCAACACTTCTAATTCGAATTTGAGTTTGAATTCCCGGCGGATAAACTCTAATAATTTACGGTTATAGGATTGTTCAGCGTTTGAACCAACAAGTCCGACAAATTTCATAGTTTTCTTCCCTTCTCGTCACGTATGTTATAGGTTTTCCCAGTCAAAGTTTTCCGCTTCTTTATGGAGCAGATCTTGCGCGCTTTTCAGCTTTTGCGTAATCTTCACGAATAAACGGAAATCATCGAAGATGGCGTCTAATTTCTTAATGGTGTCTAGGTCAATCAGGTTGCCCTTCTTGTCAAAGGCCTGTAAGGAGTGTGACAAGAGGAATTCTGAACCAGGCATGACGTTAGCCTTCAATTCTGGGGAGTCCAGGATTTGACGTAATTGTAATTGAGCCCGTGAAGAACCTAAAGTCCCGTAAGAAGCCCCGGTAATCATAACTGGCTTATTCAAAAGTGGGTAAATCCCATAAGACAACCAAGCTAAGGCGCTCATTAAGACTGCTGGAATGGCGTGGTCGTATTCAGGTGTCCCGATAATAACCCCATCTGCAGCGTCGATTTTAGCGGCAATTTCCTTAACGATTTCTGGAACTTGCTTGTCAGCTGGTTTGTTGAAGAGTGGGATATCTTGAATCTCAACGAGTTCGATTTCTGCCTTATCAGCAAAATGCTTCTGCATATATTGAAGCAAACGACGGTTAGTGGAACGTTGGAAGTTAGTCCCAACAAGTGCAATAAATTTTGTCATAAGTGTTCCTCTCTATACTTAGAATGTTCAGTCTCGCTTGAGACCGGAAGTATGGTAGATGTGTTGGTCTTGGGTGACTAAGACAGCCTCGAGACCGGTTTGCGCCTCAACCTGGGCCAGGATATCCGCTGGCATGTCGCCGAAGAGGCGGGTTGTCCAGATTTCGCAATCGACGGAATGCTGGGCAATAATGGTCAGGCTGGCAAGAGGGCTGGTCATAGGATAACCCGTCTGACGATCCAAAATGTGGTGGTAGGTCTGGCCTACGCGCGATAGGGTCCGCTCATAGATACCTGAGGTCACCACCGACTGGTCCACAATAGGTAGGACCATGAGGTGTTGGCCCCGTGCCGCCAAGGGATTCTGAATGCCAATCTGCCAAGCTTGATGCCGGTCTTGATTCTGACCAATGGTCAGAATATTACCGCCTAAGTCAATCAAGGCTGATTGGACTCCCTGGGCTAACAAGAAATCCTTAAGGCGGTCAGCAATATAACCTTTGGCTAGGGCGCCAAGGTCTAGCTTCATGCCGGGCAAGGCTAACTTGACTTCCAGCTTGTCCTCATCCATGAGGATATTGGCTGGGTCCGTGAGAGCCAAGGCCGCTTGAATTTCCTGTGGGCTTGGGACGCGGGCATCTTTAAAGCCAATCCGCCAGGTTTGGACCAAGGGCCCTATGGCGATATTGAGATGGCTACCAGGGGCTAGGCTGTGGGTCCGTCCCAGTTGAATGAGCTCGAAGAGCTCGGGGTGGACGGTCACTGGGGCCAAGCCTGCTTGCAGGTTGACCTGCATGAGCTCCGAGCGCGCATCATTGGCACTAAAGCGCATATTATAGGTATGTAGACGTTCTTCCACCGCATCGAGGAGGCTCGGATCTTCCGAGTCTGCCAGTGAAATGGCGATTGTCGCACCCATCAAATGAATGATACGTTTGATATAAGGCAATTCACCACTCCCCTCCGTGTTATACAAACATCCACTCCTATTATAGCACCCTTAGAGCGTTTTCACAAGCTATTCTAGAACCAATCCTGAGGGTGGGCCTAGGGCTAAGATGAGGAGCGAGCAGACGGTCAGACTCTTGACTAGATTGTGCTGGCGCCTGGCTCCCAGTCAGCCTTGGGTCAATATGGATAGGGGCTTCTTCCTTAAGCCTTTTAGGCAAAGAAAAAACAGTAAAGCTTTTGAACTGCACCCCATAAGTTGGATTTTTTATTGTCCAAATTATGGGGTGCAGTTGATTTTTGCTTTACTGTTCTGTCTTAGATTTAATAAGTTGGGCCTTGCCTACTGGTGATAGTCTTTTAACTTATCTTCATAGTCAGTTAAGAGATTCTCTGAATAGATTTTTTCCTTGTCTGAATCTCTCACTTCTTTCCAGAGAATGGCCGCTACTTTTAATTTGTTTGAGTAGTGACTACTATTTTTATCGGCACAGAAATCCTTCAAAAACTGATTCCATTGACATACAGAATGATCATACTTGGCATAATCGGATTGGCCGTCATAGACCTTCAGCAAGTCTCGAATTGTAAACTTGCTATCCTGTTCGCTTTTTACTTTCCGCCAGGCAGTCGCCATATCCGCAGTAAATTTAAAGGGCGAGATCCCCGTTAAAGCAGCGAAATATTCTCTGAATTTGGCATTAAAGGAAAAACCACATTCAAGTAAGGGACTGTCTAAGGTAATATTTTCAACTTGCTTCTTAACCTTTTTTCTTGGCGATTTCTTAATTAAATGGCCTTTGAAGTACTCTTCCATAATGTGGTTGAGTTCCTGTTTAGTCCCTCTATATTCTAATCCTAAGGACTTGCATATCTGTGAAATTTCCTCACGATACCAATAGTATTTATTAAACTGGTCAAAGGATGTAATGTTATCAAAGTCAGGTCTAGTTTCCATCATGATTTTAACTCCTCAACCTCGATTTCCTTATGGTCTTTGATTGCCTTTACCAGGATGCTAGGCAGACTCTTTCAAAATGAGCTTTAGAGGCTAACCACAAAGCGGATGACCCCATCCTTGTAGTGGACGCTGATCTTGCCCCGGTGCAGGCTGACAATGTTTTGGGCCATGGACAGGCCGATGCCGTAGCCCTGGGCGGGACTGGTGCCCCCACCTGCTGGCGTCGAGTCTGACTCAGCCCCCTCTTGGCTAACCACTTGGCGGGTGCGGGACTGGTCGGACCGATAGAAGCGGTCGAAGAAGAGGCGGTAGTCCTGACCCTGGCCGGCTGCATAATCGTTGGAGACGGTCAAGACCGCCCGCCCCTTTCTCAGCCAAGGCTTGTAGTTAGCCAGTTGCAGGCGCACCGTTCCCTGAGGGTCGCAGTACTTACGGGCATTGTCCAGGAGGATGCTGACCAGCTCATAGAGGTCGTCGGGCACCCCCTGCAGGCTGATGCCGTCTTGAATGTCGGCCTCATAATGCAGGCCTTCTTGCTCCCAGAGGGCCGACATGCTGTGGGAGACCCCTTGGACCAGTTGGCTAAAGTCCACCGTCACAGGCGCCTGGTCTTTGCGTTCTTCTAGCCGAGCAAGGCGGATTAATTTAGCGATCAAATGATCCAGCCGGTTGACCTGATCCTTGGTGCTCTGGGTCCACTCAGTCTCGCCGGTCAGTAGCTCCTGCAACTCATTATTGGCTGCAATGACCGCCAGTGGCGTCTTGAGTTCATGCCCCGCATTGGTAATGAAGGAACGTTGCTTGTCGTAATTGCGGACAAAGGGCCGGATGGCCAGGCCAGAGAAAATGGTTACCACCACCACAAAGGCCAGCCAGCAGATGGCCGCGATTTGGATGGACAGGACCAAGAGAGTCCAACGGTCGCGAAAGGCCTGGGTGGTCTCGAAGAAGACGACTAGGCGTTCCGTCTCGGAAACGGGGCTAATGCGATAGGAGAAGTAGCGCCCGTCTTCTTCCAGGTAACCCCGATCACGGAAGGATTGCAGGCCCGACTGATCCACAAAGCCTTGAATTTGTTCCGAGGTCAGGTGGTTGGCCGTGCCCGGGTTGATGATGGCCTCGTTGGCCTTGATGCGGGCGCTAAAGTAGTTAAAGTTATAGAGGGTCCCCTGGCTGACAAACTGGCGGTCAAAGGTCTGGCGGTTCTCATTGGTGTCGGGGATGGTCCCGTTATTTTCCGTCAACAAGTCTAGCACGGCCTGAATATCGTGCTCGGTCTGCAGGTAGCGGACCGTGTTGATGACGCCGACCAGGGTCATGAGGATGAGGGTGATGGCCAAGGTCGTAATGGCGATAAATTGGAAACGCAGCTTGCGGAACATGGCTAGTCGCCCCCTTCCAGGCTTTGGCTAGGCTCGGTTGGCGCGGCTTCCACTAGCAACTGGTAGGGGCCGCTTGGTTGGCCCACAATTTGGAGGTTGGAGCGGATGCTGAGTAGCTTCTGGACCAAGTAGGCCAGATAGACATTGACTAGTTCATAGTCGGCCGGGCCCGCTTCGTCGGCCCAGACATGGTCGTAGATATAGGTTTGGGACAGGGCCTTGCCGGGATTCTTCATGAGTAGGGCCAAGAGCTTGGCTTCCTTACCGGCCAGGCGAATAGCGTTGTTGGCCGACACTTCCATTTCTTCTAGCTTGAGTTGGGTGTTGCCTAGGGCCAGTTGTGGCGCCTCATAGTGGTCCACCCGGCGGGACATAGACCGCAGGCGGGCCAGGAGTTCTTTGAGTGAAAAGGGTTTGGTCAGGTAGTCGTCGGCTCCGGCATCCAGGCCGGTCACCCGGTCGTCGACTTCGGCCATGGCCGTCAGCATGATGACGTGATTGGTGTGGCCACTGGCTCGAATTTCCTTGAGGGCCTCAATGCCGTCCTTGACTGGCATCATAATGTCCAGAATCATGAGGTCATAGACCGTCTGCTGGGCCAGTTGGACCGCTTGGTGGCCGTCCTTGGCCCAGTCTACCTGATAACCTTCATGGGCTAAGGCCGTCATCACGACCCGGGCCAATTGTTGTTCATCTTCAGCTAGCAGGATCCGCATGGACCTCACCCCCTTGGATTAAGTGTCGAATGGTCTGCATGGTCAAATCACAGGAGGCCAGCTCGTCGGCGCATCGTTTGAGCTCGCGACTAATGCGCTCCGGATTGGCAATATCATGCTTGTACTTCATCTGATGCTCTAGGCTGGCCCAGGAATCCATGGCGATGGTTCTGAGCTGAACCTCGATATAATAACGACCCGGCGTCTTCCCCTGACAATCTGGATAGTCGGTCTCCACCTCTAAAATGACATGGTAGGAGCGGTAGCCATTGGGCTTAACTTGACTGATGTAGTCCTTCTCCTCCACTACCTCATAGCCGGCTTCCTGACGCAGGCGGTCAACTAGGTGATAAATATCTTCGACAAAGCCCGTGACAATTCGGACGCCAATAGCATCGCGAATAACCTTAAGGGCTGACTGCGGCGTCTGTTCCAGGCCTTTGCGGCGGCACTTGTCCCGCATCGAGTCCTCGGCCTTGACCCGGTAAATCAGGTGCTCATAGAGCTTGAAGCCCGTGGTGGCCTTGTTCTCCTTATTATAGTCTTCCAGTCTTCCAATCAAGTCTTGCATAATAGGCGCTAGGTAGGCCCCGTAGTCGCCATAAATTTTCTGATGTGACATACCGTCACCTCCTCGCAAAGCTTCTTGCCCCTATTATAACATCTTGCTAGCCTTTTGTGGTTTAGGACACATTTTCTTCTAAATCTTTACATCTTAAGATAAATATTGCTCAGGCTAGCCGGAGGAACTTGCTAGTAGCTAGCATTTTCTGCTAGTGAGCTTGGGCTAGATTAGCCGACGAGCTTGCCTGACTTTGACTCCTAGCTGAGCTAGTCCATCGTTCTTCCTATCTATGGACTGGCATCAGGTAAATCGCCCCTATACATCTCATTTGCCCTGCATCTTGCTCTGACAGTCCATTGTTCCACCTATCCATGGACTGGTACCAGGAAAAGCACCCCTATACATCTCTTTTTCCTGCAAGCTTGCCCTGCCAGTCCATTGTTCCGCCTATCTATGGACTGGCACCCAGACACCCAGATATCTAACTTGCCAGCCGGTTTGGCGCCTTTTCCTTGCTTTCTGTTCTAGCTAGTGGTCCACTCTTCAAAGTCGACCACTGGCTCGCGGCTTCCACCCCGGTTTGGGCCCTTTTGCCCTGTTTCCGACCTAGCTAGTGGTCCACTCTCAAAAGTGGTCCACTGGCTCTCGGCTTCTACCCCAGTTTGGGCCCTTTTGCCCTGTTTCCGACCTAGCTAGTGGCCCACTCTCAAAAGTAGACCACTGGCTCCCGGCTTGCACCTCGTGTTGCCCTCTTTTCCTTGCTTTCCGGCCCAGCTAGTGGTCCACTCTTTAAAGTGGACCACTGGCTCCCCCATTTCCCCATACAAAAAAGCAGGGACTCTGGTCCCTGCTTACTTGCTGGCTTTAGTCGATTTCTAGGCCGCCGGTGTAGAGGCGGTAGTAGGTGCCTCGCTCGGCCATGAGGGAGGCGTGGTTGCCGCGTTCGATAATGCGGCCGTGGTCCATGACCATGATGACGTCAGAGTTGACGATGGTAGACAGACGGTGGGCGATCACGAAGACGGTACGGCCGGCCATGAGGCGGTCCAGTCCTTCTTGCACCATTTTCTCAGTCCGCGAGTCGATGGATGAGGTCGCCTCATCCAGAATGAGGACGGGCGCGTCAGCCAGAGCGGCGCGGGCGATGGCAATCAGCTGGCGTTGGCCGTTGGAGAGGCCGGCCCCGTCGTCCGTCAGCAGAGTGTCATAGCCCTGATCCAGATGCTTGACGAAGGAATCAACGTTGGCGATACGGGCCGCCTCCAGAATCTCCTCGCGACTAGCGTCTTCTCGACCGTAGGCGATATTTTCCGCAATGGTCCCGCTAAAAAGGTGGGTATCCTGCAAGACGATGCCCAGAGATTTGCGCAGGGAGTCCTTGTCAATCAGCTTGACGTCGATGCCGTCATAGGTAATAGAACCTGACTGGATATCGTAAAAGCGATTGATCAAGTTAGTAATGGTGGTCTTACCTGCCCCGGTTGCCCCGACAAAGGCCACCTTCTGACCCTTATCAGCGTAGAGCTGGATGTCATGCAGGATCTGCTTCTTGCCATCATAGGAAAAGTCTACATTGTTGAAGACCACATTCCCTACCAAAGGCACCAACTTATATTGGCCTTGTGGGCGCGGATGTTTCCAAGCCCAGCGGTTAGTCTTCTGATCAGTCACGACCAGCTTACCGTCGACTTCTTCTACATTAACCAGGGTCACCTTACCTTGGTTGACTTCTGGCTCCTCATCTAGCAAATTGAAGATGCGGTCTGCCCCAGCCGAAGCCATGAGGACAAAGTTAAGCTGTTGGGAGACCTGAGCAATCGGTCCGATAAAGGAACGGTTGAGTTGCAGGAAGGACATAAGTCCCCCAATGGTCAGGCCGCCTACGCCATTCAGGGCCATAAAGCCCCCGGCAATGGAAGTCAGGACGAAGGAGACGTTACCCAAGTTCCCTAAGATTGGCATAAGGACGTTAGAGAAGCGGTTGGCCAGGTAGGAAGATTGGAAAAGTTGCTCGTTAATTTGGTTGAAGGCTTCAATGCTGGCTGTTTCATGGACAAAGGCCTTGATGACCTTCTGCCCAGACATCATTTCTTCGATAAAGCCATTCTCAATCCCTAAATTCTTCTGTTGCTCGCCAAAGTAACGACCAGACTTGCTAGAAACTGTCTTGATGACCCAGACCATAATGGCCAGCATGACCGCCACCACTAGGAAGAGCAAGGGGCTGACTACCAACATGGAGACCGTGACCCCGATCATGGTGATGGCAGACGAGAAGAGTTGAGGAATAGACTGCTCGATGGCCTGACGCAGCGCGTCGATATCATTGGTGTAGATGGACATGATATCCCCATGAGGATGGGTGTCAAAATACTTAACTGGCAGCTTCTGCATGCGCTCAAAGAGTTGATTACGTAAGGAACGCAAGGCATCCTGAGAGATGGTGGCCATCATGATGGAGAAGCCGTAGTTGGCAAGAAGCCCAACCAAGCAGAAGAGGGCTAGGCCCACCAAGAAATCGCGCAATGGCCCAAAGTCACTAGAGCCGGTCTGCAACATAGGTTGGACAAAATTGTCCACCAAGGAGCGGATAGAGCTGGTCAAGTTAACGGTCGCTAGGGCCGACACAACAATCAGGACAGCAGAGACTAGGAGGACCCACTTGTAGTCCTGCCACATGAATTTGAGGAGTCGGACAATGGAAGACCAATCGCCACGTCTTTTCTTATTCTCCATCTGAGGCCGCCTCCTTTCCTTGGGTTTGCATTTGATAGACTTCTTGGTAGATGGCATTGCTTGCCAGCAACTGCTCATGGTTGCCAATGGCGTCGATTTTACCGTCGTTCAAGACCACAATGCGGTCAGCATCTTGAATGGACGAAATCCGCTGGCCGATAATGAGCTTGGTCGTTTCCTTAAGACTAGAAGCCAAGCCCTGACGAATCAGACTGTCGGTCTTGGTATCCACAGCTGAGGTGGAGTCATCCAGAATCAGAATCTTAGGATTCATGAGTAAGGCACGAGCAATACAGAGCCGTTGGCGCTGACCGCCGGACACGTTAGCCCCGCCCCGTTCAATCATGGTGTCGTAGCCATCCTTGAACTCGGAGATAAATTCATGGGCCTGAGCCAGCTTGCAGGCTGCCTCGATTTCGGCGTCAGTGGCATCCTTCTTACCCCAGCGCATATTTTCCTTAATAGTCCCGGAAAAGAGCACGTTGGTCTGCAGGACCATGGCCACTTGGCGCCGCAGGCTATCAAGGTTGTAGTCGCGGACATCCTGTCCCCCAACCTTGACAGAGCCGGCTTCGACATCGTAGAGGCGCGGAATGAGTTGGACCAGACTGGATTTACCTGACCCGGTTCCCCCTAAAATCCCGATGACCTCACCAGACTTAATGCTGAGGTTAATGCCCTCTAAGACATGGGCCTTGTCGCCATTTTCATCCGTATAGGCAAAGCTAACCTCTTGGAATTCGATACTACCGTCAGTCACTTGAGTCAAGCCATTTTCAGGTGAGACAATGGTAGACTGGGTCTTGAGCACTTCATTAATCCGTTCAACGGAGGCGATGGATAGGACTAGCATGACGAAGATCATCATGAGCATCATAAGGGACATGAGAATGGTCATGGTGTAGGAGAACATAGAAGTTAATTCCCCCGTCGTCATGTTGCCGACCACAATGAGATGGGCCCCCATCCAAGAGATCATAAGGAAGGAAGCATACATAGACAGCATCATAGCTGGCGTGCTTAAGACGCTGACATTAATAGCCTTCATGAACATGCGGTAAATTCTGCCAGAAGCAGTTTGAAACTTAGTAGTCTCCTGGGCTTCCTTAACATAGGACTTAACCACCCGCATATTGGTGATGTTCTCTTGGATACTACTATTGAGATTATCGTAAGCCTTGAAGACCTCAGTGAAGAGCGGATATACAATCTTAAGAATGATGGCTAGTACACTCCCTAAGAATAGAGCTACCCAGACAAAAATCATGGCCATTTGGCCATTAATGAGGAAGGTCGCCCAGATGGCAAAAATCAAGTTAAGCGGTGCCCGCACGCCAACCCGGATAATCATTTGGTAGGAGTTCTGAACGTTGGTCACGTCGGTCATCATACGGGTGACCAGACCCCCAGAAGAGAAGCGGTCAATATTCTCGAAGGAGAAGGACTGAACCTTGGTGAAGAGGGCCTTACGCAAGTTCTTGGCAAATCCAGCCGAAGCAAAAGCCCCATAGCGGGCAGACTGCATACCACAGAAAAGGGATAAAAAGGCACAGACCAGCATGAGGCCACCATAAAGGGCCACCTGCTGCATATCCCCCATCTGGACGCCCTTGTCTAAGAGCAGGGCCATGACAAAGGGAATGGAAATCTCAAAAATGACTTCCAGAAACATATAAAAGGATGCTAAGAATGAGGGTTTCTTATACTCCTTAATCTCAGCAAGCAAAGACTGAAACATAACTACCTCCTAGTATCGGATACCGAGTATCCCTTCATTAAAATAGAAAAGCCCCTGACAGCCTAGCTGTAGGGAGATCACAAACTATTGTACATACTTATTATATAGAATCTTCCATTCATGTGCAAGAATGGAGGCAAGACCATAAAAAAAGAGCAGCTCAAGCTGCTCTAGTATGCAAGCGGGTGACGAGAATCGAACTCGCGACGACAGCATGGGAAGCTGTAGTTTTACCACTAAACTACACCCGCATGGCGGTCCCGACGGGATTTGAACCCGCGATCTCCTGCGTGACAGGCAGGCATGTTAACCCCTACACCACGGAACCTATTGCGGGGGCAGGACTCGAACCTGCGACCTTCGGGTTATGAGCCCGACGAGATGCCAACTTCTCCACCCCGCGATGATATTAAGGAGGATAAGGGATTCGAACCCTTGCACGCTTTTACACGCCTGACGGTTTTCAAGACCGTTCCCTTCAGCCGGACTTGGGTAATCCTCCGAGATATTATAATGATCCGTACGGGATTCGAACCCGTGTTACCGCCGTGAAAGGGCGGTGTCTTAACCACTTGACCAACGGACCAGCTAAGTTAAGGCAATAAAAAGAACGGAGAAGGAGGGATTTGAACCCTCGCGCCGGTTTACCCGACCTACACCCTTAGCAGGGGCGCCTCTTCAGCCTCTTGAGTACTTCCCCACCATTCTAATATTTTATTGCAATGGGCCTAAATGGACTCGAACCATCGACCTCACCCTTATCAGGGGTGCGCTCTAACCAGCTGAGCTATAGGCCCTTCATTATATAAAGTTAAGCGGGTGACGAGAATCGAACTCGCGACAACAGCTTGGAAGGCTGTGGTTTTACCACTAAACTACACCCGCAATATTGCGGAGGCAGGACTCGAACCTGCGACCTTCGGGTTATGAGCCCGACGAGATGCCAACTTCTCCACCCCGCGATGATATTAAGGAGGATAAGGGATTCGAACCCTTGCACGCTTTTACACGCCTGACGGTTTTCAAGACCGTTCCCTTCAGCCGGACTTGGGTAATCCTCCA
>CBDFAX010000029.1:0-24055 GCA_965245735.1 uncultured Abiotrophia sp. | reverse complement strand
CCATTGACACAGACGCAACCCTTACCATAGGCAGAGCAATCAATAAAGGTATCCTGAATCTGATCCATCTCAACCTCGAAGCGGTAGAAATGGGGACTTTCTGGTTGTGTAGGTCGCGGACCTTCATGGTAGCTAACCGCTTCTAGCATGTCTGGCTTGAATTCTAGGGCATATTGTCTGAAGCCTTTGCGGAACTGGTGGTTAATCATAACGCCGCCCTTAATGCCCTTAGATTGAGTCGGACTATTGAGTTTGAAGCCGTAATTGACGCGCCCCATATTTTCTACCAAGACATCGACTTGAGCAGTGGCCTGGTCGGTATCAAAGAGCACTTCATCGCCAATGTCTTCTCGGTATTGGGTCACTAGGTGCTTGCCTTGGATAAAGACCTGAACCCGGTCATGGGCATTGATGATTTTAAGTCGTTCCGGATGGCCATGGTGTGCGACCCGCGTCCGATAGAGCGTATAACCATAGTGTTGGCCCAAGGCTTCCATGGCTAGCGGGTAGTCCACTTCTTGGCCGGTTCCTAACTGGTCGGCGACTTCTAACAAGTCGGCCCAGCCAAGCACTGGATAGGTGCCATAGGCTCTAGCCTGGCGACTACGGGGCTCAAGCTGTGGTAAGTCTGGGAAAAGCTCATGGGTCACCCGCTGAACTGCATAATATTTGGCAGTTGCTTGGCCCCATTCATTAATTGGGGCATCAAAGTCATAAGAAGTGACCTGTGGGAGATCCCGATGCTTGCGTGCAGAACAGCCATTAATAAAGCCAAAGTTGGTCCCGCCTCGCAAGAGGAAGAGGTTGACACTGCCGACAGCCATCATTTCCTTAACATCATGGGCCAAGTCCTCCGGGTCACGGCGGACAATAGGCTCATTCCAACGGTTGAACCAACCATCCCAGAACTCCGTACACATAAGCGGCCATTGCTTGCCATGACGGTCGAAGAAGGCTTGGAGGGCTTGGGTATTGCCCGGTGCATCCGAGCCGAAGTTACCAGTGACAAAGATATCATCTTCAATCAAGGTACCGGACTCTAGCGCTTCAATCCAGGTGCCATCCGAGGTAAAGAGTGGCACATCTATACCCCGGTCACGCATCATTTGGGCCACGGCCCGTAAATAGTCTTTGTCTTCTGCATAGGAGCCATACTCGTTTTCGACTTGCATCATCAAGATGGGGCCCCCGTGAGTGAACTGATAAGGTACTAGCTGTGGTAGGAGCCAATCATAATAAGCCGCTACCTTGGCCAAAAAGGCCTGATCATAGGTGCGATATCGCATGCCAGGATAGTTGAGCAACCAAGCCGGCAGGCCCCCAAAATCAAACTCTGCACAAATATAGGGACATGGGCGAACAATCAAGTGAAGTCCCATTCGACTGACTAGGTCAAAGTAGGCTTTGAAATCCAGCAAGTCACGGTCTTCAAAGACTCCTTCATGAGGCTCATGCAAATTCCAAGGAATGTAAGTCTCGACGGTATTGTAGCCTAGCGCCTTGAGATTGTAGAGAGTGTCTTCCCATTGATCTGGATGCAGACGGAAATACTGGATAGCCCCTGACAGAATTTTGAAGGGCTTACCATCTAAATAGAATTGGTCGCGAATTTCGAACTGTGTCATGCGCCCATCTCCTGTTGTTTGTCGGCAATCTTAACGAATGGATAGTAGACGGCAGTGGAAATCCCAATATTAATCAAGGACAGAACGATAGCTCGCCAGTCAAAGGCTGTGGCGAAGAAGCCATAGAGAACAGGCGGCATTACCCAAGTTACGTTCTGAGTAACCGGTGCTACCAAGCCCATAGTTGTCGCAAAATAAGCCACCGTTACCATCAGCACTGGACTGAGGACAAATGGGATGAACATAATTGGGTTGAGGACGATTGGCACCCCGTACATGACAGGTTCCCCGATGTTAAAGACCATAGGGAAGATCCCTAACTTAGCCACTTCACGCAAATGACGACTACGTGCCATCCAGAGAATGGAGATAGCTAAGCCAATGGCATCGAACCAGACAAAGGCACCGAAGGAATTATCCGTCCATAGATAAGGAATAGTGGTACCAGCGCGGTAGGCTTCTAAGTTGGCTAGCATGGTCACCCCGAAGAGACTGGACATAACAGGCGCCAAGACGTTGCCGCCGTGGAGGCCGAAGAACCAGAAAATCTTGTTTAAGATGACAATAATGAGGACAGCCAAGAAGCTTTGCGACATATTAAGCAGTGGCGCTTGTAAGACCTTATAAACCCAGGTAATCATCAATTCGCCGGTCAATTGATTGAAGGCATAAGTGGCAATAGCGACTACATACATGGCAATGGCTGCCGGAATGATGGATAGGAAAGGCTTAACGATAGCAGGTGGTACTGAATCTGGCAACTTAATGGTCCAGTTCCGATTCATGACCTTACAGAAGATGATGACCGATACGAAACCAATGATAATCCCTGTAAAGTAACCCTTGGCCCCGATTTGGTCTAGCGGAATGGCATTACGTACCGTAACCGCTAATTCCTCCCCTTGAACTGCTACACCTTGTAGCTTATCGCCCAGGAGTCCAGCTAAGGCCTTAGAGTCAACATTTTCTAGCTTAAAGTTCTGCGTTACCGTATTGGCAATGGTAATGACGTAGGAAGCAACAGCCACCAAACCAGCGGAGACTGTATCCACCTTGTAAATCTTGGCGATATTAACACCAAAGTTAAAGAGAAAGAGGAAGACAACAATTGGGATAGACCCTTTGAAGAGGATGTAGTTGATATCAATCAACCAACCAAAAGTTTGCGGGATGAAGGTATTGCCAAATTGGCCAGGTAAATCCGCCAAAAAGGCATTAATCATGAGAGCGAATGATCCGGCCATAATAACCGGCATAGTCCCAATAAAGGAATCCCGAAGTGCAACAAGGAACCGTTGGTTCCCGACTTTGTTGGCGATAGGCATCAGGCGCTCTTGCCAACGATCGACTAAACTTGCCATGATAATTCCTCCTTAAATTTTTACATAAATTAATTAAAACCACGGTTTGGGTGTCTACCAACCTAGCTCGGACTGCTCCCACGCCACTTATTGGGCTAAGACTTGGTAGACTTCGATTAATTCCTGAGCTAAATCAACAAAGGCGATACTGGTCATGAGATGATCCTGACCATGAATCATAAAGAGACTGAGGGGCTGCTCAATCCCTTGCGCTTCTTGAGCCAAGACTCTGGCCTGGGCGTGATGGGCTTCTAAGAGGGCTGCTCGAGCCGCTGCCATTCGCTCTGTCGCGCCCTGGAAATCTCGCTTCTTAGCTGCTGCCATGGCTTCGATGGCACAGGATTTGGCTTCACCGCCATACATAATTAACTGCATGGCTACCTCTAATGCGGCTTCTTGTGACATAGGCTGACTCCTTTATCCCATGAGACTTACGGCTAAGGCCAAGACCTTATCGCCTTTCATCATGCCATAATCTGTCATGGGGATGACCTCCACTGGGATGCCACGGGCTGACAAGTCAGCGGAAAACTCGTTCTTCAAATAGCGGACTTGGGGGCCTAACAATAAGACATCTACTGCATTATTTTGGAGATATTCCTTGGCTTCTGGCACTGGCACTGCAAAAATATGGGCATCTAACCCTTGGTCTTGCGCAGCCTTTTCCATCTTGGATACCATGAGACTGGTCGACATGCCAGCGGCACAGACTAACATGATTTGCTTGGTTTCCATTTACAACACCCTTTCCTTTCAATTTGAAAGCAAGAAAGAATGAATCGATTCCTATTATTTTAAAAATGTAAACAAGCAGGCGTAAAAAGGAACCGATTCTCAACAATTATTTACTTTCTATTAATATTATAGGACTTGAAATCCCGAATGTCAACGTTTTCATTTGAGGATTTATTTATTTTTTGTTATGATATTTGTGAGGAAGTGACCAGACATGACAATAACCAAGAAACAGGCCACTCTAAGGGCCACCATTTTAGATAAACTCTACGCCAAGGCACCACTATCACGTATTGATATTGCCAAAGAGACAGGCATAACGCCTGCTACCACGGGGGCTATTATCGGGGATTTAATTCGCCAAGAACTCGTCTATGAAGTTGGGGAAGCTGAAGATGATACTGTAGGCCGGAAAAAAACCTTACTTAGTCTTATGCCACATCGTGCCTACTATCTCGGTGTCGAAATCTCTGAAAAATATCTAGCCTTGGTCATTACAGATAATCTTGGCGAAATTCAAGCCAGCGACTACAGCATGACCTTCCAACAACTAGGCAACTACCCGACTAGCACTGACTTAGCCGACTTCATTCATCAATTTATAGGGCAACATCCTGACTTACCCTTGACCGCCATTGGCGTCGGGCTACCGGGCCACGTGGACTTCGACTTGAGTCCCTATATTCAAACCAACAATCAGCATTGGCAGAATCTCAATCTGGAAGAGCTAGCCCAGGCCTTTAGCCTACCGGTTTATTTTGATAATAAGTCTCATTGCTTGACCCTGGCCCAAAGACTTTATGGCCAAGATGACAAAAACGATCATAATTTTATCGTCTTCCATGTCGCTAACGGTATTCATTGTTCCTATATGTATCAAGGGCAAATCTATGGGCGTCAGAACTTCCTGATTGGCGAAATCGGTCATACGATTTTGAATCCACAAGGGGAAGCCTGCACCTGTGGTAAACGGGGTTGTCTGCAAGTCTATGCTAGCGAATCTAACTTGATTGCTAAGGCCCAAACCCTCTATCGGGTAGCCCAATCCACCTTCCTGCCTAGCCTGGTATCAGAACCTGAGGCTATCACGCTGGCTACTATTATGGATGCCTGCGCCTTAGGCGATACTAGCTGTCTCCAATTGATTCAGCAAGCCTGTCACTACCTGTCGATTTCCCTATCCAATCTCAGTCAGCTGATTGACAGTGACGCCATCTACCTTGACGGCCAATTCTTCTCCTATCCACTAGTTGACACCCTCTTACACCAGGAGCTGGCGGCTACCACCCCGCTCTTCCACAAGCAAAAGAAAATACGACTCATTCCCCTGGCCTATAGCCCACTCAATATCGCGCGGGCAGCCACTAGTCTCTGTGTCAAAGCCAGCTTCTTATCAGCATAAAAATAAGCGGACCATCTACTGAATTTAGTAGTAGGTCCGCTCTTTTTATTGCTTTAATTAGCGGTTAATGGAACGCGCAATCATGGAAATGGTATGCCGTTGACCGCGAATCGCCTTGCTGAGGGCAAAAATATTCTCCACTGGAGCCAAACAACCGTAACCGGAGTCCCCAATGTGCTGGATGTCTACCCCACAAATCTTATTGCGGATAGCCATCTGCTTAATGGTGTCGGTATCCGAGCTTTCTTGGCTAGTTCCAATGGCGCTCATCACTAGAGCCCCTGCTTGATGGGCTCGCTTAACAATGGCCTTGAGATCCGCCTCATCGAAGCCCGGCACACTGCCTACAGCCGGCGCCAAAATAATATCGGCCCCAGCCTCAATGAATTGGCTGACTGCTTCAAGGTCTGCTACCGGCTCGTCAACCCCTGCCCCATGCATTTTACCGGCAATGACTAAACCTGAGAAATGCTGCTTGGTTAGGCGGATGGCCTCCGCTATGGTATGATTGGTCACGCCAGTCCCAGGATTCCCCGTCAAACAGATAAAATCAAGACCAAAAGCTTCGGCCGCCTGTAGCGATGCCACATTGACCTGGCGCCCAGTCACTAATTCTTGCCGTTCTTCATTCATCTTGGCGTTAAGATCGACAGGCTCCAAATTGACGCCAATCGGGCGGCCAACCAGTCGATGGAGCTCAGCCACAAAATTGGGCGCATCAGGATCAATAGCAAATATAACAGGGTTTAGTAAGTCTACCCCATTTAGTAAAATGAGATCCGCCCCAAAAGCGCGAGCCATCTCTGAGTTGGTAATATCCCCAATATAGGACTCCTTAAAGCCCACATTCTCAGACAAAATCACTCGACCTTCACTAGCCTTAATACTCTGCTTTAGTTCTGCTGCTGACATGGCCAGAATTTCCGACGTGTTGGCACTAATCAAACGTTTCACCATGTGAATCCTTCTTTCTTTTTGGTAATAATAAAGATAAGACTAACCTTTGATTACGCCCTTTTGTTTACATTTTGTTATTAATTAGTATAGCATGATTCGCCGGACATGTAAACGATTTATATTTTGGAGCACAGGAGATGAAATAACTATATTAGCTCAATTTTATACATCGAGTTCGGGTTAACCCAAACTCACCACAAAATCGTGACCGATTAAGAAAATTATATTTCAGGCTTATTTCCCCTTTATATAGGCATTGGTTGAAATAAATTCTTTTCAAAACACCTTTTAAAAAATCCGCTGAATTGACTTATAAAATCTGCTAATCATTAGGAACTTGAGCTCCTCGTTTATTCACCCTATATGGACAAAAAAGGTTGGGCCTAAGCCCAACCTATTGCTTTAGTCAATCTTTCGAATCATTTTCCGAGTCTTAACCAGGTGTTCCTTGGTTGCATGGAACTGGCGTTGTGCCACACCATAATAGAGTAAGTCTGTGACAATTAAAGAGCCATCCCGAGAAGTTACAGAACCTAGGCGAATTTCCTTTTCATCCCGAGGAATGAAGAGGCAGACATCGGCTAAACTAGCTAGGGGTGCCTTGAGATTGTGGCCGGTAATGGCGATAATCTTAGCCCCTTGCTCCTTAGCCAAATAGGCCATCTGATTAACGGTATGCGTATTACCGCTATAGCTGACGACTAACACCACATCTCCTGGCATACAGTGCGCCATTTGCGCCATCAGCACATGGGTGTCGCGGTCATAAGTAACAGGGCGATTAATCCGCGTCAATTTGTGGACCAGATCCATGCAGACTATCCCACTGCCCCCAATGCCACAAAGGAAGAGACGATGGGCACTGGCCATCATGTCAATGGCTTGAGCTAGGACGGCTTCATCAATGAGCTCATAGGTCCGACGTAGATTCTGTTCCAGAATGGTCTGGGTCTTATGCAGCAAGGCCCCTAGCGTATCTCTTGGATCCAAGAAAAGATCCACTTCTGGCATTTCTTCATCGGTGCGATCTTGGGCCAAATCCAACTTCAAGGCAGGTAAGCCCTTATAGCCCATCTTCTTAGCAAAACGAGTCCATGCTGCCCCTGATGTACCTGAAGCCCAACCCAATTCTAGCGTATTCATCTCCAAGACTTCATGACGGTGTTCCAAAATATAACGGCCAATCATTTGCTCGGTCGCGGTCATGGATTCCAAGGCACTCTTAATCTTGGTAATACAACTCATAGCTTTCACTCCTTTATCCTTATCAATTTATATACCACTCTCATACTAGGTCTCCCCAGCCCATTTCGCCTACAGTATAGCATACTTAAGCCCTTACGACAACTGAGTTTCACCTAATTATTTATAACAAAGAAACAAAGTTTCATTATCTAGCAAAAGAAAACAGGCTCTATGAGCCTGTTCTTAGCTGACTATATTTATATGATTTATTAGTAGATATTTTTACTTCACTTTGCTAACTAGCCAGGCGCTTTGCGCCGACAAATAGGCAAAAGGCAAGTACAAGACCAGGCTTCGCCAATAAGCAGGCCCGACACCCACGCCGCCTCGCATCATGAGCCAATAGAGAAAAGGATAACAGAAGAGCAGAAGATTGACTCCGGAGAGCCCAAAATAAAGTCGCCAAGTCTGACGATGACGAGCTACTGTCGCTAGAATCGCGCCCAAGAATAAGCAGCCATTAAGAACCGCTGCTTCACGCCAATCCAAATTGTTAAAGCCAAAACGCAAATTATTCAATAAAGGGACTAGGAAATAGAGCAACATCCCCGTCTGTAAGTAAGCCAAGCCCAACTGATGACGTTCCAAGGCCACTTGCTTCTTATTTCGAACCCCTTCTGGTTTAGGCCAAGCTTGGGCGAAGTTCTTAAGGCGATAGCTCCAAAATAGTGAAGCCAGGAAGAAGACCCCTGACCGAATCATCAAGTCGACTTCGTAGGCAGTCCTTAGTTTTGTGCTTCCTTGCCCTGGCACAAGCAGCCCCATCAACAGGCGCCCCCAGAGCACAACCAGTCCCAGCCATTCCAAGCGATAGGCCCATCTCATACTGGACCCAGATTGGTATAACCAAGCCAGCCAGGTGACTGCCATAGCGAGTAGCCAGGCAGCAAAAGGCAAGTTAATGAAGTCCCAGTTAAAGATGTTCTGGTATATCCATAAACCGGCCAGCACCTTAAAGACTAAAAATAAGGCAAAGGCACGGTCCTGGCGTGCTTTATCTACTATGGGTTCCATGGCAGGCTCTCCTTTCCTCTAGTTTCCTTTATTATAACAGACTCCCCAAAAGGCGTCATTAACCGACTAGCCAAAAAAAGTGCGGACTCACCCGCACTTTTCTCAAAGTAGCTCTTAATTCTTGTCTGGCACAAAAGCAAGCCAGTCTGCATCTAGAAACCAACCGTTAGGAATGGTCTGATTGTCTGTTTCATGATAGCCTACTTGTCCACGAAGCGTTAGGACTCCCTGCCAACTGCTGATAGCCTGTGGTACTTTCCCCTGAACACGCACTCGCAAAACTTTAGCTGAGACGTCCCCTCCAGTAGACTGACTGAAAGCAAACCAGTAAGCATCCCCTACTTGTCCTAAAAAGCCCTTCTCATTAGTGGTCATTCGACATTCAATCGATTGTCCAGATAAGGTCTCTGCTTGAGTCATTACTTGGTCTAAATCTTGTAACTGATAGGCCTCTGCCCCTTGGTAATGGGACGTCACGCCAAAGACATAGCCTTGAACACCCGCTTTAAGCTTACGTAAGAAAAATAAGGGGAGTGTTGGTAACCCTATCAAGAGTAGGGCAGATAAGCCCATGCTAAAGATAACATTTGCTAATGCCTCGGAATCTCTCACCTGATAAAGAAATTGAAAAAACATCGTCCCTATCACCAAAAGAGCGATTCTATAAACGATAAGAAACAAGATACCCATTACGAGATAAACTAGATCTAAGTTCCAGGCTATCTTGAGCAAGTCCGGACGATGATGACGGTAACCCCTCCAAGCTAAGTAGGTAGTTGCAAGACATAAGATTATAACTAATAGGTAAAGGGGCTCATGAGAATAATTCAGGTGTAAGACGAGCATCTGCCATCCTTTAATGAAGAGATAGCCTAAAAACATACGATTAAGTGCCTTATTCCCCTCAGTTGGAACTAGCTTTAATTGATTTCCTTGCTTATTCAATTGGCGCCCGACCAAGAATTGCTGATAGGCACAATAAACCATAGGAACTACTGATACAAAGAGTTTTGGGATGAGATTTGATAAAGCGGTAAGTGGCGAAAAGGCCAATAAGTTTTGAAAATCTAAACTTAGCAAGACATAGATGACAATACCGGTATTGAATGCGCCAGCTAGATAATGACACCAGGCCTGCTTTGACTTATAACCTAACCAAGTCAGTACTAGTGGTAATAAAAAGATTGCTTTTTCTAACAATAAGAGCCCAAAAATAGTCTGACTTGCCCAACTAAATATGGCAAAACCAAAAAGAATGGGACTAAGCTGGAATAAAAGATAGACCAGTTGGCATTCCAGCAACCAACGTTGCTGATTAGATACTGACCTATTAACTTGCATATATTTTCCTCCTCTTAGGGATATTCAATCTTACTGGCTTTGCCTAGTTAGAACTAGCTAGGCAAGACCGCACTGTGTGTAGACTGCGGTAGCTCTAATAAAAAGTGACTAGCACGACAGATAGAATTCTTAAAACGGAATTATCATGAAACCTTCGAAATCAGCTTGGTGATCCTTCTTGTTTTCTTCTGTCATTAGGCCCCTCCTAATCTTGCGATTGATGCCTGTATCTCTTAGTTTCTAGTTCATGTAACCAAGTAGCCCTGGCTTCCTCGAAGCGGTTCTTGGCACCTAGGAGTACTAGGCAGATTATGATAGGGATGATCAATAGTATCAGGACAAGGCCTTGACTTATCCATAAAATATATGGGAAAAATAAGATTCCAAACACCCCTAAGCCTACTTCTAGACTGGTCAAAACAAAATCCAGTCGGTAGCCTCTTTTGAAGATTGTCGTATCATGATCTTTCCACGCAATCATCAACCAATAGAAAGCCAATAGGCGTCCAACATATACAAATCCAAGTAAAAATGAGATCGACATTAAAGCTAAGCCTGTTATCAGCGTTAATACTCGCAAAACAGTGTACAAGGTCATGTAAAGGTTAAATTCGGACTGGCGCCCCTTTTTACTCTCGTCAATCAATGTATGTGCCTCCTTAACCTACAATTTAAGCATATATTACTAGTCTGAATCAAAGCGACGCTTGGCTCCTAATAAAACGAGCCAGATAACGATTGGAACCACTAATATCAAAGGCATATGCCAGGATGATATTAATGCTCCAAACGCATATGGCCATATTATTAAGAATCCTAATAACCAAGGTAAAAGTTCAATCCCAGTCAGTATCGTATCTATCAGAAAGCCTGCCTTGAAATGGATATCCTTATTGCCTATCCAACCTCTCATTAACAAATAGAAGGCTAGTAGCCGACCAAAATAGATAGTCGCAAAAAGTGGAACAAACGGGTGAAAAGTGAATAAAAGATGTCCTGTCATAAAAGTCAGTATTCTCATGATAGTATACCAAAACATAAAATCATAAAAGTGCGGTTTATGATGACGTGTCTTTTTCTCTGGCATTAGGACTACCTCCTACTTTTCCTTCTGGGTATCGATTTAAGTTAACTAGCATAATAATACCAGTTACAAAAGTAATGAGCCTTAAGGTGGTATAAATAAACATGTATTTCTCAAATCCTGGTTGGTTGCTTTGCTTGACTTCTTCCGTCATTTTCCATACCTCACAGTCTGCCCTAACCAACCTAATGCCGTTAGGACTTTACTTAATAGACTATTAATATGGCATCATTATACCAAAGTTCTCAAAGCTTGGTAAAGCTTTCGCCTCATTCATTCTTGCTAGAATTTATCTTATACATCCGATAAAAAAGCTGATAAACCAACATTTTATCTATCCCCATCTTACTTTTTGTCAACTTTCTGCTGACTTTTTGATTTTGAATGTTTCGTCCATCAAAACACCCCTTAAAAATAATAACCGAGGCTAAATTCATTGTAATTTAGCCTCGGTTAAATTATTTTATAGCCTCTACATAGAAGAGCCTACCTATAAAATCCTTCGTTACTTGAGGGTAGAGATAAAATCCTGCTTTCATTAACTCTGCACCACTTGCTTCAAATGCTTGGAAGCCTGGCTCTACTCCACTGTTATTAGAATTTGAGTCATCACATCCCGATTCAGTTAAAGCCATAGCTTCAGCCTCTGGACCGCCTTCTTCTTTTGCGAGGGTGACTCCCCAAGCACCTTCGCCTAGCACTTGGGTCACACGATATTGACATTCTGATTTCAGACCTTCTAGTTTAAGCACTTGCAATGGCTGCGAAGCCTTTCTCAATACTTGGAAGACCATGACCATAGATTCTGTCTGAGAATCATTGGTTAAACTCCAAGCAGTAAGGTTCCCATCCGCTTCAAAAGGACTAAGTAAACGATGGAAAGTACCTTGCTGGAAAAGAGTCCGATGATTTTTATAGAATGCAACTTGATCCTTTATTTCGGATTGCTCAGATTTTGTTAGCTTAGTAAAATCTAGCTCATAGCCAAATGCTCCATAAAATGCAACTGCCGCCCGTGATGCTAGTGGTGTCTTACGCCCAGTTTGGTGATTTGGTACAGCTGAGACGTGTGCTCCCATCGCATTAGTGGGTACCATAAGAGAGGTACCATACTGAATTTTCAATCGAGCTACTGCATCCGAATTATCGCTTGTCCACACTTGTGGCATATAGGCTAATATCCCTAAATCAAAGCGACCGCCACCACCAGAACAACTTTCAAAGAGTATGTCTGGATATCGATAAGTAATACGTGACATTAAGGCATAAACGCCTAACATATATCGATGAGCTATTTCTCCTTGTTGATCATAAGGAAATGCACTTGAATAAACTTCACTTAAATGTCGATTCATATCCCATTTAATATAATTCAATCCAGTCTGCTCGATAACAGCTACCATTTGATGATATATATGGTCTTGTACATCCGAACGAGACATATCTAGAACGTATTGATTTCTACCATAGGACTTAGCACGCCCTGGTGTTTGAAGTGCAAAGTCAGGATGTTGCCGATAGAGCTCAGAATCTTCTGAGATCATCTCAGGTTCAAACCAAAGTCCAAACTGCATTCCTTTACTATGAACGTAATCCGCTAAACCTTTAAGCCCATGAGGCAACTTAGCCTTATATTCAAACCAGTCGCCCAAGGACGAATCGTCCCAATCTCGTTTGCCAAACCATCCATCATCCAAAACAAAAAGCTCAACACCTAAATCTGAAGCAGAGTCCACCATTGCATGCAGACGTTCTTCAGTAAAGGCAAAATAGGTACCTTCCCAATTATTGATAAGTACAGGACGCTCTTTATCTCGGAAGCGAGCCGGGATGAGATGATTTTTAAGAAAATGATGGAATGCTTGTGACATACCATTTAGGCCATCTTCACTATAAGCGAGCACAACTTGAGGTGTGGCAAATTCTTGCTTGGGCTCTACTTTCCAGTGGAAACCTGTCGATTGAATCCCTGCTTGTAATCGGATTTGTTGATAGGGGTCCTGCTCTACACTAAGCTCGTGGCTACCACTATATACCAACTGAACCCCTAGGGCTGTCCCTTGATTTTCCGTTGTATTTGGCGATACCAAAGCCATAAACGGTGTTTGCTGATGACTACTAGTCCCCCGCTTACTATCATAAACTTTACGACCTCGATGGACGGTTTCTCTCTCAAGCATTCTTTCGCGTCCCCAAGCACCATTAAGTTGAATGATTTCAGATGGACGAGCCGATAAATCTAAACTAAAACTAGCCATACGCTCGATCGTTACCGATTCTTCACTTTCATTTCGAAAGACTGCCCAACGAGTAATAATCGGATGCTTCCTAAAAATTGTATAGTAGAGATCTACAAACCATGAGTGGATTGGATCACCCAAACGAACTTTCAGTGTTTCAGCCAATTCACTTGAATCGACATAAGCATGCGGCAGACCTTCTATAGATAAAGCTCCCTTTATAATTTCATATGACTGATATCTAAAGTCTGTCACACTACTTCCGTCCATTTGCCGTAAGATTAAAGCCGGGTGACGATAATCACCATGATTATACCCTGGAAATTCCTGTAAGATATTCCCTAATGACCAATCTCGTTTTGTCTTTTGATTTTGATCAACAAAGTCAACTTCAAAGTCCCTATGAATGACTGGGTAAGACAAGTAGTTAGAATATCGTGGCAATCGTGAGCCAAAATAACAATGACTTAACACACCATATTCATCAACTTTCATGACATAAGAAATTTGGTCATTTTGAAGATGAAAGGTCTTATTTTTGTCGTTGTAATGTATCATCTAAACCCCTCCTTATAATTTACTACCAGTTGTTGCAATACCTTGAATAAATTGTCGTTGGAAGAAAACATAAATTAGCGCCATTGGCCATATTGCAAGTACTGACGCGGCCATCAAATGCGGATAGTTGACTGTGTAGGCGCCTTGTATCTTGGATAAAGCAGATGAAAGGGTCGCTTTATCTACCTGTGGATTAATGATTAGTGGCCACATTAAATCCTTAAAAGCGAATAGCGCTGTGAAGATACCTAAGGCAACCAGACCGGATTTTGCCAATGGTAGCATGATGGAAAAGAATATTTGTCCCACATTGGCCCCATCAAGAATGGCAGATTCTTCTAAGGATCGTGGTAGTCCCATAAAGAACTGTCTCAAGAGAAAAGTACCGAATGCTGAGACAATCCCAGGGAAAACAAGCGCAAAAATCGTGTTACGCATGCCCATAGCATCTACCATCAGGTATTGTGGAATAATGAAAATTTGAGAGGGAATCATCATTTGGAAAAGCACCAATCCAAATAACAAATCTCTGCCTGGAAATTGCAGTCGTGCAAAGGCATAGGCAGCCATCGCTGAAAATAGCAAGCCACATACTAGTCTAAAAAACATCATAGCTAGTGTATTAAAATATAGGACTGCAAAGTTATTATCTCGAATTACTTGCGTATAATTCTCAAAATGCCACTGGCTGGGCCAGAAGACAAATGGATCTAATTGAGTAGATTCCGTTACCGTCTTGAAGGAAGTCAGAACCATCCATAAGAAAGGTAACAACATAGATAGAGCTACTAGAATCAAAAATAGATGAACTAGACCTTTTGATACCATCGGTTTTGACATAATTATCCCTCCATATAATTAACCCATTTCTTCTGGAGTCGCACTTGTATCACGGTAATTAGCATAATAATCGCCAATAACAATATGACAATAGTCGATCCATAGCCTTTATCACTGTACTTAAAGGTATTATTATAGAAAAGGTAAACTAAAGAAACTGTTGAGTCATAGGCTGGACTGGTGTTAAGTATCATCATATAGATAGTATCGAAAACCTGTAAAGATGAAATAATACTTGTTACCAAAACAAAGAATATCTGTGGTGACAAGAGCGGTAAAGTAATCGAAAATAGCTTTTTAATAGGCGTTGCTCCATCCATTGTGGCTGCTTCGTAATAATCTTTAGGGATTTCTTGTAACCCAGCTAACAAAAGTATCATGTTGTAACCAATGCTTCCCCAAATGCCAATGATTGCAACAGAGTACATAGCAAATTGCGGATCATCAATCCAGGCAATCGGACCAACTCCAAAATAACCTAATACATGGTTTATTAAACCAAACTGGGTATTGTATAGCCATTTCCATACCATGGTAATAGCGGCCGGCGCGGCAACCATAGGCAAGAAGTAAACTGAGCGATAGAAATTTCGCCCTTTAATTTTACTATTCAGAATAACCGCTAGAATTAAGGAAATAACGATAGTCGGTGGAACGACAAGTAGCATATAGCGTAAAGTGTTCCACGTTGCTTGCCAGACTTGGGGATCCGAAAATAACTTCGCATAATTTTTAAGGCCAATAAATTTATCGCCCTTTCCAAATGCGCCTGACTTATGAAAGCTCAAATAAAAGGTTTGAAAAATTGGAATGATATTGAGAATAAGGAGCCCCAGAATAGTCGGCGCAACAAAGCCATATGCCCATATCCAATCTTTCTTTTTAAACGAGTTTGACATTGATTTCACCGCCTTGCTTGCCTTTATAATATCTTCATATCTGAAGAGCGGGGCTACCTAACCTTTCAAGATAGCCCCACACAAACACTACTTATTAAGCACTACTCTTCCTCTTCTATAAGCTCGTTCATAGCTTTAGCTGCTTCTTCTGCAGCTTCTTTCACCGGTTTTTCACCTAGATATGCTGGCTTAAGAATTTCATATACTTTTTCTTCCCATTTTGTGGTTTCGTGTGTATATGGACGGATTTGAGCGTCTTTGATTTCTTCTATGTATGACTTAAGGTTAAATTGCTTGTTAGTATCCACCCAAACATCAGAAGCACCTTCATAGGCGGAGATTGCAACCCCTAGTTTAGAAGCCTTTTCTTGCACTTCTTTGCTGGACAGATAATTAACAAATTTCCAAGCAGCTTCTTTATTTTCTGTCTTAGCAGAGATAGCGTTTGCTAACCCATTATAAATAGATACTCTCTTACCATCTTTGCTAGGCAATGGCACTACATCCACCTTATCTTTAAGACTTTCATTGCTGATAATGCTCCCAATTCGCCATGAACCAAAGAGGGCCATCGCTGCCTTATCATTGGCGAAATAATCCATGGCATCGCCAGTAGTTGGGCTTAGGCCTTCTCGTCCAAAACTGAAATAATATTCTAACGCTTCAATTGTCTTTGGATCCGTGTAACCAGACTTATTGTCAGATGTTAAAGCAGTCCCACCATTGGTATACATAAAATTATAAAAACCTTCTTGGTTTGCTAGCATTGTGGCAATACCATAAATTCCCTTATCCTTATTGGTTAATTTCTTAGCAGCTTCTTTTAAGTCATCCCAGGTCCACTTATCAGTCGGATAGGCAACACCAGCTTCATCAAATAACTTCTTGTTATACCATAATGCGATAGTGTCGAAGTCTTTTGGAATACCATACTGATGACCGTTGACCTTATAAATATCCACCAGACCTTGAGGGAATTTGCCGAGATCTAAACCAGATTCCTTGATTAAATCATCTAGTGGCAACAATTGATCGTTAGCACCGTATTTATAGATTTCATTTGAATGCATCCAGAATACATCAGGCAGTGATCCACCTGTCGCAGCAGCCTCTAACATTGTCCAATAACCTTCCCATCCAGTTACTTGGATATCAACCTTGATATCAGGATTGGCTTTTTCAAAATCATCTGCAATCTGTCTTAACCCCGGTTCTTGACGTGAATCCCAAATACCGTAAGTAATTGTTGTCTGCCCTTGTGCGGCCACAGAATCATGTACAAATAGTGTTGGAGTTACTACACCCAATACCAATAATAGGCTGAATATAAAGCTTGGCCAACGACGTTTATGTGCTGATAACATGATGAACACTCCTTATTTATTTGATATTTAAATTATACACTGGCAGATAGCGGTTTCATATCTTGCAATGCCTAGTTTTTTATTTAAGAATGACGCATCATGTACGTACAACATATATTTTGTCTCTTTTCAACATATCTAAATTGACTATCTAAGCTAACTAGCATTATAATAGTATTATAACTTCTATCAGACGAGGTGATATCCATGTCCGAGCAAGAGTTTTACGTTTTCCATAATATATCTTCTGTTGATCTCTACCCCATTCAGTTTGGCAAGGAGAAGTGTGACCCTTGGCATCATTATGGGCCAACCCTGACCCATAATTACCTCTTCCACTACATCCTGTCAGGGCGGGGAAGCTTTCTCGAGAATGAAAAGCACGAGGCCATTCAACTGGGGCCAGGCCAAGGCTTTCTCATGCCCCCTAACACGGTCTGTTCCTATACGGCTGACCAAGACGACCCCTGGACCTATTGTTGGATTGAGTTCAATGGACTCAAGGCTGCTAATTTCATGCGTCAAGCAGGTTTGAATGCTAACAACCTGATTTTTACGCCTCATAAGCCCATGATTATCTCTAGTATCAAAGACACCTTGGAGACCATCATCCGCAACCACTCCCAGCATGAGTCCTTTCTGATTGCCCAGCTCTATCTCTTAGTTGATCATCTGATTCGCTTTTCAAAGCACAGTCCTCAGCAGCGTCCTAATGAGATTCATTCCTTCTATATTAGAGAGGCCATCCACTATATCCAGGACCACTATATGGACAACCCCAGCGTGGATCAACTGGCAGACATCTGCCACCTCAACCGCAATTACTTTACCCGTCTCTTCAAGCAAGAGCTCCACATGACACCTTCCCAGTTCATTTTGACCTATCGTATCAACCAATCCTGCGAGCTCTTGGCTTCAACCAATCGTTCCATTCGCGACATTGCCGAGCAAATCGGCTACAGCAATCAGTTCAACTTCTCTTCGGCCTTCAAACGCGTCAAGGGTATGACGCCTATGGAATGGCGTCGACGTTACCGTTAGCCCAGGATATGATGACATACAAAAATCCGCACTGAATCAGTGCGGATTTTTTACATTCTAAGTTCTTGAGCCAACCATGGGATCAGCATAGGTCAGTTGATAGATGACCAGTTCCTGAGGCGCTAAAGTAGCCTGCCAAATATGCTTTTCCGTCCGTTCCAAGCTTGCTCGCCCTGCGACCTGCATGAGGGTCTGGAGCTCGCCATCCCCTAAAACATAGGTTTGAGGTTGAGCTGTCGGATTACGTAGCGACAGAATGACACGCCGTCCGTCATCGCTCAAGCAACGATAGCCATACAGCCCCGTATGGTCAGCCGGCTTATGGCCGATAAAGCGACTATTCTTAAGGCAATCGTCATAGTTATCCTGTACCCAGCGAATGGCCTCGGCATTGGCACGCCAACGCTCATGGTCGAAGAGGTCATAAGAGTAATAGCACTCCCAGAAGGCATTACCACGCGTCCCAATAAAGTAGAGATAGTCGCGGAATTCACTGACACTGGCCTGAATTGGGTGGTCTAAGAGCCCTGTAGTCGCCCGATGAGCAAAGATTGGCTCATGGTTATAGAAATATTTCTGGGGCACTTGGATACCTCGCTCGCGAATGAAGGCGTGATAACGATCATCCCGATAGGTCATCATGCGAGCCAAATCGGTCTCCCCAAGTGAATCATAGCCTGTATCCTGAGAAACTTGAATCCAAAGGCTATTGACATAGGCTAGCCACCAAGGGCTTGGATTGACGTAAGAGGTTAAATTCAGCCATAGGTCTCGCTGCGTCCCTTTTTCATCATGGTCTTGGGCATGCTTTTGACGATAGGCGGAGCGTAAGTTCTGGAAAAGCTTAATCAAACGTTCGTAAGTCGCCGTCATCTGGTGCATGCCATGGGGACCAGAGGCATCATCCTGAGCAGGCTCAATCAAAAAGCCATCTAGCTTCCAATAAGACAGGTCATACTGGTCCTGATAGGCTAGAAGCTTAGCTTCTAAGGCATTTAAATAGGCAGGGTCGCCCACATTGACGTCTTGAGTCCGCTCATTTTTAGTCCCTAGTCCTAATTCTGGATGAGCCTTGAGCCAATTGCTCATGGTCAGCTGCGTACCCCCATAGCCACCGCGTGGCCCCATCCAAAGGCCAAGCTGGCCGCCATAGCTGGCCACTTGATCCTTGATACGTGAGAGGCCTAGCGGAAATTTCTCGTTGAATTCCCAAAAACTCTCATAATTGGCCCAGCCGTCATCCACCACATAGGTATCCAGTGGTACTCCATAATCACTGAAACCTGCTCGTATGGCAGCAAAGGAAGTCATAATCTTGTCCTCGTCGATGTCCAGCATATGGTCGTACCAGGAATTATATTGTAGGCGGAAGTGGTTGGGTAATGCAATGCTATCGATATAAGCGAAAAAGGCTTGTTGGATGCTTGAAAATTCAGGGCTGGCTGCTGACCCTATAACCGTCGCATGCAAATTCACTGGCTGATCTGAAGTCACCTTTCGCCCTAGATAGTAGCGGGACCAATAGCGGCCATGTTCTAGGTGGTTCTCTGCAAGGGGAAATTCCATCCCTAAGAAGAAACTATTGGCATAGACTGGCTGGCCGCAGGCCACATAGTAGCCACTAAATCCTGCCATCTCGGGAATTGCCTCTTGTTCCTTTGGTTGATAAAACTTGGCATCTTCCTGGAAGGTCATGGCCGATAAGTCTAGAAAATTAATCGTCTGTTTTGCCTCTAGCAAGCTGACCTTGCATTTAAGATAGCCGTCTATTAGCTCATAAATCACCTTGACTCGCGCTAGGTCGTCTTGGTAATCTACCTGAATGACTTCTTTGGCCTCCTTCTCAATCTGAGCTTGCATCTGGCTAGCAGCTAGTTGCCCCCCCTCCTGCCAATGGATAACAAAGGGCTCACTCTCACTTAAGAGATAGGTCTTTCCCGTCTGTCTATTAGTCAGCTGGTCTAAGTAAAACTGTTGATGATTGCAGACAAAATGTCCGATAAGCGTTTGGCTTTGGAGTTCCATACGCCTCTCCTCCTCATAAAAGTAATCATACTTACCTAATATAATTGTAAGCGCCTAGCAAATATTTTACTATCTTATTTTGCTACCTACTCTATGTGCGCCTTGGTCACTAAGACAATTCCAGCATATATTTAGTAGTTTTCGCACATATCATGGTCATACAATATCCAAGTAGCCCGAACGAAACTCATCCAATTCTCATTTTTTTGCCACTTTATTCAAATTCTTCTTGTACCCCAAGGACTAAACGCGTATAATGTAGAGTAATTCATCTTTGATATTAGGAGGTATTATATATGAATCAACCAAAAAAAGCCTACGGCCTCTTAACTGCTGTAGCGATGATTATTGGGATTGTGGTCGGTTCGGGGATTTACTTCAAGGCTGATGACATCCTGACCTATACGGGTGGTAGCCTAGCACTAGGTTTACTGGTCCTATCCATTGGGGCCAGCAATATCGTCTTCGGTTCCCTATCCTTGTCAGAATTTGCTAAGTTAGAGACTTCAAGTGGTGGGGTTGTGGCTTACTTAGACCGCTTTATTTCTTCTCGCTTAGCGACTGGCTATGGTTGGTTCTTAGCCTTCGTCATGATCCCAAGTGTGGTTGCTGTTGTGTCCTGGGCATCTGCCATCTACACCGGCTTACTCTTCAATCTTGACCTGAACCTAGGTCAGCAAGTGCTCTTAGGTATGGCCTATACCCTCTTCTTCATGGCCTTGAATGTCCTCTCTCGTGTCCTCGGGGGTTACTTCCAAACCCTGACCATGTTCGTCAAGATGGTGCCCTTGGCCCTGATTGTCTTTGCTGGTCTCTTCTGGTCAGCACCCGCACCAAATCTTCCGGCTGGTGTTTCCGCAATTGAACCGAGTAATGTGGGCTTAGGTTGGCTATCGGCCCTAGTTCCCCTGGCCTTCACCTATGAAGGTTGGAACTATGTCGTGACTATTGCACCCGAGCTCAAACATCCAAAACGTGATTTGATTCGTGCCTTCATTATTGGCCCGCTCATTATTCTCCTAACTTACTTGCTCTTCTTCTATGGCATGGTCCGCATTCTGGGGGCAACTTTTGTACTATCAACTGGTGATCAAGCCATCACCTACGCCCTGACTTCACTCTTAGGTGAACGCGCTGGTAACCTAATCCTAGTCGTGGTGATTATCTCCATGCTAGGGGTCCTCAACGGCCTCCTCTTAGCTGGGATGCGTCTACCGCAGGCCTATGCTGAAAAAGGCATGTTACCAAAAGGCCGCTTGGAAGAGATTCACCCTAAATATCAGGTATCCGTACCTTCCGCCATCCTCTTCACTGCTATTACGCTGGTTTGGCTCTTAATCCATTACCTAACGCAAAAATTCGGGATTATGGGCAAGGGCGATGTCAGCGAAATTACCATTGTCTTCAACTACATCTTCTACATCATCCTCTATCTTCGCGTCATCAAACTCAAGCGTGAGGGCTTGGCCAGCAATCGCCTGACCAGTCTCTTTGCTCCAGTGATGGGGATTATAGGAGCTGCTCTGGTCATTGGTGGGAGTTTGATTTCTTCCCTTCAAACTACTTTGGTTTTCAGTTTACTCTGCGCCCTAGTGATTTTAATCGGGTGGCTTTACTCTAAACGCCAAATGCAAAACTAATAAAAAGGCTGAGACGCTGTCTCAGCCTTTTTTATTATCATGAATCTTGCGCTGGCATAGCTAGTTGGGTCATGGCTTGATGCATATTGCCCATAATGCCTTCATCCGTCACCGCAATCAGAATATCGCCTGCCTGCAGGACCATTTTGCCTTTGGTGATGTATTCTTTCTCACCTCGGCGGATGGTAGCAATCAAAACATCTTCAGGCCATTTAATAGCGGCTACCTTCTGGCCCACCAAGGGGCTGTCGACATAAATGGGCACTTCGAAGGTGGTCCGTCGTCCTGTCTTGGCTAGGTCCTCTTGGTTCAACATTTTTTCAGCCAATGCCTCATAAATTGGTGGCATCTTAAAGGCTTCCGCAAGAAGGAAGGCAGATAGGACCACTACCGCTAGCGGCATGAGTTGGTTGAGCCCACCCACCATTTCGCTAACTAGAAGTAAAGCCGTTAGTGGGGCTTTCCCGATAGCTGCAAAGCCCCCTGCCATAGCGAAGAAAATAAAGCAGAGTAAGAGTTCCTGATCCATGCCGGTAACATTGATAATAAACTGACCGTATAAGGCACCTACCAAGGCACCTAGGGACAGGATAGGCAAGAAAATCCCGCCCGGCAGGCCAGTCCCATAGGAAACCATGGAAAATACAAAACGCACTAGTAGAATAAGGGCTAGGACTAAGAGCGGCGTCTTAGTATGAGCTAATTCTAAAATCAACTCACCACCCCCACCTAGAATGTGGGGTGCCACCAATCCAATTGGAATGATAAGCATGCCAGCCACAATGCCATAGAAAGGCGGTTTAACCCAAGGCACTAACTTAGCATAAAGCCGTGGCAAGGCAAAGGTTATACGCTGGTAGCACCAACCGAAAGCTGCTAACAAAAGGCCTAAGACTACCAAATAACCGTAATAGGCGACAGGAAACTTAAGATGATTACCTAAATCAAGCGCTGGATGATTACCAAAAACATGTAGGGAGATAAAGTTAGCCGTCACCGTTGCTGTCAAAGTCGTTAAAGCGACCGTCGGACTGAAGCTATGGTGAATCTCTTCCAAAACAAAAAGCAAACCCGCAATGGGCGCATTAAAAGCCGTTGCTAGGCCGGCACCTGCCCCACTGGAAATCAGAATATTCTCTTGGACGCGATTGCTCTTGGTTACCTTAGCGACCCCTTGACCGACTGCTGATCCCAATTGAATAGAGGGTCCTTCACGGCCTAGGAAGAGTCCGGACCCAATAGCAATACCACCTGCCACAAATTTCTTCCAGAGAATAGACCACCAGTTAAGGCTTAGATGCCCTTGAAGTTGGAGCTCTACCTGGGGAATCCCGCTGCCCTTAATGTAGGGTTCACTCCGGACAATCAACCCCAGAACATAGCCTAGGACTAGAGTCCCTGCAATATAAGGCAAAATCAGCCAAGGATTAGCCTGCATGGCCTGATAGGCCGACACAATCCATGACAGGACAGCACCTATCATAAAGCGGAAAGCCGACACAATACACCCCACTAGCCCCCCGACTAAGAGCCCCGCTAAGACATAGCGTGTCTTATTGCGGCGAGCCGCAAATTCTTGAAATCTCCTACGCATACTATCACCTCTTCTAGTGAATATTATAGCAAAAAATTGAGGGGCTGTGGTA
Organism: uncultured Abiotrophia sp.; assembly: GCA_965245735.1. Classification (GTDB taxonomy): domain Bacteria; phylum Bacillota; class Bacilli; order Lactobacillales; family Aerococcaceae; genus Abiotrophia. The sequence continues at coordinate 1,038 of CBDFAX010000029.1, read as the reverse complement.
AAAAATTAATTACTCATATCCAGTCCTTGAGTCACGCACCAGGCTTTCACATCCTCAATCACCTGATCCGCCATCTGACGGAACTCTCGGTCATCGACCTTGAGGACATAGCGGTAGATGCCTTGGGCCAATTGGAAGGAGAGACAGGCATCTAGCAGGAGGCTTGGCTCTTGCAGGGGCAGAATCTTACGGTAGCCCGCTAGAAAGGCTTGGCGTTCTTCTGTCGACTTGACCTCACGCAGCCAGAGCTTAGCTAATTCACGCCAGGGAATATCGACCACAAGACGCTCAAAGTCAATGATCACCCACTCATCTCCCCTACGCTTGAGGTTACGCCAAGAGTAATCCCCATGTAGAACAGCTTGCGGAAGGCTGGCATACTCCGCATCGATTTGCTCAAAACGAGCTTGGAAAAAGTCATAGAGGGGTGCCAGCCTTGCCGCTTCAGAGCTGCCTAGTAAATCCTGGTGCCAGCTATTGACTTGCTGACTAAGAGGCGGTTGCCGCCGCAAGTGATCAGCTAAAGGTGCTAGCTTCAAATGCGTTTGGGCTAAGAGCTCCCCTAGCTTGCCTAAATCTTCAAGGCTTGGCGTCACCACTGGGGCTAGTTCCTGCCAGTCTTGAATGAGAACATGGCGTCCCTCTAAGACCAGATCCGCGACATACCAATCAGGCCAGATTGCCAGAAGACCTAGCTTATCCCGCTTAAACTTGTCTGCTTCCGCATACATCTTGACGAAATAGCGCCGTTGATACTGAGGCAAGTCGGCCCGAAAAACCGCGTTAAGTGACAGATGGTCCAAGGGTGTCAGATGAGCTGACAAACAAGCCGCTAACTTAGCCTGAAATTCCGGTGTAACGGGGCCAACACTAGGCACAAACCAATCTAGAATATCCTTTAACTGCGTCATGACGCGTTGCTGACTAGTCTCTGCTCCGATAAAGTTAATGCTTCCTATACCGGCAGCTAGGGCACACTCAATATCTAGGTCGCGGTCACCAACATAGTAGGTTTGAGCCGGATCCAATTGATATTTA
>CBDFAX010000028.1:0-24813 GCA_965245735.1 uncultured Abiotrophia sp. | reverse complement strand
GTAATCACCACTTGGACTTGGTCCAAGCTAGGGTCTAGTTGCTGGAAGATAGGAATCAAAAAACTATGAGACTTACCTGAGCCCGTTTGCGATTGGACAATCAGGTTACGCCCTTTGAGAGCATAGGGAATGACCGCCTCTTGCACAGGCGTTAGGCTGGTAAATCCCAGTTCCCCGAGTGCCTCCTTAATAAAAGGCGCTAACTCGAGACTTTCAATGGTTGGCCTAGTCATAGGTCACCTCTTTCTTGCATTTGCTTATTTTGCTACCCGTTGGGCATAAGACTCCAAGGCAGCGCGGTAAATAATGGGGTTGGCGACGGTCTCTAAAGGATAATAGAGACGGTCTTGGAAGGCTAATTCTTTGTCTGTTAGGCCTTGTCCGATAGCCAAGGCTAACGTGTCAGCGTAGGATAGAATATTAGATTCTGAACGCATTTTGGCCCCCAGAATACGACCTGTTTCCGCTTCTGTAATAAGCTTGAGATAGACAGGCGTTGAATCCGTTAAGGAGTAGTCGGCTGTAACCGTAACGGACTGAGCAGGTTGGGCACTAGTCCCGTTGGCTTCTTGTTCAGTCTTAGCCACACTAACCACATATTGGCTGAAGATACGGGAGCCAATGACCCGCAGGGAGGTAGCTTGCTTAACGCGATTTTCCTTGAGGTTGAAGGCTGCAATCTGGCCTGAACGAATAGCATTGTTAACCAAAGCAATAAAGTCACGCCCTTGGTCAGCATAAGGTACTTGAACTAGGTCCCCTACCGCAAAGACATCGGTCACGCTGGTTTCTAAGTAAGGGCTGGTCCAGATTGTCTTGTCTGGATTAAGCTCAACTTGATCCGACACCAGGCTGCTATTAGGGAAGAGATTGACCCCCATGAGGATGGCATCCGCATAGATTTCATCACCATCTTCTAGGATAACCCGTAGCGGGTCGGTTTCAACAGCAGCTACCTTGCTTCCGACGCGCAGGTCGACCCCCACGATTTCAATAGCGGCTTCGATTTCTTCAACAAAATCAGCATCAAAATAACGTTCAGCTAGGCTATCATTGGCTTCAATCAAGGTCACTTGCTTATTGGCGTTAACTAGGGCTTCACAGGCTTCAATCCCGATTTGCCCCCCACCGACAACCACCACATGCCCAGCGTCTTCTAAGACCTCTAAGGCATGGTGGGCTGACCCAATGTCCTTGGTCGAGATAATAGCGGGATGGTCTAGATGGGCCACTAAGTGTCCGGTTTGCTTAGACCCCATAGCCAAGACCAGTTGATCATAAGGATAGTCTGTAATCACTTGGGTCTTTAGATTCTTAGCACGTAACCACTTGGCTTTCATGTCGACTTCAACCACTTGATGGCCTAGATAGAGTTGGACGCCAGCCGCCCGTACTTCTTTCTCTGAGATAAAACTAGCCGCTTCTAATTGATCAACCTCATGATTGAGGACTAGGTTCATCCCACTTGGAATGAAGCCCACTGTTTCTTGGCTATCGAAGACTTGCACTTCCATGTCCGGGTAGAGTTGCTTGGCTTGGAGCGCACAGCTTAAGCCAGCAAAAGAACCCCCTATGATAATAGTTTTTGACATGACATATCCTCCCTTAAACTTATGACTTACACACTCTTAAGTATACGCCCTTTGGCGCCCTTTTCAACCGCAAATTAGTCTGCTTGGACAAAAACCTGACGAGGTTTGGACCCGTCTTGCGGGCCGATAAAGCCCTGGGCTTCTAAATCATCAATCAGACGCGCAGCCCGGTTATATCCAATCCGGAATTTACGTTGCAATTGTGAGATAGAGATGGTCTCAAGACCCCGAATCAGCTCCACTGCTTCACCAAAGTATTCATCATCAGAGGCGCTGGCTGCTCCACCAGTCTCATCATCGGATACCATCATGGTTTCATCATACTCTGCTTCCTGTTGATTCTTAACAAATTCCGTAATCTTCTCAACTTCAGAGTCAGAGATATAGGCCCCTTGGACCCGAACAGGCTTGTTCTTACCCATAGGCTGGAAGAGCATGTCCCCACGGCCCAATAATTTTTCCGCTCCATTGCTATCCAGAATGGTCCGGGAATCAATACTTGAGGAAACAGCAAAGGCCAAACGGGACGGCACATTGGCCTTGATAATCCCGGTAATGACATCGACCGATGGCCGTTGAGTGGCAATAATCATGTGGATGCCGGCCGCCCGCGCCATTTGGGCCAGACGAATAATGGCCGTTTCCACCTCATTGCTGGCAACCATCATGAGGTCGGCCAACTCGTCAATGAAGACGACAATCTTAGGCATGGCTTCATAGCCAGTCCCCTGCTCTTTGTTGTAGTTGTCTACTTGTTCATTATACCCATCAATGTTCCGCACACCCGTCGCGGCAAAGAGTTCATAGCGTCGTTCCATTTCCTGTACCACTTTATTGAGGGCTTGGGCAGCCTTACGTGGATTGGTCACAACTGGCGCCAACAAATGAGGCACCCCATCATACATGGTTAATTCAACCTTCTTAGGGTCAATCATGAGGAATTTAACTTCATCTGGCTTAGCCTTCATCAGCAAGGAGGTGATGATGACGTTCATCCCTACCGATTTACCGGAACCCGTTGCCCCGGCAATCAGCAAGTGTGGCATCTTGCTTAAATCAGCCAAGCAAACCACGCCTGAAATATCACGTCCTAGTGGGACTTCCAAAATGTGCTTGCTTTCTAGAGCTGCATCAATGATTTCCCAGAAGGAAACAGGGCTAACCTGGGTGTTGGGTACTTCAATTCCAATCAAGGACTTGCCCGGAATTGGGGCTTCCATACGGACATCGCGAGCCGCCAATGCTAAGGCAATATCATCAGATAAGGAGACAATCTTGCTGACCTTAACCCCGATGGCTGGCTGAATTTCATACTTGGTAACGGAAGGCCCTAAGTTGGCCTTGACTACCTTGGCCTGAACGCCGAAACTTTCGAAGGTCCGCTCTAACTTGGCGATGTTCTCATTAATACGGGCGTATTCTTCCGACTGGTCAACAGGCGGTATTTTCTTAAGTAAGTTCTTACTAGGCAGTTGGTAAGGTTTATGAGCCCGCGGTTTCTTAGCGGCTACTGGCGTCTGAGGCCCTTCTTGTTCCGCCATTTGATCTAATTGGCTGTCCAAGTCATCCCGCGTTAAGTCAGCCCGTTCATGGGCTTGGGCCTGCCAATGGCCGGCAGCGGCATCTGGTGCTGGCGCTAGTGGCTTGCTAGGTTCAAGTTCTGGTTCAACCGACGCTAAATCTGATACTGGAGCTGGCTCTATATCAAAGACATTGTCTTCTGACTCCCAGTCAGCTTCCGCTTGATAAGCATTGGCCATCACGATTGGCACCGTGTCTTCTTGGGCGCCTTGGCCTTCTAGATAATCTAAATCTAAGACAGGAGCCTGAGATCTACTAGTCTCCTCCTCATCCCAATTAGCTACTGGCCGTCGTCTGAGACGATTAGGCAGATTATGATCCGCATCTTCTAATCCCGGCTCCTGATCTTCCTCTTCGACAAAGCCGAAGAAACGCTCAGATAGTGATAATTTACGACTCGAAGATCTGCTTGGAGCTTGTGGAGCGGCTTCTACGTCATCTTCTGAATAGAACACTTGTTTAGCTGGCTCTTCCTCTGTCGCTTGGCTTGGCGGAAAGAGGCGCCGGCTAAGACCTTGAAGACCTGTCGACATACGGGCAAATAAGCCCTGCCAAGCTTGCCATGGCAGATTGAGTAAGAGGGAGAAGCCTGCTAGGAAGAGAATGACAACCAGCAGGTAGGTGCCCCATTTACCGAAGAGGTAACCAAAGGTCGCATAGGTTATCGCCCCCAGCATACCGCCCCCCATGGGGACGCGGACTTGGCCCATCAAGACTTCATTACGGAAAATCTGATAGGTCATAGAGAATATAGACTGTGGCAATGGCTCCTGGCCGATAAATTGGTTGACATGCAGTAGGCTAGTTAGGGCCGTCAAGGTCATGGCGCCACCGAGGAAATGCTGGAGCCGGACCACAAAGAGTTGGCCCTTAACTATCATATAGAGTCCTAAGGCCAAGATAGGCGCTAGCAGTAGCGCATAGGTCTCCCCTACTAGCAGTCGGAAGCCATTGACAATTAGAGCGCCTAGCGCCCCCCATTGAAAGAGCCCTAGTAGAGCTACAAAACTTATCATAATACCCATAATCAAATAGGTGGTATGTTCAGAGAGATTTAGGGCATGGTGCTGACGACTTGCTTGGGTCTTCTTACCAGGTCTTGAGCCTGTTTTTTTCTTGGTGGTCGTCTTTTTCTTTGGCGCCATAGGGTCCCCTCCTTCATCAATTAGTAAAAATGTTCATCACCTACTATTATAGCATAAATTCCCTTAAATTTCATGATTGACCCCGACTTATCTAAGCAAAAAAGAGAGGAAATTAATCCCCTCTTTCCAACTATCTATTAAGCGCGTAAACCAGCAAGCTAGCCTTCAGGCACTTGTTGGGTCAGAATGCGCGGCCCTTCCTTGGTAATAACTAAGGAGTGCTCATACTGGGCACAGTTGCCCCCGTCGCGGGTACGTGCCGTCCAACCGTTATTATCCATCTTCATTTGCCAAGTACCAGTCGTAATCATTGGCTCAATGGTGATGGTCATGCCTTCCTTGAGGCGCAAGCCCTTACCCTTGGTCCCATAATGTGGAATACCTGGTTCTTCGTGGATGGTTGGACCAATGCCGTGGCCGATAAAGTCACGGACTACCCCGTAACCCTTTGCTTCAGCATAGGTTTGGATGGCATGGCCGATGTCTCCAATGCGATTGCCGACTTGAGCCGCTTCAATCCCCTTATAGAGAGCTTCCTTGGTCACTTCCATAAGGGCTTGATTTTCAGGGCTGACCTGACCGACTGCATAGGTCCAGCAAGAATCTGAAATAGCCCCTGCCAAATCCACACAGAAGTCTACTTTGACGATATCGCCGTCCTTAAGCACATAATTAGATGGAAAACCATGACAGATTTCGTCATTGACACTGGTACATGTCGCATATTTATAGCCTTCATAGCCAATTTGAGCAGCCACTGCCCCGGCAGCTTCAATCTTGTCTTGAACAAACTTGTCTACTTGAGCTGTCGTTAGACCTGGTTTAATAAAGTCACGCAACTGGACATGAATACCCGCCAAAATCTCGCCGGACTTAGCCATAGCATCGATTTCACGCGGTGATTTTAAGGTAATCATGGATTAGATACACTCCTTCTTAGGCTAAGTCCACCGGCTGGTTCCAGACAAACTGAACCAGGCAGGCAACTTTATCCTTACTTAGATTATAAATTTGATGGTCGGTCACCCATTGCTGGTCGCCCAGAGGAAGCACCTGGCTTCGAATCTCCACTTGGTCGCTAGGCAGGAGTTCACTGCCGTACTTGATATAACAGCTAGAGTATGGCGCTTGACTAGCTAATTGGTCTAGGGCCCAGCCAATATAGACCAGATTGTTAACATGACCATTTTCGTCGATGACCTCTGGCGTAATAGCTAAAGGCGACGTCTTACTTTCTTGAACTTGGTCCCCTTGCCATTTTACCGGATCAAAATGAGCTGGCTCTTCTTCTGCTATGACCAAATTGGCCTCTTGGAAAGACTCAATTGGTAAGCGCACAATCCGCCGCTTATCCAAGTCCAAGATGACATATTGGGCTTCTACAATGGCCAGCAGCCGGTCTCCTTCATAGAAGCGGAAGCGGCGATTACAGAAGAAACGGTTGGCTTCGCAGAGCAAGGTTTCAACTCTTAGATCATCCTGTCCTTGATAGCAATCAACTAGCTCCAATCGGTATTGCGTAACAATCCAAGATTGGGTCTCACTGACAAAGGCATAGTTGAGTTGGGTCCGAACCACTTGGTCATGGGCACCAGAGGTGATAAGAGCATAACGAATCATACGCTGGGGTTCAATAATCCCCTGCTTGTGGACGATTTCTTGACGTGGGAAAAACTTAGAAAAGCGGGTTTGAACCATCGATACACCTCTTTATTGCTTGCTTGAGACCGTTAAATTAACCAGTAACCAGGCTAGACCTAGGAAGAGCCCTGCTCCTAAGAAACTTGGAATAGGCGCAAATCCGTAGATGGCAGGCCCTAGCTTGAACCAAAAATAATTACCAATCCAGGCACCAATTAAGCCGGCTACCATGAAGCGACTTCTGCTTTCGGGTAGCTCATGGTAGAGTAATGCCATGAGCCAGCCCAGGAAGACGCCAACTAATAAAGATATTACCATTATCTCGCCTCCAGCTCAAGTCTTAACGCATGGTAACAAACTCTTCCGAACCGGTTGGGTGAATGGCGATGGTGGCATCGAAGTCCGCCTTAGTCGCCCCCATCTTAATAGCCACCGCAAAGCCTTGAAGCATTTCATCCACTCCTTCACCAATGGCGTGTAGGCCGACAATCTTCTCTTCAGGGCCATGGCAGACCAACTTAAACTTAGAAGGAACATTGAGCCCGGCAGCCCGTTGATACATGGAGTTGAACTGGCTAGTGTAGACTTTAAGAGTGTCTGCACCGAATTTAGCTTCTGCTTCTTCTTGAGTGTAACCTACTGTGGCAATCGCCGGGTGGGAGAAGACAACTGTTGGAATTTGGCTGTAATCAATGGCAGCTGAGGCTGCCCCATTGAAGAGATACTCTGCCACATGACGGCCTGCGCGGATAGCGACCGGCGTCAAGGCTGGTCGACCGATTACATCCCCTACTGCATAAATATGTGGGACGGCTGTTTGATGTTGGTCATTGACTTGGATAATGCCTCGTTCGTTGACTTGAATGTCGGTATTTTCCAAGCCTAGAGCGTCGGAATTAAGGGCCCGACCAATGGCTGCAATGACCCGATCCACTACTAAGACTACTTGCCCTTGAGACAAGCATTCAATCTTGCCATCCTGGCGACGACGATATTCGTCGAACTGGGTATGAGCGTGTAAAGTTGGGCCATGTTCTGCCATGGTATCCAACAAGGCTTGGCTAAGCATGGAGTCAAATTTACGTAATGGGCGGTCATAGCGGACGACTAAGTGAGACTCTACCCCCAAAGCATGTAAGACACCGGCCAACTCTACAGCAATATAACCTGCGCCCACAACGGCAACTGATTGAGGCAGGTCTTGCCATTCGAAGAAGGAATCAGACGTATCCAAGAGATCGTGGCCTGGCACTTGTGGCACTGCTGGACGGCCACCTGTTGCAATCATAAAGTAAGAAGCTGAATAGTTTTGACCATTAACTTGGACCGTATGGTTATCGACGAATTTAGCATAACCCTTGATGTAATCAATGCCATTATTCAATAAACCACGCTCATAGCTAGCGCGGGCATTGGCCACATAGGTATCACGAGCCTTAACAAATTCCTGGTAGTTAAATTGATAGTGAAGATCTTGGAAGCCATAGCCTGGCCCTACTTGGTTCATGACATCGGCCATGTGAGCCGCATACCAGGTGATTTTCTTAGGCACACAGCCTTCGTTGACACAGGTTCCTCCTAAGCGTTTGCCTTCAATCAAGGCTACCTTGGCGCCGTACATAGCCGCGCGATTGGCTGTCGCCACACCGCCGCTACCGCCACCAATTACAATTAAATCATAGTTTGCAGTCATGCAAATACCTCCTCATAATCTCTACCCTTCTATACTACACCATTTGATCCAAAATCCCTTCTATAATGCTCAAAAAGCGGGAGACAGGCTCCCGCTTTCTATCAGCTATAAGTCAATCCAATAACGACACAAGAGATTGCCGTCTGGTTCCGTCACCATATTTTCCAAAATCCCGCCATTCTTCTCAATAACACGTGCTGAACCCAGATTGGATTGGTCACAGGTAATCAGTAGTCGCCGGAGCCCCTCTTGACGAGCCTTATCTAGAGTTAAGGCCAAGAGTTGGGTGCCATAACCCTGGCCCCAGCAATCTGGCGCGATTGAGTAACCGACATGACCACCGAACTGACGCAAATAATCCGTTAATTCAAGCCGCAAATTACTTAGACCAACCAAGCGATCACTGGCACCATCCTGAGTGGACGGCTCCATCACTAACCATATTTTGGCTGGCGCATAGCCCTCGGGAAGGGTCTCAGGTTTGGTCAGGGCCACTTGTCTTTGATGCCAAGCTGCCATATCGTCATAGTTTTCAAGGTCGCCACAGCCATGGGCGACTAATTTAAGATTTAGATAGGCCTGACGATAGGCTGCAAGTGCCGGATAATCGGCTGGACTAATCTCCTTAAGATATAAGTTACTCATGCTAAGCCTCCTTTTCACGGCTACTAGCCATTTGCTTGTTGCAACTGCATACGATACATTTCAGCATAGCGTCCGCCTTGGGCTAGCAAGGCTTGATGATTGCCACGCTCCACAATCTGGCCTTCATGCAAGACCAAAATTAAATCAGCGTCTTGAATGGTTGACAGGCGGTGGGCAATGATAAAGGTGGTCCGTCCATGACTTACGACCTTCATGGCATGCTGGATGATTTCTTCTGTCTCCGTATCAATATGGGACGTTGCCTCATCCAGAATCAAAATCTTAGGATCCGCTGCCAAGGTCCGGGCAAAACTAATCAGTTGGCGTTCGCCACTGGAATAGGTAGCCCCTTTTTCAAAGACAGGAGCCTGAATGCCTTGAGGCAGGCGGCTGACCATATCCTTGGCCCCAACCCGCTCAAGGGCTTGCCAGACGGCCGCATCATCAATGGTCTCATTCCCCATGGTCACATTAGAAGCAATAGTTCCAGTGAAGAGATAAGGGTCTTGGAGCACAATCCCCATTTCCTTGCGGACACTTTCGCGGGAATAGTCGCCAATGGCTTGGCCATCAATGAGAATCTGGCCTTCTTGGGGGTCATAGAAGCGGAACAAGAGGTTAATCATGGAACTCTTACCCGAGCCTGTATGCCCCACCAGTGCAATGGTCTGACCTGGTTGAGCCAACAGATTCAGATCTTTCAAGACGGGTTGGCCCGGCACATAGGCAAAGTTAACATGCTTGAACTCGACTTGACCTTGAGTCACTACCAAGTCTCGGTCTACCTCCACTTCCTGCTCCGCATCTAGCAACTCTAACACCCGTTGGCCGGTTGCTACCGATTGTTGAATCTGGGAGAATTGACGGACAAAGTTATTGAGGTTCATGAAGAGACGGTCCAAGTAGTTAATATAGATAAAGAGTTGACCAACTGTTATTGCCAGTGTCTGGCCTAAAAATTGATAACCCACCACAGCCAAAATTAAGGCAACAAAGGACCGGTTGAGCAATTCACCCAAGCTCCAGGAGACCGTGGAGTCCACGCGAATCCATTTTAGGGCTGCTTGGTACATCTGCTCCACGATTGTTTGGAAACGAGATTTGAAGCTGGATTCTATTTGAGAAAGCTGAATCATGACACTGCCGTTCATGGTTTCATTGACCTGGGAATTAACCTCACTCTGAGCTTCGAAGAAAACCTTCATAGCCTGAGAGACTTGGCGGCTGTAGAGCACATACCAGAAATAAAAGAGTGGTAAGAGCAGTAAAAGGGCCAAGCCGATATACCAGTTCAAGCTAAAGATAAAGACATAAATAATGATCACCTGAGCCAAACTAAGAAAGGCTTGAGACATGATACCACCGTAGAAGTTGCTTCTAAGAGTCTCAGTGTCATTAATAATACGAGAGGAAATCTTGCCGGCAGGCTTATCATCAAAATATGAGACCGGCAGATTCTGCATGACATCGAAGGCCTTATTGCGGATGTATTTCACTATGCGGTTGGCACATGACATCAAGACAATGCTGGCAAAATAGCCGATAATCGAAGCTAAGGCAATCAAACCTACATAGAAGCCCAGATGTTGCAACATAGCTGCCCTATCCAGTTCCTTGCCCTGATTGAAGACAGGCGTGAGCACCTGGTCAATGACTCTTTGAATTTCTAAGGGGGCATAGTTTTGAATAATGGTCCCCCCGCCCAAGAGCACTAGGCCTAGGAGGAAGAGGCGCCACTCTACCTTGACCAATCGAAATAATCTTAATGGGATACTCATGCCATCACCTCCTCTTCTGAGACTTCTTCATTTAGGCGTTGGCGCCATGCTTGTTCAGCATACCAACCGCCTAGGGCAATGAGCTCTTCTGCGCGCCCTTCTTCTACAATGCGGCCTTGGTCTAGTACCACAATCCAATCGGCATGCTCCACAGCTGATAAGCGATGGGTAGTAATAATATTGGTCTTACCGGCTCGTAGGGTTTGGATATTTTCAATAATAATACGTTCGGTCCGCGCATCAACTGCCGATAAGGCATCGTCTAAGATGAGGAGCTCGGGTTCCTTAATCATGGCGCGGGCAATGGAGATACGTTGTTTCTGACCGCCCGAAATAGCCACCCCTTTCTCACCAATTAGAGTGTCGTAGCCCTCCGACATACGTTCCAAGTCTTGGCTAAAGGCTGCAATGGCCACCGCAACATCCACTTGCTTCTGACTGGCAGAAGGATTACCCAAGAGAATATTCTCCCTTACAGTTCGCGAAAAGAGTAAGTGCTCTTGCGGTACATAGCCAATCAGCTTTTCCATATCGTGACGATTAAAATCACTTATTGGTTGGTCGTTGACTAAGAATTCACCCTGGCCAATGGGATACTGGCATAGGAATTGGCGAACCAGGGTGGTCTTGCCGCTACCTGTCTTACCGACAATCCCCAGCGTCTGGCCTTTCTTAAGGCGCAGATGAATGTGACTGAGACTGTCTTCAGAAGCTCCTTGATAGCGGAAACTATAATCAGCTAGACTCAGCTCCTCTAGGTCACTTAGCCTTTGAGTCCCTTGACTGGCCAAATCATCGCTAGCTTCCAATAATTCTTGGATCTTACCATAGCTGACTTTGGCATTTTGATAGACGACAATTAAATCAGTTAAGGACCAGAGCGGTTCAGCAAGTGAAAGTGAATAGAGTTGCAAGGCAATAATTTGGCCCAATGTCAAATGCCCTGCCGCCATTTCCAATCCCCCTACACCAATGACTAAGGCCGCGGTCAGGGAAATAATGGTAATGGATAGGCGCCCAAACGCCGCTTGGTAGTACATAATCCGGATAGCCTTGCTGGCTAAATCGCGCGTTTTGGCCTGAAAACGTTGACTGGCTTCTTGTTTGTTACCGTAAGCGCGCGTCACTCGAATGCCTTCTATGACCTCTAAGACCTCATTACTGAGGGCAGCAACCGCATCGCGTTGTTGCGTCACGGCTTCTTCTTGTCGACGCGTTAAGATTACAAGAGGAAGCAGGATGAGACTAGAAGGAATAAGCGCTAAGAGGGTCACCTTCCAGGAAATAGACAGCATAATGGGAATAATGATAAAGTAGGTACCTGCGGATAAGAGAAAGCCCATTAAGCCATAGCCCATAAAATCCTCAATTCCCCTAACATCAGAAGTAAAACGAGTCATCATATCACCAGAGCGGAACTTTTCAAAAAATTGAATTCGCATGCTAATGATCTTCTGGTAGAGATTGAGCTTGACTTCCTTGATATAGAATGCCGATTGACTAAAGAGTCGACTCATCCATAGATATTCAGATGTGTATTGAGCCACCGACACTACCAGGATAATGCCAATAAAGAGTGCCAGGCTCTGACCCGTCAGCGAGTGGTCGGCCATAGCATCAATAATGGTCTGAGTCACGCGCGTAGGAATGACCCACAAGATATAGTTGGCAATAATGGAAAGCAGAATAATCAGGTAAGTCATCGGATAACGTTTAATAAATTGCCACATGGCAGCTAACATAAAAATCCCCCTTAATATAGATCGATAGGTAAAATCCCCTAATAGACGCACAAAAAAGACCCTAAGATGGACAGTACAAGGCACAGAATCTAGTCCTAATCCTTGCCACTCCAACTTAGCGTCTTATCATCTTCTATATTCTTGGCTATAAGGCCTAGTATGGCACTTGTTTATAGCATGACGTCTAAAAGGAGCGGGTGTTGTTTGGCTTGTTTGGCTTTAGCTACTAAGATCATGACACATACTCCTTTCTTTCATTTTTTCTTACTTTCCTAGGATACCACAGCTTACTTCACTTTGTAAAGCCTTTCTTGAAAATATTTTACAAAGCGCTTAAGTCCTAGGGCCCTTCAGGTAGCTTGGCTTGCAATATGGCGTGGCTTTCGGTAAACTAAGCCTGTATAAAGCAATTTCTAGATTAATATAAAGGATGACCACATTGAAACAATTAATCGCCATTATCTTCTCCTCCTTGCGCATGCCCCAACAAATCTTCGGGCTTTCCAAGGTGCCCTTTAAATTCTTCCGTCGCCTCAGCCGGCTGATTATCCTCTGGCTAACTGTCACCTCTGTCCTGGTGACCCTTAAGCCACTCAATCAACTCTTTGACGATGTCAAAGCCAGCTCGAATAACCTACCGGATTTCCATACTGTCGACGGTAAGCTAGAGCTCAACCAAGACCAAAAGCCTGTCTACTTCCAATCTCAATCCTTCCAATTGGTTGTCGACGATACCGTAACGGTTAGCGGGCCCCAAGATCAGCCTACTATCCCAACGGACATTGCTAGCCGCCTATCCACTAAATCTTTGGCTAGCTTCTTCCTCTTCAAGGATCGGGCTTTCGGCCAAGTAGCCGGACGTATGATGCAAATTACGGACCTCTACAAGGCCAATTTTAACAAGCAAGTCGCTAGCCAAACTTTAAACTCTATCGAAAATTACCGCTGGATCTTTTATCTGTCCCTTTTCATTGTGGCTTGGATTATCTCCTGGTTACTCTATTGGTTTGTCGTCCTACTCATTTCTTACTTGGCCCACTTCACTACCTTACGGTCCAAGTCCTTCAAACTCTTTAGTCAGACTATGCGCCTAGTGATTCAAGTGACCTTTGTTCCCTTCCTTATCTATGGCCTCTTACAAATCATCCTACCTCTAGGTTTTGTCTTCTTTGTCTTCTTGGCCCTCTACACAGTGGCCTTCATTTATTACGCCCAACAGCGTTTTATGATGAGTCTCTTCTCGGCCTTCAATAGTCAAGCCTTTAAGGAAGGGATGCAGGACCTGCAAGAAGATGCCAATAAGTTAAGTCCTGAAGAAATGAACGAACGCTTCATGTCCTTAATTCAAGAAGCCAGACAAGAGCGCCATGCACAAGGTGAAGATGGAGAGGAAGCAGCAGATGTCAATCCTCAAGATCACACACCTCAAGATGACCAGCCGTCACAAGATTCTTCTGACCAAGATCAAGATAATAAATAATAAAAAGCTAGGACCTCAAGTCCTAGCTTTTTTATGTCTTAAGTGCTTTACTTGGCTTCTAAGAGTTCCTTAGCCAATTCGTAGCAGCCGGTAATGCCGGCATTATCTTCCAAAGCAGGTGGCACAATGAAACCTTCTAATTCTGGCAAGGTCACATAGTTGTTGTTAAGAGCTACCAAATGTTCGCGAATCATTGGGAAGAGTTGGCGTTGCTTCATGACCCCGCCACCCAAGATAAAGCGTTCAGTACTCAAAATCAAATAGTAGTTGTAGAGAGCTTGAGCAATGTAGTAGGCTTCTAAGTTCCAGACTTCCATCTCATTGCTGAGTTCAATCCCCTTCTTACCCCAACGCGCTTCAATCGCTGGCCCAGCAGCCATGCCTTCTAAGCAGTCGTGGTGGAAGGGACATTTACCTTCATAGTGGTCCTCTGGATGACGTTTGAGGCTGATGTGACCTGCTTCAGGGTGGGCAAAACCGCTAATAATCTTGCCCCCGACTACAACCCCAGCACCCACACCGGTCCCGATGGTGATATACATGCAGTTTTCTACACCGCGCGCAGCCCCCTGCTTCATTTCACCGTAGGCTGCCGCGTTGACGTCAGTGGTCCAAGCCATTGGCACATCGAATTCCTTCTTAAAAGCACCCAAGAAGTCGAAGTGTTGCCATGGCAATTTAGGCGTATTGGTGATATAACCATAATCCTTGCCATTAGGGTTAGCCCCGATTGGACCGAAAGAACCAAAACCAAAGGCCTTAATCCCATTATATTTCTTGAAGAAGTTAATCATGCTTGGCATGGATTCAGCTGGTGTCTCAGTTGGGACACTCAAACGCTCAATCAAAGTACCATCCATTTCGAAGACAGCGCAGACACATTTTGTACCGCCTAATTCAATTGCTCCAATCATCTTACACACTCACTTTCTATACTTTTGCTTTTCTTTTACCCTTGTTCTTACTGTCGCGATGCCGGTCTTTTTTCTTCTTAGGCTTGGTCGCGGCAGCTGCCTTAGCCTTGCGGGCTGGTTTAGCGCCAGTCTTAGGCTTTGGCTTTGGACCCTCTAGCCTTTGAGCTTCCTGCTGGCCAGCTCGTTCTTGCGGCCCAACTAATTGACCTTTGAAGGTAATGCGCTCTGACAGTTGGTAAGGGCTAGCTGCTAAGAGCCTTTCTAGATCGCGTAATTCCTGTTCATTAACTAAAGACAGAACAGTCCCGGATTTACCCATACGGCCTGTACGGCCTGAACGGTGAACATAGGTATCCAGGCTCTCCACTCGGTTATAGTGGATGATATAAGGTAGGTCAGGGATATCTAAGCCCCGCGCCGCCATATCGGTAGTCAGCAAGTAAGTCACCTTGCCCTGTTGGAGTAGGCGGAAGGCACGCTCCCGCTCTTGCTTGGACAGTTGGCCATGCATGACTGCTAGCTTAATGCCTTGAAAGACTAATTTAGCCGCTACCGTTTCTAGGTCATGCACCTGTTCGAAGAAGACCAAAGCTTGCATGTCTGCTACTTGGGCCAGGCGCTTGAGCTGTTGGACCTTTTGCCGGTCATGCGTCAGGACATAGACATGGTCCACTTGCCCCGACTGGCTGACCTGGTCGCTCTCTACCTGATAGAGGGGAATGCCAGATGCCACCAAGTCAACCAAAGGCTGACCATAGGTTGCGCTAATCCAAGCTACTGTCACATCTCGCATAAGGGACTTTCTAATCTGATGAAGGGCCCCTTCATGCTCGGCTTGCAGTAAATAATCTGCCTCATCTAAAATCAAGTAACGGACCTGATGAACCTTAAGTTTACGGGTTTGGTTGGCTAATTCTAGGAAACGACCTGGCGTTGCCACGATAATTTCTGGCTTAGCCTTAAGGGCTTCCTGCTGGCGCTTAAAGTTAGCGCCCCCTACCACTAATTGGACTTTTAAATCTAAATGACCTCCCCAAGTTTGGGCCACACCAGCAATTTGCTTGGCCAGTTCTTGTGATGGTGCCAAAATCAAGGCCTGTAGCCCCTGCCCGGCTTGCAGCTGTCCTAAGACCGGCAAGAGATAGGCCAAGGTCTTACCGCTACCCGTAGGCGAAATAGCCACCAGGGATTGGCCTTGCGCTAAAGGCCCCATGATGAGCTTTTGAATCGCGGTGGCTTGTTGATAGCCCGCAGCCTGCCATTCCTGGGCAAGGGCTGGAGCAAGTTCTAGAGTCTCTGACATCAGAGGCTTACCTCACTTTCTTGAGTGGCCTCTCCCTCGAAAGGAAAGGCAAGTTGGGCCGATTGTCTCATGGCCTGCATGACTTGGGCCACCTGATAACTTAAGAGCGTCCAGTGGCGATAAAGTTCATTGGCTGGGCTCTTCTCCTCTAAGCCCCGATAGCCTCGCAGGACTTGGCCGAAGGCTTCCAGTTCACCTAGCATATCGTGCTTAGGCTGATATTGACTGATGACTGCTGTCTGCCCCTGGCTATTGGCCAGGCTGACCGTCCGAATACGGGTAATATCCTGAATGGCGATCACCTCATTATCCAGATAGATTTCACTGGATTGTGTGGAATGTACCGCCTTAGATACTAGGAGACTGACCTGAAATTGGTCATAATAGAGAATCGCATTACCAAAGAGGTCCACCCCATTGGCTCCTTGAACAGCTGAATACTTAAGGCGCTGGGGCATACCGAAGAGATCCACGATGACATAGATGGGGTAGACCCCCAAATCCATCAAGCTCCCTCCTGCCATAGCCGGATTGAAGATATTAGGAGGCTCCAAGCCCTGAGCCTGACTATCCAAATAGGCCGGATAGCGGCTAGAGTACTGTCCTAGAATAAAATTAGCCCCTAGGAAAGGCTGCTTAGCATCTTGGCGCTTGTTGGCCACCAGTTGCTTAAGCCGCTTATAGTTAGGGTTGTGGATGTGGAGGACCGCCTCAAATAGTAAGACGCCGTGGGCTCGGGCCAAGGTATGGGCCTCCTGCCACTGATCCACATTAGCAAACATTGGCTTTTCAACCATGACATGTTTGCCAGCCTGGATGGCACGTTTAGTCTGTTCAAAATGGGCCCCATTTGGACTGGCTATATAAACCAAATCCAACTCAGGATCGGCCCAGAATTCAGCCAAATCGTCACAGTAATAGGTCGCACCAAAGCGCTGAGCTAAATCCTTAGCCTTATTCTTTTGGCGCGAATAGACGCCGTGAAGCTCATAAACCTCTGGTAGCAGACTGAGGGCTTCTAAGAAGCGCTCTGTAATCTGAGAGGTCCCGATGGTGCCAACTCGAATCATGGTGGCCATCCTTTCTCTTAAATATTAGACTTGAATTGTTTTCCATTTACCTTGACGATAGCGCCAGGTAATGAGGAAGGAACGAATGGTTTGATCGCCAATTACGGCTATCCAAGCACCGGCCAAACCCCAGTTAGCATAGTTGACCAAGATATAGGACAGGCAGACCCGGATACAGAAGACCGAGAAGCCCGTGGACAGCATAGGAAAGAGGGTATCCCCCACCCCACGCAAGGCCCCCACTTGAACTAATTGAACCAATTGGAAAGGCGTGAGTATCGCCATACAGATAAGTGGAATCGCGACCAAGCTAACAACATCCGCTTGTTGGGTGTAAATCTGGCCCAAGACATCCCGTCCTAGAAAGAAGACGGCACTCATGGCTAAGCCAAAGTAGAGGCCGAATCTGGCTGTCTTACGGCCATAAGCATCAGCTAAGGCCACATCCCCCGCACCTAAGGATTGGCCTACTAGGGTAGAGGCCGCAATCCCCAAGGCCATACCAGGCGTAATGGAGAAGGACAAGATATTAAGGGCAATCTGATGGGCTGCCATGACGACCGTTCCCAGTGAAGCCACAATCTTAGTGTAAAGAATCAAACTAGACCGTAGCAGGACTTGTTCACCCGCCGACGGAATCCCAAAGCGGAAAATAGCAGCAAAGGTGCTGGCTTCCAATTTCCAATCCTTGAACCAATCAACCTGGATGGCTGACCGGCCGCTAGAAATGTAAAAGAGCAAGCCTAAGCCCGAGCAGACATTGGCCACCAAGGTAGCAATCCCCGCTCCTGTAATACCCAGTTCTGGTAGTCCAAAATAACCATTGACCAAACTAAAGGCCAAGGTCACATTAATGGCATTGGCTATGACATTAATCCGCATAGGGATTTGAGTCTCCCCTACCCCTCGAATAGATGACGATAGGAGGGCCGCCAAACAGTTAAACCAGAGGCCAATCATAACCAAACGATAGTAGATAAAGCCTGCTTCTTGAGTCAGGGCATCTGCTCCCAAAAAATCCATCATGGCTTTCTGGAAAATTAGGACAGAGGCCACAAAGAAGGTCGATAAGGCCAAACCCAACATGAGGTTATGCTTAAGAATACGACCCAGTCGATGGAGCTCCTTAGCGCCATAGGCACGGGCAATTAAGGTTGTCCCCCCTACCCCAAGCGCCTGCACGACAGCAAGGATAAAGAAGAAGGGTTGGTTGGACAGTCCCACAGCCGTTACATTGACATCGACCGGATAGAGTCCGCCCGCATACTGGCCCAAGACCACCATATTAACCATCCCGAACAAGGAGGTAAAGGTGACCTCAAGTAAAATGGGCCAAGATAGGCTGAGGACCTGACGACTGATCTGCCGATCTTGCGATTGTTCCATTGGAGAACCACCTTTCTAGCGACTAGGCTTGGAAGGCTGATTCCGGAATATCGTCTAGATATTGTTCAATGGCTTGAACCGTTTCTACTAGGCTACCTGGCTCAAATGGTGATTTAAGATTAGCTTCTGCCACAATCTTGAGGAAGGACTTGGTCCCACCGGTCCGGCAGATGTTGAGGTAATCAGTCCATACACTTGGGTCATCGTCAATCTGGCTTCGTTTCCAGAATTGGAAGGCGCAGACTTGAGCCAAGGTATAGTCGATGTAATAAAATGGACTGGCAAAAATGTGGCCCTGACGGAACCAGAAGCCCCCACGATCTAAGAAGGAATCTGCTTCATACTCTTTCCAAGGCACATATTGACGCTCCAAACGACGCCATGTCGCGCGGCGCTCAGCTGGTGTCATTTCAGGATGTTCGTAGACTTCATGTTGGAAGTGGTCCACTAAAACCCCATAAGGCAAGAAGATTAAGCCACCAGATAGGTGGGTAAACTTGTATTTGAGGGTTTGTGAGCCGAAGAAGAGTTCCATCCATGGCCAAGCCAGGAATTCCATGGACATAGAGTGAATCTCACAAGATTCAAAGGTTGGCCAGACACATTCTGGCGTTTGGATCCAACGGGATTGGAAGACTTGGAAGGCGTGCCCTGCTTCGTGGGTCAAGACATCGACGTCAGCAGCCGTCCCATTGAAGTTAGAGAAGATAAATGGTGCTTCATAATCTGGCAAGTAGGTACAGTAACCCCCGCTAGCCTTACCTGGTTTGGTTACCAAGTCTAAGAGCTCGCGATCGACCATAAAGTCAATAAACTCACCTGTTTCTGGCGAAAGTTCATGGTACATCTTAACCCCAGCAGCCAAAATTTCTTCTGGCGTCCCTTGAGGCATGGCATTACCAGTCTTGAATTTATACTCCAAGTCGTAAGGTTTGAGGCTTTCTAAGCCTAAACGATCTGCTTGACGTTGGTAGAGTTTGTTTACCACAGGCACCACGTGCTCCAAGATTTCTTGGCGATAAACTTCTACTTGTTGACGGTTATAGTCTAAGCGGTTCATGCGCAAGTAACCTACTTCGACGAAGTCCTTGAAGCCTAAGGTCTTAGCGATTTGGTCGCGAACCTTAACCAATTGATCGTAAATACGGTCAAACTCGGCTTCATGGTCATTATAGAAGGCACTGACTAGTTCAGAAGCTTGACGACGGACCTCCCGGTCAGGATCTTGGGCAAACTTAGCCATACCTGGCAAGTTGTAGGTTTGACCTTGGAACTCAATCTCAGCAGAAGCTTGAAGCTTGCTGTATTCGGTGCTGAGCTTGTTCTCTTGTTGCAACAAAGGAATAATCTCAGGACTGAAGACCTTGAGGCTATTCTCAGCCATTGGGAAGAAGGTCTCTGGCAGGTAGTTTTCTAGTTCACTCCGCCACTTAGAGCCTAAGACAGCACGATAGTAAGCCGTATCCCATTCGCCAATAATTGGAAAATGCTCATCCCAGAAGGCTGTTTCTTCTTCGTAGAAGCTATCCTTGGTATTGATGCTGTTACGGATGCTTACCAAGGTGGATAAGGTCCCTAAAGTATTTTGGATTTCTTGAATATGTTTGGTGGCTTTGAGGGCAACTTCCGCCTCTTCTGCCTTTTCAATCAGTGAAATTTGATTAAAAAAATCTTCTTTCAGAAGGTCTAGATCAGGTCTCTGATACTCCAATTCTGAAAATTTCATGGTATCACTTCTTTCTATTTACAGTTAGCTTCATTATAGCACAAAACCAGCCTTTAGGTCCTATATTTTTGCATAATCAGTGCCAAAATATACACACTCTATAGGACTGAAATAGAAAAAGCCCAAAAGCGGCTAGCTTCTGGACTTTTAGCTGGTCTCTCTTATTTCTTAGGCCCAGTCCCTTCTAAGTTCAAGAGATAGGTCTTCATGTCTAATCCACCACGATAGCCTCCCAGACTCCCATCGTGAGCCAAGACTCGGTGACAAGGCAGGAGAATGCTAAGGGGATTCTGGCCCACTGCATTGGCCACGGCCCGCACCGCCTTAGGCCTGCCCAGGGCTTGTGCTAATTCCTTATAAGAACAAGTCTGACCATAGGGAATCTGAGCCAAGGCCCGCCAAACTGCCTGCTGAAATTCGGTTCCCTTAATAAAGTCATAGGCTAAGTCTAGGGGAGCTTGTCCACTAAAATACTGATCCAAGGCTAGGCAAATCTCAGGTAGCTCCTGCTCCTGCCATTGGTGGCGACCTTTGGGGTCTAAGTCAGCCTGACAGTCCGCCAGAGACTCGCCAAAGGCGCCAATATAGACTAGACTCCCTTGATGGGCAACGACTGGCAGCTGACCTAAGGCATGGTCATAGAGGCAATAGCTTAACATCTTGTCATCCTTTCTGAGCAAAAAGAGACGATAAGCGCCCCTTTGCTTTGCTTACATTTTGTCTGGCGCGTGTAGGCCTAAGAGATGGAGCCCATCCTTGAGGACTTGAGCCACCGCTGCTACCAGGGCAATCCGGGAAGCAGTGCCGGCATCTTGATCTAAGATGCGACTATTAGCATAATATTTATTGAATAATTGTGCCAACTGTACCAAGTACTTAGCCACGACGGATGGCTCGTAACGGTCGCCCGCCTGACGGATAATGCGTGGATAGTCTGCTAATTTCTTAGCTACTTCCCAAGCATAGTCATCCGATAGGTCAAATTCAGCCGACAAGTCGACTTCTTGGCCGTACTTGGACAAGATACTACGAGAACGGGCGTGGGTGTATTGAACATATGGTCCAGTTTCCCCTTCAAATTGGACGATTTCTTCCAGGTTGAAGTCGAAGCTATTCATACGCTCAGTTTTGAGGTCATGGAAGACAACAGCCCCTACCCCTACTTGACGGGCAACTTGGTCCTTGTTTTCCAAACCTGGGTTCTTGAGCTCAATTTGTTGACGCGCTAGGCTAATGGCTTCCTTAAGCACTTCTTCCAAGAGGACAATCTTACCTTTACGGGTAGACAGTTTCTTCCCATTCAAGGTAATCAAACCAAATGGCACATGGGCCATATCTTTTGCCCATTCGTTGCCCATCATCTCTAAGACCGTTTGAAGTTGCTTGAAGTGAACACTTTGCTCGCTCCCCATGACATAGAGGTTCTTAGCAAAGTCATAGGTCCGCTTACGGTAGTAGGCAGTTGCCAAATCACGTGTCAGGTAGAGGGTCGAACCGTCTGATTTTTTAATCAAAGCAGGTGGCAGCGTCTCATCTTCCAAGTGAACCAAGGTAGCGCCATTATCAACCGATAAGAGGCCTTTTTCTTCAAGGAGGTCCACGATTTCATCCATCTTGTCGTTGTAGAAGGCTTCCCCATTATAGGAGTCGAACTCAACTTCTAAGAGGTCATAGACTTTTTGGAATTCTTTAAGAGACTCTTCACGGAACCATTGCCAGAGGGCTAACATTTCTGGGTCGCCATCTTCTAAGCGCTTGAAGATAGCCCGCGCTTGGTCTTCTAATTCTGGTTGGGTTTCAGCTCTTTCGTGGAAATCAACATAGAGTTTCACCAATTCTTTGACTGGGTCAGCCTTAACAGTGGCTTCGTCACCCCAGCCTTGGTAAGCCACAATCAACTTACCAAATTGTGTTCCCCAGTCACCTAAGTGGTTGACGCGAACCGGTTGGTAACCTAATTTAGCCAAGATAAGCGAAATGGAGTTCCCAATCACTGTTGAACGCAAATGACCCATTGACATTGGCTTAGCGATGTTAGGTGAGGACATGTCGATGACGACGTTACGGCCTTGACCTAGGTCTGACTGGCCGTAGCTAGCGCCCCCTTCTAGGACAGCGTGCAAGGTTTCATTGACCACCGCACCCCGTTTGAGGAAGAAGTTGACATAAGGCCCCATGGCAACTACCTTATCAAACTTGCTGGCGTCTACTTGCTCAGCTACTTCTTGGGCGATGGCTTGAGGGGCCTTGCGGAAGACCTTAGCCAGTTGGAATACAGGAAAGGCCAAGTCACCATGCTCAGCATGGCTTGGAACTTCGATTAACTGTTCAATTGCTTGCTCGGTCAGGTGCTCAGCCAAGACTGGGCTGAGGGCTGACACGACGGCTGATTTTTGATTCATTGTGTGCCTCCTATTGTTTGATGAGTTTGAGAAATTTGAAAAAAGCCTCCAGATATCCCTAAGGGAAATCTAGAGGCGAATTAGTGACTAATTAATACGCGGTACCACTCTACTTCAGTTGCCGGCAAACGGCGGGCAACCCTTATACTTGATAACGGAGTGGGCTCCGACTTAGGCTAGCAGGCCTAGGCCCTTCACCTAAATAGTATCCAAGAGTGCGCTTCATCTGTTGACCTCTACCGGCTCTCAGCATCCCGGCTCGCTGTCTGAGGCTAGGACAGACTACTCTCTCCTGCTTACTGCATATTCTAGTTGGTATTGTATCACAGTCCTATGGACTTGGCTAGACTATTTTAGTCTTCTAATTGCTCCTCACGACCTTGGTTCCAGTGGAAGTGGAAGGTACCTGGGCGGTCTACGCGTTGGTAGGTGTGAGCCCCGAAGAGGTCGCGTTGGGCTTGGATTAAGTTAGCTGGTAAGACTGGTGAACGGTAGGAATCATAGTAGGCCAAAGCACTTGAGAAGGTTGGCACTGGAATCCCTGCTTGAATGGCTAAAGTCACCACGCGACGAACCGCAGCTTGGTTGCTACCTAAAATATTGAGGAAGTAGTCATCCAACATGAGGTTATCTAAGTCAGGGTTCTTGCTGTAGGCATCGGTAATCTTTTGCAAGAACTTAGCACGGATGATACATCCTGCACGGAAGATTTTGGCAATTTCGCCATAGTTGAGGGTCCAGCCGTATTCTTGGCTAGCAGCTTTCATTTGAGCGAAACCTTGGGCATAGCTGACAATCTTAGAGAAATAGAGGGCTTGACGCACGGCTTCAATGATGTCTTTTTTATCTGCTTCAGATAAGTTAGCTTGGAAATCTACCCCAGGAATGACTTGGCTGGCTGCCACACGTTCTTCCTTGAAGGTTGAAATGTAACGGGCGAAAACCGATTCCGTAATCAGAGACAATGGCTCCCCTAAGTCTAAGGCAGATTGAGAAGTCCACTTACCTGTCCCCTTGTTACCTGCCCGGTCCATGATCACATCTACCATTGGCTTACCTGTAGATGGGTCTACGGTTGCGAGAATTTGAGTTGAGATTTCCATGAGGAAGCTGTCCAACTCACCCTTGTTCCACTCGCCAAAGATTTCAGAAATCTCAGCCGCAGACAAACCAAGGACGCGGTGTAAGAGGTCGTACGACTCTGCGATTAACTGCATGTCACCATACTCAATCCCGTTGTGAACCATCTTAACATAGTGACCCGCACCATTTTCGCCAATGTAGGTCACACATGGCTCACCATCTTCTGGCGCTTTTGCTGAAATGTCGCGCAAGATTGGCGCCACTAATTCATAGGCTGATTGAGGCCCACCCGGCATGATAGAAGGACCATGTAAGGCACCCTCTTCACCACCGGAAACCCCAGTCCCGACAAAGTTAATGCCTAATTCGGCCAAGCGTTCGCTACGGCGAATGGTATCCTTGAAGAAGGTGTTCCCACCATCAATGACAATGTCACCCTTGTCTAAGTGTGGCAAGAGTGCGTCGATGGTTGCGTCGGTTCCTCGGCCAGCTTGAACCATAAGGAGAATCTTACGTGGAGATTCGAGGCTGTTGACGAATTCTTCTACTGTGTAGGTCCCTACTAAGTTCTTACCTGGGTTTTGTTCCAAAACCTCAGTAGTTTTAGAGCCGGTACGGTTATAGAGTGAGACACTGTAGCCACGGCTTTCAATATTTAAGGCAATGTTACGACCCATCACGGCCATACCAACGACACCAATTTGTTGCTTAGTCATTGATCCAATTCCTCCAATTTGTCTTTTTACTTTAACGGTCTTATTTTAGCATAAATGGACCTACGATTAAAGTTTTGCGCTTAATATGTGCCAGAAAAGGCTGATTAATTCTGCTTCTAGGCCAAAGGGATTGAAAGTCACCAGTCTTTGGGGTAAAATTAGGGCTGAAATTACAAAAGGAGGCGTCCTAATGTCGTCATTGCATGAGCGGAACTATCCTTCCGCCCCTAAAAAGAAAAGAAGCAAAATGGACCTACTAGTCCGCGTTACAGCTATTCTCATGGTGCTCTTGATGGTCGGCACCCTTGTCGGCTCAGTCATCCTGTCATTCATTAACCGCTAATTCTATCTTGTAAGGAGGTCGCCATGTCGCAAGTAGTCTACTATACGCCAGATTCTGAAATCAAAACGGAATGTGCCAGCGAAGCCTTGGCCCTTCTCCTAGGCAAGAAATGGGTACCCCGCATCATTGAAATCCTCAGCCAGGGACCTCAACGCTTTGGCCAGCTCCACAAGGAATTGGATGGCGCCAGCCCCAAGATGCTCAAACAACAATTAGCACTTCTAGAAGCCAATGGCTTGATTATCAACCACAAAGAGTCACAAGCCAACCAAGTGAGCTCCACCTACTGCCTGACGGATACCGGTCAGAGCCTAGTGGCTATTATTAGCGCCATGAAGGATTGGGGCAGCCAACATTTACAATGTGACCATTCCTAAGGTTAGGACGACTATGTCCTAGCCTTTTTTGCTTGCCATAATATAAAAGCGTCTCCCCTGGGGAGACGCTTATTTTTATAGAATTAACATGGAATCGCCAAAGCTGAAGAAGCGGTACTCTGCCTGCACCGCATGTTCATAAGCTGCTAGGACTGCCTGCCGATTATAGAAGGCTGATACCAGCATAACCAAGGTG
>CBDFAX010000027.1:0-25837 GCA_965245735.1 uncultured Abiotrophia sp. | reverse complement strand
CGAGTGGGGAATCTGCCTCAAGCGCTCAATCGTCAGGCCCTATTGGCTCTCTTGAAGTCAAGCTATGGCCGGACTGAATTACCAGTGGTAGAAGCCAAGCCTAAGGATAGCTATCAACGAATTGCCTTGATCGGCGGTAGCGGGACCCAGCCAGAATATATTCAAGCAGCGGCACAAAGCCAGGCTGACGTCTTTTTAACCGGGGACATTTCCTACCATCGGGCGCAGCTCTGCTATCAAGAAGACATGATGACGGTCGATGTGGGTCACTATGTCGAGAGCATCTTCAAAGAAAAAATGCCAGCCTTCCTGACCCAATTAGCTCAAGAACAAGGCTTTGACTATCAAGTCATCCCATCTCAAGCATCAACTAACCCCTTCCGTTATGAATAGGAGAGACATCTAATGACAGAACAATTTTTCCAAGAAACCCAAGAACGCTTAATCCGTTACGCTAAAATTAACACCCGCTCTGATGAAGCTAGCACCAGTGTGCCTTCAACTGCATGCCAGTTGGACTTACTGCATCTCTTAGTAGATGAATTGAAGGCCATTGGACTCCAAGAAGTGGAGTTCAACCCAGAAAATGCCTTTGTAACGGCAACCCTCCCAGCAACTAGCGACAAGCCAGTCCCAACCATCGGCTTTATCGCGCACGTGGATACGGCAGACTTCAATTCTGAGAATGTTCAACCTCGCCTTATTCCCAACTATGATGGTCAAGACATCGTCCTCAATCAGGCTCAAGATATTGTCATGAAGGTAGCGGACTTCCCAGCCTTAAGCAGTTACCAAGGCCAAACTTTGATTGTAACAGATGGAACCACCCTCTTAGGGGCAGACGATAAGTCTGGTATTGCTGAAATCATGACGGCTATGGCTTATTTGGCGGCTCATCCTGAGATTGAACATGGTAAGGTACGAGTTGCCTTTGGTCCAGATGAAGAAATTGGTCGTGGGGCCGACCGCTTTGACGTGGCGCACTTTGGCTGTGATTTTGCCTATACCATGGATGGTGGGCCGGTCGGTGAGCTCCAATATGAGAGCTTCAATGCGGCAGGGGCACGTTTGCATTTCCACGGTAAAAATATCCACCCAGGGATTGCCAAGGGTAAGATGATTAATGCAGTACAATTGCTTAAGGACTTCCTCTCTGCTTTGCCAGAGGATCAAGTACCTGAGAAGACAGATGGCCGTCAAGGCTTTATCCATCCAATGGAAGCCCAAGTGACCGTGGATCAAGGCCAGTTAGACTTAATTATTCGTGACCACGACCGGCAAGCCTTTCAAGCTAAGAAGGATCTTGTCCAAAGCATTGTTGACAAGATGAATGCGGCCTATCCTGTCCCAGTTGTTAGCCTTGAAATGAAGGACCAATACTACAACATGGCCGAAGTCATTGAGCAAGACATGAAGTCTGTTGAACTGGCCAAGTCTGCCATGGAAGCCATTGGGATTAAGCCAATTATTGAACCTATTCGTGGTGGGACTGATGGATCTAAGATTTCCTTCATGGGCTTACCAACACCTAATATTTTTGCCGGGGGCGAAAACATGCATGGACGCTATGAATTTGTCGCAGTTGAATCCATGGTTAAAGCAACCCAAGTCATCGTCGGTATTATCCAAGCAAACGCTCAGGCCTAAGGTCTGGGCTTCTTGCCCTATCAAATAGATATCACCATCGAGAGAGAAAGGAGGGCCCCGCATGCTACAATTTGTCCTAGGGGGACTGGATCGTGCTAAGAAAAAAATCTTGGTAGATAAATTATTGGACATTAAAGCCAAGGAGCCTGAGGCCCAGCTATTTTATTTAGTACCTGAACACTTAAAATTTGATATGGAGTCCTATTTGCTAGCGGCTGTCCAAGACAAATATGGATCCAATGAGGCGGCTCTAGTCGACATTCAGGTAGTTTCCTTCAAACGCTTGGCTTGGTTCCTCATGCCTAACAGCCTAGCGGATGAAAAGCCAATTTCTAGTATTGGCCAGATTATGATTATAAAACGTCTGCTGGCGCGCTATCAGGATCAATTACAGGTCTTTCGTGGTCAGGTTAAGCATCAGGGCTTTGCCGAGAAATTAGCCCAGCTCTTCGATGAACTCTATCTAGGGCAAATTCAGCCAGAGAATCTGAGTCAAGTGCCTGATTTGAACCAGCAGGAAGCCAAGCGCCTAGCTGAGTTGGCCCTGCTCTATCAAGGTTTCATCCAAGAAATTGAAGGGCAAGTCATAGGGCATTATCACGACTTGCAGCGTTTGGATAGCTACCTTAAGGCTCAGCCCTTAAGCCGGCCGACCTATTTGGTCGTGGATCACCATTATTTCTTTAATGGTCAGCAGCTACAATTATTGACCACCTTGATTCAACAATGTCAGGCTGTCTGGATTACCTTGCCTTTATCCCAGCAAGCGGCTCGTTCTAAAGCCTATGATCCACCCATCGAAGTAGCACGTCATACCTATGGGCAAATGCAATTGCTAGCCCAGTCACTCCATTTGCCTGTGGCAAAGGATTGGACCATTGACCAGGTAGAGGCGGGCTACCAAGCTAAT
This sequence comes from uncultured Abiotrophia sp., assembly GCA_965245735.1. GTDB lineage: Bacteria > Bacillota > Bacilli > Lactobacillales > Aerococcaceae > Abiotrophia. The sequence goes on along the minus strand of CBDFAX010000027.1, from coordinate 23,280 downwards.
ATCTTAACGCTAGCCCAGGCCTTTGAAAATCACTTGCGGTTGGCCCCTCAAGAACTGAGTCAGCCGCTCAATCAAGTTAAGACACATGTGATTTGGGAGCACGATGCCATTCAGACGGAAGTCCGACATACCAGCAACAAGATTCACCAGTTGGTGAGTCAGGAGGGCTACCGTTACCGTGATATCTTAGTCCTCACGCGGGATATGGACCGTTATCGTCCCTTGGTGACAGCCCTCTTTGAACAGAATGATATTCCTTATTTCTATGACCATGCCGTAAGTATGGGCCAGCATCCCCTGGTCCTCTGGCTGGAATCGGGGCTCAAACTCTATCGCTATCGCTACCAGCTAGCCGACATCTTCGGCATTCTTAAATCAGGTCTCTGGTTACCGGCTGACCTGAGAGCTGCTATAGTCCAAAATCCCCAGGATGGACCAGCCCTAGAAGAGGAATTTAAGGCTCAAGTTGACTTACTTGAAAATGTGGTGCTGGCTAATGGTTACGTGGGTTATCGCTTTGCCCAATTGTCTTTTGAATGGCGCTTTGACCAAGCAGACCGTCCTTATGTCAATGCGGCTGGTCAAGTGACTGGCCAAACCTATGGCCAGGTGGTACAAGCCTTGCGGGAGTCCTTCTTGGCTGATTTTACCCCTTACCAAGACTTAGCGCAGGCGACTAGCTTTAATGGCCAAAAAGCAGCTGAGTGGCTCTATCAGTGGTTGGAAGAGGTAGGTGTTAAGGACCGTCTAATTGCCCGGCGCGACCAAGCCATCCAAAAAGGGGACCTGGCCCTGTCTCGCCAATATGAACAAGTTTGGCAGACCTTGACCGCCAGTCTAGATGAATTCTATCAACTTTATGGAGAGGCCGAGCTGACCTTTAGTGAGTTTCAAGAACTCCTGCTAACGGGTTTGAATGAAGCCACCTTCCATATTATTCCGCCAGCTTTAGACCAAGTCATGGTTACTAGCATGGAAAGTCCTCAGGCTCAAGCCTATAAGGTTTGTTTTGTGCTAGGGGCAGACGAGCTAACGCTACCTAAGCACCATCAAGAAGATTCGCTACTGAGTGCGGCCAACCGCCAATCTCTGGGGGAAAGTCTCCTGCCTTACCAGCAACTGCGCCAGTCTAGCCAGCACAATTATAGTTTAGAACTGCTCATGACCCAGCAGGTCTTGCTCAGTGCCAGCGACCGACTCTATCTCTCTTATGTGGCTATGAAGGGCCAACAGACCCTTAAGCTATCGCCATATTTGCAGCAATTGGCTAAGCAATTCCATCTGCCTATTAAGACCTATACCCATTCTTTGATTCATCAGAATCAAGTCAAATTAAGCCGACTTGAGTTTGGTCGTTATCCAGTCCAAATGAGTCCGCTCTTGCAGCTAGTCCATCACTATTCGCAGCAAAAGGACCGACCAAGTGCTGCCTTTCTAGACTTTTTGACCTTAATGGCCAGCCAAAATCCTCATACTTGGGTACTCTTGGCTCAACTCTTCCAATTTAACCAACTGCCTCAGAATCTGACACCAGAGACGGCCTTGGCCCTCTTCGGCCAGAAGATGACGGCATCAGTTTCTAAGTTAGAGCAGTATTACCAGGATCCCTATAGCCATTTCTTGCTTTATGGGCTAAAGATTCGTCCCCGTCAGCAGCTAGAGTTAAATGCCGCAGGGGCAGGGGATTATTATCATGATTTCCTAGATAAATTTACCCAAGCACAAGAGGCTAGGCCTGATTTTGAAACTAACTTTGCTAGCATTCAGACCCTTATGGCGGAAGACTTACGCTTTAATATCTTTGGCACCAATCCTCGCATGCACTTGATTAAGCGCAAGCTGGATCAGCATTTGCGGCAATTTTTAAGTGTCAGTCTGGCGCAAAGTCAAGCTTTAACGGTTCAACCCGTTGCGACCGAGCTGGTCTTTGGTAGCCAGCAAGAAGCTGGCTTAATCCTGCCTTTGGATAAGGGCAGCTTAACCTTACGAGGTAAGATTGACCGCATTGATGCGGATCCAAGCCAAAGTTACTACCAGGTAGTGGACTACAAATCCGGTAAGAAGACTTTCAACCTAGTAGACTTCTATTATGGTTTGGATTTGCAGGTCTTGACCTACCTGAAAGTTGCCAGTCAACGTTATCCTCATGCCAAAGCAGTAGGCGCCTTCTATCAATCCTTAGCAGGCGGCTTCGTCAAGGTTGATGGTAAGCAGATGGCTCGTCTGAGCCAGGATGGGCTAGACTTGGCTAAGAACCAACTTCATCCATACAGGGGGCTGATGACCATTTCGGGCTCTGAATTAGTGGCCATTGAGCCTGGCTTGGCCAATCAGTCTAAGAGTCAGATCTACCCGGTTCAGCTTAAAAAAGATGGTAGCTACTATCAGCATGTTCCGGCTGTCAATCAAACGGAATTAAGCCTCATCAATCAGCATCTGCTCCATTTGATGACCCAGGCAGGCAATGCCATTCAAAGAGGGGATATCAGCTTGGCGCCCTTTAAGGATGAACGCTTTACACCTAGCCTACAAGCCGACTATCGGGTTATTACAGGCTTTGATGCAACCGTGCATTATGGTGCTTATCGTCATAAGCGCCTGTCCAAGGATCAAGTCCTAACCCAAATAGAGAAAGAAGCAAGCAAGAAAGAAGACACAGAGACGAGTGAGAAAGGAGGCCAGCTATGACCTTGGGAACTTTACCAGCTAAACCTTTGAATTCGCGATTTAATGATAGCCAGTGGGAAGCCATCCACCAACGGGGTAGCAATATTCTGGTCTCCGCTTCAGCCGGGTCAGGTAAGACCACGGTCTTGATTGAACGGATTCTCAATCATTTATTGACTCATTATGCCAACATGGACCAATTACTTGTGTCTACCTTTACGGAGGCTGCTGCTAGTGAGATGAAGGCGCGGATGGAGAACCGGCTCAAACAAGCCGTCAACCAGACGGCCGATAGAGCCGAGCAAGCCCATTTGGTCAGCCAACTTCAATTGCTGCCAGCCTCTCATATCCGAACCTTGCATAGTTTCTGCTTGCAGGTTATCCAACAGTATTTCTACATTATTGATTTTGACCCAAGTTTCCGACTCTTAACAGATGAGACGCAGAAATCCTTGCTCTATCAAGAAGTTTGGCAGGAGCTGATGATTGACCTAGCTCAAGATCCCGACTGGCAGGAAAAACTTTTCCATCTGCTAGCTCAATTCAGTCCAGGACCTAGCGACCAAGGGCTCTATCAATTGATTTTAGACCTTTATCAATTTGCTTCGTCTCATCCTGAGCCCCAAGTCTGGCTATCTCAGCTAGCAGACCAGGCCTTGCATTTTGAGGATTTTGCTAAGACTGGGCTCTATCAGGCGGTCCTCTTGCCTGAATGGCAGGCTAGTCTGTCACATGCTCAGCATCTGCTAGAACAGGCCTTGGCTGGCCTAGAAAGTCTGACAGATGCTATGATAAGCAAATTACAGCCCCTCTTAGAAGCCGAGCGAAGCCAGGTGCAAGCTTTGCAATCAGTCCTGACAGGTCAAGATTTAGCCCAAGTTTTTGCTCTCTTCCAACAAGTCTCTTTCGATCGATGGCCGAGTGGTAAGAAGGCGGAAGAAGACAAGGAGCTTTTGGAGCAAGTAAAGGCCCTACGAGATCAAGCCAAGGAGCAAATTGAGCGGGTGCGACAATTCATGGTCCTAGATTACGATACGACTGTCTATGTAGAAGGGCAGGCGGGGGCTAGCATCCAAGACCTGGCCCATTTGACACTTGAATTCCGTCAGGCTCTCTGGCAAGCCAAAGTTGTACAAAACTGCATTGACTATAATGACTTAGAGCATCTGACTCTGGATATTCTGGCCCCTTATGATGCGGACTTAGGGCAGCGGCAGCCTTCCGAGGCGGCCCTCTATTATCAGGATCTCTTCCGCGAAGTCTTAGTGGACGAGTATCAGGATATTAACGACATTCAAGCGACGATCTTAAGTTTTCTGTCGCGTGAACGCCGCCAAGACTTAAGTGGTAATCTCTTCATGGTAGGGGACGTCAAGCAGTCTATCTATGGCTTCCGTATGGCAGAGCCTAGCCTCTTCTTAGCCAAGTATCAGGCCTATCAAGAGGGCAAAGGCGGTCATCTGATTGTCTTAGATGCCAACTATCGTTCTCGTGACGAAATCTTACAATTTACTAACTTTGTCTTTCAGCGTCTGATGGACCCGGGTTTTGGTGAAATGCAGTATGGGGCCATGGAGTCCCTCAAGACAGGCAATCACAGCTTTTTACCTGCACCTCCTGACCAGGAATTCGATATTGAATTCTTACTCTATGAGTCCTCTGTAGCAGATGAAGGGGAGCCTGAAGACCAGGACTTAGACTTAGATCAAGGCGTGGAGACTAGCCTTGAAGCGGAAGCTTGGCTTATTGGCCGGGATATTCAAGCGCGCGTCCAAGCCGGATGGCAAATTTATGACAAGGAACTAGGTCAGCAAAGGCCCGTAACCTATCAGGACTTTGTCATTCTGAGTTCGACCCGCCATCCCTTCCAACCGGTTAAACAAGTCTTTGAACAGCTAGGTATTCCACTCCTAAGTCAAAATGTTGAGAATTATTTCCAACGTCAGGAAATTCGGCTCATGCTAGCCCTACTTAAATTGATTGATAACCCTCATCAAGACATTCCCTTAGTGGCCATTTTGCGGTCACATTTTGTGGGCCTAAGTGATGAGCAACTCAGTCAAATTCGCATCCGGGTACCTAATAGCGGCAGCTTCTATGAAGCCTGCCAGCAAGTACTGCTCTTAGAAGAAGCCAGTCTAATAGCCTTACAAGAAACCTTGACTACCTTCATGGACAAACTCAAAGAATGGCGCCAGCTAGCCCAAAGAGTGGACCTAGTCACCTTGATTTGGACCCTCTATCAAGAAACCTACTTCCTAGATTATGTGGCAGGTTTAGATCAAGGGGATCAGCGTCAGGCTAACCTCCATGCTTTCTATGAACGGGTAGTAGAATTTGAAGCGGGTAACTATAAGGGCTTGACGGCCTTCGTTGGCTTTATTGAACAAATCATGGCCCACGACCAAGATTTGGCTGAGCCCCTCTTACTGAGTGAGGATCAGAATTTTGTGCGAGTCATGACCGTTCATGCCAGCAAGGGGCTAGAGTTTCCTTTTGTTTACCTAATGCAGACGGGCAAACGTTTCAACATTCAGGATACGCAGAAGGTTTATGTACCTTCCAAACGCTATGGCTTGGGATTGGATTATCTGGATATCAAGCATCAATTGCAGTATCCTTCCTTTATTAAGGAAGCCATTAAGTTGGAACGTCGCGGCCAGTTGAAATCAGAAGAAATGCGCAAGCTCTATGTTGCCCTGACACGTTGTGAGCAAAAACTGGTGATTGTGGGCAGTGTCAAATCTCAAGACCAAGTCCAGACTAAACAGGAGCAAGTTGTGGCTGCAACTGGCCAAGAATTGGTTATGAATCGCGCCCTCCGCCAGGGAGCAGGAAGTTGGCTGGATTGGTTGCTGATGGCGACAGCCTTTAGTGGACGTCACCCTCAATCCACGACAGACTTTACAAATGAACAAGTGCGTCTGACCTATGTGGCGGAAGCAGAGCTTTTGCCACTTCTCAAGACGTCTGCGTCAAGACCTTGGCTCCAGGATGACCAAAACTGGTTGGCAGATTTGAAATTAACAGTCGATCAACATGAGGTGACAAGTGAGGTAGGGGCCTTTATCCAAAGTCTCCTAGAGAGTCAGTACGACTACGGCCTGGCTAGTAAGACCTCTAGCTACCAATCTGTGTCGGAGCTCAAGCGCCTCTATGAAGAACCTCATAATGAAAAACTATCTCACTTCACCGACCGACGGCCAGGGCAAATCAGTTGGGATTGGCTTAGTCAAGAAGATGAGGAAAGGGCGGAAGAGGCCGAGACAGGTCAAAAGGCTGGTATTCAGAGTATTCGATTTACTGGCGATACCTTCCAAGCGCCTCGCTTTGTCCGAGAGCGCCAAGCCTATACAGCTGCCCAGATTGGGACTTTTACCCACTATGTTATGCAGCAGCTAGACTTTAGTGCGCTAGAAGGACTGGATGTGTCGGACTATCCGGCTGCCATTCAAGAGCAGGCGCAAGCTTGGCTAGCCGCTGGACTTATGGAAGCTAGTCAGTGGGAGGCCGTTAAGTTAGCCAGCATTTGCCAATTTTTAGCTAGTGACTTAGGCCAAGTCCTGATTAAACAGGCTAAATCCCTACATCGCGAGCAGGCCTTTTCTTATCGCCTGCCAGCGGCCAAGTTGTTTGCTCGTCAGCTAAGTGCTGACCAGCTTCAAGAACTAGTCCATAGTCAGCTTTTGGTACATGGGGTGGTTGATAATTATCTGAATTTGCCTGATGGTCGGCTCATCTTAATTGACTACAAGACTGACCGCTATCGTCCTTGGGTAAACATGACTAAGTCAGCCCAGATTGACCAGATTGTTGATAAGTATCGCTTCCAAATGAGTCTCTACGCTCGGGCCTTAAGCCTGGCAAAAGGCAAGCAGGTGACGGATGTTTACTTAGTTTTATTGGATTTCGACCAGGTGGTGCCAGTCACCGACCTTTATGACTTTGATTAATAGGCCTTGAAAGGCTGGGACAAGGAAACTAAAGCTTGTCAAAAGTTGTCTTCTCTTAACAACTTTTGAAGGCAGTTGACCTTGCTCCCAGCTTTTTTGCTTATGCGGGAAGGGTTCCGAAACTTGGTAAAAAGGGGTACAGGGGGTTAGAATGCTCATTAATAGGCATAAATTGATATAAAAATTTATTTACATGTCTAGAAGAATATTTGAGAATCAATATTAGCTATTGCATTTATGTAAACGTTATACTATACTAGAAGTTGAAATTATATATTTCAATTTTTATTTAGGAGGTAGAATCATGGTTGGTATTATTATCGCAAGTCATGGTGAGTTTGCTGATGGTATCAAGCAATCCGGTTCAATGATTTTTGGTGAACAAGCCAACGTTGAATCCGTGACCTTTATGCCAAGTGAAGGTCCAGATGATTTGCAGCGTAAATTACGTGAAGCCGTAGACCGTATTGAGAGCGAAGAGATTCTGTTCTTGGTAGACTTATGGGGAGGCAGTCCCTTCAACCAAGCCAATATTCTCTTTGAAGAAGCGCCAGAGACACGTGCCATTGTAGCCGGTCTTAGCTTGCCTATGTTGATTGAATCATATGCAAGTCGCTTCTCTATGGACAAGGCTCACGATATCGCCAAAGCCATTATTCCAACGGCCAAAGACGGTGTCAAAGTTCGTCCTGAAGCATTACAACCAGAAGAAGCGCCAGCAGTGGCTCAAGCAGCACCAGCTGCGCCACAAGGTGCGATTCCGGAAGGAACAGTCTTAGGAGACGGCAAAATCAAATTCGTCTTGGCTCGTATTGATACACGGCTCTTACACGGCCAAGTCGCAACAGGTTGGACTAAAGCCACTCAACCTAACCGAATTATCGTGGTGTCCGATACCGTTGCTCAAGATGACTTACGTAAGAAGCTGATTGAGCAAGCAGCTCCCCCAGGTGTGCGTGCTCACGTAGTACCCCTTGACAAGTTCGTAGCAGTATCTAAAGACCCTCGCTTCGGTGAGACTAAGGCTTTGGTACTCTTCGAAAATCCACAGGATGCGCTCAAGGTCATCAAGGCTGGAGTAGAGATTCCAGAGCTCAACGTAGGTTCTATGGCTCACTCTGTCGGTAAGGTATTAGTAACAAATGTCTTGTCTATGGATCAAGGCGATGTAGATACCTTCAAGGAGCTTCGTGATCTCGGCGTTAAGTTCGACGTCCGCAAGGTGCCAAATGACAAGCCAACTGACTTGTTTAAGAGCATCCAAGCTAAGGCCAGCGAAGGCCTCAAAGTCTAAAAGGAGGTATCATAATGGAATTTAATATTCTATCAATTCTTGCTGTCATTGTGGTAGCGTTTCTGGCTGGGATGGAAGGGATTTTGGACCAGTTCCAATTCCATCAACCAATTATTGCTTGTTCTTTAGTAGGGCTTGCAACGGGTCATCTCAGCGAATGTATTATGTTAGGTGGGGCCTTGCAATTGATTGCGATGGGCTGGGCTAACATCGGGGCTGCGGTTGCGCCTGACGCGGCTTTAGCTTCTGTGGCTTCTGCCATCATTTATGTTAAAACTGGTACCTTCACAGATGAAGGTCAGAACTTGGCCATTGTAGCAGCGATTACCTTAGGGACTGTTGGTTTGGCTTTGACCATGGTGGTACGTACCTTATCAGTGGCCATCGTTCACCGTGCTGACGCTGCAGCTGAAAAGGGTGACTTCCGTGGCGTTGAATTCTGGCATATGGTAGCTCTTGCTTGCCAAGGCTTGCGTATTGCCATTCCAGCTACTTTCCTGCTCTTCTTGCCAACCGAAACCGTTCAAGGGGCCCTAGCGGCCTTACCTGATTGGTTTACCAAAGGGATGGCCATCGGCGGTGGTTTCGTCGTAGCGGTCGGTTATGCCATGGTTATTAACATGATGGCAACACCTGAAGTATGGCCATTCTTCTTCCTAGGCTTTGCCTTGGCTCCACTTAATCAATTAACCTTGATCGCAACCGGGATTATCGGGGTGGTCTTGGCGGTTGTTTATATCCGTCTCAGCCAAAACACTGGTGGCTCAGGTAGCGGTGGGGGACAAGCTAGCTCCGGCGATCCACTAGGCGATATTCTCAATGACTACTAAGGAGGGAATTGACGATGACTGAACAAAAGAAACACTTAACGAAATCCGATCGTTTTAAGGTAATGTTGCGTTCCCAATTCCTTCAAGGGTCTTGGAACTATGAACGGATGCAAAACGGTGGTTGGGCTTATTCCTTGATTCCAGCCCTCAAGAAATTGTATCCACAACGTGATGAGGCCTCTGCAGCCCTCAAACGTCACCTTGAATTCTTCAACACTCACCCATACATTGCCGCTCCAATCTTAGGGGTTACCTTGGCTCTGGAAGAAGAAAGAGCTAATGGTGTGCCAATTGACGATGCCGCTATTCAAGGGGTTAAAGTTGGGATGATGGGGCCTTTGGCCGGTATTGGTGACCCAGTCTTCTGGTTCACCGTTCGCCCAATCCTTGGGGCGATTGCTGCCTCTTTGGCAACTGGTGGCTCTATCTTAGCACCACTCTTCTTCTTTGTAGTATGGAATGCGATTCGTGTAGGTTTCCTATGGTATACACAAGAATTTGGTTATGCGAAAGGTTCTGAAATCACCAACGACTTGTCAGGTGGTATCTTACAGACTTTAACCAAGGGGGCATCTATTTTAGGGATGTTCGTTATGGGGATTCTGGTTCCTCGATGGACAACCATTAAGTTTGCACCTGTGGTATCTAACGTACCATTGGCTGATAATGCCTATATTCACTTCCCTAAAGGGGCAGTGGATGGTGCCACCTTACAGAAAATTTTGGGTGACATGGGCAATAGCTCTTTAACGCCTAATAAAGTGACAACTTTACAAGACAACCTCAATATGTTAGTACCAGGTTTGGCGGCTGTCCTCTTGACCTTCCTCTGCATGTGGTTACTCAAGAAGAAAGTTAGCCCAATCCTCATTATCTTCGGTCTCTTTGCTGCCGGGATTATTGGTTATGTTTTAGGTATCTTTGCTCCTTAATGGTAGCTTAGTAGCTTAATAAAGTAGACGGACTCTATTATAGAGCCCGTCTCTTTTTGTATATAGAAAAAGAAAGTCAGGAAGTTTAATTTCCTGACTCTCTCATTTTACCTAGCGTTGACCAGGTGTATTGTTTTGGTTATTGTTCTGGTTATTATTGTTGTTACCGCCTGGGTTTTCGTTGCCGTTACCCGGATTTTCGTTTGCTGCTGAAGAACTTGATGAGCTTGAAGAACTTGACGATTCTTGTTGACGTCGTTGATCTTCTTGGCGTCGTTGTTCTTCTAGTTGCGCACGGTAGGTAGCCCAGAAGTTAGCCAATTCTTCATCCGTTGCACCGAATAAGAACTTGTAGTTCAATTCTGGAGCTGGATGGCTGACCTTGAAGAGATCCTTGTAGGTTGGACCTGTGATGGAAATGGTCCCGCCATTATCTAGACGCATGGTCCCTGGCTTAGTACCAGTTTGTTGCAAGACGTCCGTTTCTTGGACGCTAGATGGACGGTTGAATTTCCGGTCTACCCCGAAGATATCTGGACGGGCAGCATAGAGTTCATTGACTACGTTTGCCCAATAGCGTTGGCTCCGTTCACTTTCACGACCGTAGCCGTCGTCGATATTGATGGTGTAGTTTTGGAAACGACTGTCATAGCCAATCCAAGAACCAATGGTGATACTTGGAGTTGAGGCAATGAACCAGACGTCCTTAGAATTCTCACTAATCCCGGACTTGGCAATCCAGTCACCACCCATGGACATGTAGCCCTTAGCAATCCGACCAGTACCTTCTGTCATGGTATTACGTAGCATATCAATCATAAGGTAGTTGGAATCTTCACTGAAGACTTGGGTAGGGTTGCTTTGGTGTTGGAAGACGACATTACCAGCCGCATCTTCAATCCGGTCGATGAAGTAGCCGTCATGGTAGTTACCATTATTGGCAAAGGTTGCGAAGGCTCGTGTTTCTTCTAGGACAGTTGGCCCACTAGAAACCCCACCAATGGCAAAGGCCAAGTTCTTGACGTCTTCTGGCGTATAGGAGGCAGCTGGGTTAAAGCCCATTTTCTCCAAATAACTCATGACATCAACTGAGCGTTTTTGCATTTCTTGGTAGACCCGAACAGCAGGTAAGTTGTCCGATTTATAGAGGGCAACCCGAGCCGATTCAGCGCCACCACTGACTACGTTACCATAGTTAGTAGGGGACCAAGTCGTACCATCTTCGAAGGTTTGCGTAAATTCCGTATCTGGAATAACCGTCGATGGATTAATCAAGTTTTCTTGAATAGCAGGGCCATAGACGGCCAATGGCTTAATGGTTGAACCAGGGGAACGACGAATACCAAAAGCATGGTCGATTTGGTTGTTCTCAAAATCCGTCCCTGCGATAAAGCCTAAGACTTTACCGGAGTTGTTATCCATGACCACCATCCCATTTTGAACCTTCTCAACATAGGAGGTTTCTTGGCCACTTTGAGGGTCTGTATAGACACCTTCATAGGCCATCCCTAGGTCATTGATGTGTTTCTTAGCGGATTCCTGCAAGAGGTCATAGATTTGTTGGTCAATAGTTGTGTAAACCTTATAACCACCAGTCTTAAGTTGCTCTTCGGCTTCCTTATAGTATTGGTTGTACCAGTTGTCATCTTGATAAACTTGAGTCCAAGTTAATTTATCACGCTCAATATTGAGACGCATGATTTGCTCGATAGCGCCTCGCTCCATTGCTCGGTAGAGGTAGGATTGGCGTGTGACACTTGGGCTGCCGGCTGGCAAGAAGTCAGCCTTAATATCATAGTTGAGAGCGGCTTGGTAGTCGGCCTCACTAATTTTATGGTTACGGTACATGAAGTAGAGGACGTCCTTCATCCGGCCAATCCCGGCTGATAAGTCGGTCTTAAGCTCCCCGTTTTGTTGGTAAGGGGTGTAATTGTAAGGGTCCTGCGGTAAGCCGACCAAGAAGGCTGCTTGAGCCAGGTTGACTTCGCTAGGCTTCTTACCAAAAATCCCTTCTGAAGCTTTCTCAATCCCGGCTACGTTATCCCCGTTATGGTCACGACCAAATGGTGACACGTTAAGGTAGGCAGTCAGGATTTCATCCTTGCTGAAGAATTGCTCCAGACGGAGGGCTAAGAGAATTTCATTAGCTTTCCGGAAGAAGGTGACATCGTTAGTTAAGAGACGTTGCTTGACCAATTGCTGGGTCAGAGTAGAACCACCGGTCCCGCTACCTGGTGACAAGACTTCCTGCAGGGTAGCCCGCAGAATTGCTTTAGGCACAACCCCTTTATGTTCATAGAAGGAGGAGTCCTCAGTCGATACCAGACCATTGACGATGTTAGGCGAGATATCTGTCAGGCTAGTCACAGACCGAATGACATCGGCTTGGACGTTGGCAATCGGAGTCCCGTTAGCATAGTAAATGGTGGATTGCTGTTCCAATTTGTTAATCTTGGCAGCCATTTCTTCACGATTAGGTACCTTGGTGTCAGAGACTAGGTGGGCAAAGTAACCAGCCCCAGCCCCAGCAGCTAAGGAACCTAAGAGCAGGCCAATCAAGACGATGTAGAGGGCAATGCGGCGAACTACATTGACTGCTACATTGAGGCCTAAGAAGATTTTCTCTCTAGCAGTGTAGTTAGACAGGTCAATGACCTTAGCCTTGGATTTGCCTTTATCTTTTGACTTGCGACGCTTGCGCTCTGAATCTTGGCTAGCCTCAAGGCCGACAGCAGCTAAGTCTAGGGCACCTGGTGCGTGGTCATCAGATTCAGGTTCTAAATCCTGAATCTGAGACCATTCTTCCACATCATGGCTTTGTTCGGGCTCAAGCTCGCTGGCTTGAGTTTGGTCAAAGTAATCTGGGTCTAAGTTAGTTAGCTTGCTTGTCTTAGCCGTCCAAGCCAAGTCATAGGCGTCTGAACTTGAGTCTGAATCAGAATGTTCTGATTCATGCTGCTCTGAGGTCTCCTCAGCTAAGCTTGGCTCTACTTCTGATAGTCCAGATGCTTGAGGAATTAAGTTTTCTTGACTAGCAACAAGTGACGTCGCCTCATGATCTAATTGCTGATCATAAGATTTTTCTTGATTAAAGTTAACCTCAGCCTCAACTTCCACTTGGGAACTAGTTGGCTCGATAGATAGGTCGTCCACTTCTTGATCCAAGTGATTTGGCTCATCTGGATGGTTTGAAGAAACTGGCGTTTGTTCAGGTTCTGACTCAATTTCAAGTCTATCCTGAGAGAATGCTTCAGGTTCTTGATAGCTTGAGCCTGTAGCACTTTTCTCTAAGTACTCAGCTTCTTGGCCCTGGTTTGAATCTTCTGAAGCAGAGGTCTGATTTGGTACCTCAATAGGTGTAATCTCGTCGAAAATGGACAAGAGCGAACTGAGTCGGGCACGTCCTCGTGATGAAAGGCGAGGGGCTTCTTCCTGGCCTTCAGAGCTTCCTAGTGAATCTGCTGGATGTGGCCAAGTCCTTGACTCCGGTTCTGTGCTGTGGTCATTTGAGCTAGTGACTGGCTCAGTAGGAGACGGACTGTTAAGTTCAGCCACTTGGTCTTCTTTAGCTTGGTCTCTACTTGGTGTTAACAAGTCAGCGTCTAAAGGTTGATAGACACGCGACACTTCCTTCTTGTCTGAGCTTGCAACTGGCTCGCTTTCTTCCTGGAGCTCATTGTTTGTTTCCTGCTCAAGGTCAAGACTACGACGTCGTTCACGTTCTTTTTGGATTTCTGCAGGACTTGGCAGGGGTTGATTAGCCCTAGCGTCTTGGTCGAGCTCAATGCGAGGCTGGTAAACGCGACTAGCAGGTTTAGAACTAACAGAAGATTCTTCAGATAAGTCTGGCATGTCAACTGGTCCTGCTAGGCCTAGGTCTGTGCTAGCATCTTCTTGTGAATCTTGGACGTGGTGATCTCGACTGGCCATGCCGGCAAAGAACCGACGCCGACGAGGACCTTTGTCAGAAGACTCGGATGATTTTGAAGTCTCCGGGCTTGATTCACTCTGCTGCGCTAGTTCTGGCTTAGCCTTAGGCTCTGAAGGTTTAACAACTTTCTTCTTCTTGGCTTTTTCCTTGGCAGGGCTAGCTGGGTCTTTCTCTGTTTCCTCTTGGAAAAGATGAGATTGGAAGTCCTGGTCGGACACTTGGTTAGTCTGCTTATAAGGGTTGGCTTCATCAATACTTGGATTGAAGTTAGAGAAGAAGTCACGGACGCGTTTGACAGAGCGATCGATGAACTCGGAAGATTGAGCCATGACGGTCTTTTCATCCGACTTAGGTTGGTAATGCCAACTATCTAGATCCTGCTGACCTTGACTAGAGCTTGATTCAGTGGTCTGACTAGTCTCGGACTGACCTTTGTTAGTTGAAGTAGATGCTTGATCATTATTTTCAGCGCTCTCTTGTCGAGCCTGTGCTTGTTTGCGGGAATAATCTTCATAGAAATTATCCCAGCGTGATGGCTTAGAAGTTGCCTCGTTCGAAGGCGGGGTAGAATGACCCCTTGAATCCTCTTTATCAGGCGCGATGTCAAAAGAGACATCATAGTAATGCTGGTCCGATTGTTGGGACACTTTCTTCTTGTCATCGTCTAGTGTCATTCATTCACCTACTTTCCTTATGGGGTATGGCTCTTAAGCCGTTACTTGATCATTTAGGGATTCGCCTAAGACATTGAGACGAGCTTCCCATTCTTGATTAGTCAATTTGTTTTCCGCAATGTAGCGGTTGCGTGGGTGGCGACGGCATTCTGGGCAGCAACCACGAACATATTTGTCTTCATTTTCGACGCTAGTCAGGATACGACGGTTACATTCTGGGTTCCCACAGTTAACATAGCGCTCGCATGGGGTACCATCGAACCAGTCTTTCCCGATTACAACAGGATCTACGTGGTTAATGTCAACAGCAATCCGTTCGTCAAAGACGTACATCTTACCATCCCACAATTCGCCTTTTACTTCAGGGTCTTTACCATAGGTAGCAATCCCACCGTGGAGTTGGCCGACATCTTTATAACCTTCACGTACCATCCAACCGGAGAATTTCTCACAGCGGACACCACCTGTACAGTAGACAACGACACGCTTGTCCATGAATTTTTCCTTGTTGTCGCGTACCCATTGTGGTAATTCGCGGAAATTACGAATGTCAGGACGGATGGCACCACGGAAGTGACCTAAGTCAAACTCATAGTCGTTACGTGTATCAAGGACAACGGTGTTTTCATCTAACAAGGCTTCCTTGAATTCTTGTGGTGACAAGTAAGCACCAGTAGTTTCTAATGGGTTGATGTCGTTGTCGAAGTCGTTATCTTCTAAGCCCAAGTGGACGATTTCTTTTTTGTGACGAACGAACATCTTCTTGAAGGCTTGTTCTTCTTCTTCGTCAATCTTGAACCAGAGGTCTTCCATACCTGGTAGGGAGTGGACATAGTCCATATATTTTTGAGTGGTTTCGTAGTCACCTGAGACAGTCCCGTTAATCCCTTCGCTCGAAACGAGGATCCGGCCCTTAAGGCCAATAGACTTACAGAAGGCCAAGTGGTCAGCTGTAAACTTCTCAGGGTTCTCGATGTTAACGTACTTGTAGTAAAGAAGTACGCGAATTGGTTTGGTCATAATTTACCTCCTTGTAGTTGCAAACTACATAAATTTATGGATAGTATCATTATACGGCAAAAAAGGCTTGAGGACAACTTTTGAGCCGGTTTTTGCGCTATCTGTAAGAAACTTGTAACCTCCCTACACAATCCCCGTCTAAGTGACTCTTGTATGCCAAAAAAGCTGGCCAAATTAATTCTGGGCCAGCTTTTGGTTGAAGCGTTCTTGAAGATGGTGTTTGTGATGGTGATAGGCTAGAAAGAGCGGTACACATGCGCCTAGCCAGGCCAGAGGACTGGCAATAGCTGGGCCGACGAAGCCTAGATATTGGCTGAGAATCAGGGCGGCACTCATCCGCATGGTCAACTCCATAATACCGGCAATAGTCGGAATTAGGCTGTCGCCAAGCCCTTGCAAGGTATAGCGATAGATGAAGAGTAAAGCTAATAACCAGTAAGCAGGCGCCGAGCAGTAGAAGAAGACTTGACCATAGTGGGCCATTTCCAGCCCTTGGCTACCCTCTGCAAAGAGGGTAACAACCTGAGCTCCGGTCAGTGCTAGGATGACGCCAGACACTAGCGCAACACCGACAGATAAGTAGGTCATTTGGCGGACGCCTTGACGGATGCGATCAAATTGGGCGGCACCAAAGTTTTGGCCTACGTAAGTTGCCATGGCAATCCCAAAGGACATGAGTACTAAAATCACAATCTGTTCAATTTTAGAAGCGGCACCATAACTTGCGATGGCTAGAGGACCTAACTGATTGAGGGCCACTGTTACCGAAATGGAACCAAGGGCAATAATAGAGGATTGGAAGGCCATTGGAAAGCCCATATTGAGGTGATAACGGATTTCTTCAGCTACTAACATAGCCTTTTGCCAGGAAACCTGCAGTAGTGGCCAACGGCGATGAATGGCCCAGAGGCAAAGGATAACCGAGACAGCTTGTGACAAGACCGTCGCGAGGCCAGCACCCGCAACCCCCATACCTACGTTCACGATGAAAACATAGTCTAAGACGATATTGGTTAAGGCCGCAATAATAAGAAAGTAGAGGGGCGTCCGGCTGTCTCCCAAGGCCCGCATCATATTACTTAGTAAATTGTAAAGCATGGTGACAGTACAAGCGCTGAAGATAACGATGAGATAATCGTATGTATATTGAATGATTTCTGGTGGCGTCATCATGACTTCTAGAATTTGGCGGAGGAAGAAGGTAGACAGGAAGGTTAAGGCCATGGAAACGCAGAGCGCGATAGTCCAAGCAATGGTGACCGAACGTCTTACCTTATGGAAATCCCTAGCACCAAAAGCCTGTGCCAAAGGAATCGTTAATCCTGCCGTCAGCCCTTGGGCGAAGCCCAGAATCAGGAACATGACGCTAGAAGAAGCTGAAATCCCAGCTAGGGCATCTCGCCCCATTGTGCGTCCGACAATAAAGGTGTCGACCATATTATAGACAAGCTGGAAAATATTACCTATCAGGAGCGGAATGGAGAAGTTAATAATGCGTTTGAGGGGGGACCCAGTGGTCATATTATGCATAAGTGACTCCTTTATAGTCATAATGAATACTCTGAGTATAAAGGAGTCACTTAGCAAAATCAAGTGGCTTTGGCGCTATTTCAAACAGGAATTTAGTCATCCCACTGAACGGTATAGTAGTCAGCATCTTTGGCTTGAATCAGGGGATAATTGGTTCGGTAAATAGAGCCATCTTGGTCTTGCTCAAGGTACATAACAAAACCATTAGGATAGAGAGACAGAATCTTGGAATAGACATGGTCCTGGTCAATAATGACGGTCTTGATTTCTTGGTCGCTAGCGAACCAGTCCGTCACTAAGTGGAAATAGGAACCGATGGAGACTTTGGTTTCATAAACAAGGGTCGTAATAATGGATTGATTCATGGTTAACGCTCCTTTTTTTATAAGCTAGTTCCATTATAACAAGGAAATGGGGGCGGTTTCAAACAAAAATTCGAAACTATCTTACAAATTCTTGTCGGATTGGGAAATTTTTGACCTATAAGCTATAAAAAGCGCATCAAACGTGCTATAATAAGAATTAGAAACGGTTTCATTCAGAAAGGGTGGGTCGTATGAGAGTCAAAGTCACTAAGTCAGAGCGTGAGCTCATAGAACGTGAGCTGAGACGGGGGACCACTAAGTCTCGGATAGCCTCCCTCTTGCATGTCAATTTCGAGACGGGTTGCCAAATGATTCAGCGAGTCCGTGAACAGATTCGACCTGAGATTGGTGACCAGATACGCTTTACCTTCCGGCAGGTCCATATGCGGGGGACCATCCGTAAGCTCCTGACCAACAGCGCAGTCGTTGACATCGATTGGCTCCGGTCGGATCCGACCATGAAGGATATCTGTACTAGCCGCACCATTGTCAATTTCAAAGATATTGTCGCTTATATCAACTGTGAACATCTCATTCAAGATGATGAGGAAGGGGAAGAGCCCCAAAGTTCTATAGCTCAGCAGGGGCTTTAAACTCACAGTGCCTATAGAAGAGCCTCCTATCAAGTATTTATGATAGGAGGCTCTTGTGCTGAATATTATTGTTCTTGGTAGATGAGATGATAAAGCTCAGCCGCGACAGTTTGATAAGTCTGACGATGCTCAGGATCTGGTACTAGATCGTAGGGAGTCGGTAGGTCATTCTCCGTTAAGAAAAGCTGGAACCACTCCTTGGCTGACCCGAAGGCTTCTTCAAAATAGGGATAAACGGTTAAGGCCTGAAGGACAAACTGCTGGGAAAACTCAATCAAGAGATGAGGATTGAATTGTTCGCAGTAGTCCTCAATCACCTGAAGTCCAGCTACATAAGAGGGTTGGTGACGGTAATCTTGGAGTTTGGCTACTGTCAAGTCATGGACTTGGCCAAACCAGTTATAGGTTACTTTACCTGGATAGTTCTGATAGAGTAGGTAATGTAAGACGTCACTCTTGATATATTGAGGTAGGTCAGGATGAGCCAGAATGGCCTTAAAGAAAGGCAAGGCCTTGTCTAAAGGCAGGTCGTATGTATATTTAAGGAAACTGAGTAACTCAAAGCCTTGGCCGTCATAGATTTGATTGATAAAAGTCTCAATGGCTTCCTGACCTTGATCCAGGGCTTGCTCCAAGCGCCGGGCTAAGCGCTGGGTATGATTGAGTTGATGAATGAATGGTAAGAGGTCCTCACTGTCCCATCCAGCTGCTTGGAAGCGTGCTTGAAGCTGATAGAGTCGCAAGAGGGCAGCGTCTAAGTCGTAAAGGAGGGACAGACTAGCCCCATATAAGAGGAGAACATTCCAATCATTAACGGCTTCTATATCAGGGAAATAAGTTTGCCAACAGTTCAAAAGGTCAGCTTTTTGTCCCCGAGCAATATATAATTTAATCAGTTCCTCGAAGACATGAACCTGAGGATCCGTCTCATAACTCTTGATTAGCAATTCTTGTGCACGGCCAAAGTCATGGACCTTGAGGGCACTGAGTGCTTTGCGATAATATTGGTCCGCATTGGTCGGAAATTTAATTACATCACTCATTTTGCCACCTCTTTCTTGTCAATACTTAAATCCGTGCTATACTAGTTATATTATAGCACAATACATTAATAGTTTGTAGACAAATAACCGATAAGGAGCGAAAAAATGCTGAAGGTTTATACGGATGCTGCCTTTGCCTATAAAAATCAATCGGCCGGCCTAGCCATTCGGATTCTGGCGCCTGATCAACTCTATGAACAAGTTGTTTTCCTTCAAGAGGTGGCCGACAATCACCAAGCAGAATTTTTGGCCATCCTTCACGCCTTAGACTGGTTGATAGAATTGGGCCTGACCCAGGACTTTATTTGGTTACATGCAGATAGTCAAGTGGCTATTCGAGCCATTGAAAAGTCCTATATTAAGGATGCGCGTTATGCCCCTATCTTGGATCATATCCTGAGTCGACTGGATAACTTTCCCAATCTCTATGTCAAATGGATAGCTGAAAAGGAAAATCAGGCAGCCGACCAGTTAGCAAAATCGAGCCTTAATAAGGCGGTTAGCTGGAAACGGACATCGCTTCGCTAGCCAAGTTGGCTTTTGCGTGGCATAATAGAGATAGTTAATCAAGGTCTGGATCTCAGATTTATGGGACTAGATTATGTGGCTAAAAGTGCACAATTCACTAGGGTGCGAACGTATATTCGCTAGCATTCTTAGGCATTTCGTGGCATAATAAATTGAATAGACTTCTCTATTTAAGATAGAATCATTAATTCTTCTGAGAAAGAAGCAATCATTGATGGAGGTAGATGAGCGATATGGCAGAAAAAAATTTAACCGCTAAAGATATTTTACAAAAAGAATTTACCCGCGATTTTCGTGGTTATAAAGCATCTGAAGTAGATGAGTATTTGGATAGCATTATCCGTGACTACGATTCTTACCAAAAAGATGTGGCGACTTTGAAGAATGAAAATGAGCGCCTAATCAGCAAAATTGACGAATTGACCAAGCAACTTGCCTTGGCTAAGAAGAACAATGTGCCAACCTCACCAGGCTCTGGTGTCACTAACTTTGATATCCTCAAGCGTCTCTCTAACCTAGAGAAGCATGTCTTCGGATCTAAGATTGGTAGCACAGACAATACCATGTCTTATTCAGACCTGACACGTTTCCAATAAAAGAACCTCAAGTAGATTTTAGGTAATCGCGGCTAGTAATAGTTGAGGAAAGTCCATGCTCGCACAGGCTGAGATGCCTGTAGTGTTCGTGCTTAGCGAAACCATAAGCTAAGGTAGTGCCTAGCGCTAACGGCAGGCAAAAGGTCTAAGGCTTCGGCTATGACTGAGTAACCTCTAAGGTGCCACAGAGACGAGGCTAGTTGGAAACAACTAGCGTGGAACGCGGTAAACCCCTCGAGCGAGCAACCCAAATAGTGACCTAGTTTCTAGGTAGACTGGTCGGGGCACTTTTCCTAGGGAAATGAACCGATGGAAGAGGCGGGTCACTGAGTGACCGGCAGACAGATGATTACCCCACTTAAGGTGCATCGCCTATTTCCCTTAAGTGACAGAACATGGCTTATCGAAATTTACTTAATAGGCTTTTGCTTAATACAACAAAGGCGCTTCTCCCTCTCTGGTGAGGAGGGCCTTTTTTTCTAAGGGCAGGAATCTACTGCCCACAAGGACAAGATAAAGATGAGGAGCCTCTTATGACAAACTATAACCTATTGGCTACCGTTGCCGCCGGCATTGAGTCCGTGACGGCCCAAGAATTGAAGCAGCTAGGCTATCAAGTGCAGACGGAGAATGGTCGCGTGCGATTCTCTGGGAACGTGCAGGATATTGCTAAGACCAACCTTTGGCTGAGAACGGCTGACCGTATTAAGATTGAATTTGGGGCTTTTCAGGCCAAGACCTTTGAAGCCCTCTATGATTTGACCTATGCCTTACCATGGGAAGACATTCTGCCTTTGGATGCCAATTTCCCCGTGGCCGGCAAATCCGTCAAGTCCCAGTTACATAGCGTGCCTAACTGCCAGAAAATCGTTAAAAAAGCCATTGCCAGCCGACTCATGTCCTACTATCACCGTCGGACCAATTTACCTGAGACAGGGGCAGTCTATCCTATCGAAGTCTCTTTGGTCAAAGACCAAGTCAGCTTAACTCTGGATACTTCTGGCACTTCCTTATTCAAGCGTGGCTACCGAGTAGAGAAGGGGGCAGCCCCACTCAAAGAGAATATGGCAGCTGCCTTGGTCATGTTGACGACTTGGTATCCTGACCGGCCTCTCTACGACCCTTGCTGTGGTTCGGGCACTATCGCCATTGAAGCGGCCTTGATTGGTCGCAATATTGCGCCAGGCCTTAAGCGAGAATTTGCGGCGGAACATTGGACTAGTTTAGATCCAAGTGGCCAAGTGTGGCAGCAGGCGCGTCAGGAAGCACAAGCTCAGGCCAAACCAGATGTCATGATGGACATTGAAGCCTGCGACATTGACCACCGTATGGTTGAAATTGCTAAGGCCAATGCGCAAGAAGCCGGCGTAGCAGATACGATTTCCTTTAAGCAAATGCAACTTAAAGACTACCGGCCTAAGGTGGATTATGGTATTTTGATTGCTAACCCACCTTATGGTGACCGTATGTTGACAGAAGAGCAGGTTCATACCCTCTATGCAGACATGGGCAAGCTCTATAGCCAAATGCCGACCTGGAGTAAGTATATTTTAACCAGTGACGAAGCTTTCGAGACCTACTATGGGGCCAAGGCAACCAAAAAACGTAAGCTCTATAATGGCGCCCTCAAGGTAGATTATTACCAATATTGGGGTGAGCGGAAACCTCGTCAAACAAGCGATGATAACTAGATAGACTAGGTGTCTTATAAATAGCAAAAAAATCCCTCAGCAGATTCTGCTGAGGGATTTAGTCTGTTATGGAGATGAGGGGAATCGAACCCCTGTCCAAATATCTCGCCACAATCAAGTCTACGCCAATAGTCTAGCTATTTGATTTAGCGCAGAGACCGCCACTAGACAGGCTGTCATCCTTGCGAGTCTGATCATCTCTTCGTGATTTAACAGACGGATAAATCACGCGTATCCCACTTAAATAAAACCAGCTACTAGCACATGGGCGATGTTAGGCTGATTTTTCGCTGCAGGTTATTAAGCTGCTAAAGCGAAAGAGTTGTTTTGGTTGTTTGCAGTTATATTTAACTGTAGCGTTTTAAGGCGGACGCAACCCTCCTGACGCGTCAAAAGCTCGAACAATACCTGTCGAAACCGTGACATCCCCTAAAGGATAGCTAGATTCTATCAATAAAGGGTTAAATTGTCAATTAATCAGCCTGGGAGACAGGCTTAAGGGATTGACTTTTGCCCCCATAATCTTTAAGCTAGTAGGGTAAATAATTTTTTAGGAGGTCACCCCATGACTAAGAAATATCATGTGGCCATCTGCGGTGCGTCTGGTGTTGTTGGACGTAAAATGCTGCAAGTATTACACGAACGAAACTTTCCTTTTGAGAGCTTAACCTTATTCGCTTCTAAGCGTTCAGCGGGCAAAACCTTGAGTTATGCTGGCAAGGACTATGTTATTCAAGAGTTAACGGAAGATGCCCTCCAGGCACCAATCGAGATTGCCTTGTTCTCAGCAGGAGGAGAGACCTCTAAGCATTTTGGGCCAATCGCGGCTAGTCGTGGTATCTATGTGATTGACAATTCTAGTGCTTGGCGCATGGATCCTAAGATTCCTTTGGTAGTACCTGAAGTCAATGGCGATGTCTTGAAGGCTGAAGATCATCTGATTGCCAACCCTAACTGCTCGACTATTCAGTCAGTCGTGCCATTAGCTGTTCTACAACCATACGGCTTAAAGCGCGTCATCTATAATACCTATCAAGCAGTATCAGGGGCGGGCCAAGCCGGCATTAATGACTTGGTCAACCATACGACTGAAAAATTCCCATATTCGATTAATGACAATGTCTTGCCTCACATTGATGTCTTCACCGAGTCTGGTTACACCAAAGAAGAAATCAAGATGATTGAGGAAACACGAAAAATTCTACGTATGCCAGACTTACGTGTAACAGCTACTACAGTTCGGGTTCCAATCAAGCACTCTCATGCTGTATCGATTAACGTTGAATTGGAACGAGACTTTGACTTAGCGGAAATTCGTCAAGCTTTCCAAGAAGCAGAGGGTATTATCCTCTTAGATGATCCAGCTAACCTCAAGTATCCACTTCAGTCACAAGTCGAAGACCATGATGAAGTGTATGTAGGGAGGATTCGTCGTGACGAGTCAGTTCCTTACGGTCTCAACATTTGGGTGGTAGCCGACAACATCCGTAAAGGGGCGGCCACTAACACTATTCAAATCGCAGAGCAACTCATCAAAGACGGTATTCTCTAAGCAGAGGATAGGGCGCCCTCCGGGGCGCCTTTTATATTATTGGTAGAGAAGATAGGCGCTGATGCTAATTAAGACAAGTAT
>CBDFAX010000026.1:0-26970 GCA_965245735.1 uncultured Abiotrophia sp. | reverse complement strand
AGACCCAGTATAAGACCATGTCCTTGGACCTCAAGGTCATGGAAGAAATTGAGCGGCTGGCGCCAGAAATCGAGACCGGCTATGTCATTCCTATCCAGCTAGGGGGCTTTGGCGACAATCAAGTAGACTTCTTCGTCATCGAGGACTTCTCCTATCAGGACTACTTGGCTGACCAAGCCCACGACCAGGGCAAGGCCGTCTATGTCTGGACCATTAATGACAACGAGAAAATCCGTAAATACCTGCAAAAACCGGTCGATGCCATCATCACGGACCAGCCGGATCAAGTGGCCAAGATCAGACAAAAGCTCCAGTCCCATAAGGTCAACTACTTGGACTATCTGCTCCAGTTGGCTTCGGGTAACTAGCGGGACTGGCACGGGCTCACCAGCTAGGTTGACTCGGGCTCACCAGATAGGTTGGTTCGGGCTCACCAGCTAGGTTGGCATGGGCTCACCCTTTTCCTAGTTAAGCCAATTTAAGCACACCTAAAAGAGGCCCCAGGGTCTCTTTTTTTAGCCTTGAGTCGGCCATTTTGTAGGGAATTTGTTACAGACACTGGGGGGCATTCATGTTACAATAAGGGGTGCAAGTATTGTATAGCCGATTAGGACCAAAGGAGGGAGGCAAGGGATGAAACGGATTGCCATATTAAACACAGGGGGAACCATCTCCATGAGTGAGGACCAGACCACTGGTAAGGTCTCGCCATCTTCCACCAATCCGCTCAGCCAGGAAGGCAATCTCTTCCGCTCCTTGGCTGACCTAACCATCATTGATTTCTTCCACCTGCCATCACCTCATGTGACGCCCCAGCATATGTTGGAGCTCAAGAACTGGATTGAGGCCCATCAAGCCGATTTCGATGGGGTGGTTATTACCCACGGGACCGACACACTGGAAGAGACGGCTTATTTCCTGGAGTTGACCCTGGATCTGGATATTCCGGTCATCATTACCGGGGCCATGCGTTCCAGCAATGAAATGGGTTCGGATGGCCTAGCCAATTTGCGGTCGGCCATCGTCACCGCCGTCGCCGACCAGTCACGGGGCAAAGGGGTTATGGTGGTCATGAACGAGGAAATTCACACGGCTACCTATGTGACCAAGACCCATACCACCAATGTGGCCACCTTCCAGACGCCAACCTTTGGCCCCAATGGGATTGTGTCTAAGAACCAGGTTCTCTACTTCCAGAAGTTAATTCATACCGAGCACTATGAGCTCCAAAGTCTGACCAAGCAAGTAGCCCTGCTTAAGGCCTATTCAGGTATGACGGCCGATTTGTTTGACCACATTGCGGACTCGGGCGCCTATAGCGGCCTAGTCATTGAAGGCCTAGGGGCGGGTAACCTACCGCCGGCTAGCTTAGCTGGCCTTAAGAAGGTTATGGCCGCTGGCCTGCCAGTAGTCATGGTGTCGCGGGCCTTCAACGGCATTACGGAAGATGTTTATGACTATGAAGGGGGCGGCAAGCAGCTGCGCCAAGCCGGGGTCATCTTCACCCAGGGCTTGAGCGGGGTCAAGGCTCGTATCAAGTTGCTGGTCTTGCTTAACAGCCAGACGCCGGTCAATATCGCCCAGGCCTTTCATTTAGGGGCAAAATAAGTGAAAAATTATCAAAAAAGGGATGCCAAGGCGCCGTTTTTTTGATAAACTAATAGGGACAGTTAGAATGAGTAGAAAGGTGACCCATATGAGTCAAGTAACCCATATTGGATTAAGCTTCTTCGGCTACAATCGTAGTCAGGTAGAACGCGTCATTGAATCCAAGGATCAGCGCATCAGTGAGCTCGAAAAGCAAGTCGCTGACATCCAAGCACAAGTGACCAAGCTGCAAGCAGATATGGTCAAATACCAGGACATGGAACAAGCCCTTAAGGATGGGATTGTGGATGCCCGCCGCACAGGTAATCAGATTGTGCAAGAATCGACGGAAGAGGCCCAACGCCTAGTCGATCAGACCAACCAACAAGTGGTCCAATACAAGGAAGAGTTCGCCGCCTACAGCCATGATTTGGTGGAAGGTGGGGCCCAACTCAAGGACCAGCTCAATGAGATGAAGGCCCAAATGATGACTATCTTGTCACAGTATGAAGCCATCCTCAAAGACACTGACTTTGATGCCCTCTATCCAGAGAAGGAAGTCAATCGCTTCAACATCCAGCTTAAGGAATATGTGGCCGACGAGGGCTTTAGCCTTAAGGGTCGGGACGATTTAAGCCACCTCTTACAAGACGGCAGCCTGACTGAAGAAGAGAAGCAAGAATTGAAGAAATTAATCCAGGAAGTGATGACGGTCGAGCCTAATCAAGAGGCGCCCCAATCGAACGCGTCATCAACATCTGCCAAAGATAAGCATGACCAGGAGGACGACGCCTCCTCTCAGTTCCAAGCAGTCAAGAAAGTTGTCGGGTCTGATCAAGTCTATGAAGAAGCGCCCGTAGGGGAAGAGTCCTCCAGCTCAGTCAGCGATGCTGACCGCAAGCTCGTCCCTTTTAAACCCAAACACAACAAGAAGAAACGATCATAAGCCTCAAGTCCCGTGTCAACCAACCACGGGCTTTTGCTTACTAAGAAGGAGCACAATATGAGTTTAACAAGTCAAGTAGCCAAGCGCCGGACCTTTGCCATTATTTCTCACCCGGACGCGGGGAAAACGACCATCACCGAGCAACTCCTGCTCTTCTCGGGGGCTATCCGGGAAGCCGGGACGGTCAAGGCCAAGGGGAAGCAGTCTAAGAAATTCGCCAAGTCCGACTGGATGGAAATCGAAAAGCAACGGGGCATCTCCGTTACTTCTTCGGTTATGCAGGTGGACTATGATGGCTACCAAGTCAATATCCTGGACACCCCAGGGCACGAGGACTTCTCGGAAGATACCTACCGGACCCTGATGGCGGTGGATGCCGCGGTCATGGTGGTTGACTCAGGGAAGGGGATTGAGCCTCAGACCAAGAAACTCTTCGAAGTCTGCTCCATGCGTGGTATCCCGATCTTCACCTTCATGAACAAGTTGGACCGGGACGGTCGGGAGCCCCTAGAATTGGTGGCGGAACTAGAAGAAGTCCTAGGCATTGACGCCTACCCGATGAACTGGCCAATGGGTATGGGGAAAAACTTGCTAGGCCTCTACGACCTCTACAATAACCGGGTGGAACTACGCGGTCTAGAAGGGGAAGAGGACAGCTATATTCCTCTAGATGAAGACGGGGAAGCTCAAGGCGACCATGCCTTCAAGCAATCCTCTATCTATTCTCAAGCCATGGAAGATGCCCAGCTCTTGTTAGAAGCGGGCAATGCTTTCGACCGCGAGCTCATTAACCGGGGTAAGTTGACGCCTGTCTTCTTCGGGTCAGCCTTAACCGGGTTCGGGGTCCAAACCTTCTTCGATGCCTTTGTGGATTTGGCGCCAGCGCCAGCCGCAGTGGAGGCAGAGGAAGGGGTAGTAGTCCAACCAACCGATGAACGCTTTACTGGCTTTATCTTCAAGATTCAGGCCAACATGAACCCAGCCCACCGCGACCGGATCGCCTTCGTCCGTATCTGCTCAGGCAAATTTGAGCAGGGCATGAACGTGACCCTCAACCGGACCAAGCGGACCATCCGCATGGCCCACACTACCCAATTCATGGCCGACACTCGGGAAGAAGTGCAAGAAGCCGTTGCCGGGGACATTATTGGGCTCTATGATACAGGCAACCTCCAGATTGGCGACACCCTCTATACAGGCAATGCTGGTCTGCAATTCAAGCCCCTGCCACAGTTTACGCCGGAACTCTTCATGAAGGTAACGCCTAAGAACGTTATGAAGCAGAAGTCCTTCCACAAGGGGATTGAGCAGCTGGTCCAAGAAGGGGCCATCCAGCTCTACAAGACCTACCACACCGAAGAATACATTATCGGGGCGGTTGGTCAGCTGCAATTTGAAGTCTTCCAGTACCGCCTCCTGCATGAATACAATGCGGAAGTGGACATGACCCCAATTGGCAACAAGATTGCCCGTTGGATTGACGAGAAGGACCTCAACCCTAACATGTCTTCCAGCCGTAACCTCTTGGCTAAGGACCGCTTCGGTCAGCCAGTCTTCTTGTTCGAGAATGCCTTTGCTGAAAATTGGTTCAAGGACAAGTACCCAGACATTGAATTGAAAAAATTACTCTAATCACTTGCTCATAGAAAGGAGCCAGGCCCATGAATACGCCAGTTACCCTCTTAGCAGATTTCTACAAACTCTCCCACCGGGAACAATACCCAGCCAAGACCGAGAATGTCTACTCGGTTTTGACCCCACGTTCCAATGAACGGGCTCAATTTAGCCAACATGTGGTGGTCTTCGGGATTCAATACTATATCAAGGAATACTTGATCCGACGCTTCAACGAGGGCTTCTTCCAAAAGCCTAAGCGTCAAGTCATCGCCGACTACCAACGCTTCGTTAAGCACTCCCTAGGCTTGGACCCAGTGCCAGTGGCTCATTTGGAGGCCCTGCACGATCTAGGCTATCTGCCTATTAAAATTTCTGCCCTAGCTGAAGGGACCCGGGCGCCTATCAAGGTGCCAGTTTTGACCATCGAGAATACCCATCCGGACTTCTTCTGGTTGTCTAGCTACCTGGAAACCACCATGGTCAACACCCTCTGGTTGCCGATGACTAGCGCTACTGTGGCCGATGGCTATCGCCGGATTTTGGAAAGCTTCAGCCTGCAAACCACAGGTGGCGTCGAGGGCGTGGACTTCCAAGCCCATGACTTCGGTATGCGGGGCATGAGTTCCGAAATGACCTCGACCGTGTCAGGTGCGGCGCATTTGCTCAGCTTCTTGGGCTCTGACACCATCCCAGCTGGTTGCTTCCATGAAGAATACTATGAGGCTGACTGTGAAAAGGCGCCAATTATTATGAGTATTCCGGCCACTGAGCACAGTGTCATGTGTGCCTATGGCGAGGATAGCGAGCAAGAACTCTTCCGCCACCTGTTGACGGATGTCTATCCTAAGGGCTTTGTCAGCGTGGTTAGCGACAGTTGGGACTTCTGGCGCGTGGTAGGGGAATACCTGCCAGCCCTTAAGTCAGTCATTCTGGAACGTGACGGTCGCTTGGTCATCCGGCCTGACTCTGGCGTGCCAGAAGACATCCTCTGCGGGACCGTCCCGGGCTTCGGCAAGGGCCAAACGCCAGAAGAAAAAGGGCTAATTGAGTGCCTCTGGAATACCTTCGGCGGCCAGGTCAATGACTTGGGCTACAAGGTGCTGGATCCGCATATCGGGGCCATCTATGGCGACTCCATTACCCTGGAACGGGCCCAACTGATCCTAGAGCGCTTGGCTGCTAAGGGCTTTGCTAGCTCCAACGTGGTCTTCGGTATTGGCAGCCGGTCCTATCAATCCATGACCCGGGACTCCTTCGGCTTCGCCCTCAAGGCCACCTCTGTGGTCATCGACGGTCAGGAAAAGGCCATCTTCAAGGCGCCTAAGACCGATAAGGGCGGCACCAAGAAGTCGCAAAAAGGCCGGGTGCGGGTATACCGCAATGACCAAGGTCAGCTGACCTATGAAGACGGCCATACCCGCGAAAGCTTGGCAGGCTGCGACAACTTGCTGCTGCCAGTCTTCGAGAACGGCCACCTCTTGCGCCGGACTTGTCTAGAAGATATTCGCCAGCTCCTAAAGAATAAATAATAATAGAAGCAAAAGAGACTGAAAGTTGGCCTTTCAGTCTCTTATTATATATAGCCACAAAAAAACCGCCTGCTTATAGGCGGAGTTCTAACTCGACAAAGTTGTGGGCCTCTAGGATTTCGACATTGTCGCGGTTGTTTTGCTGGAAGAGTTTGGCAATGGCAAAATCAATTTCCTTGGCGCGCACAGGGCGGTTCTTATTGATGACGATGATGTTCTTGTGGGTTGGGGCAGCTGAATAGAAGACGGTTGTAGGACCTAGGGTGTAGACCTTAACAATGGATGCGTCCGAACATTCCAGCTGTTTAGTGACCAAGTCATAATGACTATTGGTGACGTCGATCATTTTCATACGAGACCCTCCTTTAAGTCTATTATAAGCCTTTTCAAGCCAAAAATATAGGGGAATTTCTAGAAAAAAAACGCAAAGAGACATTTTCATGATAAAAAGCGACTAGGATGGGGCCAAATTAGGAAAGCGTTTAAAAAATTTTCGTCTTTAGGGTCATTTTTTCATGCTAGACGGTTGTTCTATCGGGAAAAAAATGTTATCCTAGTACGTGAAGAGATGTAATCGCCATTACATCCTCATCTTCTAAACTATTTTTTCAAAGGAGTTTTTTTGATATGGAAAAGAAAGAATTTCACGTTGTAGCTGAAACAGGGATTCACGCACGTCCAGCAACTTTGTTGGTACAAACTGCAAGCAAATTCTCTGCTGATTTAAACTTAGAGTACAAAGGTAAATCTGTTAACTTGAAATCTATCATGGGTGTTATGTCATTAGGCGTAGGCCAAGGCGCTGACGTAACCATTACTGCAGAAGGTGCTGACGAAAAAGAAGCGCTTGAAGCAGTAACTGAAACTATGAAAAAAGAAGGCTTGGCTGAGTAATGACTTACTTAGCGGGTATTGCAGCGAGTGATGGGATTGCCATCGCTCCTGCTTATTTATTAACGGAGCCAGATTTGAGCTTTGAGCGAGTAGCCGTAGCAGACACTGACGCCGAAGTTGCGCGTTTGGATGCTGCCTTGGCTCAAGCCAAAGAAGAGATCACTGCCATTCGTGACTTGGCATTAGACGCTTTAGGCGAACACGAGGCACAGGTCTTTGAAGCTCACTTGTTGGTATTAGGCGACCCAGAATTAACTGACCAAATCAAAAACACTATCCGTAACGAAAAGGTGAATGCGGAAGCAGCCTTGCGTGATGTAAGCGGCATGTTCATCCAATTATTCAAATCAATGGAAGACAACCCATACATGCAAGAGCGTGCAGCCGACATCAAAGACGTATCTGAACGCGTACTTGCCGCTCTCTTAGGCGTTAAGTTACCAAGTCCAGCTACTATCTCTGAAGAAGCCATTGTCATTGCCCATGACTTGACTCCAAGTGACACGGCGCAATTGAACAAGAAATACGTTCGGGCCTTTGTAACAAATATTGGCGGACGCACGTCCCACTCAGCCATTATGGCGCGCTCTCTGGAAATTCCTGCTATTGTTGGGACCAAGGAAGTAACCCATGTGGTCAAGGATGGCGACTTACTGATTGTCGACGCCTTAGAAGGTAAAGTACTTGTTAACCCTAGCGAAGCGGAAGTAGCGGAATACCGCCAAAAAGCCCAAGCCTTCGCTGACCAAAAAGCAGAATGGGCGAAACTGGTCTCTGCACCATCCGTAACCAAAGACGGCAAACACGTGGAATTGGCTGCCAACATCGGGACGCCAAAAGACGTAGCCGGTGTCTTGGCTAACGGTGGGGAAGCAGTCGGTCTCTACCGGACTGAGTTCCTTTACATGGACTCTGCTGATTTCCCAACTGAAGATGAACAATACGAAGCTTACAAGGCCGTATTGGAATCAATGGCTGGCAAGCCAGTAGTGGTACGTACCATGGATATCGGTGGTGACAAAGAGTTACCATACTTGGAATTACCACATGAAATGAACCCATTCTTGGGTTACCGGGCTATCCGGATTTCCTTGGACCAACGCGACATGTTCAAGACCCAATTGCGGGCTCTCTTACGCGCGTCTGTTCATGGTAACTTGCGGATTATGTTCCCAATGATCGCGACCTTGAGCGAATTCCGTTCAGCTAAGTCCTTCTACGAAGAAGTCAAGGCTGAATTAGTCGCTGAAGGCGTGGCAGTAGCTGATGGCATCCAAGTCGGGATCATGATTGAGATTCCAGCTGCGGCTGTCTTGGCTCACCAATTTGCTAAGGAAGTAGACTTCTTCTCTATCGGGACCAACGACTTGATCCAATACACCATGGCGGCGGACCGGATGAATGAGCAAGTCTCTTACCTCTACCAACCTTACAACCCATCTATCTTGACCTTGATCAAGCACGTCATCGACGCATCGCATGCTGAAGGCAAATGGACTGGTATGTGTGGGGAAATGGCTGGGGACCAAACGGCTGTGCCACTCCTCTTAGGGATGGGCTTAGACGAGTTCTCTATGTCAGCGACTTCTATCTTGAAGACGCGTTCCCTCTTAACCAAGTTGGACTCTCAAGAAATGAAAGCCTTGGCTGACAAAGCCATCAACGAGTGCACCACTGTTGATGAAGTAGAAGCCTTGGTAGCTGAAGCCGTTGCTAAAGCAACTGGCCAAGCATAATAAACTAAGAATTAGGAGACTAGGACGGCGGTCCTGGTCTCTTTTTGTGTGGGAAGGGCTTTGGACTTGGGAGCTGGCTGAGGAGGGGAGGCTGACCTAGCACAAGGTAGGGGTGGGGCGCGCCTCAGCTGTGGGCTGACCGTTCTTAAAGTAGAGGGTATGGACTAGCCAAGAAAAGGGGCCCGCCCAGACCTACCAGACCTTGACAAAGCCTGTCCCATGCCGTAAAATAGATAGGTATTCGACTTGCGAATACAGCATGTCTCAGTAGCTCAGCTGGATAGAGCATTCGCCTTCTAAGCGAACGGTCGGGGGTTCGAATCCCTCCTGGGATGTAAAGCAAAAATCCTCTCCTGGACCCTAGTCCAAGAGAGGATTTTTTGCTTGATAAGCTATGTGAAACAAAAAAAAGAAGCCAGCTAACGCCGACTCCCATAAACCCGATAAAGCGGGCCAAGGACGAACCTTGTTTCCTTACCTATATCTTAGCACTCTCGAACTAAGAAGTCAATACATGTCTTTAGAAAAGCAAAAAATTTTGGAATTGCTGAGCTATCTTGATAGAGTGACAGGTTGCAATTATATTTATCAAGTATAACTTTTCCTTCATGAAATCTTCTATTCTTCAGTTCGCGAGAACACATACGTGAATGCACATAAAATAGGTTAACAGTATCTAAAAATTTTCGGTAATGGATAATATTCTTATTTATGTTCATGTTTTGAGCAAATGTGCTTGATGGTGCATCAGGACGTTTTAGTCTGAGGCTTTTGTCGAACAGATTGATAAGAAAGACATTATTATGGGCACATGTATTTCGAACGTTTTTGATAAATTTGAACTGTTTAGTGTAACCTGTTCTTTGATGTGGGTACTTATTAAAGTACAGATCTGAAAGCATGATGAGTGTGCCGAAATCAATAATTTCTAAGAATACCCAAACAGAGATATGCGCACGTTTAGAAAACATGTCCTTTTTATAGGAGCTACGCTCGAAGCGATTAATTATTTCATCATATTTTTGAGGGTGAGCAGTTTTGAATTCTTCCACAATAGAGTAACCGTCTTCGCATGGGTTCTCAGTAATTAGAGACATTAGTTGAGTCTTCGCAGCATGTTCGACATCAAGGCACATATCAAGCAGAAATTCTCGTAAATAGGTGTCAATTGAAGCGGAGACAAGTAAGGCATCAAAGCTTAGGTTACGATATTTTCCATCATTAGACTTAGGGAAGTTCTTTCGGTAGCTTGATAACTTATAATAGTAGCTCCTGGTTTTAAAAATATCGACAACATCTTCCCTATTATGATTGGGAAATGTTACACCTTTATCGAATAGACGGTCGTATAGATCGGAAAAGGATAATTTAGGCTTCATAGTGGATTCCCTCGATTATTAATAATGTCTTGCCGAACGCGTTATGAGAAATTTTGAACTATTGAAGAAGTGTTTGATAGTTACTTTCTAAATACATTATCGAATAATTTTAAGCTATTGTAAAGCGCCAGCTTAATGAAAATGAAGCCTCAATTTAAAAAAATCAGTATGTCTTAAACCTAAGTAAGTAAAAAATAAAAAAGGACTGTATAAAATAGCCAGTCCTTTATTATAGATAACGAGATTCTCTACCCATTCGCCCTTAGCCGGTTCTCATAGGCCAGTTTCATTAACATAGTGTAGAGGGGGCCCATGTCATAGCGTTTGGGGAATTCTAGGGTCAGGGTCTGGCGGCTTTCGGTGTGGGCCTTGAGGCGGATGTTGTCCAGGTACTCAATGGTCAGTTCGCTGTCATCCAGCATGGCGCCAGCCGTTTCTAGCTCGACATTAATAATGTTCATGAGGAAGATGGTCTTATAGCGGGCCTTCTTGCCAGTGGTGCCTTGGCGGTCGACAAAGAGAATGCGGATATTGGTGAAGATGACTAGGTCCCGAATCAGGGCATAGCCCGCCTGGATTTCTTCCTGTTCGATTAAGAGGTGGCCGTAGTCCTTGGCCAAGCTGTCCTTGGAGACCTCACTCATATTGCCGGATAGGCCTTGGAATAAATTGCCTAATACCATACTAATCCCTCCTTATGGATTCTTAGCTCTAGTATAGCAGACCCATGCCCTCCTTGCCCAAGAAAAGGCCCTAACTTTCAACTAGCCTCAATCTGTAGTACAATAGAAGCACGAAAATCAAGCACAAAATATGACCGCGCGACGGAGGGGGCGACAGACATGTTAGCATATGAAATATTGGGCCTAGAGGGTCCCACAGAGGATGAGGCGGTCCTAGAGGCAGCCTATCGCCAACGCTATGAGGAGTGGCAGGAGGATGCCCAGGCCCTGGCCCAACTAGAGGCGGCCTATCAATGGGCCCTCAGCCAGCGGGGCGCTAGCCAAGACATCGCCAGCTTGTTTAATGACCTGGATGACCCGTCTGAGGAGGCAGGGACAGACTGGACCGACTTTGACTTGGAAGCCTGGATGGCATCAGGCCTGTCGGGCCAATTCAGCCAGCAGGTAGCTCATAATCGGTTGGCCCAGAATCTAGAAGGGGTCAAAGCCCAATTCAATGACTGGTCAGCCTGGCAGCAACTTTTAGTCGACCAAGCCCATAAGGACTGGCAGGTGCCCCAGGAAGACTTCCTGCTGGCCCTACAAGCCCTGCCCCTAGAATCATTAGAAAATAAACGGGTGCTCTACACCCTCATCGGCTATGTTCCCAGCCTCAATGGCGACCCGGACCTGACCCATGCCCTTGGCCAGCGGGTCAATCAGCGCTGGCAGGAGCTGGTGGGCAAGTCTTGGTATCCAACCAATCGTGCTATGCTCCTAACGGGCTTGATTACGACCGTTGGCAGTCTGGCTTGCTTTGGCTTACAGATTTTAATCTGGTTAGGGATCATGATTTGGCCCCAAGCCTATGCCGTCTGGCTGCCCTTGGTGGCCAGCAACGCCTTAGTCTGCTACTGCTTTGAACTAGAGTATAGTACGGTCAACAACTGGGGCCACTTCCCTCATTACTTGGATGGCAAGGGCTATCGCTATCTGGCCCTGTCCAGTCTGCCCTTGGCCGGTCTCTATCTGGCTACCCTGGTCTTGGGTGGCTTGGCGGTCTGGCAAGAGACCTGGCTGCCGGCCTTTGGCTGGACCTTTGGTCTGCTCATGGTACTAGTGGCGATCCTGCTCTTGGCCCAACGGGGCTTAGGCATGGGAGCCTTTCGCTTCAAAAATCAGGTCTATGATGCGGGCCAACCCATCCTCTACCTGATCTTGGCCGGCCTGGTCCTAGTGATCCTGGTTGCCTGGTTCTTGCACATGAGCCAGCCCAACTTCTCTATCTTCTTATTAAGTAGCTTCTATTTATATGTCAACGCCAAACTAGACCCGACCAAGAAGCCGGCAGGGCGCTACCTGCTTAACCAGGTGGGCTACCTGATCAGCGTCTCGGCCTTGCTGGTGGCTTGGCGATTTTATCAAGGCGCCTTCTGGCAGGTGCCCAACATTATCTGGTGGGTCATGGCCCTGACACTAGTTCCCTACCTGGTGGGGGCTTTGCTGGCCAGATTCCTATCGCGTGAAAAGGAGTAAGTATTATGACAGTTATCGGTATTGACTTAGGCACCACCAACAGTTTGGCGGTGGCCTATAGTGAAGGGCAAGTTCGCATGATTCCCAACAGTTTTGGGGAGTATCTGACCCCGAGTGTGGTCTACTATGACGGGTCCGAAATCCAAGTCGGTAAGATTGCCCGGGAGAAATTAGTGACCCATCCCCAAGACACCGCCCAACTCTTCAAGCTCCATATGGGGGCCAACCGCCAAATTACCCTGTCCAAACGGGCCTTCCAGCCGGAAGAATTGTCAGCCTGTGTCCTCAAGCAGTTGGTGGCAGACGCCGAGGCCTTTCTAGGTCAGACGGTGACCGAGCTGGTTATTAGTGTGCCGGCTTACTTCAACGCGGAGCAACGCCAAGCCACTAAGAAGGCGGGCGAATTGCTAGGTCTCAAGGTAGAACGTCTCATTAATGAGCCGTCTGCGGCGGCCATTGCCTGTCACCAGGCAGATGAATTCGAGACCTTCGTGGTCTTCGACTTTGGGGGCGGGACCCTGGACGTGTCCGTGGTGGACTGCTTCGAAAATGTCATCTCCATTGCGGCCATTGCCGGGGATAACCACCTGGGCGGTAGCGACTTCGACCGACTGATTGCCCAATATGTTTGCCGCAAGGCTGGGACTAACTTTGAAGCCCTCAACCGACGCACCCGCAACTCTTTGCTCTTGGCGGCGGAGCGGGTCAAGAAGCAATTGTCTGAATTCGAGTCAGTCAATATGCAGGTCCAACTGGAAGGCAAGTCCCACGAATACAAGATTACCAATGAATTATTGGCTGAAATCAGCCAGCCCCTCTTCAAACGCATGCGGGAAGTCATCCGCAAGGCCATTGTGGAAAGTAAGTTTGGCGCGGGCGAACTAGACCGCCTCATTCTAGTTGGGGGTTCTTCCTACATGCCGGTGGTCAATGACTACCTCAAGCGCCTGCTCAACCTGCCAGTCGTTAGCGGTCAGAAGATGGACGAGTTAGTGGCCCTAGGTTTAGGTCAGTATATCGGTATCAAGACCCGGGCCCAAGAGGTCAAGGACTTGGTGGTGACCGACATTTGTCCTTTCTCCCTGTCTACTTCGGTTCACAACTATGTGGATGAGGACAAGGATTTGTCTGACGTCCTAATTGCGCGCAACTCCGTTCTGCCTAGCAGCAAGACCCAGATTTATTCGCCGGTCCGCAAGGACCAGACCACCATTCGCTTCAAGGTCTACCAAGGGGAGGCCATGTATGCCAAGGACAATCTCTTCCTAGGCGAGGTCCAGTTGCCGGTGCCTAGCAATGTTGACGACCAGTCCTTTGCGGTCACCTATTCCTATGACATCAACTCTATCCTCTATGTGGAAATCAAGACCGTGGCTACCGACGAAGTCAAAACCTACAAGCTGGGCCCTAACAAGAGCCTGGTAGCGGTGGATGCCACTGATAAGGCACATAAGGAAATCAAGGAGCTAGCCCTACAATTGGCTAGCCAACCAGAGCGGGATGCCCTCTTTGAACGGGCCCTGCGTCTCTATCAAGAATTGAGCTTGGAGCAAAAGCAAGACTTACAACTGACTCTGATGCGCTTCTCCCGTCTCTTTGCCCGTTATCAGAACAACCTGCTCAAGAAGCGGCAGTTGCTGGATTCAACCAATGACTACCTAGACCATCTAGAGTGGGGCTTGGATGCCGGTATGGGCGACATCTTCCGGGATGTGGACTCTGACTGGGATCCGGATTCGGATTGGGACCAAGAACTAGAAGCCGAACTGGACCGGACCGTCATGGAATTCCTCAATGAGGAGACGGAATCGGAGGAAGGGGAAGATGCCCATGGCTAAGACGCCCTGGCAAGTCTTAGGGCTAGCCGGACCAACTTCGGATAAGAAGGCCATTAAGCGGGCCTACGCCCAACAAGTTAAGCTCTATCACCCTGAGGACCATCCGGAAGAATTCCAGGCCCTGCAGGCAGCCTACCAAGAGGCCCTCAAGCGGGCGACTGAGTTAGCAGCCCAAGAAAGCAGGGGGGCGGGGGCCGACTTTGCTGGTGGCCGGCCAGCAGCTAGTGACCCTAGACCGGCCAGTCAGCCTTCTGATTCTGGCAAGCTGGCTAAGAGTCAGCCGTCAGGTCGGGGGCCAGCCCAGTCGGCTGACCAAAAGCCTGGCCAATCAGCTGACCAAAAGCCTGTCCAGTCAGCGGGCCCAAGTGGACAGACCCAGCCGGGTGACCAAAAGCCTGGCCAGTTAGCCGGCCCAAGTGGCCAGACCCAGTCCCAGTGGCAGGCGCCTAAGCAAACAGAGACTAGTTCTGAGACTAGCCTAGACTGGTCGGATGCCAATCAGGGGCCAGAGGACAGCACCAGCAGCCAGTCCCTGTCCTGGTCAGCGCCGCAAGACCAGGAGCCAGCCAGCGACGGTCATTTAAGCTGGCAAGATCAAGCTGAAGAGACCCGCCAATCCGCTAGTCTTAGTTGGCAGGATCAGCCAGAGGACAGTCGCCAAAGCGGCAGCCTTAACTGGCAGGACCAAGTCGAGGAAGGCCGCCAAAGTGGCAGCCTCAACTGGCAGGACCAAGCCGAGGAAGGTCGCCAAAGTGGCAGCCTCAACTGGCAGGACCAAGCTGAGGAAGGCCGCCAGTCGGGTAACCTCAGTTGGCAAGACCATGCTGAGGAAGGTCGCCAGTCGGGTAGCCTTAACTGGCAAGACCAATCAGAAGAGCGCCGCCAGTCGGGTAGCCTTAACTGGGATGACAGCCAGTCCGATAGTTCTTTGGGGGACTTGGACGAGTTGGAGGCTGACGACCCAATTTTCTCTGAGTTGGAAGAGCCCGAGCAGGACCTTTTCCGCCAGGAGGAGCTGGGGAAGGAGCCAGAGCCTGCGGACTACCAGCCGTCCATGGATTTCAACCTTGACTATCAGGTTGACATTCAGCAGCTTTTGGCCCCGCTCAGAGGCTTCCTGGATGACCAGGACCTAGAAGAACTGCTGACCAACCAAGCTCTCATGGCGCAAATTAGCCAGCATGGCCAGAAAGAAGCATTAGACCGGGCCCTGACCCGTCTTGTCCTGACCCAGAATCGTCGCAAGCGCAAGCGGGTCAAGCAACTGGCCCAGCAATATGGTCTGATCCATTTGCTTAAGAAGAGCAAGCAGGGCTTCCGCCTACCTTATTGGCCTTTTTGGCGCTTGGCGCTTGCTGGGCTTGCCTTTTTACTGGCAGCTATCTTCGGGCGCTTTACCGGCTCGGGACCTAGCCATCCTGTTCCGCCGCGCAAGCCAGCGGTTGATGTCGGCAAGTTGGCCGTCATTAGCTATGACCCTATTTCCATTCCGAGTTTTAGCCTGGACTTGTCCGGCCTAGATCAAATGGGGGAGAGCGGCCGACTGGAAGGGCAAGAGGGCAATCAGAGCCTCTGGATTGGGGAAGAAGAGCGGCTGACAGGCATTAAGCAGGCTCAGTCGCTGACCCGGTTTGCCACCCTCTATCAGACCCAGTCCGGCTATGCCCTCCACCTGCGGGCCAAGGACAAGCTCATTGACTTCAAGGACTACCAGGACATGCGCCAGGTGACGGCCTTTAATGACCAGGGGACCCAGAAACCGGCCCTCATCGGGCAAGACAAATCCAGCCAGCAATGGTACCTAGTGGACCTATCTTCGGGTCAGGTCCTGGCCGCCATTAGTGGGACGGCGCCTAAGCAGGAAGACACCAGCGTGGGCGTCCACTACAGCCAGCAGGGAGACCTAGTCAAGGCCAAGTGGGAGCGCCTGCCCCAATAAGTTTTCAAGCCTTATAACTAGCCAGCAAGCCAGTCTTGCTGGCTTTTTTGTATGGAGAAAACCACCAGCAATTCTGGTGGAATCAAAGGAGCCAGTGGTCCACTCTGGAAAGTGGACCACTAGCTCCCGCCAAAACGTCGGTTTCCCCTGGATTCCGGCAAAATGAAAGGAGCCAGTGGACGACTCTGGAAAGTGGACCACTAGCTCAGACCAAAACGTCGATTTCCCCAGGATTCCGGCAAAATCAAAGGAGCCAGTGGACCACTCTCAAAAGTGGACCACTAGCTCAGACCAAAACGTCGAATTCCCCAGGTTTCCGTCAAAATCAGAGGAGCCAGTGGTCCACTCTCAAAAGTGGACCACTAGCTCACCCCAAAACGCCGCTTTTCCCAGGATTCCGTCAAAATCAGAGGAGCCAGTGGTCCACTCTCAAAAGTGGACCACTAGCTCACCCCAAAACGCCGCTTTTCCCAGGATTCCGGCCAAATCAAAGGAGCCAGTGGTCCACTCAGGAAAGTGGACCACTAGCTCCCACCAAAAGGGCGAATACCCCTGGTTTCTGGCAAAAACAAAGGAGCCAGTGGTCCACTCAGTAAAGTGGACCACTAGCTCCCACCAAAAGGGCGAATACCCCAGGTTTCCGGCAAAAACAAAGGAGCCAGTGGTCCACTCAGGAAAGTGGACCACTAGCTCCCACCAAAAGGGCGAATACCCCTGATTTCCGGCAAAAACAGAGGAGTCAGTGGACCACTAGCTCACGCCAAACCGGCGAATTCCCTCTGGTTTTGATTGCTATCTGCAAGTCACAAGCCCTCAAGCCCGGCCCAGCCCCAAGGTAAGGGCTTTTCAGTCACTTTCTTTCGCCAAGGCAACAAGAAGATGACAAAAATTCATGCAAACGCGACCATGCTTGATTTATCAAGGATAGGGCCCCATAAAGCCTGTCAGGGCCTAGCACATGTGTTGACAGATGGGCAGACTTTCGATAAACTTTGATTATCAAATAGTTTGATGTTCAAAATAAGTTAAAGGGGTGATAGTGAGTGGACCATTCGACCATTTTTGAAATGAACGAATTTTTGGTCTCTATCTTTAATGAAATTCTGCTAATTGAAGAAACTTCGCTCAAGATGAGTGAGTTTTCGGATTTATCAATCAAGGAAATGCATACGATTGAAGCTATTGGTTTGGGCGGCAACTTGAGCTCTTCGGAGGTGGCTAAGAAAATTGCCATCACCATGGGGACTCTGTCAGTGTCCATCCAAAACTTAGTAAAAAAAGGCTATGTTGAGCGTGTGTCCTCACCCAGCGATCGCCGGGTGGTGCTACTCAAGCTAACGAAGCGGGGTAAATTACTCTATCGGATCCATCGCAAGTTCCACTTGAACATGGTAGCCGAGACCTTAAACGGCATGGAGCCTGAAGAGGCAGCCACCCTAGTTAAGGGTCTACGTAATTTACATCGTTTCTTGGACAACGCTAAACAACGATTAGGAGAGTAAGATGAGTCGTATTATTGCAACAGGTGCTTATTTACCTGGACAAGCTTGGTCCAACGACCAATTAATCAATGCTTATCAACTAGAATCCAGTGACGAGTGGATTGTCCAACGGACAGGAATTCACCAACGTTACTTCGCAGCTGAGCACGAAACCGTCGCGATGATGGCGAGTGAGGCGGCCAAGCAATTATTGAAGAATTTATCCCCTGACATTGTCAGCCAAATTCGTCATATTGTCGTCGCAACCATGTCTGCTAAGGCTGCGACCCCATCCATTGCCTGCCAAGTGCAAGCCATGATTGGGGCGGAAGGGGCTTGGGGCTTTGACCTCAACGGCGCCTGTTCTGGTTTTGTAATGGCGATGGAAGTAGCCAACCGCCTGGCAGCTAGCCAGACCCAAGGTTACACCCTAGTCATCGGTGCTGAGAAGATGAGTCAGATTGTAGATCTGACAGACCGTACCACTGCCGTCTTGTTCGGTGATGGGGCGGGGGCTGTTCTGATTCAACATGATGGTCAAGAACTCAGCGGCTATGCCAGTCAACTCTTTGCCCAAGGAACAGGGGGCGCGGCCATTGAGGTCAATGAAGCGTCCGATGGTCAGTGGGCTATGCAGATGCAAGGGCGTGACGTCTTCAATTTCGTCAAACGAACCGTCATCAAGACCCTGGCAAACTTTATTGAGCAGAATGATTTTGATATTGACTATTTGATTTGTCACCAAGCGAACCAACGCTTGTTAAATCTGATTGCGGACAAGTTGTCACTAGAAGAAGACAAGGTACCTGCTAATATTGCCCAAGCGGCTAACACCTCAGCAGGCTCTATCCCAATTCTCCTGGACCAACTGGTTCGTGACGGGCGATTGCGACTGGATGGAACGCAGTCTATTATCCTAAGTGGCTTCGGTGCTGGCTTAGCCTGGGGTCACCTACACCTTTCCATCTAAAAATCAAAAAATATTATTTATTTAATGGAGGATCATTATTATGACATTTGAAAAAGTACAAGCGATTATTGCAAACCAATTAGGGATCGACGAAGCAGAAGTACAATTAACCACTGACTTCGAAAACGACTTGAAAGCTGACAGCTTAGACGTATTCCAAATCATCAGCGAAATCGAAGATGAATTAGATATCACCATCGACACTGACCAAAACTTGAAGACTGTTCAAGACTTAGTAAACTACATCGACTCTTTATAATCAATTTTTCTTAAAGTTAGGACTGAAGGTATGAAAACAGCTATTACGGAGTTATTAAACATTGAATATCCAATTGTTCAAGGCGCAATGGCTTGGGTAGCAGACGCTGATTTAGCAAGCGCGGTATCAAATGCAGGCGGCTTAGGGGTTATCGGGACTGGCCACGACAATGTGGACACAGTTCGCGCTAAGGTAGAGGCAATGTTTGCCAAAACCGACAAACCTTTCGCTGTCAATGTAATGTTATTGAACCCACATGTGGAAGAAGTGGTAGACTACTTAATCGCATCTGGCGTCAAAATCATTACCACTGGTGCAGGTAACCCAAGTAAGTACATGCAGCGCTTCGAAGAAGCGGGCATTAGCCTGATTCCAGTAGTAGCGTCTGTGGCCTTGGCCAAACGTATGGAACGCATCGGCGCCAAAGCAGTGGTCGTCGAAGGTATGGAAGCAGGGGGCCACATCGGCAAACTGACCACCATGGCCTTGGTTCCACAAGTGGTGGATGCAGTCAACATCCCAGTCATCGCTGCCGGCGGGATTGGGGACGGACGTGCCATGGCAGCAGCCTTCATGTTGGGGGCTTCCGCGGTTCAAGTGGGGACTCGCTTTGTCGTGGCGCATGAGTCTAACGCTCATGACAACTTCAAGCAAGCCATCATTAAGGCAAAAGACATCGAAACCGTCGTGACCGGCCAAATTACCGGCCACCCAGTACGGGTCTTGCGTAACGCCTTAACCACCGAATACCTCCAAGCGGAAAAAGAAGAAACCAGCAAGGCAGAGCCAGACTTTGAACGATTGAACAGAATCGGTAAAGGCGCCCTCCGCCGTGCGGTAGTGGAAGGTGACGTTAAGACAGGTTCCCTCATGGCCGGTCAGATTGCTGGTTTGGTCTCTAAGGAACAATCCTGTCACGACATCATCCAAGAATACTTGGCAGAATGCCGTCAGACCATTCAAGCTAAGCTTGAATTGGTCAATCAATAATTGATATTTCCTTTCCTACTTGCCGGCACCCCCTAGCTGGTGAGTAGGCGAACCAAAGAGCTTGCTCTGACTTTATCCCTCTTAGGAGTGAGCTCTGGCCTTCGGGCCTTTTATATTATGATCGCAATCAAAACGAACTATAACTGAGGATAGGAGTCAGTGTATGAAACTAGCACTTATCTTTAATGGCCAAGGTGCCCACTATGCGGGCATGGGAATGGACTTCGACCGTCAATTTCCCCAAGCCAGCGCTGTCTATGAGCAGGCAGAAGCTGTGACCGGTTGGCCCTTAAGAGAATGGATCCAACAAGAACCTGAACGCTTCGGCCAGACCCGCTATGCCCAAGTCGCCATTACGTCGACCAGCCTAGCTATCTACCGCAGCATCCAAGACTTGTTACCTCC
Source organism: uncultured Abiotrophia sp. (assembly GCA_965245735.1). Taxonomy (GTDB): domain Bacteria; phylum Bacillota; class Bacilli; order Lactobacillales; family Aerococcaceae; genus Abiotrophia. Next base: position 7,202 of record CBDFAX010000026.1, on the reverse strand, counting down.
TGTAAGCTATATGGCCGGATTGAGCCTAGGTGAATATTCCGCCCTGGTTGCCAGTGGTGCCCTAGACCAAGCCAGCGCCTTTGCCTTATTGCAGGAACGTGGCGAACTCATGTCCAGACAATGCGAAGCCCTAGCCAGCGACAGTCCATGCCAAATGGCGGCGGTCATGGGTGTGCCTTATGAAGAATGTCAAGCCTTGGTAGCCCAAGTGGCCGATCAAGAGCCGCTCTACATTGCCAATATCAACTCTTCAGCCCAAATTATCGTGGCTGGGACCATTGCGGCGGTTGAGCGCTTCAAGGAAATCGCCAAAGCTGCCGGCTACAAGAAAGTCATCCCCCTCAAAGTCGAAGGACCTTTCCATAGTCCCTTGATGGCCAATGCCCAAGAAGCCATGGCCCAAGCCTTGGAAAAAGTGACCTTTAAGCAAGGGGACGTGCCCGTCATCAGTAACACCACGCTAGACCTTCATCAGCCTGAAAGCCTCTCCCAAGTACTTGTTCGACATCTTGTTGAGCCAGTTTACTGGAAGCAAACCATTGATAAATTGGTTGAAGAAGGTGTGACTCACCTAGTTCAAATCGGTCCTGGCAATACCTTAGCTGGCCTGCTCAAACGCGAAGGCCTGCCCCTCAAGGTACAAGTCCTGGACAAAGTCGAAGACCTCGACGCCCTCAAAAACTTTTTAACGGAGGAAGAATAAATGACCTTAACCTGTTTGATTACGGGCAGCTCCCGCGGGATTGGCCTAGCCATTGCCCACCACCTAGCGGCTAAAGGCCACCGTGTCATCTTGAACAGCCGTAGTCCCATTGCCCCTGAAGTCTTAGCCCAATTTGAGGGCTATGAACAACCAGTCTTACAAGCCACTGGCGACATCAGCCAATTTGACGTGGCTAAGCAATTAGTCGATGACCTCTATGACCAAGGTGTTCAAGTGGATGTATTGGTCAACAACGCTGGTATTACCCGCGACGGTTTGGTTATGCGCATGAGCGAAGAAGACTTCAACGCGGTTATCCAAACCAACTTGAATGGTTGCTTCAACATGTGCCGTCATTTGACCCCACGTCTCTTGAAGCAAAAAGGCGGCCGCATTATCAACATGACTTCCGTTGTAGGGGTTATGGGGAATGCTGGCCAGGTCAACTATGCTGCCTCTAAGGCTGGTATGATCGGTTTGACCAAGTCCCTAGCCCGTGAAGTGGCTAGTCGTGGCATCACCGTCAACGCCATCGCCCCAGGCTTTATCGAAACGGACATGACCGATCAATTATCGGATCGCGTCAAGGAAGCCATGTTAGGTCAAATCCCACTCAAACGCTTTGGCCAAGTGGAACATATCGCTAAAACAGTCGACTTCTTAATCGACAATGACTACATCACAGGCCAAGTCATCGAAGTCAACGGTGGCTTGCACATCTAAGGTCTGATTCCTAGACCCGCACTACAGGAGGTAATTATGCAACGAGTTGTCGTAACAGGTTTGGGGACTGTCTCCCCAATTGGTAACAATGTCGCCGCATTCTGGGACAGCATGCGCCATGACAAGGGCGGTATCGCGCCTATCACTAAATTCGATCACAGTGGCTCTAGCGTCTCTGTGGCCGCTGAAGTCAAAGACTTCGACCCAAGCCCAGTCTTAGACCGTCGGGAAACCCAACGGATGGACTTCTTCTCCCAATATGCCGTAGTGGCATCGGTGGAAGCAGTAGAAGACTCAGGCTACAAGATTGAAGACAATGCCCACCGGGTAGGGGTCTTAGTTAGCTCTGGGATTGGGGGCTTAATCGAAATCGAAAAAGGCATCCGTAAGATGATTGAGAAGGGCGCTAAACGTATTCCGCCACTCTTCGTGCCACTGACCATTGGGAACATGGCCTCTGGTAATATTTCCATGAAGTTAGGCATCAAGGGCCCAAGCTTGGACATCGTGACAGCCTGTGCCTCTGCTACTAACTCTATCGGGGAAGCTTTCCTCAAGATCAAGACAGGCCTCTTGGATGCCTGCTTGGCAGGTGGGGCAGAAGCTACCATCTGTGAAATCGGGATTGGCGGCTTCGCAGCCTTGACAGCCTTGTCCACCAACCAAGACCCAGCCACTGCTTCTCGTCCTTTTGACAAGGACCGCGATGGCTTCGTGATGGGTGAAGGGGCCGGTGTCCTCTTCCTGGAATCCCTGGAGTCTGCCCAGGCTCGTGGCGCCCACATCTATGCTGAATTAGTGGGTTACGGGGCTAACTCTGACGCCTACCACATGACCGCTCCAACCCCAGACGGGTCTGGCGCCGGTGAATGTATCAAGCAAGCCTTGGCTATGGCCGGGCTCAGCGCTGAAGACGTGGACTACATCAATGCCCACGGGACCAGCACCCCAACCAATGACAAGGGCGAAACCCAAGCCATCAAGTATGCTTTGGACGATGCGGCTTACAAGGTTGCTGTATCCAGCTCTAAGGGCCACTTCGGTCACCTCTTAGGTGGTGCCGGTGGGGTAGAAGCCATTGTCTGCGTCAAGGCCTTGGAAGAAGGTTTCGTGCCAGCAACCCTAGGTCTAGAAAATCCAGAAGAAGGCTGTGACCTGGACTATGTCCCAGGCCATGGACGCCAACAAGACATCCAAGTTGCCCTGTCTAACTCCTTGGGCTTTGGCGGTCACAATGCGGTCCTCGCCTTCAAACGATGGGATGGTAAGTAAGCATGCAATATGAAGAACTCGTCAAATTAATCGACAAACTCGACCAGTCTAGCCTGGCCTACTTCGAATTCACCAATGACAATGAGCGTCTGCTCTTGGCTAAGGAAGTGCCACAAGTGGCAGCGCCAGCTCCAGTCGTGGTGACCGATGTAACCGAATCGGCTGCCCTAACAGCACCTGCTAGCCTAGCGGCCCCAGCCCCTGTGGCGGCGCCAGAAGTCGTAGAAGCGCCTGCAGCTCCTGCGCCTGAGCCAGCAGCCGCTGGTAAGGATGTGCCAGCCCCTATGGTAGGGGTGGTCTACCTGCAAGCTAACCCTGATGCCGATCCTTACGTGCAAGTAGGCGACAGCGTCAAGAAGGGCCAAGTCCTCTGCTTGATTGAAGCCATGAAGCTCATGAATGAGATTGTGGCCCCTCAAGACGGCGTGGTCTCTGCTATCTTAGTTGAAAATGAAAACATCGTGGAATACGGCCAAGCCCTCTTCCGCATTAGCTAATCTGATTGAAACATACCCCCCAAAGAAAAGAGGAATAAACATGACTTTATTAACTGCTCAACAAGTAATGGACATTATCCCTAACCGCTACCCAATCTTCTTCATCGACGCTGTGGATGAGTTGATTCCAGGTGAAAAAATCGTCTGCCGTAAGAACGTGACCATCAACGAACAAGTCTTCCAAGGTCATTTCCCAGGCGAGCCTGTTTTACCAGGTGTCTTCATCTGTGAAGCTTTAGCTCAAGCAGGTTCTATCCCACTCTTGCAAATGGAAGGTTTCCAAGGCAAGACCGCTTACCTAGGTGGCTTGAACAAGGTAAAATTCCGTCAAAAAGTCGTACCTGGTGACGTGCTTCGTCTCCAAGTAGACATCGTCAAATTGCGTAAGAACGCAGGGATTGGTTACGGCCAAGCCTTCGTTGGCGACAAGAAAGTTGCGGAAGCAGAAATGACCTTCATTATCGGAGCAAAATAATATGTTTAAAAAAGTGTTAGTCGCCAACCGTGGTGAGATTGCAGTCCGAATCATTCGGGCCCTGCGCGAAATGAATATTACGTCGGTGGCGGTCTATAGCGAGGCAGACCGGGAGGCCCTTCATACCCAATTAGCGGATGAAGCCATCTGTATCGGGCCTGCCAAAGGCTTAGACTCCTACGCCAACCCAGTGGCCATTCTGTCCGCTGCCATGGTGACGGGGGCTGACGCCATCCACCCAGGCTACGGCTTCTTATCCGAGCGTAGCGATTTCGTTGCCCTCTGTGAAGAGGTCAATATCAAGTTCATTGGCCCTAAGAGCCACATTATCGAAGCCATGGGGAACAAGCAAAATGCCCGCAACACCATGAAGGCAGCCGGCGTACCTATCACGCCAGGTTCCGACGGCTTGGTCCATAGCTTAGAAGAAGCCCATGCCATCGCCCAAAAGATTGGCTTCCCCTTGATTATCAAGGCAGCTGACGGTGGGGGCGGTAAGGGTATGCGCCGGGTGGAAGATCCTAAGGATTTTGAAGCCCTCTTCCTCCAAGCCCAGAACGAAACCCAGTCGGTCTACGGTAACCAAGATCTCTATATCGAGAAAATCATCTACCCAGCCCGCCATATCGAAGTCCAACTTCTGGGCGACGAGCATGGCCATGTCATCCACCTGGGTGAACGGGACTGCTCGCTGCAACGTAATAACCAGAAGGTCATTGAGTTTGCGCCTGCTGTCTGCCTAGATGAGGACACTCGTCAGGCTATCTGTGGGGCAGCCGTTAAGGCCGCTTCGGCCATTGGCTACACCAATGCCGGGACCATCGAGTTCCTCTTGGCGGACAATGGCGAGTTCTATTTCATGGAAATGAACACCCGTCTGCAAGTGGAACATCCGGTGACCGAGATGATTACCGGGGTGGACATCGTTCAAGAACAGATTAAAATCGCCATGGGCCAGCCCCTCTCTTATCAACAAGAGGACATTGTCTTGTCAGGGTTTGCCATTGAGTGCCGTTTAAATGCGGAAGATCCGCTCCACCAATTCCGTCCGGCTGCTGGCCACATCAAGCAGCTAGTCCTACCGTCTGGCGGTATGGGCTTGCGGGTGGAGTCTGGGATCTACCCTCAATACACCTTGCCACCTTTCTATGATTCCATGATTGCTAAAATCATTGTCCACCAACCGACTCGTGAGGCGGCCTTCCGACTCATGGAACGGGCCCTCTATGAAGTGGCCGTGGATGGACTGGTAACTAACGTGGAACTGCTAGAAGCCATGGTGGCAGATTCCCACATCCAAGCGGATGAGTACCACACCAAGTGGTTAGAAGAAAGCTTCATGCCAGCCTGGCTGGACTTCCAGAAAGAGGCTGAAGCAACAGAGGAGGCCTAGTAAATGGCATTATTTCGTCGTAATAAAACCATTCAACTGAATGCGGACGCCGTAGCAAAATATTCGGATAAGGTCGCCCAAATCCCAGATGATTTGATGGCCCGCTGCCCTAAGTGCCACAAGGTCTACTTCACCAAGCAGAAGCCTGAGGACTACTGCTGCATGCACTGCCACCACCATTTGCCATTTCCGGCTATGGAGCGGATTGACTGGCTAGTGGATGAAGGTAGCTTCCAAGAAATCAACGCTGATCTCTGGAATGACAATCCGCTAGGTTTTCCTAAGTATTCTGAAAAATTAGCCAAGCTGCAGGAAGCGACTGGTCTTAAGGAGGCTATCGTGACCGGGACAGCCCGCCTGGACGGCCATGCCTTGGCCCTAGGCGTCATGGATAGCCGCTTCGTCATGGCTTCCATGGGGACGGCCGTAGGGGAGAAGCTGGTCCAGCTCTTTGACCTGGCGACGGCCCAAGGCCTGCCGGTAGTGCTCTATATCGCTTCTGGTGGGGCCCGCATGCAGGAAGGCATCCTGTCTCTCATGCAAATGGCCAAGGTCAGCCAAGCCGTAGCCCGTCATTCGGCGGCCGGCGGCTTCTACTGCGCGGTTCTGACCCATCCGACGACCGGTGGGGTTACGGCCAGCTTCGCCATGCAAGGCGATGTCATCCTGGCCGAGCCCGATGCCACGGTCGGTTTTGCCGGCAAACGGGTCATCGAGCAGACCCTGCGCAAGCCTTTGCCTGATGATTTCCAGGCGGCTGAGACCGTCCTAGGCTACGGCTTTATCGACCAAATCGTGCCCCGCGACCGCCAAAAGCGGATGCTGGCGCAACTCTTGACCATTCACGAGGGAGGGAAGGCTGAATGAAGGCTTATCAAATTGTCCAAAAAGCCCGCGACATTAAGCGTATCTCCACCTCGGATGTGATTGGCGCCCTCTGTGGCGACGACTTTATCGAGTGTCATGGCGACCGCATTATGGGCGATGACGCGGCCATTATCGGCGGTGTCGGCCTGGTGGACGACCAGCCCATGACCATCATCGGTATTCAAAAGGGCAAGACCACCAAGGAAAACATCAAGCGCAACTTCGGTTCAGCCAGTCCTGCTGGCTACCGCAAGGCCCAGCGTCTGATGAAGCAGGCCGAGAAATTCGGCCGGCCCATCCTGACCCTCATTAACACGGCCGGCGCCTTCTGTTCGCCTGAGTCCGAGGAAAATGGGATTGGGGAAGCCATTGCCTCTTCCTTGCTGCTTATGAGTGAACTGACCGTACCGACCATCGCCATTATTCTAGGCGAGGGCGGCAGCGGCGGTGCCATTGCCCTGGCCCTAGCCGACCAAGTCTGGATGCTAGAGAACGCCATTTATTCTATTCTGTCGCCTGAAGGCTTCGCTTCAATCTTATGGAAAGACGCCAAACAAGCCGGCAAGGCCGCCGACATGATGAAATTGACGGCGACTGAACTCTTGGACTTGAAGGTCATCGACCGCATCGTGCCCGAGACCTACAACTCCAAGCCAGTGGAAAATGACGTCCTCTTAGAGCGCCTCAGCCACTTGATCAAGCGCGAATTTAAGAAACTAGGCCAAAAAACGGCCCAAGAGCGCCTGGCCCAACGCCAAGACCGCTTCAAGCAATTTTAGGAATAGCGTCTGGCCCAACGCCAAGAGCGCTCAAGCAATTTTAGGAATTGTGACCGCCCGGGCCTAGCCCGGGCTTTTTGTGTGGCGTGGGGCGAGACTAGGCCTGAAGCTAGGAAAAGGTGTGAGCCAGTGGTCCACTTTGGAGAGTGGACCACTAGCTCCCTGGGAGAAGGCCGAAACCGGGTCGAAAGCCCAGAAAAGGTGAGAGCCAGTGGTCCACTCTGGAGAGTGGACCACTAGCTCCTCGGGAAGGGGCAGAAACCAGGTCAAAAGCCCGGAAAGTCGTGAGCCAGTGGTCCACTTTAGAGAGTGGACCACTAGCTCCCCGGGAGAGGGCTGAAACCGGGTCAAAAGGCCGGAAAAGTTGTGAGCCAGTGGTCCACTTTGGAGAGTGGACCACTGGCTCGCTGGGAGAAGGCTGGAACCTTGTCAGAATCCCCCTTTCCACTATAGCTGAGCCCTATAACCCGTCATAGAAACTAAATGATTGACT
>CBDFAX010000025.1:0-29752 GCA_965245735.1 uncultured Abiotrophia sp. | reverse complement strand
AAGCGTCCTGATATCTATATCTTCGACGATTCCTTCTCGGCCCTGGACTATAAGACTGACGCCCAACTGCGTAAGCGGCTCAAGGAAGTGACCCAAGAGGCCGCCGTCTTAATTGTGGCTCAGCGCGTGGGGACCATTATGAATGCTGACCAAATCATCGTCCTCAACAAGGGCGAAATCGTGGGTCGCGGGACTCACCAAGAATTAATGGCTAGCAACGAGATTTACCGTGATATCGCCAATTCTCAGCTCAAGCAAGCCAGTCTAGATGAGGAGGCCATGTAAGATGAATAAAAAAGTATCCAGTATCAAGCGCCTCCTGCCTTATATGAAGCCTTATGGCTTGTCTTATTTTTGGGCAATCCTCTTGACCATTGTGAGCGACATTGCCTCCGTCTTGGAGCCCTTCATTTGGGGTTTGGCCCTGACAGAAATCTCGCGGGGTAGTGTGGCCATCCTGCAAAAGGTGCCGGGCGCTAGCCTTAATTACGCCTATATTGGCTGGATTCTGGTCATCTACTTCTTCCGTGGTTTGACCTATCAGGTGTCTTCCTACCTAGCCAACGTGGCCATCACTAATGCCGTCCAAGGGACTACTCGGGATCTGCGTCAGGCCATGAATCAGAAGCTCAACCGCCTGCCGGTCTCCTATGTGGATCAACATCAATTTGGTGACCTCTTGGGCCGTATGACCGGTGATGTGGAGTCCGTTTCTAATGCCTTGCAACAGAGCCTGCTCCAAATTGTCAATGCCGTCTTCACCCTTGGTTTGGTGATTGCCATGATGATTTGGCTCAATCTTACCCTCGCCCTGGTGGTTATCATTTCCATGCCCCTTTCTTACTGGGTGGCTAAGAAGGTCTTGGTTCTATCTCAGCCTTATTTCAAGGGCCAGGCCGACGCCTTAGGTCGCCTCTATGGCTTTGTCCAGGAGAACCTAACGGGTTTCAATGTCATCAAGCTTTATGGCCGGGAAGAACAATCCGCTCAGGAATTTTATGACATTACCCGTAATTTACAACAAGTAGGCTTCAAGGCGACCATGGTGTCTTCGATGGTCATGCCGCTGGTAGGCTTCATATCCCACATGACCTACTTGCTCCTAGCGCTGCTGGGGGGCTTGGCCGTCTTGCAAGGGGTGCTGACTATCGGGAACCTGCAAGCCTTCGTCCAGTATGTCTGGCAGGTCAACCAACCGATTCAGACAATCACCCAGCTGACAGGTGCCTTGCAGTCAGCTAAGTCTTCCCTGGACCGGATTGTAGAATTGATGGATGCGCCCGAGGAAGTGGTGAGTGCTAAGGCTCATTTGGCAGGGCCTTTGACAGGACGGGTCAGCTTCCAGGACGTGGCCTTCCACTACCAGGAAGATAAGCCTCTGATTCGTAACTTCAATCTAGAAGTCGAACCCGGTCAAATGATTGCCATTGTCGGGCCAACGGGTGCTGGTAAGACGACCCTGATTAACTTGCTTATGCGTTTCTATGATGTGACCCAGGGGGCCATTCTGGTGGATGGCTTGGATATCCGGGACTTGCCACGTCAGGAGTTGCGCCAGCAGTTTGGCATGGTGCTCCAGGATGCCTGGCTCTATGAAGGGACCATTAAGGAAAATCTGCGTTTCGGTAACTTAAACGCTACTGACGAACAAATCGTGGAAGCAGCCAAGGCCGCCAACGTAGACCACTTTATTCGGACCTTGCCGGGTGGTTACAATATGAAGATGAACCAAGAATCCAGCAATATTTCCTTGGGTCAGAAGCAACTGCTGACAATCGCCCGGGCCTTGCTGGCGGATCCTAAGATTCTGATTCTGGACGAAGCTACCTCGTCAGTGGATACCCGTCTGGAGCTCCTCATTCAGAAGGCCATGAGCCGTCTGATGGAGGGCCGGACCAGCTTCGTCATTGCCCATCGTCTATCGACCATTCAGGAAGCCGATAAGATTCTGGTCTTACGTGACGGCCAGATTGTAGAACAAGGCAATCACGACAGCCTCTTGGCAGCCAAGGGCTTCTATTACGAGCTCTATCAAAGTCAATTTAATCAATAAGCCCATAAGGTTAGGATTTTGTCCTAACCTTATTTTTTGTAATTAGACTAGACAAAAAAGTGTCATAATAGTGTGGATTAGATAGCTTATAGTTTTATCGCGCAAGTGTTGCCTTTAAGAATGGCAGTCAAAATTAAGCTGAAATTTATCTCAATTAGTGATATGCTGAATTTAGGGCGGAAAGGCTTTACATTAAGGGGTTTCAGGACTATAATGAAGGCAAGACGTATGAATGAATGCGTTTAAAAAATATCTGGAAAGGAGGAGAAGCATGGCTCATAAACGTTTGTTGTCTTGCACAGCCAGTGAGGTCAAAACTTTGACAGCCGCGGAACTAAAACAAGCCATTAAGGCCAGCGAAGGCCGTATTATCTTGGCGGAAACAGTAGTCACCAAGGCGCCGCTAATTGAAGGGGTCAGCAATGCGGAGATGATGCGGGCATTTAGTGCGGATATGCTATTATTGAATGAATATGATCTATCCACCAAATTTATCCATAGTTTGCCTGCAATGGACGCGCCCATTGCCTACCTCAAGGAATTAACCGGTAGACCTATGGGCTTGAACTTAGAACCGGTTGATCCAAGTGCTGAAGCGCTAGAAGATTGGATTGACCTACCGGAGGGCCGACGTGCCACGGTAGAGAACTTCCAAGCCGCTAACCGAGAGGGATTTGATTTCTTGGTCTTGACGGGTAATCCTTCGACTGGGGTTAGTCATCAGGCCATTGAAGCCACGGTGCGGCTAGCTAAGCAGCATTTTAAGGGGCTGGTCTTTGCAGGTAAGATGCACAGTGCCGGGACCGGCGAGAAGGTGGTCTCTGAAGCCCATTTGTTAGCCTATATGGCAGCAGGTGCAGATGGCGTCTTGATTCCAAGTGTGGGGACCGTGCCAGGAGTCAGAGAAGACCAGGTGGCGCGGATTGCCGATCAGGTCAAGGACTTGGGCGGTTTAGTTATCTCAACCATTGGCACCAGTCAGGAAAGTGCCGATAGTGGGACCATTCGCGAATTTGCGCTAGCCAACAAACGCGTGGGTACAGATATTCATCACATTGGCGATGGTTCCTACGGACGCATGCCAGATCCAGAGAATATTCTGGCCTTGTCGCTAGCAATTAGAGGGAAGCGGCATACTTATTTCCGTATGGGACAATCAGTATTAAGATAGAAAGTAGGAAAAAACAATGATGTCATATTTACAAAAAATGGGTCGCTCTTTGATGCTACCTGTTGCCATTTTACCAGTGGCTTCCATTTTAATGGGGATTGGTTACTGGATTAGCCCTGCTGGTTTAGGTGTTCCAGGCCAAACCGGGACCAACCCAGTAGCTGTCTTCTTGATTCAAGCAGGTTTAGTCTTAATCGACAAAATTCCACTCTTATTCGCCGTTGGTTTGGCTGTTGGTTTAGCCAAAGACAAGAACGGGGCAGCCGGTCTCAGTGGTTTGGTAGCCTTCTTAATTATCACGACTATCCTATCTAAGGATGTTGTGGCTCAATTACAAGGGGTAAAACCAGAAGAAGTGGCTTTGGCTTTCTCTAAGAGCACTAACGCCTTCATCGGGATCTTATCAGGGATCATCGGTGGGGAAATGTACAACCGTTTCAAAGATGTTAAATTACCAACCGCTCTAGGTTTCTTCAGCGGTCGTCGTTCTGCGCCAATCATGGCAGGTCTTGTAGCATCACTTGCTGCCCTTGTCTTGCTCTTCGTATGGCCAGCAGTCTTCAGCGCTTTAGTTGCCTTTGGTAAGTCATTTGTTGGCTTGGGTGCAATCGGTGCTGGTATCTATGGGTTCTTCAACCGTCTCTTGATTCCAGTTGGTTTACACCACGCCCTCAACGCTGTATTCTGGTTCGACGTAGCTGGGATTAACGATATCGGGAACTTCTGGGGTAACACTGGTGTTCTAGGTCAAACTGGTATGTACCAAGCTGGTTTCTTCCCAGTCATGATGTTTGGTTTACCAGGGGCCGCTTTGGCAATGTACCGCAATGCCAAAGACAGCAAGAAAAAAGCTGTAGCAGCCCTCTTAGTAGCAGCTGTTTTGGCTTCCTTCTTAACAGGGATTACCGAGCCACTTGAATTCGCCTTCATGTTCTTAGCACCTGTTCTTTACTTGGTGCACGCAGTCTTAACAGGGGTATCCTTGACAATTGCAGCCTTGTTACATGCCACTGCAGGCTTCAACTTCAGTGCAGGTTTGATTGACTTTATCTTAACTAGCCGCTTGCCAATGGCTAACAATCCTTGGCTCTTGATTGTCTTAGGTGTGGTAATGTTCGTTGTTTACTTCTTGGTCTTCGACTTCTTAATCAAGAAATTCAACTTCACTACACCAGGCCGTGAAGATGACGAGTCTACTGAAAATGATCCTAACATGACCGTTAAAGCTAGCGACTTCAACATTCCTTTATTAATTGAAGGTTTAGGTGGCAAGGACAACATTGAAGCAACTGACCACTGTGCTACTCGCTTACGTTTAACCCTAGCTGACACTAGCAAGGTTGACGAAGCTAAGATCAAATCTACCGGTGCTGTTGCAACGCGTGTCCTTAACAAAAAGAACGTGCAAGTCATTATCGGGACCGAAGTACAATTTGTTCACGATGCTTTAGCAGCACAAGTAAAATAAGCTAGTCTATTGATTGAGTAGATAAAAAAAGCGTTGGTAGCCTGAGGGCTCCAACGCTTTTTCTTATGGCTTGACGAGAGAGGGCAAAAGGCTGGTTTTCTAGCTTCTGGCCTCTTCAGTTGCTGGTCACATTGTGTTAAAATAGATAGGTGATAAATCAGAGAAGGAGGCGAGCGGCATGGCCAAGCTTGCATTAGATACGGCGACGGAGGCACTGTCAGTGACAGTCATAGATGATGCGGACCGGGTGCTAGGACATACCAGCTTAGCGGCTGGCAAACAGCATGGGGAGCGTTTGGTGCCGGTTGTGGCCCAATTGCTGGAGGATTGCAATGTGGACCGCCAAGCCGTGGATAGCCTCTATGTGGGGGTAGGACCCGGATCTTATACCGGCGTGCGGATTGGGGTGACTCTGGCTAAAACCTGGGCGGACAGTCTGGATCTGGCCCTCTATCAGATGTCTTCCCTAGCCCTGCTAGCAGCGCAAGCCAGCGTTCCTGTAGGGGACTACATTATTCCCCTCATGGATGCCCGCCGCTTGTCAGCCTACACGGCCCTCTATCAGCAGACAGACCAAGGGCTGGTGGCGGTGGCAGGGGATTGCCATGCCGATTGGCAGACTTGGCTGACTAGTAAAGCCCGCCAGCATTTGCAGGCCGGAGCCCAGGTCGTGATGATTGGCCAGAATCTGGCGCCATTTGCTGAGGCCTTTGGCCAGGCCTTGCCAGATGTCAGCCTCAAGACCCTGGAAGGTTGGACCGCCTATCCTCATACCGACAAGTTCCAGCAAGTCGCCCATGAGCGGGTGGCAGAGCCGGCCCTCTTGGAGCCTGTCTATGGCCATTTGACCCTAGCGGAACAGGAATGGCTAGCCAAAGAAGGAGGCACCAGTGTCGACCATGCAGCACTTATCCACTATTATTCGTGAGTTCTGGCAGGAGCGGGTGCTAGGCCACAAGCCTGAGCAAGCGAGTCAGACGCCACCTAAGCGTCATGCGGCGCTTGACATCAGCCAGTTCCCGCCCCAACCCTTGGGCGCGGGGGCTTACTTACGTCAATTAGTCGAAGAGGATTTGCCTGAGCTAGTGGCCTTGGAAGAACTCTGCTACGACGGTTTTCTGGCCTGGACCCTCAAGGATTTCCGGACCGACTTCCGTTATAATCTCTATGCCATCTACTGGGTGTTAGAAATTGATGGCCATATCCAGGGCCTGATTTCTGGCCGTTGCCAGCAAAAGACCGCCCACATCAGCCATCTCTTCATCCACCCTCGCTTTCGGCGCCAGGGCTATGCCCGTCGCTTGGTGCAACGCTGGTGTCGTTGCGTCAGCCAAATTGGTAGCCGGCGGGTGACCTTAGAGGTCCGGGCGACCAACCAGGCTGCTCAAACCCTTTACCAGGGGCTAGGCTTTGAAATTGAACACCTAGTGCCCAACTACTACCACACCATGCAGGAGGACGCCCTCTTCATGGTCTACGACTGTCAGCAATAGGAGGTGTCGGCATGGACAGCAAACATTATCAGGTGGTGCCCTTCACCGGCGCCCAACTACCCGAGGCCTTCCGTCAGGTTATTATTGAAGGCAATCAGGCCTTGCACTGGAATGAGGCTCAGAGTCGGGACGACTTCCAACTGGACCAGGCCGAGTATTACCTGCTGCTAGACCATGATCAGGTCCTGGGCTATGTCGGCCTCCACCATGTCTTGGATGAAGCCACCCTCAACCTAGTCTATATCCAACCCGATTTACGGGGCCAGGGCTTGGGGCGCCAGCTCCTGGATTTCGTCCTAAATCAACTAACCCATCGGGGCATCCGCCATGTCTTCTTGGAAGTGCGCCAGGCTAATACAGCGGCCCTGGGCCTCTACCAGCAGGTCGGCTTTGAAACCTTAATCGTTCGGCCGCGTTACTATCAAAATCCGGTGGATCATGCGGTCATTATGCAAAAATTACTAAGTCGATCAGAAAAGGAGGGGGAGCCTTCATGAGTCAAAAAGTTCGGATTATGGCCTTTGAATCGTCTTGCGATGAGACCAGTGTGGCCATCGTCGAGGACGGCCAGACCATCTTAGCCAATGTGGTGGCTTCCCAGGTCCAAAGCCATATCCGCTTTGGCGGGGTGGTGCCAGAGGTCGCCAGCCGCCACCATGTGGAACAAATTAGTCAGGTGACCCGTCTGGCCTTAGAACAAGCAGGCGTCACTTGGCAGGACATTGATGCCATTGCAGTCACCCAGGGGCCGGGCCTAGTCGGTGCCCTCCTAGTCGGGATTACAGCCGCTAAGACCTTGGCCTTGGTCCACGACAAGCCCTTGATTGCGGTCAATCATTTGGCCGGCCATATCTATGCCAGTCAAATCGGGCAGCCACTAGCCTTTCCCCTGCTGGCCCTGATTGCTTCGGGCGGCCATACCGAGTTGGTTTACATGCCTGAGCATGCAAGCTATCAAGTCGTGGGGGAGACCCAGGATGATGCGGTCGGCGAAGCCTATGATAAGGTCGGACGCTTGCTGGGGCTGCCTTATCCGGCCGGTAAGCATGTGGATGCCTTGGCCCATCAGGGTCAGGACACCTATCCGGTGCCACGGGCCATGCTGCAAGAAGATAACTTGGACTTCAGCTTTAGTGGTATGAAGAGTGCGGTTATGAACCTGGTTCATAATGCCAAGCAAAGAGGCCAGGAGCTGGTGACAGCTGATCTGGCAACTAGCTTCCAGAATGCGGTTGTCGATGTCTTGGTAGGTAAGACCCTCAAGGCTTTGGCGCAATATCCAGTTAAGCAATTTATTCTGGCCGGGGGTGTGGCCGCTAACTCTGGCCTGCGTCAGCGTCTCAGCGAGGAATTGGCCAGTCGCTATCCTGAGCTTGAAGTTCTGATTCCGCCTCTATCCCTCTGTGGGGACAATGCGGCCATGATTGGGGCGGCTGCCTATCCGCTTTATTTACAAAAAAGATTTAGTCCACTGACCCTCAATGCTAAGCCTGGCTTATTCTTATAAGCTAGGCTATTTTTTCTTCTTGGGGGCCAAAGTTTGCGCACTAAGGGCCACTAAATCGATTTAAGCCAATGAAAAAAGGCACTGAGATTTAAGTCTCAGTGCCTTTTTGATTTCCCGATATATCATATATGATATATTGGGCAAATGCTAAACTTAGGCTAGGAAGTCTTCCAAGGCCAGGCTGGCGCTTTCCCAGGCTTCTAAGGCCTCAAGTTGGGCAGCTTCAGCCTCTTGCAGGTCTTGGTGGAGCTGGGCTAGCTGGCTCTGGTCATTGGCCAAGGCCGCCGTCTCCATCTGGGCGTGGAGTTGGGCGATGCGAGCCTCCAATTGGGCGTGGCTGGCGTCTGCCTGATCCACGGCTTCTTCCAAGCGGCGACGTTGACGCTTGGCTTCTTTCATGGCTTGATAGTCTTGTTGGGCCGGATTAGCTGAATTAGCTGAGCTAGACTCAGTGCTTACCTCGCTAGCTTGGCTCTGGGCAATTAAGGCTTCTTCGGCCTTCTTCTCTTGATAGTAGTCATAGTCGCCTAGGTAGGTCTTGACGCCTTGCGGGGTGACTTCAACTACTTGCGTCGCCAATCGGTTGATGAAATAGCGGTCGTGGGAGACGAAGAGCAGGGTGCCATCGAAGGCAATCAGGGCATCTTCCAGCACTTCCTTGCTGTCGATATCCAAGTGGTTGGTCGGTTCGTCCAGAATCAGGGTGTTATCGTGCTCGGTGGCTAGCAGGGCTAGACTGAGCCGGGCCTTCTCGCCCCCGCTCAACATGGAGACCTTCTTGAGGACATCATCGCCCGAGAAGAGGAAGCTACCTAGAATGGTCCGAATGACCTTCTCGTCGGTGGTGTCATGGGCCTGCCAGAGAGTTTCTAAGACGGTCAAATGCTCGTCAGGCAAGACCAGGTTCTGGTCGTAGTAGCCGATTTGGACACCCGCGCCAAAGCGATAGGTCCCCGCCAGGGCAGGTAGTTGGCCAATCAGAGTCTTGAGCAGGGTGGTCTTGCCGACCCCGTTAGGCCCCACTAGGGCGATGGCATCTTGGCGCCGGACCTGGAGGTTGAGGTCCTGGGCGACAGGCGTTGCCTCATAGCCCACCGCCAAATGGTCGACGGCGAGGACATCTTCACCGGAGTCCTTAGCTGCCAGGAACTGGATGCGGGGCGCCTGCTTGTCTTGTTTTGGCTTGTCTAGGCGGTCCATTTTCTCCAACTGCTTGCGACGACTTTGGGCCCGTTTGGTCGTTGAAGCCCGAACCAGGTTACGTTGGACGAAGTCTTCGAGTTTTTGAATGGTAGCTTGTTGAGCGGCATAGGCCTTCTCTTCAGCGGCCAGACGCAGGGCCTTCTCTTCCACATAGTAGCTGTAATTGCCCTTGTAGGTGTGGAGACGATGATGGCGCAGTTCCAGGACCTGGTTGACCACCTTATCCAGGAAATAACGGTCGTGGGAAACCAGGAGGAGGGCGCCCTTGTAGCCAGTCAGGTAAGTTTCCAGCCAGGCTAGGGTGGTCATGTCTAAGTGGTTGGTCGGCTCGTCCAGAATCAGTAGGTCATAGTCCATGAGTAGGATGCGAGCCAGGGCCAAGCGGGTCCGCTGTCCCCCGGACAATTGGCTGACCGGCGTAGCATAGTCGGCTTCGTAGAAACGAAAACCGTGTAAAACGGTCCGGATATCGGACTCAATAGCATAGGCATTGCGCTGGGTTAGGGCTTCCTGGAGTTGGTCGTAACGCTCCAAGGCAACCTGGTAGGCTGGCGCTTGGGTGTCATCAGACAGCTCAGCTAGTCGCATGGCGGCCTCTTCGGCTGTCTGGCGCAAGGCCAAAGTCTCCTGGAAGACCGCTAGCATGGTATCCCAGATGGACAGGCTGTCGTTCCATTCGGTCCGAACATGTTGGGCTAGGTAGCCGATTTTTAGGCCCTTGGCCTTGGTGATGGAACCGTCCGAGATAGGCTCCTCGCCCATGATTTGCTTAATCAGGGTGGACTTGCCGGCCCCATTACGGCCCACTAGGGCAATCCGGTCTTGAGTTTGGATATTGAAGGAGACCCCTTCATAGAGGGTGTCATCGGCAAAGCGCCGAGCCAGGTCATTGGCTTGTAGTAGAATCATAGCAGGCGATTCCTTTCTATCAGTGTCTCTATCATTATACCTTGAAGATTCAGGACCTTCAAGGAAAGAAAAGGAAGGCTTGCTAGGAGAATGGAGGGCGGGCTGTCGTCATCTTGCTTTTCAACATTTTAGGCCCAGTTCGGGTTAACCAGAACTGGGTGGGTAATCTTGACAAGCAAGAAAGTCATAGGAAGGGATTTTATTGCCTCTATATCAATAGGAGAGTGTAGAAAACACTGAGAAACTTAAACTAGCCCAAGTATTTTTAGCGGAGACAAGGCTCATGTTTGGGACAAAAGAGAGAGTTAGACGGCGAGAAATCTGTTGGAAGACTGGCCTGGCCAGGCTAGAGCCGGTCCAGCTCCCAATGCCTGCTTTAGGTTTAAATGCCGAAAGACAATCACGAGTTCTCGCCACAAACACCGAGAATTTAATTATCTTGCTTTTCAACATTTTACGCCGAGTTCGGGTTAACCCCAACTCGCATAAAGATACTGAAAAACAAGAAAGTGATGGTGGTGTCTATTATTGCTGTGAGATCAATAAGTCCCGGAATAATATAGTGAGAAATGTAAAATGGCCAAAATAATTTTTGTTGAAATTAGCCTAGCAATGCGGAAGACTGGCGCTGTCAGATAGCTAGTTTAGGTTTAAAAACCAAAGACACGCAGAACGGATAGACGATAATTCCAAATCAAAACAATCTTGCTAATCAATATTTGGCATCGAGTTGTGGTTAACCACAACTCGCATCAAAAAACTGAAAACCAAGAAGTTTATAGAGATACCTATAACTGCCGCCATATCAATAGATAGCCAAAAAAATCTTGAGATAAAGTTAAAATGCCCCAAAATATTTTTGCCTCAAACCTTATCAGGTCAGTCACAAAAAAAGAGCCCCCAAGGGGAGCTTCTATCTCATTTAGCTAGCAACTTGTGACCGATCATAGTCATAGAGACGGGTCAGGACATAGGCCAATCCGCAGGTCACACCATGAGTGATGCTGATGTGCTGGGTTAAGAAGAGAGGTGCCACATAAATCAAGATAGCCAAGGCACCATAGAAGTGCGGTTTGTATTGTGGGAAGCGACGGACATAGCGCAGATAAATCATGGCGAGCACATAGCCCCAGATGGCACCACCCGTAATCGGATGTAAGAAGAGTTGATAAGCTGGCATGCGGAGAAATTCCATGGGGGAAACAATCCTTTCTACTAGTGACTAAATTATTTGATTTTGTATCGTCTGATGGTAAGAGTCAAGACGCCATCTTGGAAGCCACCCTGGGCTTCATCAATGGCCTTACCCAGGAAGCTGTAGTCATGGCCGGTGCAGTGACTACCCAGGAGGGCATTGAAGTATTCGTCCACTTCGATCTCCCGCGGGCTTTGCAGATCCTTGAGTAGCTCTTGGAAGCTAGCGGGTTCGGCCTGACAGGGCGCTTGGACGGTCATTTCAATGACTTGGTTGCTAGCCTTAAAGTCCAGGTTAAAATCATTGAGGCCATTGTCTAGGAAATAGGAAACAATCTCCTTCATAATACGCGTTGCTTTGTGTTTTTCGATATTCATAGGGAGCTCCTTCTAATCATCATAGGCGTGATGGTTGCTGCGCAGGGTATCATAGATGGGTACCAGGAAGGCGGCGACAAAGCCACCCGCAAAGCCGTTGTTATAGAGGCTCATGCCTGCGTGTAAGCTAAAGACCATACTCACTACATTATAATGCAAAAAGCCTGCGACTGCACCATAAATGATGCCATAATGTCCAGCAATTGGCGCTAGGGTGGTCCCGAATAAGATAGGCACCCAAACGGTGGATTGGGCGGGATCTTGGCCTAGCAATAAGGCAGCTAGCAGAATGCCGGCTGAGATAGGCAGGCAGTTACGTGGGTGCTTACCGAAGGCGGAGAAGCCCATGACCCCTAAGATGCCCCCTAGGATAGGGCCATTGAATTGGACACCCAAGGCCAGGGCCAGCAGCAAGTAGAGGCTACCGTTAAGGGCCATATTGAAGGCGGCTGTCCCGAAGCCAAAGTGAGCCAGGAAGTCATCCGGTGTCCGCCCGGCCCGGCGCAAGAGTTTGCCATAGTTGGTCTTGACTTCTGTCCACTTGAAGGCTGCTAGGCCAAAGAGCCCTAGCAAGATGCCCAGTAGATAGAGGACTAAGAGGCCATGATGCTCTTGATTGAGGATGCTGAGGCTAGGCGCCTCCAGCTTGAAGTAGCGGAAGCTAATGGTCCCGAACATGGCGATGATACCCATGGCGAAGCCAAAGTTATAGAGGTTAAAGCCTTGGTGGAACTTGAGGTATTGCTCAGCCAAAGGCGCCGAGATAAAGCCAACGCCAGTCCCAATCAGGGCTGCCAAAATTAGCGACCACCAGGACAGTCCAGGGGCGATGGCCCAGAAGGAGATAAAAGGCGCCGCCGAAGTGGCGAAGAGGCTGACCGTGGTCAAGGAACCGAAGGATTGGCCGGTCCAGCGACTATAGAGGTAGACCCCATAAATAATAGGCAGGATATTCAAGACATGGGTCCCGAAGAGGGCATGGCCAGCAAAGATACCGGCGGCTGCCACTTGCAGACCATTAAGGCGTGAACGGGTGTTAGTGTACATGAGAATGTAGGCAATGACAAAATGGCAAGCCACATTGAAGAAAGTAGCCGCCATACCCATGGCCGTAAAATCAGTCATTAGGTAGCTTTGTTTACTTAAAATTTGGCCGTAATCAGACCAGAGGCTTCCCGCATCTGGCATCAAAAAGCTAAAACCAAAGGTATAGAGGGCCAACACTAAGAGACTAGACTTCTTGGTGGGCCGCAGGAAAGATGGAATAGTAGAATCAGCCATGGGAACCTCCTTATCAGCTGCTAAACTTAGTATAGCACAAAGGAAAGGCTTTCGCGGGGTTTTTTACTGTTTTTCTGAGGGGCTTATATTAACAAATTATAGTTGTTTTAGCAAAAAATAGAGAAGTCTGTGACAAGACTTGATTTAAGGTAAGCGCTTAGCAATAATAGAGGATAGAGGAGACTCGATTCGTGATGAGGAGGAAGAAAAATGGCAATGCCAGTATCAAC
Organism: uncultured Abiotrophia sp.; assembly: GCA_965245735.1. Taxonomy (GTDB): domain Bacteria; phylum Bacillota; class Bacilli; order Lactobacillales; family Aerococcaceae; genus Abiotrophia. The sequence continues at coordinate 16,865 of CBDFAX010000025.1, read as the reverse complement.
TGAATTAAAAAAATATATGGAAAAGATTTGTGATCAAGCCCGGGCAGTCAATCCCCGTTGGGCTGAGGTCTTTCATGAGTGCTTCTTAAATACCCTAGAGACCACCATCGAACGCCTAGAAGACGGCAGCACCTTCGTGGTAACTGGGGATATCCCGGCTATGTGGCTGCGTGACTCGACCGCACAAGTGCGGCCTTACCTAGTCTTAGCCAAGGAGCACGAGGACATCTACGACATGATTGCCAGTTTAGTCGAGCGCCAATTTGGCTATATCTTAATTGACCCTTATACCAATGCCTTCAACAAAGAACCAAATGGCCAAGGCCACGGAGCGACCGACCATACACAAATGAATGATTGGATTTGGGAGCGCAAATACGAAATTGATAGCTTGGCCTATGCCATTCAATTAGCCTACCTACTCTATGTCAATAGTGGCCGGACCGACCACTTAACAGAGACTGTCCGCAAGGGTTTGGTGACCATTCTAAACCTCTGGCGCACAGAGCAAGACCATGAAGGGTCTAGTCCTTATCGCTTTGTGCGTGACACCGATCGCCAAGAAGACACCCTGCCTTTTGATGGCAAGGGCTCACCCGTTGGCTACACCGGCATGACCTGGTCTGGCTTCCGGCCAAGTGATGACCGCTGTACCTACCACTACCTGGTGCCTTCTAACCAATTTGCCAGTGTGGTCTTGGGCTATGTGGCAGAATTGGCGCCATTCCTGGGCTTGAGCCAAGAAGAAATCCAGCTAGCGGCTACCCTTAAGGCTGAAATCCAGGCCGGCATTGAGCGTTATGGGATCATTCAAAACGCCCAAGGTCAAGCAGTCTATGCTTACGAAGTGGATGGTTTAGGCAATGCCAGCATCATGGATGATGGCAATGTGCCAAACTTACTTTCCCTGCCTTACCTAGGCTTCTGTTCAGAAGATGATCCGATCTATGTGGCCACACGCCAGACCGTTTTGTCGCCAGAGAACCCTTACTACTACAGTGGCAAATTAGCCAGTGGCTTGGGCTCCTCTCATACCTGGGATCAATATATCTGGCCTATTTCGCTCTCTATGGAAGGCTTAACGACTAGCCATAAGGCAGAGAAGGCTCGGATTTTAGACTTGCTGGTCAATACGGACGCCGGCACCAACCAAATGCACGAATCCTTCCACGTGGACGATGACAGTCGTTACACCCGGGAGTGGTTCTCCTGGTCTAATATGATGTTCTGCGAACTCCTCTTAGACTACTTCGATATTCGCGTTAAACGCTAGAAAGACATGAGGCAATAAAATGAGCAAGAAAACCGTTCATATCATTTCTCACTCCCACTGGGATCGGGAATGGTATCTTCCCTTTGAAGAACACCACCTACGTTTAGTCGACTTGATTGATCAAGTCCTAGACCTATTCGACACAGATCCAGACTACCGTTACTTCCACCTGGATGGCCAGACCATCACCTTGGACGACTATCTACAAATTCGTCCCCACCAAGAAGCGCGCCTTAAGACGGCCGTTCAGTCCGGCAAATTACGGATTGGGCCCTTCTATATCTTGCAGGATGCCTTCCTGATTAGTGGCGAGGCAACCGTACGTAACGGTCTGATTGGTTATCAGGATCTCAAACGCTGGGGGGTTAAGGGCGAACAATTAGGTTACTATCCGGACACCTTCGGCCTAACCGGCCAAACCCCACAAATTACCCGAGGTATGGGCATGTCTGTGGCGGCCTTTGGTCGCGGGGTCAAACCAACGGGCTTTGACAACCAGACCTTTGAAGAAGGCAGCTTCAAGTCGGCCTTCTCAGAGCTGACCTGGAAGAGTCCAGATGGCTCGGATGTCCTGGGGATTCTCTTCGCTAACTGGTATAGTAACGGCAATGAAATCCCTGCTGAGCCTGAGCAAGCCAAAGTCTTCTGGGACAAGAAATTAGCCGATGCTGAGCGCTATGCGGTCTCTGACCAGTTGCTCATGCTCAATGGCTGCGACCATCAACCCGCTCAGACTGATCTGTCCCAAGCCATTGCCTTGGCCAACCAGCTCTACCCAGACTATGAATTTATCCACTCTAACTTTACCCTCTATCAAGAAGCCCTAGAAGCGAGTCTAGCAAGTAATCAACCACAATTAAGTGTGGTGGAAGGGGAACTACGTTCGCAAGCAACGGATGGTTGGTATACTTTGGCCAATACCGCTTCTTCCCGTCTCTACCTCAAGCAGTATTCAGCTCGTCTGTCTGACTACTTGGAGCAAGTTCTAGAGCCTTTGGCTACCTTAGCTAGCCGCTACGGCTACGTCTACCCAAGCGATAAAATTGACTTTATCTGGAAGACCCTCTTGCAGAACTACCCTCATGACAGCATTTGTGGCTGTAGTATTGACGAAGTTCATCGGGGCATGGTGTCACGTTTTGAAGCCGTCGAGGCGGCTAGCCAGACCTTGGTGCGGGGCATCCTAGACTTCTTGGCTCAGCAGGTCAAGGCGCCAAATCGTTTGCCAGACCAACCTTATGTCTTGCAGGTCTGGAACCCAAGCAATTGCCTCAAGGAAGGACGTCTAGTCAGCAAAGTCGTCTTAGACCGGGCCTTCTTCAGTCAATATCCGGTTAAAGAAGCCTATCAACGCATGGCCGAATTAGCCATTGAAGACTATCAATTAGTGGATGGCCAAGGCCAAGTCGTGCCTGCCACCATTGTAGACCTAGGGGCTAACTTCGACTATGACCTACCAGATGACCGCTTCCGCCGTGCCTACTTCGCACGTGAATTAGAAGTGGAATGGCTAGCCACTGTACCTGCCATGTCCTTGGCTGAGTACTACTTAGTGCCTAAGACAGAGGACCTGGAACTAGAAGGTGGGGCCCAAGACAAGGAGGTCATCGAAAATGACTACCTCAAAGTAGCCCTTGCAGCCAATGGCTCTGTTACTATCACCGATAAGGTGACCGGCAAGGTTTATGAAGATCAAGGGCTCTTAGAAGAGACCGGAGATGTGGGAAATGAATATATTTTCCGCGAATCCTTGGGTCAACCTTTGACCCAAGCTGATGCTCTGATTAGCAGCCGGGTCATCCGTGATGGCTTGGCCGATCATCTGGTCTTAGGCTATCAACTTCAAGTGCCAGTTTCGGCTGACTATGCCTTATTAGAGGCACAAAAACAAGTCATTGATGTGGTCGAACGCCAAATTGGCCGGGCGTCTGAGACCGTGCCGGTTGAAATCTTCGTGACCTATAGCCTGACCCCTCAATCACGGGGCCTGGCCATCCGTCTAGAAGGGCACAATGAGGTCTTGGATCACCGAGTACGACTGGGCTTCAAGCTGCCTGAGCGCACGGACCGCCATTTTGTCGACTCCGCCTATGAATGGCTCTGGCGCTCTAACCATGTGGCGCCTGAATGGCGTAACCCAAGCAACCCACAAGCCTTGCACCGCAATGTGGCCATTGGGGAGAGTCAAGGTTTGACCTTGAGCGTACAGGGGCTACCTGAATATGAAGTGACCGTCGACGACCAAGCGACTTATCTCTATCTGACCTGCTTGCGTTGCACCGGTGAATTAGGTGACTGGGGTTACTTCCCAACACCGGAAGCTCAATGCCTGGGCGATTACGAAGCCAGTGCCTACCTCCAATTCTGGCAAGGCCAAGATCAGTTAAGCCAAAGCTTTGCGACCGGGGCTTCCATCTTCATCCCACTCTTGGTCAAGCAAGCCAGCCTAGGCCAAGATTTGGCTGACTGGCAAGATAGCCCAGTCAAGGTCAATGACCTGCCAAGAGGCATCGAGGTGACGGCCTTCAAGCAGGCCCACGATAGCCAAGATTGGATCCTCCGCCTGGTCAGCCATGCCTCAGAGACGCTAGACCTAGCGCCTTACCTACCTAGCAAGTTGCAATCGGTCAACCTCTTAGAAGAGGCTCTAGAAGAGACCTCTAGGCTGATTGCCCCTTATGAAATCAAGACCTATCGCCTTAAGAAAGGGTAAGTATTATGACTAAGATTTGGATTGAAGAGGCAGCCTTGCGCGACAAGGTTCAGCGTCTAGAAGCAGAATTAGACCTATCCCTAGCGCCTGATGGCCGCCTGGTTGACTATCAAGCGGGCCCGGCGGGCAAGTTAGAAGTATCCGACCAAGGAGAGGGCGTCCTCATTGTGGCACCTGACCTACCGCATTTCTTCCATGGCTTGGCCCTCTGGAATATGCGCCAGCAAGCCGGCCAGACTAGCAGCTTTAGTCAGCCCATTAGCTTCAGCCGCAATGGCCTCATGTTGGATAACTCCCGCAATGCCGTTGCCAAGGTGGACTATGTTAAGTCCCTCTTAAGACGCTTGGCCGTCTTAGGCCACACTTGGTATATGCTCTATATGGAAGATGTCTATGAAATTCCGGAGCAACCTTATTTTGGGGCCTTCCGAGGCCGTTATAGCCAGGCCGATTTGCGTGAATTGGATGCTTACGCCCAGGACTTGGGTATTGAATTGGTGCCTTGTGTGCAGACCTTGGCCCACCTCAATCAGTTCTTCCAATGGGAGCACATTAACAGTCAATATGCAGATCTGGCTGACGTCCTCCACGTAGGGCGGGAAGAGACCTATACCTTAATCGACCAAATGTTGGCCTCTCTCTCTTCTTGTTTTACAACCAAGCGCATTCACTTAGGCATGGATGAAGCCTATGACCTAGGGCGAGGCCATTATCTGGATCAAGTGGGCTTGCGAGCCAAGACTGACATTATGTTGGACCACCTAGCCCGTATGAAGACCCTCTGTGACCGCTATGACCTAGAACCAATCATTTGGGATGACATGTTCTTCTCTTGGTATAACCAAGTGGGAGAAGACGAGAAAATCGACATTCCTGAGGGCATCAGCCTCATGTACTGGGATTACTACCAACACACCACCCAAGCTTACTTGGATAAAATCGCCCAACGTCGTAGTTTAGGGGCTCAAGTCAGCTTTGCTGGCGGGGCCTGGCGTTGGACGGGTTACACACCGCACCACCGTAAGACCTTGGTGGCTAGCCTAGCCGGCCTAGAAGCGGCTCGCCAAACCGGCATCCAGGAAGTCATGGCGACCGCCTGGGGTGACGATAGTTCTGAGTCACCATTTGAAGTGGCCGTCTTCGGCCTGGTCCTCTATTCTTACCTAGACAGCCATGCTGACTATGTAGAAGAGGAGTTTAGCCAATGGCTAAGCTTCTTCACCGGCTTATCCTTATCCGACTGGCTCAAGCAAGGGGAATTAGACTTGTTGCCAGAATGGGATCAATTAGCAGGCATTGATGTGACGCCTTCTAAATACTTCTTCTATCAAGATTTGCTACTACCAATGTTTATGCCACAAATTGAGTCCATGGATGTGGACTATGGGGCTCGTATGGCCAAATTGGCCGTTGACTTCGACGCTATGGAGGGTGGCAATCCAGCTGTCAACCAGTTCTATAGCGACTATGCCCTCTGCTTGGCTAACAAATGGAACCTGCCTTACTTAATCTGGCAGGCCTATCATGCCCACGACCGTCAGACGCTAGCTGACCTCGTTCACGGTCGCTTGCCACAACTGATTGCGGACTATGACCGTGTCCTGCAAAGTCGTCGTCAAGTCTGGTTACAAGAAGCCAACCCATTCGGCTTGGAAATCTTAGAATATCGGATTGGTGGGCTGATGGCTCGGACGCAAGCGGTCATTTGGCGCTTGAAGGACTATCTGTCAGGCCGTGTCGACAGTCTGCCAGAGTTGGAGGAAGCACGACTCAATCCGCTGCCAACAGACCAAAGTGGCTTCAAACCAGCCGTCAACTACAACCGCGCCCTACGGACCATGTCGCGGTCCCGTATGACCTGGTAGCACAAAACAAAAAGGCAAGGGAATGCCCCTTGCCTTTGGCTTTATGAATACAAAAATGACGAGGACTCAGTCCTCGTCATTTGATTTCGTCTGTGATTACCAGGCGCGGATGCGACCTTGGCAGTCTGGGCAGACACCGTAAACTTCGACTTTAGTCCGGTTGGTTGTATAGCCGGTTTGTTTATGGACGTCTTCGGTTGGATCTGGGAACTTAGTCATAGCGAAGTCCGCAATTTTCCCACAGCGTTCACAGATAATGTGCTGATGGTTGTAGCCATTTAGGCCCATGTAGTCATAACGACTGGTGACATCAGAGAATTTCATCTCATTGACATAACCTTCTTTGACTAGGAAAGACAGGTTATTATAGATGGTCGCAAGACTAAGGCTTGGCCAATCAGGTAAGAGATCATGGTAGATTTCTTCCACGGTAGGGTGATTGTGCGTTTGAATCATATAGGACAGAATGGCGCGACGTTGTGGCGTCATCCGAATGTGCTTATTCTTAAGTTGGGCAACAACTTGTTCGAGTTCTTTAGCGACATCAGTTACATATTCCATTTTGGGTCACCTCCTTTTATTTATTGATAATTAAAACAATCTACTACATATAAAATTGTAGCACAAATTTTAGCGATAAGTCAAGCCAATTGCCTTCTCCATCCGCGCTAGGACCTTGTTAGCCTGTTCGTTGGCCTTCTTAGCTCCGTCGGCCAGGATGTCGTCTAGGGTGCTAGAAGTCAAGAGACGGTGATATTCCGCTTGGATTGGCTCTAGGGTCGCGATAATACTGTCGGCAATAGCCTGCTTAAAGGTCCCATAGCCAGCCTCGTGATATTCAGCCACCAGAGAGTCAATCGAACGGCCAGAAAAAGCAGAGAAAATATCCAGCAAGTTGCTGACAGCCGGTTGATTTTCACGGTCGTAATTGACTTGGCCAACCGAGTCGGTGACGGCACTCTTCATCTTCTTCAGGATGGTCTTAGGATCATCTAGGAGGGAGATGGTCGCCTTGGCATTGGTATCGGACTTGCTCATCTTGCTGAATGGGTCTTGCAGACTCATGACCCGACCACCGGATTTAGGGGTGATGATTTCAGGTTTGACTAGGAGCTCCTTGCCCTTGCCATAGCGTTGGTTGAAGCGATCCACATAGTTACGGGTCAACTCCAAATGTTGCTTCTGGTCTTCGCCCACTGGCACATAGGCTGCATCGTAGAGAATAATGTCCGCTACCATTAAGGCAGGGTAGCAGAGCAAGCCAGCATTGACACTTTCTTGCTTGGTGGATTTATCTTTATATTGGGTCATGCGCTCCAATTCGCCCAAGCCGGTCGTACAGAGAATCATCCAAGCCGCTTGCGTGTGGGCTGGGACATCAGACTGAACGAAAATGGTGGCCTTCTTAGGATCAATCCCTAGGGCTAGATAGAGGGCAGCCAACTCACGGGTTGTTTGGTGGAGCTTGGCTGGGTCTTGGGGCACGGTAATGGCGTGCTGGTTGACGATACAGTAGGTAGCGTCATAGTCATCTTGTAATTCAACAAATTGGCGCATAGCCCCAACGTAGTTCCCGATGGTTGGAACCGAGGTGGGTTGAACGCCAGAAAAAATTTTGGGTTTCATCAAATCGAGCCTCATTCTCTCTTAGTTTCGCTACTATTATTATAACGCAGTTTCACTTAATTGACAAAAGCAATGTGGCGCCCGCCTGGCAAAAGAAGACAGAGGAGAGATTGAACAAGGACTTTTAAAGAATTCCCTAAGAGTATATGAATTTTTTGTGAAGTTTTGTTTACAGCTGTGAACTAATCTCGGTCTTAAGTATGATTTATTGTTAAATTTCAAAAAAAGTATAGTAATCAGGGGCTAGGGGTAGTATAATAGCATAGTAGTAATCGTAGTGGTTATTGAAAAAAGGAGTGATTAGTTTGGTAACGTTATATACGACCCCAAGTTGTACTTCATGCCGTAAGGCCCGTGCCTGGTTGGAAGAACATCAAATTCCCTACACAGAACGTAATATCTTTTCGGAACCACTGTCTCTACAAGAAATTAAAGATATTTTACGTATGACAGAAGAAGGGACAGAAGATATCGTCTCAACCCGTTCCAAAGCATATTCAGACTTAAATATTGAAATTAGCGAATTATCCTTGAATGACTTTTATCGCATTGTGCAAGAGCAACCAGGTCTCTTACGTCGTCCAATCATGATTGACGAGAAACGCCTGCAAATCGGCTTCAATGAAGATGAAATTCGTCGTTTCTTGCCACGCGAAGTGCGTGCCTTGGAATTGCGTAAGGTGCAAGCCTTAGTCAATGAGTAATGAATAGAGTCTAGGTGAGGCCGGAACCTTGTTTCTGCCTCGCCTTTCTTTTCCCTTAGGACAATACATTAGGATAGCGTCTTGGCCTAAAGTTTAGTATAATGAAGAAATAGAGGAGGTGTTACTATGGAAATGGAACGTATCAATGAGGATACAATCAAAGTCTTGATTATGCCGGAAGATCTGGAAGAACGAGGGATTAACTTCCTAGAACTGATCAGCAACCATGCCCGCATTGAGCAATTCTTCTACTCCATCCTAGAAGAGGTGGACGTGGAGAACCAATTCGCGGAATCTGATTCCGTCACTTTCCATGTCATCCCATCCGATCGAGGCCTCGAACTCTACATTAGTCGTAGCAGTGGCAATGGCCTAGAAGATTTGCTGGAGAACGAAGTCCTCAAACGTCTCTTGGACCGTCGTAAATCCGCCCTAAAAGATAAGCAACAAGCCCAGGATCAAGAAGACCTCAGCGTCAATGAGAAGCTAGAAGTCCTAGAAGGCTTGACCAAGGAGATTGAAGCTGAGATTGAACAGGCCCAGGATCAAGAAGAACCTGTAGGACCTGAGATTGTCTGCTTCGATAGCTTGGATGATTTCCTCAAGTTGGCACGTCAACTAGGGGACTTCCCGGTTGAAAACAGCCTCTATCGCTACAATGACGCCTACTATCTGGTCTTGAGCGATGTGATTGGTGATTATGAACCAGACGGTCTCTACCAACAATTCCTCTTCATGTTGGAATTTGGGGAAGAAGCCACCGTCAAGGAAGCCATCTTGAAGGAACACGGGGAACTCTTGCAAGCGGGAGATGCCTTGGAATTCTTCGCACAATTTTAAGAATGATTGCCGTCGACAGGATTTACCTGTGGACGGCTTTTTTGTGGTCGCTTACGGGCCATGGATATGTTAAAATAAGAGTAGAATGGGCAACTGGGCCAAGACTGTCCAGTGTCATCAAGAAAAAAGGGGGAAAGAGCATGACTTCAGTCATCACCTTCGGGCAGGGGGCGCATCCAGCGCAACTTCGCCTTGATAAATTAAACCGCCACGGCATTATCGCCGGTGCGACAGGGACCGGTAAGACCGTGACCCTTAAGGTCTTGGCCGAATTGCTAAGCCAAGAAGGCATTCCAGTCGTCCTCTCTGATATCAAGGGGGACCTTATGTCCTTGGCTCAAGCCAATAATACCGATGTCAGCGAGCGTCTGGCTCAGACAGGTCGTGAGAACTATGAACCAAGTTCTTATCCTGTACAACTTTGGGATGTCAAAGGCGAGAACGGGACGCCTTTGCGTTTGACCGTCTCCGATATGGGGCCTGTCATGTTAACCCGTCTCTTGGGCCTCAATGAAACCCAAGAATCCATTCTCAATGTGGTCTTCGATGTGGCCGATAAGCAAGGTCTCTTGCTGATTGACCTCATGGACTTACGGGCCATGCTTAACTATGTGGCCGCTCATGCTGGCGAATTAAGCCAACACTACGGTAACATTCCAGCCCGTTCAGTTGGGGCTATTTTACGCTCTCTGGTTATTTTAGAGCAACAAGGGGCAGCCAAGTTCTTTGGTGAGCCAAGCTTGGAGATTGCCGACCTCATGCGCCAAGACAGCGATGGTCGTGGGATTGTCAACATCCTCAATGCGGAACAGCTCTTCAACCAGCCAACCTTGTACGCGACGGTGCTCTTGGCCCTCTTGGCTGAGCTCTATGAGAACCTTCCGGAAGTCGGAGACTTGGATAAACCTAAGTTGGTCTTCTTCTTCGATGAAGCCCACGCCCTTTTCAAGGATGCGCCGGCTGTCTTATTAGAGAAGATTGAGCTCATTGTCCGCTTAGTGCGGTCCAAAGGGGTCGGGGTTTACTTCATTACCCAAAACCCAACCGATATTCCAGACAAGGTAGCCAGCCAATTGGCTAACCGCATCCAGCATGGTTTGCGGGCCTTTACACCTAAGGAACTCAAGACCGTTAAAACGGTAGCGGACACCTTCCGTCAAGAAGCCAACCAAGACCTAGCCAAGGTCATTCAAGAACTCAAGGTAGGGGAAGCTGTGGTGTCTACCCTGACAGAAGATGGGAGCCCTAGCCTAGCCGACCGGGTACTCATTTACCCACCGCAAAGTCTCTTAGGGACGATCGACCCAACCGTTAAGGCCAGCCTAATGAATAGCTCACCATTGGATGACAAGTATGGTGAAGCCATCGACCGTGAGAGTGCCCATGAAGTCATTCTCAAACAAACCCAAGAACAGGAGGCGGCCCTCTTAGCAGCCGCTCAAGCTGCAGAGGCAGCAGAAGTAGAAGAAGAGGAGGATGAAGACGTGGCAAAAACTAGCAAGAAGTCAAGCAGCACTGGTGGTCGCAAGACAGACAACCTCTTGGATCGTTTCATGAAGAATGTGGTCGGCCAAGTGGGTCGTGAAGTCGGCCGTGTGGTATCCCGCGGGATTACCGGTATGTTCAAGAAGTAAGACCTTGTCCCATTCCTACGCCAGCCAATAAAGGAGTCGCTATCATGGAAACCTTATGTCTTGGTCGTCACTTAGCCGGAGCCAGTCGCATCGCCCTAGGCTGCATGCGCATGGCCTCCCATTCGCTACAAGAAGCTAGCCAGGTCATCGAGACCGCCCGCCAGGTCGGCATTAATTTCTTCGATCATGCTGATATCTATGGCCGGGGCGAGTCGGAAGTCCGCTTTGCTCAAGCTGTCAAGGAACTAGGTATTCCGCGTGATCAGCTGCTAATCCAGTCCAAGTGTGGGATTCGCCTGCCGGAAGGATATTTTGACTTTTCTAGTCAGCATATCCTGGATTCGGTAGACGGCATTCTCAAACGCCTCAAGACCGACTATCTGGACGTCTTGCTCCTGCATCGGCCCGATGCCTTGATGGAGCCGGACCAGGTGGCAGCCGCCTTCGACCGTTTGCATGCAGCCGGTAAGGTGCGTTATTTCGGCGTCAGCAATCAGAATCCCTATCAAATGGAACTGCTGCAGGCCAGTGTAAATCAGCCCCTCATTATTAATCAATTGCAGTTGGGGCCTGCCCACACCCCCATGATTGATGCCGGCCTCAATGTTAATATGCGAGAAGAATCAAGCATTAACCGGGATGGAGGTATTCTGGATTATTGTCGCCTCAAGGGCATCACTATCCAACCATGGTCGCCCTTCCAGGTAGACTTGCATCAAGGGGTCTTCATGACCCATCCAGATTATCAGCTCTTGACCGAGACCTTAAGTCAGGGTGCTAAGCAGCATGGTGTGGCCTTCGAAGCCATGGTCATTGCCTGGCTCTTGCGCCATCCGGCCGGCTTCCAACCGATTGTGGGGACCATGAGTCCTAAGCGGATTGAAGCGCTGGCCCAGGCTGAACGTGTGCACATGACTCGCCAAGAATGGTATGACATCTACAAGAGTGCAGGCAATCGCCTCCCTTAATCAAGTGTGAAGGAGACAAGAATCAATGAAATTAATCGCCATTGATATGGACGGGACCCTCTTAAGAGGGGACAAGTCCTTTGATTTGGATCGCTTCGAGCGGGCAGTTCATGCCCTTAAGGAAGCCGGAACCCGGGTCTGTATTGCCTCAGGCAATAGCTATCCTAAGTTGCGCGGCTATTTTGATGACCAATTACGTCAGGAACTGCTCTTTGCCTCGACTAACGGTAACGCCATTATGGTAGAAGAGCAAGGCCTTCATTATAGCGCCTTGGACTACGACACGACCGAAGCCATTATTGACTTCCTCAATGAGTTCTCGGATTTCTTCTGTCTGGTCATGACCGACCGTGGCTCCTATGCCGTGACCCAAGATCAGGATGCCTTGGATCATTTCCGTCTCTACCATCCGCATATTGATCATTTGGTTAATTTCCGTGACCTCAATCCAGAAGAAGCCATTCTTCAACTATCGGTCATGAGTAAGCGTAGCGTAGCCGACAATAAGGTCATGACGCGGATTCTCAATGAGCGTTTCCCAGAGGGGCATGCGGTGACCAGTGGTGGCCGTTGGATTGATGTCTTCAGTCCCCAAGGGGGCAAGGGCAAGGCTATCCGCTACCTGCAAGACTATCTTCAGACGGATGCCAGCCAGACCATGGCCTTCGGTGATAGCCTCAATGACCAGACCATGATGGAAGTGGTCGATTATAGCCTAGCCATGGGCAACGCCGATCCAGATTTATTGGCTATCTGCCGTTATCAAATTGGCGATAATGAATCGCAAGCAGTGATTGATATCCTGGAAGCCCTAGTGGCCGACCCAAGTGCGGCCTTCCTGGCCCAATATCGTCGCTAAGTAAAGGAGCGAGACCGTGTCCAAAAAGCCAAGCAAAAGAAAGCAAAAAGCCCACAAGGAGCAAGCCCAAGAGGACTTGGTGCAGGTTGACGCCTTTATGATTCCGGCGCCCTTTGCTGCCATGTATCAAGTCTTACGGGAAGCCGTGGCCGAGGATTTGTTGGCTCTCTTGAGCCAGGAATTCGACCGGGTGGCTCGGGTCTCGGACAATGAGGAAGAAGGGGAGGCAGTGGTCGCCTATGATGCGGCCGACGTCGAACAGCTACGGATTTACCTCAATCCTAGCAATATTTCTCAGGCCCAGAAGGCGCGGGACAAGCATCAACTGGATAAATTTGTGGACCACCTCCGCCAGACGGAGGGGTAAGATAGAAAGGGTGGGAAAAGTATTTCCCACCCTTTTTATCTGTGTCCAAAGGCGTGTGAGCCAAGCCCCACTTAAACCAAAAGGCGGAAGACAGCCGCAGGCTGGCTGAAGCCGGTCCCACCACAAGTCCCGTCTTTTGGCTCGAGTGGTGCTGGCCTCACACGGTTTAGAGCATAGAAAAAAGGTGGGCAACTCCCACCTTTTACTATTCTATAATCCTTGCCGTTCCTGGCTGACGCGAATGGCATGGCCGTAGATGCGGCCTAGTTCTTGGCCGATGACCGCTAGGTCACGTTGAACCGCTACAGGATAGGCTGCCTGGGTCAAGTCAGGTAGCTCTTGGGCTTGGCTAGCCCGAATCAGACGCTCGAAGTCATCGACATCCTTAGCCTTATAGACGTTGACCTGGTCGGTTAGCCAGTCATCGAAGACCGGAATGTCCCGAACGATGAATTTGGCATGGGCGGCACAGGCCTCTACGGCCGGAATGCCCTCGGTTTCTTCCAAGGTAGGGAAGAGGTAGAGGTCGCTGCCCTGCATGGCCTGAATAATCTGCTGGTTGTCGACATAGCCAGCAAAGGTCAGGTTGGCCGGCGGATTGGAGACCGCAGCCCGAATAGCGGACGGCACTAGGTTCAAATCCGTATAGCCGAACCAGATGAAGCGGATATGGGGTAGGCGCTTAGCCAACTCCACAAAATCTAGAAGGCCCTTGCGCTCTAGGTAGAGGCCAATCCCGATGCAGACGAAGTCTTGCTCGATCAGCCCGTAGCGAGCCCGGAAGAGCTCCCGTGCCTGAGGCTGAGGGGCAAATTTCTCTAGCTCAATACCGTTAGATAGGACGAAGATTTCCCGCCCCATATGATAGGAATCGAGTAAACGCTTGGAGTAGGGTGTAGGCGTAATGAGGACATCGCCTTGTTGGTAGCAGGTCATGAGCCAGCGTTTGAAGATAGGCGCTAGCTGATTAGAGAAGCGGAAGGAGTTTCGGAAGTCCTCCATGGTCGAATGGGCATGATAGACGACCGGAATGCCTTGCTTGCGACATTTACGGGCGAAGAGCATGGATTGGGGGAAGTAGGTATTGATATGTAATAAATCGAAGGAGTCCTTGGGATCGGTGGTGTAGTCAATCCCGGCATGTTCCAAGGCCTTCATTTGATGTTTAATTGATTTACCAAGGCCAGATTTGGCAATCTTGTCGAGATGTTGACTGTAGAGTAGGACTTTCACCCCGAAACCTCCTTTAAATAAAATGCGATTGCTTTCCTTAAGTGTATAGTAATAGAGGCCAGAGTGCAAGTTTAGCTGAGAGAATAGTTGGGACATTTGAAAAAATTAAACCATAAATAACGCTTTCATCTTAAAAATATCTTGCACTATGATTCTGAAGGTGTATACTTATTATTATAATTCTATTAATAGGAGTGAGAAAAATGAAAAAATCGTTAAAATTCTTGGCATTAGCCTTCGTTGCATTCATGATGGTAGCGTGTGGCGCCAAGAAGCAAGACGCTCAACCCCTATTGATCGGGATGGAAGCGGGCTATCCGCCTTATAACTGGACACAGTCCACCAACGCTAACGGTGCTGTACCTATTAAGGACTCCAAGGAATTCGCCAATGGTTACGACGTGCAAATCGCGCGTAAGATTGGGGAAAAATTAGGCCGCGAAGTCCAAGTGGTCAAGACGGAGTGGGATGGGCTTTTACCAGCTGTCCAATCGGACAAGATAGATATGATTATTGCCGGCATGTCGCCAACAGCAGAACGCGCTAAGGAGATTGACTTCTCCGAGTCTTACTATGACTCACGTTTTGTCATGGTGGTACGCAAGGATTCACCTTACACCCAAGCTAAGACCTTAGACGACTTTGCGGGTGCTAAGGTGTCAGGTCAACAAGGGACCTTGCACTATGGCTTGTTGAAACAACTCAAGGACGCTCAGGTTGAGCAGGCACAGGATTCTTTCCCTGTCTTGCGGGTAGCCTTAGAAGCAGGCAAGCTAGATGCCTACATCTCAGAATATCCAGAAGCTGTCTCTGCGGCAGCCGCTAACCCTCTGTTCACCTACGTAGAACTTAATCCAAGCTTCCAAGTGGCACCAGAGGACCGCAAGGTCTCTATCGGGGTCAAGAAGGGGAGTCCCCTCATGACCCAAATCAATGAAGCCATTGCGGAAATCTCCGATCAACAACGTAAGGACTTCATGGACCAGGCCATTAAGAACCAGCCAGCGGCTGACGGTCAAGAAGAAAGCAGCACTGAGGAAGCGACCACAGAAGATTATAACTTCTTTGCTCGTACTTGGGAGATTGCCACTCAGAACTGGCGACAATACCTGGCCGGGACAGGCATGACCCTCTGGGTATCCTTAACTGGTACCTTAATCGGTCTCCTGATTGGTTTGGCCGTCGGGATTATCCGGACCATTCCGAAGTCTAAGAGCCAAATCCATAATGGGATTTTGAAGGTTGCTAACCTATTGCTCAATGCCTATATTGCCATCTTCCGTGGCACACCGATGATCGTTCAAGCCATGATCTTCTACTACGGGACCGACCTACTCTGGGGCTGGAAATTAACCCCTATGTCGGCGGCCTTCCTGGTTGTCTCCATTAACACCGGGGCCTACATTGCCGAAGTCGTTCGGGGTGGGATTTACGCCATCGACAAGGGCCAATTTGAAGCGGCTCGTGCTATCGGGATGAACCACTGGCAAACCATGAAAGAAGTGGTCATGCCACAAGTCTTCCGGACCATTCTGCCATCTGTCGGGAATGAATTTGTCATCAACGTTAAGGATACATCTGTCCTCAACGTTATCTCGGTCAGCGAACTCTACTTCACGACCAAGACCATTGCCGGCAATAACTTCCGTTACTTCGAGACCTTCTTCGTAACGGCCGTTATCTACTTCATCTTAACCTTTACCATTACATCACTCTTGCGCGCCATTGAAAAACGCATTGACGGTCGCCCAAGTGATCAACTGGCTGCCGGTAACCAACAACAAGTGGCAGTGCTCAAAGAGGAGGCCTAATCATGGCGATTGTAGAAATTCAACACTTAAGCAAAACCTTTGGCGACCGTACGGTCCTCAAGGACATTGATTTTTCCGTTGAAGCTGGGGAAGTCGTGACCATTATCGGCTCTTCAGGTTCAGGTAAATCCACCCTCTTGCGTTGTATTAACCTATTAGAAGAACCAAGCGGTGGGGAAATCATCTACCGGGGCGAGAATATCTTAGACGTTAAGCATGACGTCAACAAGTACCGGACCCATATCGGCATGGTTTTCCAATCCTTCAACCTCTTCAATAACATGGATGTCTTAGCTAACTGTACCGTCGGCCCTATCAAGGTCCTCGGTAAGGACAAGGCTGAGACCGAAGCCTTAGCTACTAAGTTCCTGGAACAAGTAGGTATGGGGGATTATGTTCATGCCCGTCCTAGCCAATTATCTGGGGGGCAGAAGCAACGGGTAGCCATTGCTCGGGCTTTGACCATGCAGCCAGATGTCATTCTCTTCGATGAACCAACTTCTGCACTTGACCCTGAGATGGTCGGCGAAGTCTTGAAGGTTATGAAGGAATTGGCTCACACTGGTTTGACTATGATTATTGTCACCCACGAAATGGAGTTCGCTCGTGAGGTTTCCGACCGCGTGGTCTTCATGGACCAAGGGGTCATCGCCGAACAAGGCGCACCAGAGCAACTCTTCGTCAACCCACAAGAAGAACGGACCCAACAATTCTTGGAACGTTACTTACGCAGTTAATAAGTTACAGGCGACTGAATTTCCAGTCGCCTGTTTTTGTGCTTGGCTTTGTCTGGGGTGGGTGGGCCAAGCTCGATTAATAATCTACTGAGTTGAATATGCTATCAGATTTTAGCAAATCTTGACAAAAGGTGAGAGGCCAAGAAAATGAGATAACCTAATTACGATTGCGATAGAGCTGAAAAGCTGTTAGTAGCAATCACATAAACCCATTATTTTTTTCGAAAGACATAGG
>CBDFAX010000024.1:0-30590 GCA_965245735.1 uncultured Abiotrophia sp. | reverse complement strand
AAGAACTTTTGAAGTCAGATAAAAGATAGAATCACAAATATTTTGAAGATACATTGATAATACTGATAATGTTTGTTTAATCACCCACCTAAAACAATAATGACACACTATAAATTCACAAACTTTCCCTTACATGCAAAAAAAGAACCCCCAACCGTCCAAAGACGATTGATGGTTCTTTTCATGTTTCGGTATGTTAGCGCCCGCGCTCTTTGATACGTGCAGCCTTACCAGACAAGGCACGGATGTAGTAGAGCTTAGCACGACGTACGCGACCTTTACGAACTACTTCGATTTTAGCAACACGTGGAGTGTGTACTGGGAAAGTACGTTCAACCCCTACACCGTTCGAAATTTTACGAACTGTGTAAGTTTCGCTGATGCCAGCACCGCGACGCTTGATTACTAACCCTTCGAAGATTTGGATACGTTCGCGTGAACCTTCGACAACCTTAGCGTGTACACGTACAGTGTCACCAGGGCGGAACTCAGGAATATCGCTACGTAATTGAGCTGAGGTAATTTTTTCAATCACTTTACTCATGTTTTTTTCTCCTCTCGACTAACACTCATAACTAGCCCTAGGGCGTAGCCAGCGGAATATTGTGATATCTGCGGTTTTTCACCACTTCTAGTATTATACCAAACTCTGTTTATTTGTAAAGCCTAATTGACATTTTTTTCGGTCTGAATTTCAGCTAACCACTTGCGTTCTTCTTTGGACAAGTCGGCCTGTTCGAGTAGATCTGGACGGCGTTCTAAAGTCCGGCGGATTGCTTCCTTGCCCTGCCACTGACGAATCTTATCATGATGGCCACTAAAGAGTACCTCTGGCACCTCCATGCCACGAAAATCTCGTGGACGGGTATACTGAGGATGCTCTAGGAGTGAACGTTGATGGGATTCGCCCACAATGGACTCCGCATTGCCTAAGACTTCAGGAATCAAACGCACAGTGGCATCGATCATAATCATGGCCGGCAGTTCCCCATTGGTTAAGACATAATCTCCCAGTGACACTTCATCCGTTACAAAAGATCGCACCCGTTCGTCAAAGCCTTCATAGTGGCCACAAATAAAGACCAATTGCTCCGCTTGAGACCATTCCTGGGCCAAACTCTGACTAAAAGGTACCCCGGTTGGATCCATCAGGATAATGCGGGCATTTTCCTTGGGCGCGATATGTTCTAACATATGAACAATAGGATCCACTCGCAACAACATACCTGCCCCACCGCCAAAGGGATAATCATCCACATGGCCGTGCTTATTAACCGCAAAGTCCCGGAAGTTATGGGTCTGGAAGTCAATCAGTCCCTTGGCTTGAGCTTGCCCCATCAAAGAATGATGCATGGGCTCAAACATCTCAGGGAAGAGGGTCAAGACATCAAGCTTCATCGTCAATCAGCCCTTCCATTAGTTCAACCTTAACCTGTCCGGCCTCTAGGTCAACGGTTTTGACCACATCGCCAATAAAAGGAATTAAGGCGTCTTTGGCCTTGGGAATATTACGTTGGACCACAAAGACATCATTAGAACCTAGCTGAAGAATTTCCTTAATCTTCCCAAGAGTCTTACCTTCTAGGGTGACAACCTCCAAGCCCAAGAGTTGATGATGGTAGTAGCTATCCTCTTCTAGCTCCTCTTGCTCACTCTCGTCAATGGCCAGCCAGCAGCCCTTGAAGCCTTCGACCTGGTTAATATTGTCGTAACCAACAAAACTAATGAGCCATGTCCCCTTATGGATGGCCGCCTTAGCAACTTGAACACTCGCTAGCGGTTGGGAATTCAAATCCTTGAGAATATAGAGGGTCTTGCCACTTGCAAAGCGCTCCTCTGGAAAGTCAGTATCGGCAATTAATTTGAGTTGACCCCGAATCCCGAAGGTATTCACAATACGGGCTACGCGATAATAAGTCATACTTGTCCTCCTTTTATGCCTAATAAAAATCAGGCCTACCCTTTCAGTATACCATGAAAGGGAGCCTGATTCTAGTTGTCTTAACGACGGCCTGCCGCTTGTTTAAGGGCCATATATTCGTCCTTATGGTCAAATCCGACTAGCATTTGAGGATAGCTGGCATACAGATATTCCATCAGTCGATTTAACTTGGCTTCAGTGTCTTTAACTGTGTGTTTGGCTGGGAAGACAGCTAAGCGTTTGAAGTCTTTGGTATGGAGATAAACCACAAACTTGACGGACTTGTAGAGGTTAAAACGTCTGGTTTCCTTGTAGACATAGCTATAGATAATGTCACGCAAGTCCACAATGGCATTCTTACGCCCCATGACAATCAATTGATCCTTATAGACATAGACGCCCAAATGCTTCTCGTAGTAGGTCGCACCCTTACGTAAGGCTTGTTCATCTTGACCTAGCTCAGGGAAGGTTACTAAGAGTTGTTCGTAGAAGCGTTTATTGCTTGCATAACGGAAGACTGCATAGGCCAAGAAAGCCACACCTGCTAAGGCAGTCAAAGTAGTCATAGTGGTACCAGTGCTTTCAACACTAGCAACACTTGTTAGGTCGACTTTCTTAATCTCAAATTCCTTATTGTCTGTCACTCCAGGCTCTTGCTTTTCTAGAGAATTTCTAGTGTTTTGGAAGGAAACGCTACTGAGCTCCTTGACTTCCCCCATAATCGTAATCGGATTGGTTGCTAAGGTGCCCTTTTCTTGCGCTTCTTCTAGCTTTTTAATAATGGCTAAATCTGGCTTTGCCTCAGTCGCCAGAAGGCTCTTATCATCGGCCATGACAAAGGGTGCTTTTCCGTACTTAGTATCTTTAATTCTGTAAATAGCTTTTACGGCGAAGGTGGTCTTGCTACTGGTCTTGGTATCGCTAGTCTTAGGATAAACATAGCCTTGGCTAGCTAACTTCTCCGGTGTTGATTGGGTCGCCACATATTGGAAGAAGCCGGCTGCACTTAAAAGTAACAAACCATAAATCACAAGACTGATCACGCCACGCTTAAAGTTGGGTTTCATGGAATTCCTTCTTTCTAGTTATTATTCGTTACTTTATTATAACGAACTGCCTTTTCCTTGTCTAGCCAACTCCTAGATAGCCAAACGCTCATCAGCTAGCAGGATATGAGGATGGTGTTTTTCAAGATAGGCCATCAGACCTTCTAGGAAGGCACGCGCCTCCTTCTCTGGATAGGGGCGAAGTTTAACTGTTTCAAACTGGTCTCGGTCATAATAGAGGATTAGCCGGCTCTTCAAGCGGCCATTGTTGCTTTCATTGTTCAGATTTAAGCCCAATACCGTGCTAAGGTCAATCAAGCGTTCTTTGGCGCCTAATACAATAAGATAGTCCCGGTAGAGATAGAGCCCCAGTTGCTTAGACTTAAACTGGCTCTGACTCACTAGCAAATCCTGGTCCTCTGCTAACTCTGGCAAGGCTTGGTAAACTTGGCTCCAAAAACGTCGCGTGGCACTATAGCGATAGGCTGTGAAGCCCAATACCGCCAGCGCTAAAGCAAAGAAGAGATAGCTGACTAACTGCATGGATTGAATATAGGTTTCCGCCTTGTCTTGATTAAGCAAGGTCCCACTTATAAAAACGCGATTGCCCGTCTTATTGGTGACATAGCTTTCGATTGATTGTAGAAATTCTTTACTCTTGTCACTGTCATCTACCATGGCCATGACATAATGGGGCTCATTTGCTAGTTGCCCCTGGTCACTTTTTTCTTTGAGTAGAGAAAGAAGAGAGGAGTCATCTCGGAACAAAATCGGAATATCCAGTCCCCCATCACTAACGAGAAAAAGACTCATTCCGGTCTTATCATCGCGATAGACAATCTTACCTCGCTCCTTGACCACATTGCTAACGGCGGAGACATAAGTGATTCTGGTTACTGGGACAGCAGTCAGACGGCTGACTCTAGAGACATTCGGATAGACCAAACCTTTGGCACGGAGACTATTAGCGCTCGTCCCTTGGCTGATAAAAGCAAGGCCACCCCCAATTAATAGGCAGATAGACGCCACGATTATATAAGGCAGGAGCTTCATTAATTTATATTTTTTCATAGTTTGCCTCCCTCACATTTACTAAGTCTATTATACAAGATTGCCACCCTTATCACTACTATCAAAAAGGACCGGGTCACCCCAGTCCTTTGCATGGGTCAGGCATGGCTTAGCCACGTGCTTGACGTTTTAATTCTTTATAATCGGTCGCATGTTGAACGCCTACCAACATAGATGGGTAGGTTTCTTGCAAGTAAACCATGAGACGATCTAACATGGATTGGGTGAAGTCTCTTTGATAGCGCCGCGGTTTGACCACAAGACGACGGAATTGGTTATTATGCAAGTGGACTTGGAAGGTAACCACTGAATTATTAGTTTGACGAACTGCATAAGTATAGATGATTTGGGTCAAGTCGATGATGCGATCATTAGCCCCAATCACTACCAAGTGATTCTTGTAGACATAGAGACCTAGCTCAGGGCTGTAGAAATCGCTGTCGGTCACTAATTTATCCAGGTCTTGCGCTAATTCTGGGAAGTGATCATAGAGGGTATTGTAGAACTTAGTATTTTTCCAGTATTTCCAGAGAGAGGTAAGTAGCAATAATAGCACCGCTGCGCCTAAGGCATAGCTGGCGAAATGCATAATCTTGAGGCGGCTTTCAGCTTCAGCCACATTTAAGAGAGCCGTATCGTCAAAGATTGATTTGAAATCAGCTGACACCTCAGCATCCTTAATTACCTCTCCCGCTATTTCTAACTCATTCTTTCCTTTTTGCGCATAGGCCACTACGTTAACAGGATTCGATTCTAGTTGGCCGGCTTCTAGACGTTCTAGCAATGTATGGACTACATTAGATTTTTCATGGAGTACAACTGGGTAAGTGTGTTCTCCATCATAAACTAAAAAAGCTGCCAGGCCTGTGTTAGTGTCCGTGGAAGTCACGACGCCATTTCTTTTGCGTTCAAGCGTAAGATCAAAAACATACATAATATTTTTAATGCTTACTGCAGTATGCCCTGTCAAAGCTTCGGTCTTAGGATAGACCAGGCCTTGATCTACAAATTGATCTGCACTTGAATTCTGACTCTTGTAGAAGAGGAAGCCACCTAGAGCCGCGCAAATCATGGCAAAAATTAAATAAGGCCAAACATTGCGTAGATTATTACGTTTCATAACTTACCTTCTTTCTTAAATAATAAATTCATTATACCCTTTTTAGAAGTCAGTGTGAAGCCATTACAAGAAAAAAAGAGCCAGCCCTAAGGCTGACTCTCCCGGTGAGGGCTTATTTAAGACCTGCAGCATTTTTCAATGCTTGGTATTCTGGTGCATGATCTGCACCCACTAGAATTTCAGGGTAGTTTTGATCTACGAAGTAAGTAAAGGCATTGACATCATCATCATAGGTCTTCTTAGACCCTAATAATGTGCTAAGAACATGTTTCTTGAAGTTCTTATCATAGGCTTCAACCGTATAGTTGACATGGCTAGCAATCCCCTGTTGAATGGTTTGTTTGACAGCCACTAAGTAGAGGATATCCTTGGCAGGCACAATGGTATTGCGCTGCGCCAAAGCAATGAGGTGGTCCTTGTAGACATAGAGGCCACGCTTGCTGTCAGCATATTGGCCACCTGATACTAAAAGATCCAAGTTGCCTTCCAATTCTGGGAATTGGGCATAGAGCTCACGATAGGCTTTCTTACGGCGGGAAACATTGAAGGCAAAGAGCCCGATGAAGAACAAGGTAATCGCACCAAAGCCATAGGCACCGTACATTAGCATTTGGGCATTTGATTTATGCTTTTGGACATCGATGAGATAGGAACTATTTAAGGACGACTGAGCTTCTGCTTTAAGGTTTTGACGAATTTTAGAGATGTTGTCCTTGGCACTTGAGTTATCAGCCTTATCCCCTGTTACAAGGACAGGACTATTAGCTAGTTCACCTTTTTCCTGAGCGGCTAAGGCAGCTTTAATATCTGCATCATCCTTGGACGCTACAAGGGCAACCAATTTATCCCCTGATTGAACTAAGTACATTCCGGCCTTATCATCACCTTTAATGGCGCCAATTTCTTGGATAGCCTCCATTTTGATGGCTACATTTTGGCCAAAATTACTTGGAAAGAGACCACCCCGGTCCACAACATATTGTGGGCTACTTGCAATCCCACCTATAAACCACATTAAAATAGCAAATCCACCAAACAAAAGGGTGAGTAAAACAGTTGCCCAAAGGCCACGTAAGTTCTTTTCCTTCATATCTGGCCTTCTTTCTACTTTAGTATAGCTATATTATAAACCCCTTTCATAGATTTGTACAGCTATTTTCAAACTATTTTTTACTTAATAAGGAATATCCCTTAATGAAAGCTCCGAGCTTGATAAAGAAAGGCTCAGAGACCTATGACCCGCCAAATGAAAAAGACGCCCCAAAGGCGTCTTACGCTTATTTAGAAGTGATTTGCAAATCAGGATAGCCTTGCCCTAGCACAACTAGGAAGGTCTCCAAGTCTTCCGCCAGAGTTTTCTTGCGACCATGGTAGGATCTAAAGGTATGGAATTGACCCTTCACATCTCGTGCTCGGAAGAAGTAGTTAACTTGTTTTGCCCCGTAACGACCACGCGAAACGATCTTATTCAAGGTCAAAGCGGCTAGCTCGTTGATAGGCAGAACCGCCATGCGCAGCCCCAAGCAAATCAGACTGTCTTTGTAGAGGTAGAGGCCACGATAGTCATCTGCATAATCACTTGCTGCTTGCAAGTGGTCAAGCTGGCCCTTGAGTTCAGGGAAACGTTCATAGAGACGGCCATAGAACTGACGTCGACGGTAGCGGTTGAACAAGCCCCATAAGATACACAAGACACTGGCTGCGGTAAAACCATAAACTAGCCAGTGAATGGTCCTTTGTGACTGGCGATATTCTTTCATGTTGACCAGATATTCCGTCCATAGCTGATCACGGTATGGAAGACCAGTTTCACTATTATCTGCCATCGTATCTAAGAGTTTCTTGGCCGCGTCACTCTTATCCACTTCCCCAATTAGCTTTGCAGGCTCATTGAGCAGCGCGCCATAGGTCTTGAGTCGAGCAGCGGCGACATCCGGATCATCTTTGCTAGCGACCAAGACTAGGTAAGGCTTATCTGTTACCTTAGCAGCTGAGACAAGGTAGATGGCCACATTATCCTCTTCAGCCAAGAGAAAGATTGACTCTGCTTCTACCACTACTTGCTTGCCCGAACTTTCTGGGAAAGGTTCTTGGCTTGCCAAAAGGGCTTGGGGCTGGGTCGCAAGGAGTGCCAGATAAGTAAGTGACGTAAAAATTAATAAAAACAACAAGAGGCCACTACCTGCCCATGTCCGCCAGCCATATGCCTCTTTAAGCTTTTTTCTTTCTTCTTTCTTCACCGATTTCCTCCTAATGAATATAGAAAAACGCCCCTAAGGGCGCTTGATTATTCTGCTGAACTTTCTTCCGCATGGTCAGCAATGACAATGCGTGACCGCTTGCGACCACGAGTCTTAACGCTGTAGACGATAGTCCGGATGGCGCGGGCTACACGGCCCTTCTTACCAATCACACGCCCTACATCTTGCGGATTCAAGTGCAAATGATACTCCATGAAGTCATCGGTCTCTACTTGTTCCACGCCAAAATCTTCTGGGTGGTCCAAGAGCGGCTTCACGATTGCAGTAATTAATGCTTCAATATTTACCATATCTCATCATCCTTTATCTAGAACACTGCTCGAGACTATTTGCTTTCGTGGAATTTCTTCATGATCCCTTTTGAAGACAAGAGGTTACGCACGGTGTCAGATGGTTGCGCACCATTTGATAACCATTTCAATGCGAGTTCTTCTTCAACTTCTAAAGTAGCTGGGTTAGTTAATGGGTTGTAGTGACCGATTTTCTCGATGATACGACCATCACGTGGAGAACGTGAGTCAGCAACAATGATACGGTAGAAAGGTGCTTTCTTAGAACCCATACGTTTCAAACGAATTTTAACTGCCATGTTAATTTCACCTCCTCAATTGATTACAGACCCTAGTCTAACATATAAAAAAGCATCTGTAAAGTATTTTTACTTTACAGATGCGAAAATTTTGTTTACTTAGCTAAACCTTCTGAGATCTTATCTAAGTTATACTTCATCATAGAGTAGTAGCTGTCGCCTTCTTGGCCTTCTTCAGCAATAGAGTCAGTGAAGATTTTAGCGTAGATTGGAATACCGGTCTCGCTAGAGATGGTCTTCATTGGACGGTCATCCACACTTGATTCTACGAAGAGAGCTGATACCTTAGAACCTTTGAGCTTCTTAACCAAATCACGAATTTGGTCAGGTGTGCCTTCTTCTTCGGTGTTAATTTCCCAGATGTAAGCTGATGGTACATTGTAGGCTTTAGAGAAGTACTTGAAGCAGCCTTCGCTAGTGACAATCATTTTCTTCTCTTCCGGAATAGCATCAAACTTAGTTTTAGCTTCCTTGTCCAAAGCTTCTAACTTGGCAACATAGTCATCCAAGTTCTTTTGGTAGAAGTCCTTGTTGCTTGGATCTTTTTCAATCAGGTGTTTAGCAATGTTCTTAGCGTAAATCACCCCATTTTCTAAGTTCAACCAAGCATGAGGGTCTTCCTTACCGGTTTCGCCCTCACCTTCCAAGTGAATGACTTCCACGCCCTCGCTGACTGCGAAGTAGTCTTTGTTTTCCACTCGTTTGGCATTTTCTACCAATTTAGTGAACCAAGCATTACCGCCAGTTTCCAAGTTAATGCCATTGTAGAAGATTAAATCAGCTTGGGTGGTCTTCTTAATATCGTCAGGTAGTGGCTCATATTCATGAGGGTCTTGGCCTACTGGTACGATGGAGTGAAGATCGATTTTATCACCCGCAATGTTCTTGGTGATATCGGCGATAATAGAGTTAGTTGCGACAACTTTGAGTTTTTTATCTTGGGCGCTCACGCTTGGTACCAAACAAAACAATACCGTCAAGAGTGCCACTAATTTCATTAGCTTATGTTTCATTTGCGTAAAACCCGCTTTCTAAAGAATTGTTGTTTTGGAGAGATGAAGAAGCTAATCGCGAAAATCACAGCTGAGGTGAGTACAATGCTGGAGCCGGCCGCCACGTTGAAGCTAGTCCCGAGGAAGAGACCTAATACTGAAGTCACAGCCCCCAAAGTCGATGAGAGGAGAATCATAGACTTAAGGCTATTGACGTAGAGATAGGCGGTGGCAGCAGGTGTAATAAGCATGGCCACAATCAGGATGGTTCCGACACTTTGCATGGCCGTTACAGACACTAAGGTCAAGAGAATCATTAAGAGGTAGTGGTAGAAGTTAACCTTCATACCCATGGCTTTAGCCATTTGCGGGTCGAAGGACGTGATCAGCAACTCCTTGAAGAAGAGGATGATGACGATTAGCACCGCTACTGAAACCCAAATGGTAATCCACTTGTCAGAATCTTGAACCGCTAAGATATTCCCGAAGAGAATATGGAAGAGGTCTGTCGAACTCCGGGCCAAGCCAATCAGGATGACCCCCAAGGCCAAGAAGGAGGAGAAGGTAATCCCAATCGCTGTATCCCCCTTGATAATTGAATTTCCTCGAATGAAGGTAATAATCATGGAGGCAAAAAGCCCAAAGACAATGGCCCCAACGAAGAAATTAATCCCCAAGATGAAGGATAAGGCGACCCCTGGTAATACCGCGTGAGAGATAGCATCCCCCATAAGAGACATCCCTCTTAGGATAATGAAACACCCTACAGCCCCTGAGACAATCCCAATGACAATGGCGGTGACTAGCGCATTCTGCATATAATGCAGGGTCGACACATTCTCAATAAAGTCATGAATCAAGGTCATACCTGGTCACCTCCCTTACCAAAATAAACACTGTCGCCATAGGCGGCCTTCATATTCTGGTCATTAAATACCTGCTCAGTAGGCCCTACAGCAATCAGTTGCTTATTGATGATAATCAACTGATCGAAGTAACGCCGTACCTTATGCAAATCATGATGGACAATCAAGACGGTCTTGCCTTGGTTCTTGAGGTCCTTCAAGATCTTCATAATAATCTCTTCACTGACCGAGTCAATCCCAGTAAAGGGCTCGTCCAAGAAGATGTAATCTGCTTCTTGAACCAGACAGCGCGCCATCAGAACGCGTTGGAACTGTCCACCCGAGAGGGCTGAGATTTGTCGGTTAGCGAAGTCACTCAAGCCAACTTGGGCGAGCGCTTTTTCAACTTTATTCCATTCTTTCTTACTTACCTTGCGGAAAATACCGAGATTACTATACGTGCCTAAGGAGACACATTCTTTTACCTTAATTGGAAAGTTGAAATCAATGTCACTCTTTTGGCCGACGTAAGCTACTTTCTTCAGCATCTTCTTGGCAGGCACCCCGTCCAGAAAAACCTGGCCGTCATGGTCTACCATATTCAAGATTGATTTGACAAAAGTAGATTTACCAGCACCGTTGGGCCCAATAATGCCGGTAATGGTCGGACCTGCTAATTCCAGGTTAACCCCTTCCAAAGCGACCACTTGATTGTCATAACTGACCGTTAGATCCTGTGTCTTAATCACATGAATCATCTCCTCTCTTACCGCTAATTATATTGTACACCAGAGAAAAGATTAGGTCAACCTAAAATGTTTAGGTTCGCAAAAATTTTTCTTGCGATTTTAGGTTTAAGGGCTTTTAGCTTTCAAACTTATGTTTATCTATGGTCATAGGCGCTTTTCATGGCTAACTAATTATATCGGTTTCTTGTTAGCAGTGATATTAGTTTTGGCCACTGCATTTGAGACACCCACCAAAAAATTAATGGCGAAAATTTTTCAAGCGGCATAATAAAAAGCCCCCGCCCTTTTCAAAGGACAGGAGCCGAAATGTTAGGATAGGATTAAGTCCACCAGCTCTTGGGCGGTGACTGGGCCAAAATAATGAGCCAAGTCCTGTTTGGATAGGACTGCTAATAGATCTTGCTTAGTAACAGGTGTGCCTAGCAAGGCTTCTTCAATATCTTGGATGGCCCCTTTACCGAAGAAATCACCATAGATACGGCATTTTCTAATGCGACCAGCCTCAACTTCTAGGCTGAACTCTACAGTCCCGATTCCCAGATGAGCGTCGCGATTATAGCTATAGCGTGGTGAATTGCCATAGTTCCATTCCCAGTTGCGATATTTAGAATCAGCCAAGGCTTCAATGGCTGTCCAATCTTCTTCAGTCAGCTGATAACGCTTGGCTTGATCAATGGAGTCAATCCCCATTAGACGGCAAATGACCTCATCCTTAAACTGATCAATGGTCATATGGCGATAGGGCTCGTCTAAGAGTTGACGCAAGCCCATGACCCGGCTGCGCACCGATTTAATCCCCTTAGAATCAATTTTCTTGCGGTTAGGATTGAGCACTTTCACCATGGCTTCATAATCGACATCTAATAGGAGGGAATGGCCACCATAAATCTTGCCACCTACCATGGTCATGGCAGCACCTGATACCTTTTTGCCAAGCGCCGTCAAGTCGTTACGACCGCTTTGCTCTACCTCACTTGCCCCCATATCATGCAAAAGTTTGACAACGGGTGCGTAGAAACGTTGATAGTTGCCATAGATGTTGGTATCGCCTGGCATAATATAGCAGACATTGACGGCCCCCTGATCACAGTAGACTGCCCCACCGCCCGTGTCACGACGGACTAACTGAATATCATGTTCCTTAAGATAGTCATGGTTGACTTCCACTTCTGCGTTCTGAAAGCGACCGATTTCCACCTTAGGCTTACAGTAATAGGGGAAAAGTATGGTCTCATCTAGGTCTAAATGATTAAGGACATAGACTTGCATAGCCAGTGTTAAGGCCCCATCAGGGAGATATTGGCCATTGCGAATAGGTTCAATTAGATACATGTCATCCTCCTAGGCTTGATTAGTTGCAGCCGCACAGGCCAACAAGAGGTCTTTACTGTCTTGAGACAGCCAGACCGTCCGGTCTTGAATGGCGCGTGGCATGCGATATTGTTTTTGATTTAAGGTCACCAAGATGGCATTCGGATTGGCCATCACCGCTTGGTGGAAAGGTTGCTTAATAAATTGTGGTGTGGTAAAACCTACCCCGATTTCAAGATAGAGAACCCTGTCTCCTTCATGGCTGGCTAAGAAATTCTTGTAGCGTCCCAATTGGGCCATAAAGTCCCCATCTTCCACCATGCCCTTTTCAGCATTTCGCTTGTTGATTTCTAGCGGTGCCCCGCACTTAGGACAGAGGGGAATGTCTTCATAGGCCACCTGGCCTTGGACTTGATGCTGAGCCAGATGGCGAATCAGCGCATCATCCCGATAGGTCTGAGCGTGGCAATGGCGACTGCACTGCATCAGGCCATACTCCCCCTGGATATGGAAGACCTTGTTAGGATCATAATCAGCCACCCAGAAGGCATTATCGGCATTGGTCGTAATGATATGATAGGCCTTGTCCTTGAGCAAGTCTTTGAGGGCCAAGTAAGAGGGCCCCACGGGTTGATCCAGGTAGTTGAGGCAGACAAAGCGACTTTGGAAGGCCCAATATTCCGACCAACTAGGGAAATCAAAGAGACTGGCCTGCAACATATCGAGGAAGCCATACTTTTCAATAAAGTCAGGAAAAGCCTCTTGGAAACGTGGACCAATATAGGTAAAACCATCCGCGGCTGACATGCCAGCCCCAATCCCTACGACTACGGCCTCTGCTTCCTTAAGCAGGGCCAAGAGTTGCTGGGCTTGATTGGGATAGGTTTGAGTTAGTGCTTGCCACATGGGAGGCCTCCTTGGAATGAAGTAAGTCATGATAGAGTTGGTACTGGCTATCTGTCCAGACATTGAAGATGACCTTGAGCTTGGAACCTGTCTCTGCTAGATAAGCGGAGACCGTCTCAATAGCAATCGGCGTCGCCTCTTCAATAGGATAGGAAAATTCACCAGTCGAAATACAGCAGAAAGCGATTGTCGCCAAACCCGCTTGGTCGGCGCAAGCCAAGCAAGCCCGATAAGCCTTTTTGAGTAGGTCCTGCATCATGGGCGATACCGGCAAATGATGAATGCGTGGCCCTACCGTATGAATGACCTGCTTGGCTGGTAAATTAAAGCCGGATGTCATGAGAGCTTGACCAACAGGCAGGGGCTTACCACCCCGGGCTTTTTTCAAATCAGCACAGGCCAAGCGCAAACCAACGCCGGCAAAAGTATGAATTTGGTTATCAATGCAATAATGGTTAGGTTCAAAGCAACCTAGCATGGCCGAATTAGCTGCATTAACAATAGCATCTACCGCCAAACGGGTAATATCGCCCTGCCAGAGATAAAGTGAGGGATGCGCTGTCTTCTGGCAATCTGCCAAATGATAGATAGCTTCCTGCTGGCGCCAGGCTGCCAAGAAGCGACTTTCCAAATCTAGGTAGTCCTGACTAACTGGATAAGGCAAGCGTTGATTGACTAAGCCACGATATTGCCGGAACTTTTCTTCATCACTGCCCGGCACAGGGCTAGCCCCAAGATGACGAATCAGGTCATCCAAATCTTGCGCAAACATGTCAGCCCCACCTCTCTTAGTCTAGCGGATCTGGTAAAGCCAAGAAGGCTGCTTCCTCAACATCAGTCAAGCGCACCAGCCAAGATTCTGCTGGATTGGCTGAGTTAAGCAAGGTTGGCTGATCTTGAGCAGCTGAGTTAAGCTCCACAATGCGACCAGACAGGGGGGAGAAGATATCTAAAACCGTCTTAGAGGCTTCCAAACTTAAGAGGGAGTCGCCAGCCTCGACTTGGCTTTCGCGGGTAAATTCCACATAGCCAACCGTCCCGACATCATCTTGTAATTCTGGCGTCATACTGAGGGTGTAGATATCCCCTTCTTTTTCAACCCATAAATAGTTACCTAATTTCTTCATTATAATTCCTCCGATTTCTTATCTTGATTTAGTTGATAGGCTTGTGCTAAAGCCTGGAGTGTTGCTTGGCGATTTTTAATATCTGGCACTAGGGGAATAACCATCAGCTCCTCAAGGTCAAGGCTAGCTGCCAAGTCATCTAGCTGCTGCTTGACTTGATCAAGGGTGCCTACGACCACACGCTGGCGGTTGATTTCTATCTGTGCTCGATCCTCTTGGCTAAGAGGATAAGCGGCCGCCTCCTGAACTGTTGGGAAGGTCTTGAATTCAGCATAATCTTGCTTACCCAGTTGCCAGACGTCTAAGGCTGATAGGAGTTGCTGACACTGAGTATCATCCTGATCTAAGACTACAAAGACCGCCAAGCTAGCCTGGGGCCTGTGTCCTGCTTCTTGGCAGGCAGCTCGATAAGTAGTTAAGGCTTCTTGGGCACTGGCTAGTGGATCCTTGCCAGGGGCCAAAAAATAACCATAGACATAGGCCTGACCCAAACTTCCTGCTAATTGGGCTGACTGAAGGCCAGCCGACAGCAACCAGAGGGCTTCCTGGCTAGGTCCTGCCGCATGTAAACCAACTGAGTCAGGATCTGCTAAATACTGAACCAAATCGGTCACTTGTTGGGCATAATCTGAGCGTTTAAGCTCGCCCGTCCCCATCAATTCTCTGACAGAGCTGGTACCTGGATTATTTCCTAAGCCCACATTGACACGACCAGGGTAGAGAGACCTGAGGGTCGTCACCCACTCTGCGACCTTATAAGGCTGGTAGTGAGGCAGCATGATACCACCCGAACCAATCATAATGCGTTGTGTTTTGCCCAGCAAATGCATAATCATGAGCTCCGGGCTAGCACTGGCTAGGGCTGGCACCTGATGGTGCTCGGCCACCCAGAATCGGTGATAGCCCAATTCATCTGCTAATTGCGCTAGGGCCACTGTCTCCCTCAGGGCTTCTTGGCTTGTTCGGCCACTGTCTACCATGGCATAATCCAAAACACTTAATAACATGTGACCCCTCCATTTTCATCAATAATTTTATTATCAATCAGACCTAGGGGATTGTCAACTCATGGCGATTGACCAGATAAAATTTTCGTGCTAACGTGTAAGTATCTGATTATGCTAGCTGATTGAACAGCTGCCAAAGGAGTGTCTCACATGCCATCCCCCCTGCTTAGCCCACTAAGTCTAGGTGCCCATAGCTTAGCCAATCGCTTCGTTCTCTCACCTATGACCACTAATTCCTCAACCGCTCAAGGTCACATTACCGAAGAAGACTTGGCCTACTCCCGCCGCCGGGCCCAGTCAGCCCCCCTGCAAATCACCGGGGCTGCCTACATTCATCCCCAGGGACAACTCTTCGAATTTGGACCCAGTCTGGCTGAGGATGCCTGTGTACCGGGTTTGACAAAACTTGCTCAGGCTATGCAGCAAGATGGCGCCAAGGCGCTCATCCAATTGACCCACGCGGGACGATTTGCGGAGCCTTACCTGCGACGTCAGGGCTATGTTTACGGCCCCAGCCCAATGACCCTGAATTCCCCTATCCCCCACCAAGTAAAAGCCTTAGATCAGTCACAGATTAAGGTCATTATTGGCTACTATGCGGATGCAACGCGACGGGCCATTCAAGCGGGCTTTGCCGGCATCGAGTTATCCAGTGCCCAACGTTTGCTGCCTCAGTCCTTCTTATCTACCTTCTCTAACCAGCGGACGGATGCATATGGGGCTGATAATCTAGAAAATCGCGCTCGCTTGATTTTAGAAATTTGGGACGCCATTATGGAGGTCGTGGAGCGACTGGCACCGCCTGGCTTTATCCTAGGCTATCGCTGTACGCCTGAGGAAACACGTGGCCAAGAAGTCGGCTATACAGTAGAAGAATTCAATCAAGTGACGGATTGGATTTTGGAGCGTGTCCCTCTGGATTATCTCTGCCTAGCAAGTTGGGGACGGGATGTCTTCCGTAACCGCGTGAGAGCTGCGGGCCCCTATCAAGGCCGTCTAATCAACCAAGTAGTCCATGAGCACCTAGCTGGTCGGCTTCCTCTCATGGTAACGGGTGGCATTAACTCTATTGCCAAGGCCCAAGAAGCCCTAGAACATGCTGAATTAGTGGGGATTTCCACCCCCTTTGTGGCGGATCCAGACTTTGTCAATAAGTTTGCTGCAGGAGATCCTAATCCGATTAATCTCCAGATCAGCCCTGAGGACTTGGCTGACTTGGCCATTCCTCAAGCCGCCTTCAAGGACATTGTCCGCATGATGGATATTGGTCAGGCCCTGCCACAAGACACCCGCGACCAATTCCGCAAGCTAGAGCAGAATTATAAGGGCGATAAGACCTTCAAAGAAGTTTAAACCTCCTATTATATAGCTAGAAAAAGAGGCTGGAATATCCAGCCTCTTTACTTGTCTTAACGACGCTTCTTCAATTTTTTGAGTTTGCGTTGTAAGTCCTTTTCAGCCTTACGTTTAGCTAACTGTTCTGGTGTCATGAAGTCGGTATCACTCATACCGCCGCCACCCATACCTGGGAAGCCACCGCCTCCTTGTTGGAGTTGGGCCATCATTTTCTTCATACCGCCCATCTTACCATTAGACATTTGGCTCATCATATCGCGTGACTGATTGAACTGTTTAATCATGCGGTTAACATCGGCTAGCGACTGACCACAACCAGCTGCAATCCGTTTACGACGGCTCTGAGAAATAATATCTGGATTCTCACGTTCAGCTGGTGTCATGGAGAGGACAATGGCCTTAACACGCGCCATATCCTTCTGGTTGACATCTAGTTCATCCAGGCCAGGAATCTTGTTAATCCCAGGGATTAACTTAATCAAGTCCTTGAGTGGGCCCATCTTGTTGACTTGGTCCATTTGCTCGATAAAGTCATTAAAGTCAAAGCTATTGGCCTTAATCTTATCCGCCATCTCTTGGGCGCGGGCTTCATCAAACTCCTGTTGAGCTTTCTCAATCAGGGTCATCATGTCCCCCATACCCAGAATCCGGCTAGACATACGGTCTGGATAGAATGGCTCCAGGGCATCAAGTTTCTCACCTTGCCCGGTAAACTTAATTGGTCGGTCAATGATTGAGCGAATCGATAAAGCCGCCCCGCCCCGGGTATCCCCATCTAATTTGGTGATAATAACCCCGGTAATATCCAGAGAATCGTTAAAGGCCTTGGCCACGTTGACCGCGTCTTGACCGGTCATAGCATCTACTGTCAGAAGAA
Source organism: uncultured Abiotrophia sp. (assembly GCA_965245735.1). Lineage (GTDB taxonomy): Bacteria > Bacillota > Bacilli > Lactobacillales > Aerococcaceae > Abiotrophia. The sequence continues at coordinate 13,412 of CBDFAX010000024.1, read as the reverse complement.
TTTCGTGCGGGTTAACCGCTGCCTTAATTTGGCGCAACTCTTCCATCAGAGTCTCATCGACATGCAGACGACCTGCCGTATCGATTAAGACCACATCATTGCCTTGTATACGGGCTTGAGCCACCGCTTGACGGGCAATTTCAACCGGGCTAACATCAGAACCTAAGCTAAAAACATCAAAACCGAGTTGCTGACCGATAGTTTGGAGCTGGGCAATGGCCGCTGGACGGTAAATATCGCCCGCTACCAGTAAAGGACGCTTCTTGCCTTGGGCTTGGACGTATTTAGCCAATTTACCCACGGTTGTCGTCTTCCCAGCACCTTGGAGACCAGCCATCATGATGATGGTTGGCGGTTGGGTCGCAAAGTTAAGTGGCACCTGTTCGCCACCCATGAGGGCGGTTAATTCTTCGTCAACAATCTTGACTACTTGTTGAGCGGGTGATAATGAAGCCAAGACATCTGAGCCTAAGGCCCGTTCATTGACTGTCTTAACAAAGCTCTTCACCACTTGGAAGTTAACGTCGGCCTCTAAGAGGGCAAGACGAATCTCCCGCATCATCTGTCTTAAGTCTGCTTCGCTAATGGTACCTCCGGCACCAATGCCGCTAATGGCATTCTGCAAGCGTTCGGATAATCCTTCAAACGCCATTGTGTTCCTCCTTCTTGGCTAGCACTTAACTAGCCCCATGTTTTGATTTTATCTTGTTCATCATTACAGGATCAAGTTACTGATCCATTGCTCGAATTTCTGCTAGGAACTTTTGCCCCGCCTCATCCGTATGACTGGCTAGCTGGTCCAGCAAGGCTAGTCTTGCCTCTCGACGTGCTAAGAGATGGAGCTGGTCTTCATAATGTTCGAGAATCTGCTCAGCCCGCTTCAAATTATCCCGGACAGCCTGGCGACTAATATCATAATGGTCGGCAATTTCAGCCAGGGAAAAATCTTCCTCATAATAGAGGCCAAGCATGGCTTGTTGCTTATCAGTCAAGAGCCCACCGTAAAAACCAAGCAGCTGATTGACCCGCATTACTTTTGCTAAATCCATTAGAGTCGCCTACCCTTCAGGATATTGAATATAGGCAGCTAGGCGATTGGCCAAATCCGTTGAAGTTGCATGTTCTAAGAGCTCAGCCAATTCATGGACTTCCGTCTTAGTATAGCCAAGTTTGTGCTCTAAGAAATATTCCCAGATTTCATGCTTGCGCACTAATTCAATGGCTAATTTCTGGCCTTGAGGCGTTAGCATGGCCCCGCTATAAGGCTTATAGGCTACCAAACCTTCTTGGGCCAATTTAGTAATCATCTCACTCACCGAAGGGGGGGCTACATTGAGACCAGTGGCAATTTCCTTGTTAGAAACATATTGGCCATGTCCTGCCTCGTAAATGAACTTAAGGTAGTCTTCTTGACTTTGGCTTTTTTTCATTGCGACACCTCGTCTCCTAATCCTTCTTGTCTTATTCTACCATGTTTCTAGAGTCAAGACAAACTAGATTAGGCCTGCCTAAGTCTTAATGTTATAAAAACAACCTAGTGCCCAAAGAGCACTAGGTTATTTTAGCGATCTGCTTGCAAAAATGATAAGAGATAAGGTTCTAGAATAAAAGCCACACTTACCCCAACTGCCCAGGACAAGGGATAATCGGCTAGGAAGGCAGGAACAGTTGCCGGCCCAAGACCAAAGATAACTAGCTTGAAATAGATGGTCACAGCCGCCGCGACCACCGCACAAATCATGGCGTTAGTCGCCAAACGCAAGGGCCAGCCGCTTAATGACAGAGTTGACTTAAGTGGCTTGGTAATCAAGTCAAAAGGAAAGCCCACGCCGACCAAGACACTGATAATAATGGCTTGGGTCGTATCCACGGCCAGCTGCCCCCAAGAAAACTGACTATATTTTATTAAAATAGCGGCTGAAATGGCCGTACTAGCAAAGATGGATAAAAGTAGATTATATTGAATGACAAACTTAAAGGAAGATTGTTTTTCCATAAGGCCTCCTCGAACAGATAGATCGTTAACATCCTATCCTACCCTAAATAATCCCCATAAGCAAGTAAAGTTTTCCTTAAGATTGCGATAATCCAAATAGCAGTGACTTCATCTCCATTACAAAAAGAGGCTGGGCTGACCCAACCTCTCACTATCTTAATGCTTTACTTCAAGGACATCCTTGACCAAGCTATACATATAGGCTTCGGCATCGAACTTCTTCAAGTCAGTCGCCTTCTCACCGAGACCAATGTACTTAACTGGAATATCCAATTCGTAGCGAATGGAGAGGACCACGCCCCCTTTGGCTGTTCCATCTAACTTAGTCAGCACTAAGCCGGTAATCTCAGTTGCTTCATTAAATTGTTTGGCCTGGATGAGCGCATTTTGCCCGGTTGTCGCGTCCAAAGCCAATAGGACTTCTTGGACTCCATTTGGGTTCTCCCGCTCAATAATCCGCTTAATCTTAGCCAATTCTTCCATGAGATTGGCCTTGGTCTGTAAACGACCGGCCGTATCGACTAAGAGATAGTCATAGCCTTCCGCATTGGCTTTCTTAACCGCATCATAGACAACAGCAGCCGGGTCACCTTGGGCCTTGCCCGTTACCACTGGAATATCTAGACGCTCGCCCCAGACATTCAGCTGTTCGACTGCACCGGCCCGGAAGGTATCGGCAGCCGCCATGAGAACCTTATGGCCTTCTTGCTTAAGCTGATAGCCAATCTTACCGACCGAGGTTGTCTTCCCTACCCCATTAACCCCGACAAAGAGGATCACGGTCGGACCATCTGGGTTCTTCTTGAGGGAGACCAGATTTTGACCACCTCGTTCATAGACTTGAACCATTTTTTCCAGGAGGACGCGCTTGACATCTTCTGGCTTGTGGACACCTGTCCGTTCGATTTCATCGCGAATGGCATCAGTAATGGCAATAGTCATCGCAAAACCAACATCTGCCCCGATAAAGGCTTCTTCCAAGTCCTCATAAAACTCCTCATCCACTTCACGGAAACTCGTGAAGAGATTAGTCATAATATCTGTGAAGTTGCGACGGGTCTTAGCAGTCCCTTGGTCATAGGAGTCAATGACTATCTGGTCTTCTTTTTTTACTTCTTCTTCTTTGACAACGGCATCTTCCCCGGTAAAGGCACGCCGTATACGATCAAATAACCCCATGGGTTCACCCCTTTCTAAGTCTTAGCTGACTTTTGGTTTACACAATAAATTTATGAATAGCGTGAGCCACGCCATCTTCCTCATTAGTTAAGGAGACATATTGGGCAGCTTCCTTGACTTGATCGGTCGCATTGCCCATGGCAACGCCGAGACCTGCTAATTCAATCATGGACAGGTCGTTTTCCTGGTCGCCCATGGTCATCATTTCTTGTGGACTAATATCTAAGAGCTCCCCTAATTTAGCTAGGGTATCGCCCTTGCTGACACCTTTTTTCATGACTTCAAGGAAAAAGGACCGTGACTTGAAGACAGCGTATTGATCCTTGAAGGCTGGATCCAACTTAGGAATTTGGGCATCCAAATGTTCCTGAGTGGTGACAATGACGAATTTATTGAAGGCATGATCTGAATCAAAGGTCCGGTAGTCTTGGACTACACTCGGCACATTAGTGACATTTTCCAAGTAGAGGGATGGATAGCCTGCAGGATAGGCAGTCGGCTCATAGAGACGATCCGCATCAATGACATTAATTGGCAACTCCAAATCTTGTGTCACTTGATACCAAGCCAAGACATCTGATGTCCCTAAGGTATTAGAGACCAGTACCTGGCCATTCTGGGCCTTTTGCACCATGCCACCATTGAAGGTCACAATGTAATCTTCTGGGTCTACTAAGCCTAAATCAGCTAGGAAATGTTTCATGGCAAAGTAAGGTCGGCCGGTACAGAGCACCACCTTGACCCCCTTGGATTTAGCATAGGCTAGTGCCTGGCGATTAGCCTGGGAAACTTCTTTTTGAGCATTGAGTAAGGTACCATCGAGGTCAATGGCAATTAGCTTAATCATAACCTTCCTCCTTCTATAATTGGGTCTGAATCTAATACTTAGTCGTAGTTGGCTTCACTCAAACGCACTGAAGCCAACTTGGAGACACCAGATTGTTCCATGGTCACCCCATAGAGCACGTCGGCATGTTCCATGGTCCCCTTACGGTGAGTAATGACGATGAACTGCGTATTTTCGGTAAAGTTCTGCAGATATTGGCCATAACGGAAGACGTTGGCATCATCCAAGGCCGCCTCCACTTCGTCCAAGACACAGAAGGGAACAGGGCGCGTCTCCAGAATGGCAAACAAGAGTGCAATGGCAGTGAAGGCCCGCTCACCCCCGGATAAGAGGGCTAAATGTTGCTTACGCTTGCCTGGTGGTTGGGCGATAATGTCAATCCCTGTTGTCAACAAATCACTTGGATCAGTCAATTGCAGGGCGGCTTCCCCACCGGCAAAGAGTTTCTTAAAGATTTTCTGGAATTGTTGGTTGATTTGATGGAAGGCCTCGCTGAATCGCTTGATTACCTCCGCGTCCATCTCATCCATGGTTTCTTGTAATTGTCCCATAGCAGTCAGCAGATCAGTTTCTTGCTCCCGTAAATGAGTATAACGCTCATCAAGGGCAGCATAATCGTCAATGGCCGCCAAGTTAATCGGACCAAGATTGTCAATCTGACGCTTAATTTCCTTAACTTGTTGGCTAACTTGACTGGCATCTTCTAGCTGACTGGCTTCTGTCTTAGCGGCTTCATAGGTCAGTTGATATTCCTGGCTTAAATAGTCCAAGTGAGAATCAATTAGGGATTCGTTTTTCTCAATCTGAGCCTGTGCTCGCGCTTCATCCTTATAAAGCTGTTGAAGCTGGCCTTGGAGCTGACGATCTTCTTGTTCATGTGCCCGATAGGTCTCGTTAAGAACTCGCCGCGCTTCTCTTAATGCTGTCAGTTCCGCCTGTTGCTGCTGAGCTGTGGACTCTAAGTCTGCTAATTGCTCTAGCAAATCAGCCGATTGGCGCTCTAATTCAGCTAAATCGGCAGTATTCTGGTCTGCCAAGTTCTCATACTGCATGAGGAAATTCTGACGTTCCTCTAATTGACTCTTAGCTGTCGCTAGGTCATGTCGCAACTGCCGCACTTCTACTTGCTTAACGGCTTCTTGAGTCCGGTAGTGGGATAGCGAGGCATCCAGAACTTGTAATTGCTGTTGACGATCCTCTTCGCTTAAGTTTAATTGTTGTAAATCCTGACTTAGACGGGCAATGGCCGCTTGGGCTGCTACTAAGTCTTCCTGAGCTTGCTCATAGTGTGCTTCCGCATTAGCAATGGTCTGGCTAAGCTGGCTGACTTCGTCTTGGGCAATCAATTGATGTTGGGATTGATGCTTGACTTGGCTAGCCAAGTGACCTAGGCCTTCTTGAGCTTGTTGGAAGGCTAAATCCGCCTGACTCATGTTCAGGCGAGCAGCTTCCACCTGCCCCTGCAAGTCTTGAATTTGTACTTGAAAAGCTTGCCATTCAGCTTCTGCCTGAGCCCGGTCCTTGATGACTTGCGCTAATTCTGTCTTAGCTGCTTCATACTCTTGGTTACGGGCTAGCATGGAGCTAGTTTGTTGCTTTTGACGTCCACCGGTGATGGAACCACCCGGCATGAGAACTTCTCCATCCAGGGTTACAATCTTGACCTGATGCTTAAGGGCTTTGGCAAGACTTTGGGCCGCTTCGATACGATCACAGACCAAGGTAGTCCCTAGCAAATTGGCCACAATAATCTGGTTAACAGGGTCAAATTCCACTAAATCAGAAGCCAGGCCAATAAAGCCAGCAGTCTGACTAGCTGTTTGGATTTGGCCAGCGCCTAGATGGCGGGCCTTCATGCTAGCACGAGGCAGGAAGGTAGCACGCCCTGCTTGGGCTTGCTTGAGGTAGGCAATGGCCGCCCGGGCAGCCGCATCATCTGTTACGACGACGTGTTGGACACTAGCACCCAGAGCCGTATCAATGGCTACTTGGTAGTCAGCCGGCACCTTAATCAAGTCTGCCACTGTCCCTTCAATTCCCTGCAATTGCTTTTTACGCTTCATAATGGCTTTGACGCCTGCATAATAACCCGCATAGTCTGCTTGGAGCTGGGCCAAGGATTGGACCTTAGCATCCAGCATCTGGCTTTGACGCTCAAATTGGAAGAGTTTGGCCTGCAAGGCTTCACGTTGGCTATTGCCTTGGCGCAACTGTTCATTGAGGGTCTGGAAGGCTTGACGGGCACTAGCTTGAGTCTCACGACTGCTTTCGTAGCGCTCCTGAGCCTCAAGGTATTGACTCTCTAAGTCACCTTGATCTGCCTGTGCTTGAGCAGCCTGAGCTTGATAGTGGGTCAGACGTGCTTGGGCTTGTCGTTTAATTTGTTCTTGGTGAGCCAACTGGTTCTTAGCACTGGCTTCTGCCTGATAGGCATCAATTAAGTCAGCTCGCAAACGCTCGGCCTGATCTTCAGATAGGCCTGCAAGACTGGACCGCTCGGCTTCCAGCTTAGCCAGATGTTGCTTGATTTCGGCCAATTCCAACTGAACCTTGCCTTCTTCTTCCTTCAAGGCGGATAGGCGCTCAGTTAGGGCTTGAGCCTCTGCTTGATGTTGCTGGTAGCTTAGTTGCTTCTCGTGTAAGTTGGAGGTGTTGAACTGGATTTGTTGGTCCAACATTTGTTGCTTAGCCCTGGTCTGCTCAATGACTTGGACCTGAGCTTGGTTGCGCTCTGAGGCTTGCTCAATCTGTTGGATATAATCTTCTAAGGTAGCTTGTTCTTGCTCCAGTTGAACAGTTAAGCTCTCTAACTGGGCCGTCACTTGAGCTAATTCTTGGCTGACGGCCTGGTTCTTAGCCTTAGCTGCTTGCCAGGCATCACGATATTGTTCAACCTGATAGACATAGAGGGAAATCTCCAGTTGCTTGAGGGCTTCCTTCTGTTCCAAATAAAGCAAGGCTGCTTCTTGTTGCTGCTTGAGGGGCTTGAGTTGGAGCTCCAACTCATGAATAATGTCCCGCACCCGGCTAAGGTGGTCGCTGGATTTGCTGAGTTTGCGCTCAGCTTCTTGCTTACGGAACTGGTACTTCTGAACCCCTGCTGCCTCCTCAAAAATAGAGCGGCGTTCTTCTGGCTTGTTGAGGAAGATGGACTCTACCTTACCTTGGGAAATCATAGCAAAGCTGTTCTTACCCAAACCAGAGTCTAGAAGTAAATCGACGATATCCTTGAGGCGGACCGCTTCATTATTAATGAAGTACTGGGATTCCCCATTACGGTTATAGGAACGCGTAATGGAAATTTCGCTAAAATCATAGTCCAAGTATCGGTCTTCGTTATTGAGGACCAAGGTAACTTTGGCCAGGTTGACCGCCTTACGGGCTTGGGTCCCGTTAAAGATGACGTCCTCCATCTTATTGCCCCGTAAGCTCTTAGCAGATTGTTCCCCTAAGACCCAACGGATAGCTTCCGAGAGGTTAGACTTGCCCGACCCGTTAGGGCCGACGACCGCCGTCATCCCGCGGTCAAATTCAATGACAGTCTTGTCGGCAAAAGACTTAAAACCTGTCATTTCAATACGTGCTAAATACAAGGCTTAACCTCCCTTTCTAAGTGTTGAATCTGGCAACTTGAGGCTGCCGGTTTTGGGATCTACGGATGCCATACCCAACTCAGCCGCCTGCATTTCAGCTTGCTTCTTGCTAGAACCTTGGCCAGTGGCAATATGTTGGTCATTAACATAGAGCTCTACAGTGAAAATTTGGTCATGGGCCGGCCCCTGCTTATCTTTGAGACGATAGTCAATCTGAACCGTCCCTTGCTTTTGAACTCGCTCTTGGAAGAGAGTCTTATGGTCTTGCGTCACTCTGCCAAGCAAGAGCTGGTGTTGACTAAACATAACCCGGTTGAGATAGTCTTTGGCGACCTCTAGGCCTTGATCTTCATAGATTGCGCCCAGAACCGCTTCGAAGCAGTCTGCTAAAATCGAGTCACGCTCCCGACCACCGCTCAACTCCTCCCCCTTGCCCAGTTGAAGGAATTGGTTAAATTTTAATTGGCGAGCCAAGTAGGCCAAGCTCTTCTCTTGCACAATCTGAGCTCTCATGCGGGTTAATTTACCTTCGGGTAAGTTTGGATAGCTGTGATAGAGAAATTCACTGGATAACAGTTCTAAGACGGCATCGCCCAAAAATTCCAAACGCTCATAATGTGGTAAGTGGCGTCTGGCTTGTTCATTTGCATAAGATGTATGGCGAAAGGCCTGTTGAATTAATTCCGGCTTATTGAAAGTCAGATTCAACTGCTTCTCTATTACACGAATGGTCCGATTCATAGCCATTCACCTCCTCTGTATCATCCTATCTATTTTATCACGTTTGCCCCCATTTTGACAAAGGGAAGTCAAGCTATAACTTAAAACTATAAGACCTAATAGTTATTTAACATAAACTATTCGCTTGCATTGCCTTGAAAAGGCTTGAAAACAGGAGTAAACTGTTACAGTATCTTACAATTAATTATTTTGTGGAGGGATATACATGAATCATTCCGTACTGCGTAAAGCAGCGATTTTAGGCTTGGCTGCCTTTACCTTGGCAGGGACCTTCAGCCCTGCAGTTAATGCACAAGTTTCGCTTGAAACAAGTGTCGACAACGAAGGAACCCCTATTCAAGGTGGGACTTTGAAAATTGCGGCGGTAGCTGGCGAGCCATTTTCTGGTGCCTTCAGCTCTCTAGTGGCCGACCAATCGACTGACTTAAGCGTCGTGGAAGGCTACATCAACACTGGGCTTTTCGAATATGACGAAAACCTTCAAATTAAGGATACTGGTTTAGCAAGTGCCAAACTAGATCCTGAGAACAAGAAAGTTACCATCACCATTCGTAAAGACCAAAAATGGTCAGATGGTCAACCTCTTACTATCGATGACGTCATCGCGCCTTACTATATCATCGCCAATAAGGACTACACAGGTATCCGCTATGGGGATGACTTCAAGAACGTTGTCGGGATCGAAGACTACCATGACGGCAAATCCGACACCATCTCAGGTCTCAAGAAGATTGACGACTATACGCTTGAAATTAGCTACAAGACCTTCTCTGCTTCTATGAAGCAAGTTGGGGGTGGGATTTCTCCATACGTAGAACCTAAACACATTTATGACAAAATTGCTATTAAGGATATTGCTGATAGCGACCAAGTACGTGTCAATCCAGTCGGCATGGGGCCATTCCGCGTTAAATCCATCACGCCAGGTGAAGCCATTGTCTTAGAGGCTAACGAATACTACTTCAAGGGTAAACCAAAAGTTGACGGTGCTGTCATTGAGGTGGTTAACCCATCTACTGCCGTAGCTGAAATGAAGGCTGGTAACTATGACCTAGCAGAATTACCAACTGATGAATACGATACCTTTAAAGATGCCACCAACTTCAAGACCATTGGGACAGTTGAAAACACCTATTCCTACATTGGCTTCAAGTTTGGTAGCTGGAACAAGGACAAAGAAGAAGTTGAGATGGACCCTAGCAAGGTCATCCAAAATAAGGCTTTACGTCAAGCCATGGCTTACGCCTTCGATGCAGACGCTGTCGGTCAACGCTTCTTCAGCGGCCTTCGCTTCCGTGCTAACACCTTGATTCCTTCCCTCTTCAAGAGTGTGCACGCTTCAGATCTTCCTGGCTTCACTTATGACCCAGAAAAATCTAAACAAATCTTAGCTGATGCGGGCTTTGTAGATAAAGATGGCGACGGCTTCGTAGAAGATCCTAACGGTAAGCCATTCACCCTCAAATTCTTAGCTCGTAGTTCTAGCGATATTGCTGAACCACTCTGGTCCTACTTCGTTGACTCTTGGAAGCAAGTGGGGATTAATGTCGAATTGTTAGACGGTCGTCTCTATGACTTTAACTCCTATGCTGATATGCTCCGCAGCGATGATCAATCATTTGATGTCTTTGAAGGGGCTTGGGGTACCGGTGGTGACCCAAATCCAACTGGTTTCTATAGTAAGAAAGCACCATTCAACTACGAACGTTGGGCTGATGATAAGAACGAAGAATTGTTAGATGCCCTCTCTTCTGACAAGGCCTTCGATGAAGCCTACCGTAAGGAAGCCTTCCATGCATGGCAAGCTTACACCAACGAGGAGCTTCCTGCAATTCCTTACCTCTACCGTTACGGTATTCGTTCTGTCAACAACCGTGTTAAACACTATGATGTTGCGAACGGCTCAAGCTTCGGGATTGAACAGTTAGAATTAACTGCTGACGAACCAATTAAATAATTTGGCTACTGCCCTAGGCTAGGATTATCACTCATAATCCTAGCCTATTTTTAATCAAGCAAAAAAGATGCAAGACTGGAAAGTCATTGCATCTTTTTGTGTTTTATTCTTTGACAGGTTGATCAGCAGTCAATTCAACATCTTGCCATTCAGTGCCAGAACCCAGGGTAATATCAAAGTTCTTAACCCGGTTGTTGATTGACACGAGTGAGTGACGGTAGAGAGTTGGAATAACCGGTGCTTCATCGATGACGTATTTTTGCCAATCATCATAGGCTTTCTTACGGGCTGAATCTTCGAAGGCAGCGTCAGAGTTAATTGCTGCTAAGAGCTTATCATTCTCTTCAGTTGCCCAACGCATCATGTTGAACTGGTTGTCACGACCAAATTGGCTAGATGGGTTAGGGTCGCCCCCTACCCCCATGGCAGCTTGGAAGACATCAATATCAGCATCGCTATCTAAGAGATCGTAGAAGGCGTTAAACTCAAGCAAACGACCTTCATAGAGTTCAATATTAACCCCGATTTGTTTCCAAGCGTCGAGATAGTATTGAGTGATAGGCTCCGCCACATCAGAACCTGACATGGCAGCGAAAGTCAGCTTGAAGCTATTGCCATTAGGATCTTCTACGAAGCCGTCCCCATCCTTGTCTACGAAACCAGCATCAGCCAAGATTTGTTTGGCCTTCTCGGGTTGGTAGGTGTAACCTTCGATACTACCATCATTGTAGCTTGCAAACATGGATGGAATTGGAGAGTTAGCTCGTACCCGTAAGCCTTCGTAGAAACGTTTGCCAATGGCATCATTGTCAATCGCATAAGCCATGGCTTGACGTAGTGCTTTATTGGAGAGTGGCTTGCTGTCATCTGGTTGGACTTGTTCTTTTTCCTTATTCCAAGTCCCAACGTGGAAGCCAATGTAGCTGTAGACGTTGGTCAAGCGGCCCAAGGTCTTGAAGTTGCTTGCATCTTTATAGGTGCTGTAAGTCTCTTCAGGTAAGGCAGCATAGTCATAGTTTCCGGCCTTCATTTCTGATACAGCCGTTGAGGCGTTGACCACATCGACTTGTAAGCCGGCTACTTTTGGCTTGCCTTTGTAGTAGCTATCATTGCGTTCAAAGACAACGGACTCACCTGGGGTGATGGATTTAACTTTGAAAGGACCGAAGCCGACTGGATTAGTCCGAACTTGTTCGCTATCTTCAAGATCCTTGATTGGTGTTTTCTCTAAGATGTGCTTAGGTTCAACATAGGAGGATACCCCACCACCTGCTTGGAGCATGGAAGCTGAGAATTCCTTGTAGCTAATCTCTAAGGTATAATCATCGACCTTCTTAAGGCCAGAGATGGTGTCAGACTTACCTTCATGGTATTCTTCCATCCCAACCACGTTCTTGAAGTCAGAACCATAACGGATACCGGTATAGTCCTTGTGCCCTACTACGTAGTAAGGGTAGATGACGTCTTCTATGGTGAGGGGCTGGCCATCAGTCCAGGTCACGCCTTCCGGAATCTTGATGGTGACTTTCTTATTAGCTTGGTCAAAGGTCAACTTAGCCAAACCAGAATCGTCAATCTTATAGTCGCCATCAGAACCGTAGAGACCTGGGTTGAAGAATTCAGTAATTCTCATGTCATTAGACTTCTCAGCATAGAGGCTACTGAGTGCACCAGAGAAGGGATCCCCAACTAAGGCATATTTGAATACTCCACCATCAATCGCAGTTCCTTCGTTAGTCACTGATAATGGAAGATTGGCGCCTTCAGCCACGGCAATAGCTGAAGGCCACATAATGGCGCTGATTGATAAGGCCGTGGCCATGAGGGCAAGATTTTTTCTAAAGGTTTTGTTCATGTTTTTCTCCTCCAAACATAGGTATCATTTTATGATTGAGTTTACTATACTCCTATTCCTATGAAAAAGCAATAGTTTTTTCACCGTTTTTTAATTTTCGTATCATCATTTTCTCTTGGAAGCTATTAAATAGTCATTTTCACTACTATTTTACCCTGTCAAAAGAAGAAAGGCTGGGAAGATCCCAGCCTTTTCCTATACTTATTCTTTGATTGGTGAATCTGCTGTTAACTCTACTTGGTTCCAGTCGAAGTCCACACCTGGGGTTGCATCATAGTGCTTAATCCGGTTGTTAAAGGAAGTTAACTGATAACGGTTGAGCGTTGGCACCATTGGGACTTCATCCATGATGAAATCTTGCCATTTCTTGAAGGCTTCCTTACGGTAATCCGCATCAAAGGAAGCATCAGAGCGGATGTCTTTGAGCAGGCTATCATTTTGATCGCTAGCATAACGCATATAGTTGAATTGGACATTACGGCCAAACATAAAGTCTGGGTTTGGATCCCCACCGAAGCCCATAGCTGCAGAGAAGACGTCAATGTCCGCATCTTTGGCTAAGAGATCATAGAAGGAGTTAAACTCATGCAAGCGCCCTTCATAGAGTTCGACGTTAATGCCAACTTGCTTCCAAGCATCTACATAATATTGAGCGATTGGCTCAGCCACATCAGTCCCTGACATAGCCAAGTACTTGAGGCTAAATTGATTACCCTTAGGATCTTCTACAAAACCATCCCCATCCTTGTCCACAAAACCAGCATCTGCCAAGATTTGCTTAGCTTTTTCTGGTTGGTAGGTATAGCCTTCACGACTGCTGTCCGCAATATCCTTGAAGGTTGGTGGAATTGGAGAGTTGGCTTGCCAACGTAACCCTTCATAGAAACGTTGACCAATAGCGCCATTATCCACAGCATAGCCCATGGCTTGACGTAAGCTCTTGTTATTGACAATCTTGCTTTCATCTACTTCAACTTCATGCTTTTCAGCATTCCATTTACCTAAGTGGAAACCAAGATATTGAATGGTATTCTCCACTTGACCGATTGTTTTGAAGTTTGTGGCATCCTTATAGGTGCTGTAGGCATCCGCAGGGAGACTAGCAATATCATAGTTGCCAGCTTTCATCTCAGAAACAGCGGTTGATGAGTTGACCACATCCATTTGTACTGTGTCAATCTTAGGTTTACCCTTGTAGTAGTATTCATTGGCTTCTAAAATAACCGATTCGCCAGGCGTAATGG
>CBDFAX010000023.1:0-35138 GCA_965245735.1 uncultured Abiotrophia sp. | reverse complement strand
CTAAGAAGCGTTTGTAGGCCGTTGGGTTCTTATCCTTGTGGGTCTTGAGGAAATGGGCTACATAGTTGGCCTTGCCTACTTCTAAGTGCTTAGCTGCCCCAATACCTTGGATTTGGTCCATATCGACAGATTGGTTACGTAAATGCACAGCAACCCGTGCCCAGACAAAATCAGCTAGCTGCTTCAATAGTTCTTGGTCGCCCTCATGGGCTTCCACTAAGTGCTTAAAGACTGGTAACAAGTCTAAGTCCCAACCACGATCTAAGAGGATTTCCACAATCCCCATAGCCGTACGACGAAGAGCGTAAGGGTCGTTAGAACCCGTTGGGATTAAGCCAACCTTGAAGTATTGGAATAAGGTGTCAAGCTTATCAGCCAAGGCCAAGAGTGCACCGGCATCTTGGTCAGGCAGCGCGCCACCGCTCGTAGTGGGCAGGTACTGGGTCCCAATGGCCTGAGCCACCAAGGCCTCTTCCCCGTAATGACGAGCGTAGATATCCCCGATTTGACCTTGGAGTTCGTCGAACTCGCCAACCACTTGGGTCATGAGGTCAAACTTGTAGATTTGGCTAGCACGTAAAGCTGCCTCATAAGACGCTTGATCTAAGTTCAGGTCCCCTTGTAGTTGACTAATTAAGGCGCCGACACGGACTTGCTTGTCAGCTAAGGTCCCTAACTTGAAGTGCTCGTTAACATGCGCTAGCTTATCGACAAAGAAGTTTAAGTCATGTTTGAGGTCTTCTTGATAGAAGAATAAGGCATCTTCCAAGCGAGCCCGCAAGACTTTTTGGTTACCTTTAACGACGTTGGCAAGGTGTTGGTCATTCCCGTTACGTACTGAAATGAAGACTGGCAAGAGCTCATTTTTAGCGTCTAAAGCATAGAAGTAACGTTGGTGGTCACGCATGGCGGTAATCAAGACACAATGTGGCACTGATAAATACTTGTCTTCGAAGTCACCATAGAAAACGGTTGGCCATTCGACAATGGCAGTCACTTCTTCTAGCAAGTCTTCATCAACTGGTACCTGCCAGCCTTGAGCTGAAGCTAAGTCAGCCAATTGTTGGCGGATATTAGCCCGACGCTCTTCAAAGTCAACTAGGACGTGTTGCTCACGTAAAGCCTCTACATAGTCTGTGGCCTTTGCTAGGGTCACATCATGGCCTAAGAAACGATGGCCACGAGAGATGCGGTCTGATTTAACGCCAACAAACTCTAAAGGCACCAATTCTTGGTCTAGGAGGGCCACAATCCAGTGAACAGGACGAATGAATGGGGTCTCATAGTCATGCCAAGTCATAGTAACTGGGAAGGTCATGGCCTCCAAGACACGATTTAGTCCTGACAAGACTTGGTCTGCAGCTTGGCCTGGCAAATGCTTGTTCACGAAGATATAGTCTTCGCCTTTGATACTTTCTACAATCACATCTTCTTGGCTGGCGCCTTGGCCTTTGATGAAGCCAAGAGCCGCTTTGGTCCAATTACCTTCCGCGTCTTTGGCAATTTTAAGGGATGGGCCTTTTGCCTTGGTGGACACATCTTGGCTACGCTCAGCCAAGCCATGGACTAGGACCGCCAAACGGCGTGGCGTGGCGTAGGCGCTGAGACTCTCGTAAGCCAAGCGCTCTTCTGCTAAGAAGTCAGCCACCCGTTTTTCTAATTGTTGTGATAAATCTAAGAGGAAGCGTGCAGGAATTTCTTCCATACCAATTTCAAGTAAAAATTCTGCCATGGTCTAGGCCTCGCTTTCTGATTTTTTAAGAAGTGGGAAGCCAAGGGCTTCACGTTCAGCCACAAAGGCTTGGGCAACAGAACGCGCCATCTTACGAATGCGACCTAAGTAACCGGCACGGTCTGACACGGAAATCATGCCACGCGCATCGAGTAAGTTGAAGGTATGGCTACACTTAAGGATGTAGTCATAGGCTGGATGAACCAGACCTATGTCAATCAATTTAAGCGCTTCTTGCTCAAACTCGGTAAACAAGGTGAAGAGCAAGTCGCTATTGCTTTGTTCGAAGGCATAAACGGAGTGCTCACGTTCAGGTTGACGGAAGATATCGCCATACTTGACGCCTTCCACCCACTCCAGTTCATAGACATCTTCAACGTCTAGGATATACATAGCCAAACGCTCTAGACCATAAGTAATCTCGCTCGTCACTGGATGGCACTTAAGCCCCCCTACTTGTTGGAAGTAGGTAAATTGAGTAATTTCCATCCCATCAATCCACACTTCCCAACCTAAGCCGGCACAGCCTAGGGAAGGATTCTCCCAGTTATCTTCAACGAAACGAATATCATGTTCCAAAGGATCAATCCCGATGGCTTCTAAACTCTCTAGATAGAGCTCTTGCACATTCAGGGGCGATGGCTTCATGACCACTTGCAGTTGGTGGTGTTGGAAGAGGCGGTTAGGGTTCTCCCCGTAACGACCATCTGCTGGACGTCTGGAAGGTTCGACGTAGCAGGCATTCCAAGGTTCTGGGCCAATGGCACGTAAGAAGGTGTAAGGGCTCATAGTCCCTGCCCCTTTCTCCGTATCATAGCTTTGTAAAACCAGACAGCCTTGCTTAGCCCAGAATTGCTGTAAGGTCATGATAATATCTTGCATGGTTTTCTTCTTCATGATGCTTCCTCCTTTATAGCGGGGACGGCAAACCCCTGGCGACAAATAAAAAGTCCCTATGGTAATCCACTGACCACCATAGGGACGAAGATAACTTCGCGGTTCCACCCTATTTCTAGTTACATTGAACTAGCGCTTCATTTATGCCTATGAGTGACTTAAAAACTACCATCGATTCGCTCTGGCTTCCACCGTCCCAGAGTCGCTAGGCTATCTTCTTTTAATTGCGCTTTTAATCCCCTTTATTATAGGGCATGACGGTCTTTAAGTCAAGCAAAGTCGCGCTTTTAATGACCAATAGGCGTCCTGTTTTTTTGATCAAACAGGACGCCTATCAGGCTGAGTTATCTTGCTTATTCTAAGAAGTCTTTCAATTGTTTGGAGCGACTTGGATGGCGGAGCTTGCGCAAGGCTTTGGCCTCGATTTGACGGATTCGCTCACGAGTCACACCGAAGACTTTCCCTACTTGTTCTAAGGTCCGAATGTTGCCATCGTCTAAACCAAAGCGCAGACGTAAGACATTCTCTTCGCGGTCGGTCAAGGTATCTAAGACATCTTCCAATTGCTCCCGTAATAAAGCCGAAGAAGTGAAGACTTCTGGGCTCATTGCCCCCTCATCTTCGATGAAGTCGCCTAAATGAGAGTCGTCCTCTTCCCCTATTGGTGTTTCTAAAGAAACAGGCTCTTGGGCAATCTTGAGGATTTCACGCACTTTTTCAGTTGGCAGGTCCATTTCCGCCCCGATTTCTTCAGGTGTTGGTTCGCGACCTAAATCTTGTAGTAGCTGTCTTTGGACCCGAACCAGCTTGTTAATGGTCTCTACCATATGAACTGGAATCCGGATAGTACGGGCTTGGTCCGCGATGGCACGAGTAATAGCCTGACGAATCCACCAGGTAGCATAAGTAGAAAACTTAAAGCCCTTGGTGTGGTCGAACTTTTCAACGGCCTTCATCAAGCCCATGTTGCCTTCTTGAATCAAATCCAGGAACTGCATGCCTCGGCCCACATAACGTTTGGCAATGGAAACCACTAAACGTAGGTTGGCTTCAGCCAGTTCTTGCTTAGCGATGTCGTCACCGCCTTGGATACGAACGGCCAGGTTGATTTCTTCCTCGGCACTTAAGAGAGGGACATTCCCAATCTCCTTAAGGTACATACGGACAGGGTCACTAACCTTGAGCTTGGAAGTCGCGGTTTTAGATTCAGCCGCTAAATCCGCCTGCAATTGTTCTTCTTCACGGACCATTTGTTGCTTGGTTGGTCCTCCATCATCACCGACAACAGAAACCCCATTATCTTCGACGATTTGAATTAAGGTATCAATCCCGTCAGCATCTAGTCCATAAGGGCTCGCGATTTTCTCCGTTAATTCGTCATAGTGGACTTGACCTTCTGACTTTTTAGCCAGAATGAGGGCTTGGACCGCCTCAAGATAAGGTGAGGCGACGTCTTGATTTGGAGTTAACTCTAGATCTTTTTCTTCAGCCATAAAAGAACCTCCTAGTTTTTCTTTAATTGCCGGCTTAGGCGGAGGATTTCGACCAGATATTCATTCATCTTGGTCTTATCTCCACGTATTTGGGCTTGTTTAAGTTTGTTTTGTAGCTCCTTAAGCTGAATCTCAGTAAAGGCAGCATCAATGGTTTTGACGCAATCTTGCATGGCCTGCTCCGAATAATCGGTTTGGGCATAATCCCAAATCAGACTGGCCAAGTATTGTTGCTCATCAGGGCTGGCTTCCACATCTAAGATACCGGTCAGAGGCAGTCGGCCTCCTTTTTCATAATAGAAATGTTCCAGCTGATAATAAATAGCTTGAGCGCTTGGATGAACAAAGAGCAGAGGCTGGTCTAAGCCTTCAATAAACTTCCAAGCTGGCTCATTAAAAATTAGATTAGACAGGATGTAACGCTCGCAATGATAGGCCTTAAGCGACTTGATTTGGTCATCTAATGCCCCTGGCTTATCTTGGACTGGATTAGACGAAAGTGCCTGATCCGAGAATCCCGAAGAATGGACCTTATCCCACTTATCAGGTGAATCTTGTTTGGGTCTACCGCTCTCCCTAGCCTCTTCCTTGCGATGGCGATAGGAAACTTGAGCCAGTTGCTCTTCCAACATGTCCAAGTCTAAACCGAATTCCTCGGCTAAGGCCTGCAAGCGCATGGTTCGCTCGATTGGCGATGGTAACTGGGCAACTAAGTCTAGAAGTCGATTGATATAGAGCGCTCGCTGTTCAAGGTCTGCTAACTGGTATTCCTGTTGAAGATAATGTTTGAGGAATTCATAACGCGGAATAGCCTGGTTAATCAGCGACTTGAAGCTATCAGCCCCACGGGACTTAATCCACTCGTCAGGGTCCATCTTACCAGGAATGGAAACAGCCTTAATGGTATGACGCGGTAAAGTTAGGCTTAATTCAAAAGCCCGAGCAGTTGCCTTTTGACCTGCAGCATCGCCATCAAAGACAAAAATAATTTCCTGAGTCACCTTGCCTAACTGACCAAGGTGCTGACTGGTCAAGCTAGTCCCCATGGTCGCCACAGCCTGCGGGAAGCCGGCCTGGCTCAGGGCAATCACATCCAGATAACCTTCGCAGATTAGAACCTGGTTGAGACGGCGAATATGCGGTCGGGCTTGAGCAAAATGATAAATCAAGGATGATTTGTGGAAAATGTCGGTTTCCGGTGAGTTGACGTATTTGGCAAGCTTTTGATCATCACCAGGATGGGCTTGGAAGATACGGCCAGAAAAGGCGACCGTCCTCCCCTGGCGGTCCTCCAAGGGAAAGATAATCCGGCCATGGAACCGATCCATCAAACCTTGGCTAGCTTCATAGAAAATCCCTGATTGCAGCATTTCATCATGGTTAAAACCTGCTTCTGTCAGGTACTGAATCAGCAACTGAGGATTATCAGGCGCTAGTCCCAAATGAAAGTCTGCCAGTGTTTCTTCCTTAAGCTCACGTTGCTTTAAGTAAGCATAGGCCGCCTCCCCCGCTACCGTTTGGGTTAGGTAGAAGTGATAGAAGTCACGGGCTTTTTCATGCAAATCAAGCAAACGTTGATGGGGCTGACTGACAGCCTGGCCCGTCTCAAAATAGCGACTATCGAGGGCAATATTGGAAAGTTCAGCTACCTTCTTAACGGCTTCTGGAAAACTAATGCCTTCCATTTCCTGCAGAAAGCCAAAGACATTGCCCCCTCTACCACAGGAAAAACACTTATAAATCTGCTTGTCCGGGCTAACCGAGAAGGAAGGATTGTTATCTTCGTGGAAGGGACAAGAGCAAGTATAGTTATTACCGCGCTTGGTCAGGGCTACATATTGGTTGATAATGGCCACGATATCGGCTTCTTTTTTTACCGATTCGATGATTTCATTAGGAATACCAGCCATCTGACGCCCTCCCTTACTGAACTGCTTTAAACAGAGTTGTTGCGGGGCTTAGCCCGATAGAGACAGTAAGCACCCAATAAGAATTGAATAATGATGGCGAAGAGCCCCTTGAGCGAATCACCTGTCATCTGCGCGACTAGGGCCAAGATAGTGGTCCCTAGTACGGAAGAAAATTTACCAAAAATATTATAAAAACCAAAGAATTGGTTGGTCTTTTGCTTAGGGATCAACTGACCAAAGTAAGAACGGCTTAGGGCCTGAATGCCCCCTTGGGCAGTCCCTACTAAGATAGCCAAAATCAGAAAATCCCGGAAGCCAGACAAGCCTAGTGCAAAGACACAGATGACCACATAGGTCCCAATTCCGAAGAAGAGCAAAGCGCGGCTACCGTAACGTTTAGCTAAGGCTCCATAGGCCAGTGATGACGGAAAGGCCACAACCTGAACCACTAGGAGAATAATAATCAACTGGTTGGCCGGCAAGCCCAAATCGCTCCCCACAGAGGTCGCCATTTTGATAATGGTCCCTACCCCGTCAATATAGAGGAAGTAACCCACTAAGAACCATAAAATGGTTGGATAGTGTTTGAGCTCTCCCACTGTTTCCTTAAGCGAGCGCAAGGTAGACTTAACCAAGCCATCGTGGTGCTCGATGTAGGAGACTTGCTTAACATGTCGCCAATAAGGCACAGTAAAGACAAACCACCAAATGGCCGTAATTAAGAAGCCAACATTGACTAAATCACGTGATGACAACCAACCTGATACTTGCAAAGCAAAGAAAATCAGAAAGGCAAAGACACTGCCAATATAACCATAGGCATAACCTGCTGAGCTGACCATATCCAAACGTTGTTCAGTCGTCACATCCATAATGGAAGAGTCGTAAAAGACATTGGATAAGGAAAAACCTATAGCGGACAAGGTGTAAACCACCAAGAGATAGAACCAGGCATTTGGCCCGGCAAAAATCATGGCCAATACACTCCCGACCCCAAGTAGGGTCCCAAAGGTAAAGAGCGGTCCCCGTACCCCTTTGTAGTCAGCACTGGTCCCCAAGAAAGGCGACATGACGGCCACCACAATGGTGGACAGGGAGTTGGCGTAACCCAGATAGGCTGTGGAAGTGGCCGGTGCCATGCCCACACTATCGGTAACGGCCTTATAAAAAATAGGAAAAATAGCGGCTGTAATCATCAAAGAATAGACGGAATTGGCCCAGTCTTGGAGAATCCAAGCCCACTCCTTCTTGGTATAGCCTGAGAGAAATTTCTTCATAGCAAGCCTCCCTAGTCTTCAATTTGGGCTTCAATCACATCCCAGATATCTTGCGCGCCATAACCCGTTTCGGCTGAGAATGGGAAGAGGGCATCGACCGTCGGCAAATCTAGAGCCTTCTTATACATGGATAAATGCTTATTCCATTGGCTCTTCTTAATCTTATCCACCTTGGTCAAGATGATGGCATAAGGAATCTCTGCTTCATCAGCAAAATCCTTCATAGCCTTATCTAACTCGGTTGGCTCATGGCGAAAATCCATTAAGAGAAAGAGCACGCGAACATTGTCCCGATTAAGGAGATAATGTTCAATCATCTTGCCCCACTCTGCTCTGGCTGTCTTGGAGACCCGAGCATAGCCATAGCCAGGCACATCGACAAATCGGAAAGTCTGATTAATGTCATAGAAATTAAGGGTTTGGGTCTTACCAGGTTGGCTGGATGTACGCGCCAAACCCTTTCGACCAATCATTTTATTAATGAAAGAAGACTTGCCCACATTAGAGCGACCCGCTAGGGCTACTTCAGGCAAGGCATCTTGTGGATATTGCTTTGGACTGACAGCACTAATGACTAATTCTGCCTGACTTACCTTCATGAAGCAGTCTCCTTTTGTGGTTTCATGCGTTTGTTGTGCTTGTTGTAATAAAATGGTTGATGGCTACCTAAAACGGTATCTTCCGTAATCACAATACGGCTGATATTTTCGTCACTTGGCACGATGAACATAATATCCAACATAACGGATTCCAATATAGAACGGAGGCCACGTGCGCCAGTATTACGTTCAATGGCTTGCTTGGCAATGGCAATCAGGGCCTTTTCCTTGAATTCTAACTCTACGCCATCGATTTGGAAGAGGCGTTGATATTGTTTAACCAAGGCATTTTTAGGTTCTGTTAAGATGCGAACCAAGTCATCCTGGGTTAACTTCTCTAACATGGCCATAACAGGCAAACGCCCAATAAATTCTGGGATTAAACCAAACTTCAAGAGGTCTTCTGAAGTAACTTGTTGCATGAGCGACTTGGATTGGTCCAGCTTGCCATTACTGCTGCCGAAACCAATGACCTTGCTACCTAAGCGTTCCTTGACGATGGTCTCAATGCCATCAAAGGCGCCCCCTACGATAAAGAGAATTTGCGAGGTATCCAGTTGGATGAACTCTTGGTTAGGATGCTTACGTCCACCCTTAGGCGGGATGTTGGCAATCGTCCCTTCCAAAATCTTGAGTAAGGCTTGTTGGACCCCTTCCCCACTGACATCGCGGGTAATGGAGACATTCTCACTCTTGCGGGCAATCTTGTCGATTTCATCCACATAGATAATGCCGTGTTGAGCTTTTTCAATATCATAGTCTGCCGCTTGAACCAACTTGAGTAAGATATTTTCCACATCTTCCCCCACATAGCCGGCTTCAGTCAGGCTAGTCGCATCAGCAATTGCAAATGGCACGTTCAGTAATTTGGCTAAGGACTGAGCTAGAAAAGTCTTCCCAGAACCCGTTGGCCCAATCAAACAGATATTGCTCTTTTGTAATTCGATATCCGCTTCATGTGTTGCAATGCTAGCGTTAATACGTTTGTAGTGGTTATAGACGGCAACTGCCAAGGATTTCTTGGCTTCAGTCTGGCTGATGACATATTGATTAAGATGGGCCATGATTTCAGCAGGTTTGAGGACGCTCACGCCACTAAAACCTTCAGAATCACTGACCATATCTTGACGAATGATTTCCTCGCATAAGCCCACACATTCATCACAAATATAGACATCTGGCCCTGCTATAATTTTATTGACTTCATCTTGGGACTTGCCACAGAACGAGCAATAGTAGCCGCCATGATTCCCGGTATGGTTACTGGTCATGGTAATCGATCCTTCCTCTAACGTACATAATGAGGGATGCAGATAGTCATCGTTGAACATTAGACTCTCGCAACCCTCATTTATAGTTATTCTAATAGGTTTATTTTATTATTTTTCTACCGCAGAATCAACAATTAAGCTCATTGCCTTCTTCATACGGATGTCAGCAGTTAACATATCAGTTGATACAAATTGTTTCACTTGGTCAGCAGACATGTTGTATTGAGATGCCAAGTCAGCGACTTCAGCGTCGATTTCAGCATCAGTTACTTGGATGTCTTCAGCCTTGACAATTGCTTCTAATACTAAGTTAGTCTTAGTACGTAATTCTGCTTCTTCAGCGAATTGAGCACGTAAGCCTTCAGCGTTAGTCCCTGTAATTTGGAAGTATAAGTCTTCGTTAATGCCTTGACGTTTCAAGTTGTTGGTGAAGTGAGATACTTGGCGGTTGATTTCGTCTTCTACCATTACTTCTGGTAATTCAACGATTTCAGCGTTCTTAACTGCTTGGCGTAAAGCTAAGTCTTCAACAACTTCCTTAGCAGCAGTCTTTTTAGACTCTTCTAATTGAACGCGGATTTTATTTTCTAATTCAGCTAAGCTTTCAACTTCGGAATCCACGTCTTTAGCGAATTCGTCATCTAATTCAGGTAATTCTTTAGCTTTTACTTCGTGAACGGTTACTTTGAAGACAGCATCTTGACCTTTGAGGTTTTCTGCATGGTAAGCTTCTGGGAAGGTTACTTTTACTTCCACTTGGTCACCAGCTTTGGTCCCTACTAATTGGTCTTCAAAACCTGGGATGAAGCTGTTAGAACCGAGTTCTAATGAGTGGTTTTCACCCTTACCGCCTTCAAATGCTTGGTCACCCAAGAAACCTTCGAAGTCGATAACCACTGTATCGCCTAATTCAGCTGCGCCTTCTTTAACAACGAGCTCAGCCAAACCTAAACGACGAGATTCTAATTCGTCTTTGACATCTTGATCAGACACTTGACGGTCTTGGGCTTCTACTTCTAAGCCCTTGTAGTCGCCTAATTTAACTTCTGGTTTTAAGACTACTTCAGCTTTTAATACCCAAGGTTGACCTGCTTCGAGTTTTTCGATATCAATCTTTGGTTCAGTCACTACTTCTAATTCAGCCTCTTGGATGGCTTTAGATAAATGAACTGGTAAGAGAGCGTTTAAAGCATCTTCGTAAAGCGCTGCTTCCCCGTACACATTGTTGAAGATTTGACGTGGCACTTTCCCCTTACGGAAGCCAGGTACTGACAAACGTTTTTGTACCTTCTTGAATGCTGTGTCTAAAGCTTTCTTCACATCTTCTACTGGAATTTCAAAGGTTAATACCCCTGTATTTGTTGCTTGTTTTTCGAATTTCGCTACCATGTAACTTTCCTCCATAGCTTCTTGTTTATTTACACACTCCACAATTTTAACTGAAAGCGTCCAATTTGTAAACAGATTTCCCCTATTTTTACTGACTTTTCCTCAGATTTGACTCAACTAAGTAGGACCAGCTATTTTCTCTACCTATTCCACGTAAGGAAGTAAGTAACCATAGCCCTTGCTTTCCATCTGGTCCTTAGGGATGAAGGTGATGGAAGCTGAATTAATGCAATAGCGCAGGCCACCCTTGTCCTTAGGCCCATCATCAAAGACATGTCCTAAATGAGAGTTACCAGAACGTGACCGGACTTCAATCCGCCTCATGTTAAAGCTAGTATCTTCCTTATAGCGAGCTACATCCGCTGAGATCGGCTTGGTAAAGCTAGGCCAGCCGCAACCCGAGTCATACTTATCCTTAGAGGAGAAGAGTGGCTCCCCAGTGGCGACATCAACATAGATACCTGGCTCCTTATTATCCCAATATTGGTTGGAGAAGGCCTGCTCGGTGTTATTTTCCTGGGTCACAGCGTATTGGGCAGGGCTTAACTTTTCCTTCAGTTCTTGATCACTTGGTTTGGGATAGAGGTTGGCATCAATCAAGGGATCCTGCGCCTTCTTGAGATCAATGTGGCAGTATCCGTTAGGATGTTTGGTCAAATAGTCTTGATGTTCTTTCTCAGCCTTAACATAGTTCTTAAGAGGCTCCAATTCTACCTTGAGTTCTTGGCCTAGTTCATCCGCCTTTTCCTTCATTACTGCTTGGGCGACGGTCTTATCCTCTTCACTTTCATAATAAATCCCCGTCCGATATTGTCGGCCCTCATCATTGCCTTGCTTGTTGAGGGAGAGCGGATCTACAACCCGGAAGTAATAGAGTAAGAGCTGACGCACATCTAGTTTACTGGCATCATAGGTGATTTTGACCGTTTCGGCGTGGTCAGTCTGCCCGATTAAGCGATAGTTTGTGATGTCTGACGTCCCATTGGCATAGCCAGATTCCACATCTAGCACCCCATCAATTTGCTCAAAATAAGCTTCTAGGCCCCAGAAGCAGCCACCCGCTAGATAGAGGGTTCTGAGGTTCTCTGCTTTAACTTCTTCCTTGCTTGAAGTACTAGAAGAACTAGTCGCATTTGCAGCAAGGGCGGCTTCTACCCGGCTTTCGACATTTTGGGCGGTCAGGCCAGAATGAGAGGTCCGCCACCAAACAAGCGCAATCACGCCTAGGACTGCAATCAGGCCTGCAAATAAATAACGTTTATCCATTGAATTTACCTTCTTTCAGATTTTAAGAAACATCCTTAGTCCATGCTAGCTAATTGGTCTAAGACACTTTGACGATCCATATGACCTATTTGGACCTTAACTAGTTGACCCTTGGAATTGATAAAGGCCGAAGTTGGATAAGCAACAACACCTAATTGCTTCATAAATTCACCCGACTGATCCACTAGAACCGGCAGATGCGTGTAATCTAGGCCGGAGAACCACTTAGTGAAATCAGCCAGTGGCTTTTCATTTCGAATTTCAGGCGCCACCATGGATAAGACGACCACATCATCCCCTTGATTGCTTTCCTGCGCTAAAGCGTCAACATCCTTAAGCCCTGCCAAGCAGATGGAACACCAGGATGCCCAGAATTTGATGTAAACTTTTTTGCCTTGTAAATCCTCTAGCTTATAAGTCTTGCCATGAATATCTTGAAAGGTCCCGCTTAAGCTTTGTCCTGCTTCTTGCTTTTGGGAAGAAGTGTTTGCTTGCGTAGTGCTAGCTGCTTGCTTGGCATTACTCGCCTCCTGATGAGGTTGGCAGGCCGCCAGACAGCCTGAACTTAAGCTTACAAGTCCTAGGACTTGCCAAAATTTACGTGTAAAATGTGACATGTTGTTTGCCTCTTTTTCTTAGATTTTGTTGAACATAACCAGAATACCAACCAATATGATGAGGACAGCCCCCACCCGTTTAATCAGCATCATGTGTTGCTTGGCCACATTAAGCCATTTGACGAGAGATGATGACACCACTGCCAAGAGTAAGAAAGGCACTGACAGACCCAAAGCATAGACGAAAAGTAAGCTGCCACCGTACCAAGCACTGGCCCCTGAGGTGGCCACTAAGGTCAAGACAGAACTCAAGACTGGCCCGACACAAGGTGTCCAACCAAAGCTAAAGCTTAATCCCAAGAGAAAGCTCCGCGTTAATTCCCCAGCATTCTTAGCCTCCATCTGGACGGTCTTTTGGTGACTAAGCCATGGAATCTCCACTAATTCCAGCTGATAAATTCCCATCAGCACGATTATGCCCCCTAGCACATAGCGGGTATAGTGACCATGGACGATTTGTCCCAAGAGACTGGCCGCAAAGCCTAACATGAAGAAAATCAGCGAAATACCTGACATGAAAGCCAAAACCTTCAAGACTGGCAAGAGATAAAAGCTATAATTGCCAATTTTTACCTTCTTGTCCCCTGTTTCTCCCATAAAGGTTCCCATATACAAAGGAAACATAGGCAAGACACATGGGGATAAAAAGGAAAGTATTCCCGCCCCAAAGACTGTTAAATAATACGATATCGACATAAAATCCCTCCTGCGAATAATTACATACCTATTATAAGTCCTAATTGCTAGATTATCATTTATTTTGATTGGGAAAAGCTACTTCCTTAAAAAAAGTGCCTATTTATGAACTTTTTGTGTAATTTCAGGGCACTTATAGCGAAATACTAGGCGGGAGGGCCTTGCTTCTAGTATAATAAGGTGAAGGAGTGAGTGGAATGGTTAAATATCCAGCTGGTTCAGCCCGGCATAGAGCCATGAATAAACCAGCAGGGCCAAGCATAGAGCCAGCTCAAGCTGGGGCTAGGCAAGATCTCAAGGCATCCAAAAAGCCTACCCAGTACGGTAGCCGCGGTATGTCCTTAGAAGATCGTATTAATCAATCCAACCAATACTACCTCAGTCACAATCTGGCGGTGATCCACAAGAAACCGACGCCGATTCAAGTCGTTAAGGTGGATTTCCCGCGTCGTAGCGCTGCCCGGATTACCGAGGCCTACTATCGCCAAGCCTCGACAACAGACTACAACGGCCTCTATTTAGGTCGCTATCTGGATTTTGAAGCTAAGGAAACGACTAATAAAACTAGTTTCCCACTGGCTAACTTACCAGACCACCAGATTGAGCACATGCGACAATGCCACCAACAAGGCGGTATCGTCTTTCTCTTAATTAGCTTCAAAGTGCATGACAAGGTCTATTTACTTCCCTTCCCTGCCCTCGATCAGTGGTTGGAAAGTCAGAAGCGCAAGAGCTTGCCGCTAGACTACCTGGAAAGCCATGGCTACCTCTGCCAACAAGGGGTCTTTCCTATGATTGATTATTTAGCAGCTGTGGACCTCTGGCTCCAAGCTCATTAGTTTGACAAGAAAGGAGGGATTGACTTGGTAACTGGAAGTCGTCTCGAACGCAAGAAATATCAAGCCTCCCAACAAGAATCTACGCCTCTTGATTCGCCTGAGAATCAAGGCCGACAAAAGAAGAAAGGTAAGAAAGCTGGTAAGAAACCCCGTTGGCGCCGTATCCTCAAATACTGCCTGATTGCCTTCTTCAGTCTCTTTATCCTGGCAGTTGCCTCAGGGGCCGCCATCTTTATCTACTACTCCTCTTCTGCTCCACAAATTACGGAAGCAGATTTGGTCGGTCAGATGCCAAGTAAAATTTATGACCAAAAAGGCAATCTAATCAAAGAATTAGGCAATCAGAGTCGTGACCTCATGCAGGCCAATGAAATCCCTGATAACCTCAAAAATGCGGTTATTGCCATTGAAGACGGTCGTTTCTATAATCATAACGGGATTGACCCCATTCGGATTGCGGGTGCCTTTGTCCGCAATATCCGTAGAGGGCGTATTTCCGAAGGTGGCTCGACCATTACCCAGCAATTAGTCAAGAACTCGGTCTTCTCGACTGACTTTAAGGACCAAACCCTAAAACGTAAGGTTCAAGAAGCATGGCTAGCCATGCAACTGGAGCGCGAGTATACCAAGGACCAAATACTGACCTTCTACCTCAACAAGCTCTTCTATTCTAATAATACCTACGGTGCCAAGACGGCTGCCCGCCTCTTCTTCGGCAAGGAACTCAATCAGTTAACAGTAGGTGAAGCGGCCCTCTTAGCCGGGATTCCACAAGCCCCATCCTCTTACGACCCATATTCTTTCCCAGAAGCTGCCCAAGAGCGTCGCGATACTGTCCTGAGCGTCATGTTACGTCGCAAATTGATTAGTCAGGCCCAATACGACGAGGCAGTCGCCCAATCCGTCAGCTCCATGCTCAAACCCTTGGATCAAAATACCATGGATAACACCGATATGGTCTTAGATTCCTACTTGGATGTGGTAGCCAAGGAAGTGAAGGACAAGATGAATCTGGATATCTTCACTGACGGTGTGGAAGTCTATACTAACCTCAACTGGGATGCCCAAAAACAAGCCTATGACTTGGTTAACAATGATCCTTCCCTCTTCCCAAATGATAAGATGCAGACAGCTATTTCTATTGTGGACGTCACTAATGGCCAGCTCCAAGCTGTCATTGGCGGTCGTAAACAAAACGTCTATCTAGGTCTCAACCGGGCCAACACACTTAACCGCAGTATCGGCTCAACCATGAAGCCACTGGCTGACTATGGGCCTGCCTTCGAGTACCTCAACTACTCGACTGGGACCACCGTGGTCGATGAGCCTTATACCTATAAAAATGGTGGCGAGCTCCAAAACTTTGACTTTGAATATAAGGGCAAGATGACTCTTCGTGAAGCCTTAGCCGGCTCGCGTAATATCCCAGCCCTTAAGATGCTGCATGCAGTCGGCATGGACAATGCCTATGCCTTCCTGCAAAAACTCAACATTAACATTAGCAATAATGACAAGAAAGAGTTAGTGGAAGCCAACGCCATTGGTGGGGAAGTCTCCCCTATCCAGCTTTCAGCGGCTTACGCGGCGATTGCCAACTACGGGGAGTACCATGCCCCTTATGCAGTACGTCGTGTTGTAACCTCTGCTGGGACTGTGCGTGACTTCGATTCACCTGGCTCTCGTGCCATGAAGGATTCTACCGCTTATATGCTGACCGATATCCTCAAAGGCGTACCAGGAGAGTTCGCTGCGGCAGCCAAACTAGATGGCATCCCTAACGCAGGTAAGACCGGGACAACCAACTATACAGCTGAGCAACTCAGCCAATTAGGTCTGGATGCTAGCACCTATGCGGCACCAGATGGTTGGTTTGCTGGTTTTACTACCAAGTATGCCATGGTTACTTGGGTCGGTTACGATAACCCCTATGAAGCCGGCAATTATCTGACCTTGGAGCAAACCCGCCTTCCTCAACAAATCTATGCCAAACTCATGACCTCGCTTATGGCTAACCAAAGCAAGGCTGACTGGACCATGCCAAGTAGCTTGGTCAAGGCTGATATTGAGAAATATACGGAACCATTGCTACTCCCTGGACCACACACACCACGGGAAATGATTTCCTCCGAGCTCTTCATTAAGGGGACGGAACCTAAGGAACAATCCCTCAACTATGGCCGCCATATTGCTGCTCCTACTGGATTCGACGCTAACTACAACCAACAAACGCGTACCATTCACGCCACTTGGGGACCATTAACTGGTTCCGGCACCTTTGAGTTATCCGTCAACGGGACTGTCGTCTATCAAGGTACAGGTACAAGTTTTGATATTCCTGCCCATGAAATCCAGGATTACGTCTTACGACTCAGGATTGTGGATGGTAACAGTAGCTCCGACACCCTAGTCATTACGGTTAGTCTTAAGTCGGAATCTAGCTCATCAAGTAGCCAACCAAATCCGAATGAGCAAGGAGAAAATAACCCGCAATCGCCTAACAACCGAGGTAACCAACCTAACCAACCAGGTCAACCGGGTCAGCCTAACCAACCAGGCCAGAACGGAAACCAACCAGGTAACCCAAATCAACCTGGTCAAAATGGCAACACGGGACAACATTAGCCTTTAACTCATCAAAATACCCCATCACCTACTGGTGATGGGGTATTTTCTTATGACTTAAGGTTTGGCTGCCTTAGCCAGTTCAGGATCTACCAAAAACTGAATCAGAGATGGGGCTTGCTGATTGAGATGGCGGAAACTATAGCGATTGACGTGCGTGATAGCTGTATCTTCTGCCGTCAAACTCCACAGATAGAAGCCTTCAAGCTCTAGACTGGCCTTATTGACCACATAATCCACCCCATAGACGGCTTCTCCTTCGCGTTTGAGATTGGAGATATCGATAGCACCAGCCAATTTAGCTAGGCCATCGTAGTCATTTTCAAAGGTCAAACGATAGGTTGTCGCTGTGGCACTTGCTGGGTCATTAATTGGTTGGCCAGCTTCATCGGTTGGAATAAAGGTTTGAACCTGGTCGGAATGATCTATCAAGGACTGCACTGCTAAATAATAGAAGTCGATTGGCTCCATCGTTTCTTCTTTAACGCTACCATCCTCTGCCTTGCTGTAGCGCTTTTGACCGAGTTGGTACTGATAGCCTTTGATTTGCTTGTCCTGGATAGTCCCAATGGCTTGTGCCAGGACCTGACCATTTTGGCTATTAGTTAGATAAAGCAAATTACTATCCTGGTCCCCTGCTTGACGACCTTCTGTCACTTCATAAGTACTAATAGCCTGAGTTGGATTGGCCGCCTTAAAAGCTTCTAACCACTGGCCTTCTGCAACTTCCAAGGGACTTGCTTGAGCCTCTAAATCAGGCTTAAGGCTATCCTTAGTCACAGATTCCTCTGGGACTTTGGTGGTGCTCTTGGCTTGATAGACATGGCTGGATTCCCCATCTGTTACGGTCAGCTTAAGAGCAGCCTCAAGCATCTGACCGGTCTCACTGTCAACTAGGTAAGTCAAGTCTGCTTGATAAGTTGCTTGAGCTGAGAAACTTTCAGGCAAATCCAGCAGGCCAACTAGGCCCTGGATCAAGTCAGGATTGGTCACTGTCTTATTAATCCGCCATTGACCTTGAGGCGCCTCAGCATCCAGTACCGAGCTGTCTTCTCCTTCAATTAGGAGTTTGGCCCAATAAAGGTAGCTCATGGAGTTCTTGGCATTGTCGTTTTGACTCCAAGCCGCATGAGGCGAGGCCACATAATGGTGTTCCCCGTCGAAATAGAATTCCAAGTCATAGTGGGCATCCTTGACCTTGGTCACGGTCTTACTGCGATAGGCCTTAAGGGCACCCGCTTCATAAAATTGTTGACTATCGGCAACTGATTGCCAATCTCCTCCTTCTTGATTAAGAGAAGTTTTAACTTGAACAGCACTCAATTTCTCGTAAAATTCGTGCACCTTATTGAGGGCTTGATAACGTTGACGTGTCGCTTCATCAAGCGAAGATTGGCTAGTGGCTGACTCGGGTGGACCATAGAGGGCGTCCCCACCCTGAGCAGCGTCGCGCGACTTAGGCTGGCAGGCTGCCAAGAGGCAGGCCACACTTAAGAAGTAAATAATGGTGGATTTTTTCATGTAATAATAAAACTCGCTTTCTAAACTTAAGCCTTTTGGCCCTTTTCACTCTTCCAGAGTGAATAAGACCGCTTGAAGGCATGGATAACCCCTTTGTCACTAGTCGAGAGAACGGTCGCTTGGTAGAAGGTCAGGGCTAACCAGAAGGCAAAGACCATAAAGGCAAAACAGCCAAGTAGGCAGAGAACAATTTCCAGATTTGAGACAGTCTCTGTCGCTAGACGAACCGGCATGACAAATGGAGAAGTGAATGGCACCCAAGAGCCGATGACTACAACAGGTGAATTAGGTTGTTGAAGGCCATAGATGGCAATATAGAAACCAATGATGGTAGTGAAGATGACCGGCTGAATGGACTTTTGGACATCCTCTAGCCGTGTAGCGATGGATCCTAGCAGAACGGATAGAATCATGTAGGCCAACATCCCCATCAAAGCAAAGACTAGACTTAAACCAAAGCTAGGCAAAATCCCTAGCAAGAGCGGTTTGAATGGCTCTAGGTAGCTAAAAATACTGGAGACGCCGGTCAAGAAGTAAAAGCCAATCCCCAAGATTAGGTAAATACCAATTTGGGTAGCCATTACCAGTGAAGCACCCAAAATCTTGCCTAATAAATGTTGTTTAGCAGGAATGGAGGATAGGATGATTTCCATGACGCGGTTGCCCTTCTCCAAGGCCACTTCCTGAGCAAAAATTGAACTGTAGGCTAGAATCAACATATAGGATAGCATAATGGCCACAAAGGCAGCTCCCATGCGGGCCATGACTTGAAGGGACTTAGCATCCTCTTCCGAATAGGTCCCGTCCTTGCTTTCCTTGAGATTAATCTTACCGATTGACACCTTACTTGAACGAATGGTGGCAATTTGCTGATCATTTAGGTTAAGACTTCGGCCTATTTGGCTGAGTTGATAGCGATTGAGGCTTTCAGCCAAAGCAGACAAGGTCAGGCTATGGGCGGTAGATTTTTGGTAGTAAGTAGCCTGCACGCGCCCATTGTCTTCTTTAACCATAAGATAGCCGTTAACCCCTTTTTGGTTAAGGGCCTGGCGAGCACTGGCTTCATCTTCATAATAGGCCAACTTATAAGTCAAATTATCCTGGGCCAAACTATCTTTCAAGCCCTGATCTTGACTGACAATAGCGATGGTCTCATTGGCATGACTCGATTCATCATTGGCAATAAAGTAGCCAATCAAGACAGAAACACCCATAGCAATAAAAGGCGCAAAAACCATGAAGAAGAAACCCCAACTTTTCACATTTTTGCGATAGACTTCCTTGGCGATAATCCATAACTTACTCATGGTCAGACACCTCTACTTTCAACTTGAAAATCTCGTCTAAGGTTGGCGGTTGTTGACTAAATTGGGCAATATACTTACCTTGAGTCACTGCGTCAAAAATGGCATGACCGGCGGACTCCTCGCTTAGAATTAAATGATAGCGATGGCCGCTTAGGTGACGGACTTTTTCTACGCCTGGCAGGGCTTGAAGTTGGGCTTGATTCCAGTCAGGGCTTTCTAGGAAAATACGGGTCCGGCCGAAGGATTCCTTGACCTGGTCAACCGTTCCTGACAGCACCTGTTTGCCATAGTGAATCATCACCAAATGGTCACAAATTTCCTCTACGTTATTCATATTGTGGCTAGAAAAAATAATAGAAGAACCCTTCGCCTTGAGCTCTAGAATACCTTGCTTGAGTAAGTCCGCATTAACCGGGTCTAGACCTGAAAATGGCTCATCCAGAATCATGAGTTTTGGCTCATGAATTAAGGTCGCGATCAGTTGCACCTTCTGTTGGTTACCCTTGGACAGGCTCTTAATTTTATCGCTTCTTTTACCTCTGACATCGAATTTTTCCATCCAATAATCAATTTTTTCAAGGACTTGTGCCTTCTTCATGCCGCGCAATTCGGCAAAGAAGACAATTTGATCTTCGATGGTCATCTTATCATATAAGCCACGTTCTTCTGGCAAATAGCCTACCGTATCATAGACCTGGCTACTCATAGGCTGCCCTTGCCACTCAATGGATGCACCAGGTTCTAAATTCAAGAAATTGAGAATCATCCGAAAAATTGTAGTCTTACCTGACCCGTTCTGACCAATGATCCCCATAATACTACCTGGCTCCACCCTAAAGGAAACATCATTGACAGCGCACAAGTCGCCAAAGTGCTTAACTAAATGCTTCACTTCTAACACAAAAAACACCTACTCTCTACAAGTCTTTGCATAATAATGTTTACGTATTCAGTATAGCACTTTAGCTATTAGCATACAAGATTAGGTCATCTTTTTGACTGGCCAGGCTCACTTTTAGGATAGGTGGATTGAGGTGCTTCCAGAACTGTTCGCCACCCTTCCCAGCCCCAATCACTCCACTCATAGCGGATGGCACCATGATAGGGTGTTGCAAAATAGGGAATCCCCCTATTACTTAGTTTAGCTAGGGTATCGGGATGAGGGTGGTGATAGGTGTTGTGAACTCCAGCAGACAACAAGGCCAGCTTAGGCTGAACATGATTAAGCAAGGCATCTGAACTGCTAAAGCGACTGCCGTGGTGGGCACATTTAAGAATATCGGCCTGAATATCAGGGAAACGTTCAATCAAAGCCTGCTCATATTCACCCGACATATCACCTAAATTAAGTAAACGGTGCCTACCCATCGCTAGAGTTGCTGCAATAGAGGCATCATTGGGGGCCGTCGCCTGATTAAAATTATTGGTGTAGAAGGTCAGCCCTTCATTGATTGAATAGGCTTGACCTGGTCCTAAGATATGGACTTGGGTCTTTGCCGCCAGATAGGGCTTGATTTCCTGCCATACTGGATGGCTAGCAGTATGTTGGCTAATCCAAAGATTGTCAATGGCAACTTCCTGACTGAGACTAGCCAGGCTACCAATATGGTCTAAGTCTGAGTGGGTAATCATGACTCCCGTCAATGAACCAATCCCTTGCGCTTTGAGGGCTGGAATCAGATTATAGTAGCCATATTGCCTATCAAAACTCGGCCCTTCCTTGCTTGCAGGATAAGGGGGTCTGCCACCTGTATCAATCAACCAGGTTTCCTTGGACCAAGCTGCTTGGTAGACCAGACTATCCCCCTGCCCCACATCCAAAATGGTAACACTAGACTGCCAATGCAGGTATGGTTTAAGTCCCAGTATTAAGCCATAAGCGCAAACCAGAACAGTTCCTATTTTCCAAGGATGGCGCCAGCCCCGACGCAACCAGACTAGAAATAGAATTAGAAAAATGAACCAGTAAATGAGACTTAAACGTCCTGTGATGACATGCCAGGAGAAGATTTTTCCTACAGGCGCTAGTATTTCTAGCAAGACTTGATAAATCCCATCCATTATACTTGCCAGCCTGTCTAAGCCTGGCAAAATGAGCGCTAGGCCTGACACTAAGGATAGCGGCATAATAAGCGCTTCAAAGACAATCCCTAAGAGAAATATGGCCAAGACTTGTAGCGGATACCATTCATAACGCCAATCCATCATAAGAGGCCAGGTAATAAGTAAACAAGCCACTAGCATATAGACTTGATTGCGCCAGCCATAATGTTTAGGTTGATCCATGGCTTGGTTAGCAAATATCAGTACCACCGATAAAGCAAAGCTCAACAGATAAGCTAGCTGAAAGATTAGGCCTGGTTGGCAAAGTAGACAGACCAGGCCTACTAGACTGAGCCGGTCTAAGGAGGTCATAGTTTGGTCACCAAAACGCTTAAAAAAAGCCACTAGGCCCCAACTTCCTAAGACTCTAATACTGCCAATAGGCCAACCACATAGCCAGCTATAGCAGAGGAGAAAAATAGGAAGCCAGAAACCAACACTTTCTTTAAGGCAACCTAAACGCAAAAAAAGACGACTCAGCATCCGTCTTAAATAAAGCAAATGAAAGCCCGAGATAGCGAAGAAATGACTAATTCCAAGTACCCCCAAACTCACCGACTGGTCGCGAAAGCCTGGTGTCTGCTGATTAAATAGTAGCCGGATAACCAAGCTGGTCCAGGAAGACCCTTGCCCTTTCCACCTAGCCAAAGGCGCCAAACACCACTGTCTTAGGGCTTCCATGGGTCCTAGAGCCAGTGGCTTCGGTTGAATGGCAGACACCGCCTTAAAGTCTAGTACCCAATCAATCCCCTTATCTGCTAAGCTTTGCTGATAATCATAGACTCCAAAGTTTCGGGCTATCTCTGCTTTTTTTAGACTAGCTTGTCCCTTAACTTCCATGACCTCATGGCCTAAATCCCATTGAATGTCGCCCTGCCCCTTTGCCAGTACTGGCAGAAGACGGCCATCTGCTAATCTTAAATAGCCAATCCCCTGCCAACCTGTGGATCGATAGTTGACTTGGCTAGGAGCTAGCACAAGCTGATAGCTTTGAGCCTGATCAGGCACTATGACTTGCTTAACTTGAGCCTGTTCATAGTGATGCCAGCCCCATATTCCTAAGCACCAGACGCTTAGAAGCAAGCATACCAAGAGGCATTTTCGACGACTGCATTTAGGTCCTAGACCATAAATTCGCACGATTAGGATGGCTAAGACTAGGCTCCAAGCCCAATTTTCATGGTATAGCATGCTAATGAAAACTGCGGCATAGATCCATAGCAGAAACCATTTATGTCTCAAGGACTCAAGGCTGCTTGCTAGCATTAGACAGCCACTAGTCCAATATCTTTTGAGCATATCCTTCATTGAAAAATCACCAGATCCTTCAACTTCTCTAGCATCTTGGGCCCGATGCCCTTAACTTTGCCTAAGTCCTCAAGCGAATGAAAGGAACCATTTGCTGTCCGGTAGTCGATAATAGCTTGGGCTTTTTTAGCTCCAATACCCGGCAAGGTCTCTAGTTGACTTAAATCGGCTTGATTGATATTGACCTTACCACTGCTAGCACTTGGGCTAGAAACTATAGCAGCCTGACTACCTGACCCGTTGGCTTGTGGACCCTGGCTCTCAGCCTCCCATTCCTCCATGGTGGGAACATAGAGACTCTGCTGATCTACCAGGAGTTGAGCTTGGTTAAGGGCCCGCTCAGCCGCCTCTTCGGTCAAACCGCCCGCCATTTCCAGCAGATCAAAGACTCGACTACCCTGCTCTAAGGCATAGACACCTGGATGCTTGACAGCTCCCTTGAGATCAACATAAATCTTGTCGGACTTGGAGGATTGCTGGGAAGAGATTGGCTCAGCAAGCGAACTTGAACTGATAGAATACGCTTCTTGCATTATGGGCCGTCTTGGGCGCAAGTTAAGCCATATTAAGCCAATGACAATGCCTATAATTCCTATGGCAAATAAGCCGACTAACCACCATTTTAGCTTAGCTGCACCTGTTTTGAGTTGATACTGGGGTCCATATAATGCCTCCTCTACAAGTCTTCATATATATATACCCCTTTGCCCTGATTTAATCCGAAAATTCTCTATTAAATTTGCATGACAGCACAAAAAACGCTCTACCTAATGGTAGAGCGTTGCTGATTATAAGTGAGGTGAGCTTAGATGATCGCTGCTGCACCGCGGTAGATTAAACCACGACGCGCATCTACAGTAATTAATTCACCATCTGCCACGTTAGAAAGCACATCTTTAGCTGCTACGATGACAGGAATGCCTTTTTCAAGCCCCATGATGGCTGCATGAGAAGTGATCCCGCCTTCTTCAGTAACAAGGGCACCGATTTTATCGAATGCTGGCAAGAAGTCCTTGTCAGTTGCACGAGTTACTAAGATAGTCCCAGCAGTGGCTTTCGCATTGGCAGTAGCCGCATCAGTTGCTAATACAGCCTTACCGATAAAATTTCCGTTACCGACGCCTTCACCTTTTGCTAATTGAGTCCCAATCGCTTGAATTTTCATCAAGTTAGTGGTCCCTGCTTCACCAACTGGTACACCTGCAGTGATTAAGATTAAGTCGCCTTCTTTAGCGAAGCCTTTTTCTTGAACCAAAGCAGTTGCGCTATCCATCATTTCGTCTGTTGAAGTTGGACGGTCGATGACGTAAGGGATAACACCCCATGCTACAGCTAATGAACGTTGAGTTTCTTCGTCGAAAGTAGCTGCCACGATGTGAGCGTTTGGACGGTATTTAGAAATCATCAAAGCAGTGTGACCTGAGCTTGTAGGTGCTACGATGGTTTCGATACCTAAGTTCTTAGCAGTGTGACCAACTGCTTGACCGATTGCTTCAGTCATGTCAGAACGGTCGAAGCGTTTGATGCTGAATGCGTCGTGTTCGTGCAATTCTTTTTCAGTACGGACACAGATAGCAGCCATAGTCTTAACTGCTTCTTCAGGGAAGTCCCCTGCTGCAGTTTCACCAGAAAGCATTACCGCGTCAGTCCCGTCGAAGATAGCGTTGGCAACGTCCCCTGCTTCCGCACGAGTTGGACGTGGGTTGCGTTGCATAGAGTCTAACATTTGAGTTGCAGTTACAACTGGTTTACCAGCTTGGTTACATTTCTTGATGATGTATTTTTGAACGATTGGCACTTCGTGAGTTGGGATTTCTACCCCTAAGTCACCACGCGCTACCATGATACCGTCAGATACAGACAAGATTTCGTCGATGTTGTCGACCCCTTCTTGGTTCTCAATCTTAGAGATGATCTTAACGTTTGGACGACCTTCTTGTTCTAAGATTTCACGGATTTCCATAACGTCGCTAGCACGACGAACGAAAGATGCAGCGATGAAGTCGATGCCTTCACGCACACCGAAGCGGATGTCAGCAGCGTCTTTTTCAGTAATCCCTGGCAAGTTGATGGAAACGTTAGGAACGTTAACACCCTTCTTAGATTTGATGACACCAGAGTTTTGAATTTCAGTTACTAATTCTTGGTTAGCGTGGTCGATTTCAGTTACCAATAAGTCAACTAAACCGTCATCCAAGAGAATGTGGCTACCTACTTCTACGTCGTTGATTAAGTCAGCGTAAGTTACAGAGAATTTGTCCTTAGTCCCTAAGACTTCAGTCATAGAAATACGAACAGTTGCGCCCTTAACTAAGTCGATGGCATTGTCTTGCATGTCGTTAGTACGGATTTCTGGACCTTTGGTATCCAAGAGGATGGCACAAAGTTTGCCGGTAGCTTGACGGGCAGCCTTCAAGTTGTTGAAACGTTCTAAGTGCTCTTCGTGAGAACCGTGAGAGAAGTTGAAACGTGCAACGTTCATCCCTGCTTCAATCAACTTTGCCATTTGTTCTGCTGTGTTAGAAGCAGGACCCATGGTACAAATAATCTTAGTTTTTTTCATTTTAAAAGAACTCCTTCTCTTTTTTATTTAGCGCTAAGGCCTTGGTTTAATTGGTAAAGATCGCGACGGACTTGGTGTTTTTCATTGGTCAAGGTTTCCACAATGTCAAAAGTTGCCAATTGCTCGTTCTTAAGACCTAAGAAAATCCCAGCTTGACCTTCTAATAAGAGGTCAACCGCCTTGGAACCCATCAAGCTAGCGAAGACACGGTCACGCACTGTTGGGTTGCCCCCACGTTGAATGTGTGACAAGGTTACATCACGCACATCGTCACCAGAGACAGCTTCGTATTCCTTACGGAATTGAGCCGCTGTCATGACGCCTTCGGCCAAGACGATTAAGGAATGATCCTTACCGGCGCGACGATTAGCAGCGATGGTTTCTGCGATTTCTTTTAAATCATAGGCTTCTTCTGGAATCACAATGGCATCTGCACCAGCAGCCACCCCAATCCAGCTAGCCATATCCCCTGCATGACGGCCCATTACTTCGACAATAAAGGTCCGGTTGTGGGAGGAAGCAGTGTCAGTAATTTTATCAATAGCATCTAGGGCCACATTAACCGCGGTATCAAAACCAATGGTGTATTCTGTCCCTGCAATATCGTTATCGATGGTCCCAGGAATCCCGATAGCTGGGAAACCTTTTTGGGTTAATTTCAAGGCCCCAGTAAAGGAACCGTCCCCACCCACAACAACTAAGGCATCAATGCCATGTGCCTTCATCTGTTCAATTGCCTTCTCTTGGATTTCAGGCTCCTTAAATTCTGGGAATCGAGCAGAATATAAGAAAGTGCCACCCCGTCTTAAGGCATGAGAGCAAGTCGCTACGTCTAAAGGTCTGAAGTCACCTTCATATAAGCCTTTAAAACCATAGTAAGCACCTACGACTTCAATGCCATGATGCAAGCTACGCTCTACGACAGCCCGCACTGCTGCATTCATACCAGGAGCGTCGCCACCACTAGTTAAGACTGCAATACGCTTCATGTTTCTCACCTCTAAGTTGAATTGTAATCAATCGACTTGGACTGATATCCAAGGCTTATTTTACCACTTTTATTGGCTAAAGTCATACATTTTTTCGAAAATAATAGATGTAATCGATTACTTGTAGATAATTTTGAAAGGAGCCAGTAATTTGGCTAATTCTGCTTGCGCTTTCTGGCCATAGGAGACCCGATAGGCATCATCCAATTGGAAGGTCTGACGATTGGCATCTACTAAAATCATAGCCACTGGTCCAGAATATTGATCTGCAAATTTTCTTAAGCCTGGCAGATAAGGTTTGAGGTCCTGGAAGGCCTTGACCTGAACAAAGCAACGTTGGAAAGGATGCTGATTAGGGCTAGTTGGCGCCTTGGCTTCTTGCTCATTGACTAGCGCCAAACGCTTAATAATCAGCTGATGGCGTCCCTGGCGGTCTAATTCGACCGTCCCCTCTACTAGCAAGACCTGTCCCTCCTTAAGCAGTGAGACATAGTGTCGATAGCTTTGCGGGAAGACTACCCCGCTGATGCTAGCTACTTCGTCTTCTAGTTCGAGGAAGGCCATTAATTCCTGCTTTTTAGTGTTGATGACTCGGATACCTTTGACTAAGACTAGGGTTTGGACCTTGAGGTTTGGTTGGGCCGCTAAGATATCTCTTACTGACAGCAAGTTGGGATGGGACTTGGCAAAGGCTTGATAAGTTGCCACTGGATGCCCCTCTAAGGAGAAGCCCAATATTTCCACTTCCTTATCCCGTTTTTGACTAGGGCTCCAGTCCTCCACCCATTCAATTCGTGGCTCTAGCTCTGGGAAGAGCGACAAATTACCGCCACTAAAGGTGACACTTTGCATGAGCTTGTCTAGGTTCTTGAGTAAGGTTGGCCGATTCATGCCGGTATAGTCCAAGGCCCCTACACTAATCAGACTTTCAAGCCACTCGTGTTTGAGCCATTTCTTAGGTAGACGTTGCATAAAATGCAAGAGACCGGTATAGGGTCCTAAGAGCTGGCGGTCCTCTACAATGTGGCTGACAAAGTCATGTCGTAAGGTCCGGATGGCTGAGAGACCTACTTGGAGTTGCTGTCCACTGACACTAAAGCCTATCTGACTCTCATTGAGATTGAGGCCAAGGAGTGGACCCGTATGACGTTTGGCCTCCAGAATATAGTCGGCCATGGTCGTCTGGTTGGAACTGCCCATGTTTAGGAGGGCTTGATAGAAGGCTAGAGGATAATGCACCTTGAGATAGGCCAGTTGGAAGGCTAAGGTCGAATAGACCACCGCGTGTGAGCGGTTGAAGCCATAGCTAGCAAATTCATAGATGTAATCATAGGTAGCTGACGCAATCTCAGCCTCTATCCCCTGCTCTCTGGCTCCCCTAATGAAATGCTCGCGTTCTCGCGCCATGACATGAGCTTGCTTCTTACCCATGGCACGTCTTAGCAAGTCGGCCTGCCCCAGGCTGAAACCAGCCATGCGTTGACAGACCTGCATAACTTGTTCCTGATAGACAATAATGCCATAGGTAGGAGCTAAAATCTCTTCTAGAATAGGATGAATGGCTTGGTAACTTTCCTTGCCATGGCGGCGCGCTACATAATGGTCAATCTGCTTCATTGGCCCAGGACGGAAGAGCGCGTTGACGGCCACAATATCTTCAAAACGCTCTGGTTGCAACTTACGTAGGACCTGCTTAATACCATCTGATTCAAACTGGAAGACCCCGTTAGTATCCGCCGCCCGGAAGAGCGCCAGAGTCTGGGCATCTTCCATGGAAATAGCTTCAATCTCAAAATCAGGTTGACTCTTCTGAACCTGTTTAATGATGGTATCTAGTAGATTGAGGTTTCTCAGGCCTAGGAAGTCCATCTTAAGCAGGCCAACCTTCTCCACATCATACATGGTAAATTGAGTCATAAGAGGTTGGTTAGGGCGTTCTACAACTGGAATGACCTGATCCAAGGCTTGATCATGGATGACCACCGCCGCTGCATGGGTTGAAATGTGACGCGGCAAGCCCTCGATGGTTTGCGCCACTTGGAAGAGCTGCTGGTTAGTCTCAGATTGACTGACTAAGTGGCGTAAGGCTGCCGACTTCTGATAGGCCTGAGGCAAGCTAATGTCCAACTCTTTTGGTATGGCGCGCGCCCAGACTCGCAAGGTCTCACTATCAGCCCCTAGAACCCGTAAGGTATCCCGCATGGCCGCTCGAGCGCCGAAGGTCCCCAAGGTGGCTATTTGGGCGACCTGCTCTTGGCCATAGCGCTCGACCACATAATGCAAAACTTGTTGTCGTTTGTTATCGGGAATATCCATATCAATATCGGGCATATTATAACGTTCCGGATTCAGGAAACGCTCAAAGAGTAAGTTGTATTGGATTGGATCGACGCGTGTAATCCCTAGTAAGTAGGAAACCAAGGAACCAGCTGCCGAACCCCTACCTGGTCCTACCCGAATCGCATGACTTTGGCAGTAGACAATAATGTCCCAGACAATGAGGAAATAGTCGCTAAAGCCCATACTATCGATCACTTCTAGCTCATAGTCAAGCCGCTGCTGGTAGACCGTCAAATCTGCAGGCCTCAAGGCTTCTAATGCCGACTGAGTTAGGTCTCGCAAGTATTGGCTAGCTGGCAAGTGATCTGGCGTCGGAAATTTTGGTAGGAAGGCCTGATTTTGCGGCAAGGATAGCTGTATACGGTCTGCTAATTGTCGACTATTTGTCAAGCAGTCAGCCAAGCCTAATCGGATATACTGAGCTTCCAAATCAGCCCAATTATAGACATAGTGGACCCCCTGCATGGCCCGTAGTTCCACGTCTAAGGTCTCATTAGCCCCAATGGCTTCCAGAACCTTTAGACTGAAGGCGTCACCCTGATTTAAGGTTGATACTCCCTGCCCCACTACTAGTGGCACTTGTTGACTCTTAGCCCATGCCTTCACGGCCTCGCCTTCAACTGGATTATAAGGGAAAGCCGCCACCCCCAGATAGACATTACCTGGCCCAAAGACTTGCTCCAAGCGCTCCAGAACTAAACTAGCTTCTTGGTCCCCACTATGAATCAGGGTTTGCTCCACTTCGCTGGCATGACCACAGGAAATATAGACTAGATTGTGGCAGGACTGGGTCAGATAATCCCAAATAGCACCCGGAGACAGAGGCTGATGGCTCAAACGTCGAATAAGGCCAATCAATTCATAATAACCGGCTTGATTGAGGGCATAAACCAGGAAGGGATAAATGTGCGTTTGCTTGAGAGCCCCAGGCAACTTAATGGTCGCGCCAATCATGGCCTTGAGACCAGCAGCCTGACAGCGATTATAGAAATCTAGCGCCCCTTGAAGGCTATGGACATCTGCCAAACCCAGGATTTCATAGCCCCTCTGCTTGGCAGCTTCCACGTAGGATGGAACCGTCAAAGTACTCGCTAAGAGTGAATTAGCAGAATGAACATTAAATAGCATGGCATTTCCTCCTCTCAAGCCCTAATTTGTGGTCCGAACAGGCATTCGACCACTCTCTTCTTATTGTGCCATGAAATGCCTTAAAGCACAAGGTAGAGCTTGGCTTTGAGGAAATTTGGTTAAGAACTAGAAACAAAAACTTTTTCATTGTATTATTTGGCAAATATGCTACACTTATACTGTAAAGGAAAGAAGGGAAAGTATGAAATATATCGTCACATTTTTCTGGAGCTTCATCCTAGGACAAATTGTCTACTACCTAGGTAGCTCACTCACTCGTGCCCAATATGATATAGTTGGCGGGACTATTTTGGCTTTTGTCATTACCATTGTTGTCGCGCTTGTAGCACGAATCATGGAAAGCGTCCAAGGCGACAGCTCCCAAGCTCAAGCAAGCAATAAGGCGCATTCCTAATAGCCTAAATAAATAGCCCTAGCAGTCTGGATTCTTTATCCAAACTGCTAGGGCTATTTTTCCTAGCTTAGGCCTACCAGCTTCCTAATTGATAGACCTGATAGAGTACTAAAACGGCCAAGAGACTAAAGAGCGAGCCAATGAGATAGTATTCAGCAAAGGCACTGTTCTTGGATATTTTATCATAAC
Source organism: uncultured Abiotrophia sp. (assembly GCA_965245735.1). GTDB lineage: Bacteria > Bacillota > Bacilli > Lactobacillales > Aerococcaceae > Abiotrophia. Next base: position 4,667 of record CBDFAX010000023.1, on the reverse strand, counting down.
GGGCAATGGATTTGGCCGTGAAGACCAAGCCCAAAGCAGCATAATTCTGGCTCACCAAGAGCAAGCCCGTTATCAGTCGCTCTAGTATCCCAATAGTCGCTCCTGCTCCTTCAATGGTCGCGTCATCAATCTCAATTTCAGGTTGAAAACGTCGGAAGAGGAAATGGAAAATCTGGTTAACGGGAGCCCCTAACCACAAGGCATAGAGGGCCGTCCACAGCCAGTTTGCATGGTAAGGCCAAGTCCAGCCTGCCTTAGCTGCATAAAGGCTAGCGCCAAATAAAACTAGCGCCATCAAGAGGGAAACTTGCTTAGGCTTAAGTAGCTTACTTAGGCTAGTATTCACCAGTCCTAGGCCCATTAGTAGGCCACCTGCAACCAGATTAAGGCCCAGCAGCAGAGCGCCCCAAACCAGATAAAGCATCCAAGGCGCTAACCAAGTCAATCGCCCTTTTAAGAAGGCTCGGCCATAAGGTCGGTAATAAGATTCGATTAGGGTCCAGCCTAACCCATAGTAGAGTCCCATTGAATAAGTCGATATCACGCGCCCTCACCTCCTTGAGCTGCCTGTCTGGCTAGATTCTCAATCGCCTGATTGAGGTCATTTTTGACATCTAGATAGAGTTTGATGCCACTCGATTTCATGCGTTTAGCGAAAGCACTAGAAGACAGACCTAGGGCTGCAGCCACCCGTTTCTGATCAAAGCGCGACTGATAGTAACCCAAGTCTAAGATTGTCCGGAAGGTTTCCATTTGCGATTGAATCCAGGAGGAACGGACAAACTCGCTCAAAGCCAAACTATGATTCAAAACTGCATCCCGCTCATCTCGCCCCGTCACCAGATAGACATGGACTGTCTCGTAATGGTGTTGTTGATGAACCTGTTGGATGGCCTCACGCGCCCGCCAATAAGCAGGCCCATCGGCCCCCAAACTAAGGGCTGGATTAATGCTAGTCAGAATCTCACCTAGCCCAAGGCCAAAACGCAGATTTAATTCTGGCAAGGCTAGGCGCAGTTCATCAATCATTTGAAAGATGGGTGCCCCTACTTTGACTAGGCCTTGAAATTCATCGCCAAGAGTTAAACTAAAGCGTGAGGCCAAGTGGGCCTGATAGCGGTCATTCAAGTTATCGAGGACCTGGCTTAAGGCTTCTTGCTGCTGGGCACGATTGGCTAGATGGCGTGACTCAATGATGTCACCAATTAAAGCATAGTATTGATTCATAGTGCCCTCCTCTCTTAAGTCTATTATAATAGACCAAATCAATAAAGTCCATTATAATAGACCTAATAGACAAAGTCCATTATAATAGACCAAAAACCAAGGGTTAAAAAAGCCCTTGGTTTTTGCCATTAGTCTTTATCTTCTAAAGTTGAACCACGGGCAATGAATCTGTGTGGTAAGATAATTTGGTGCTCATCCACTTCTTCATTGTTCATGATTTTGGTCAAGAGACGCATTGCCACCGCCCCGATATCATAGAGCGGAATTTGGATACTGGACAACTTAGGACGGACCACTTGGGTCAACATTGAGTTGTTACCAGTAATGATTTCGAAGTCTTGAGGGACTTTGACACCACGATCGGTCAAAGCATTGAGCACTGCTACCGCAATTTCATCGTCGGCAATGACAGCCGCATTAGCCTTAGCTGCAATCAACTGGGCAGCAATCTTATCGCCATCAGCGTATGTGAATTGCTTTTGAATGACTAGGTCTTGTTTGAACTTAACGCCTGCTTCCTTAAGGGCTTCTGAGTAGCCTTGGAGACGGAAGTCACGGTTGATATCATATTCACCAGGACCTGTTACTAAGCCAACTTTACGGCCATGCGCTAAGAGTAAAGAAGTCGCTTCCTTAGTAGCTTGACGGTAGTCAATGTTGACGTTGGAAAGCTCTGTGTTAGACAGAATGGTCCCAGCAAAGACAACAGGTGTGCGCGTACGGTTCACTTCATGTTGGATGCTTTCTTGGATATCATTCCCCATGAAGATAATCCCATCCACTTGTTTGGCTAACAAGGTGTTGAATACTTGCACTTCTTTTTCTGGGTTTTCATCAGAGTTTGCCAGAATAATGTTGTACTTATACATAGACGCAATATCATCAATCCCGCGAGCTAGAGACGAGAAGAAAACATTGGTCACGTTAGGAATGATGACCCCAACAGTAGTAGTTTTCTTACTTGCCAAGCCACGCGCTACGGCGTTAGGACGATAGTCCAAGCGCTCAATGACTTCTGATACTTTTTTTCGAGTTGACGGTTTAACGTTAGGGTTGCCGTTTACCACACGAGATACTGTCGCCATGGAGACGCCAGCTTCTCGTGCAACGTCGTAGATGGTAATAGTCTGTTTTTCCATACTTGATGCCTCACTTCCTAGGTAAACACTTTTATACTCTTATAAAGTACCATAAACAAAACGGTTTAGCAAGCGTTTTACTTACATTTTATCACCCATTCTATGCCCTTACCTTGAAAAAGTTTGAGAAAAATGAAAAGTTTTCAAAGGCAAATGTAAGCGGAATTTGCATAAAAGAGAGTCGAAAAACCAAAAATCCTAATTTAGCGCTCTTCTAACTTGAAAGAAAGTAAAATTCACAAATAAATTCCTATATCTAATTTGAACTACTTTCATATAAAGAGATTATAAAAAGCCTTAGTCTGAAGAGAAAATAAAAAAATCCCAGCTCAAGACTGGGACAAAGAAAGACAAAAATATAAAAAAACAGCCGAGAGGGAGCTCGGCTGCAACGGATTCGGCATATCCGTATCAAGAGGGGACTTCTATCATAGGCATTAGGGGATACCTATCATAGAAGGGATTGCTTAGTCATTAACCTGACTAAGAAGGTTTAAATTGAGTGCTTATGCCCATATGACGTCTGATTGGAAGTCTTCCGGGGTTATAAGTAGCATGAAATCGGCATACACATACTACGATAAGACCCAAAGACTTTCGTCATGATAAATTCATTAAGGGGATCATACGGACATATAGTCAATTTGTTAGAAGGCTGCTACTACCCTCCTTTAAATCCTCGTTGTCGAAAACTTAAAGCAAGGAACTAACATCTTATGAGACTATTATAACGCATTTCTCTCTTTAATGCGTCTCACATTTTTGTCGGCTCGTTACAATTAGTTGAACGAAACGAATTTTCAACCCAAAATCCACAAAAGATTGAAAATAAGGTCAAGATAACCCTTTCAATTAGATTATACATGATAAGGAAAGAGAATACAATAGGCAAAATGATTGAAAAGAAATTTCAACTCTGGCTATGATATTTGAATAGACAAGCGCCGATAGCAGCCTTTCACAAACAAATAAAAAGTTCGAAATCCTCTTACATAGGATGATTCATCAGCTTTGAAACTTTTAAAATTAAGCAAAAGTCCCTTATTATCACAATAATGATTCACACATATGTTAGTCAATCGTCAAATCACATACAAAAAAGAGACTAACAATTGTTAGTCTCTCAGATTATTAGCTAGGCTTTTCGCGCTTGGCGCCGTTCTGCCCTTTTCTGTTTACGGGCTTCCTTCTGACGGTGCTCCTTAATTTGATAATTGAGCTTACGTTTGTAGCCAGGCTTAACCTTCTTCTTCTTGTTTCGGTTAATCATGGCCCGTACGGTTGGATCTTCCTTATCCTGCTTGGTATCCGTCCGCTCTACACGGCGATGGCGTGACTGAACAGGACGGATTTCCCCCTTGACTATGTCCACCTGTTGGAATTCAATGCCTTTGGCTTCTAATTCCACAATAGCCCGGTCGTCATCAGGTGTCATGAAGGTATAGGCTGTCCCAGCCAGTTGATTACGGCCTGTCCGCCCTACCCGGTGAACAAAGAATTCCAGCTCCTTAGGTAATTCCGTGTTAATAACCATGGAAATGCCCGGAATGTCAATACCGCGCGCAGCTAAGTCAGAGGCTACTACATATTGAAATTCTAAGTCCTTGATTTGACGCATAACCCGTTTGCGTTCGCGTGGCGTTAAATCCCCATGAATAGAAGCAACTTTGAGGCCGCGTTCCTTGAGGTATTGGGTCAATTCTGCTGCATATTTCTTAGTATTACAGAAGACCAGGGCAAGGAAAGGATGGCCCATGGTTAAGAGATCATAAACCAAGGCCGAGCGGTCTCGCCCTTTGGTATTAATCAGGTAGTTATCAATCTTGCTGGCTAAGACTTCCTGAGGTTCAATTTGAATGAATTCAGGGTTGGTCACATACTTGTTGAGGAAAACTTCAAGCTGTTGAGGAATGGTGGCAGAGAAGACCATGAGTTGCAAATCTTCTGGCATGCGAGAGGCAATATCGTCAATCACTTGAAGGAACCCTAGGTCCATGGTCATATCGGCTTCATCTACCACCATAATTTTGGCCGTTTGAACATGAAGAGCATGGCTAGCCATCAAGTCATAGATACGTCCAGGCGTCCCAATGACGACTTGGGGTTGGCCCACCTGCAACTTATCCACTTGACGTTGCTTATCAGTCCCGCCCATGTAATGAACGATCCGCAAAGGCTCTGGGCTTGTGCTAGCCAGTTGCTTGGCCGCTTGGTAGAGCTGCGTTGCTAATTCTCGGCTAGGCGCCGTAATCACCACTTGGACTTGGTCCAAGCTAGGGTCTAGTTGCTGGAAGATAGGAA
>CBDFAX010000022.1:0-35512 GCA_965245735.1 uncultured Abiotrophia sp. | reverse complement strand
GAGCTAGTGGCCCACTCTGTCAAGTGGACCACTAGCTCCCGGGAAATCGCCGGAAACGGTCCAAAATTCAGGAAAAGCTTCGAGCCAGTGGCCCACTCTGTCAAGTGGACCACTAGCTCCCGGGAAATCACCAGAAACGGGTCAAAAGCTAGGAAAAGCTTTGAGCCAGTGGCCCACTCTGTCAAGTGGACCACTAGCTCCCGGGAAATCACCAGAAACGGCTCAAAAGCTAGGAAAGGCTTCGAGCTAGTGGACCACTAGCTCAGGCAAAAGATAGGATTCAGGGCAGATTTCATGATATCCCGAGCTAGGTCAGCGCCAAAATCTTAGGCCTAGAGTCGCTAGTTCTCCATTAACCAAACCACACAAAAAGGACTGGGCATCAATCCCAGTCCTTTTGCCTTAGTTTTAGGCGGTTAGTTTAGCGATGTCTGCTTCAATCTTAGCAGCCTTAGCTTCTACTTCTTCATGCGAAGCGCCTTGGGTGCCTAGATAGAGCTTGATTTTTGGTTCGGTCCCACTTGGACGGAAAGCCACCCAGCTGCCGTCTTCCAAGACATACTTGAGGGCGTCAGATGGTGGGAAGGTCAAGGTTTCAACCGTGCCGTCAGCCAGAGTGCGCGTGCCAGCTAAGTAGTCAGCTGCGCTCACCACTTTGAGGCCACCCATTTCCTTGATTCCTTCGGTCCGGATTTGTTGCATGATGGCAGCCATCTTAGCTTGCCCAGAGAGACCTGGGAAGTCCACTGCGATAGTCTTTTCATAGAAGTAACCGTATTTTTCGTACATGCTTTCTAAGACATCAGCCAAGGTACGACCCGCTTTCTTGTGGTAGGCGGTCAATTCAGCTAAGACTACCAAGGCTTGGATGGCATCCTTGTCGCGAACAAATGGCTTAATGAGGTAACCGTAAGATTCTTCAAAGCCCATGAGAAAGGTCTTAGAGCCTGTTTCTTCATATTCTTGAATCTTCTCAGCGATAAACTTGAAGCCAGTCAGTACTTCGACCGCTTCTAAGCCATAGTGAGATAAAATAGCGTTAGCAAAGTTAGTCGATACGATAGACTTAACCGCTACCCCGTTCTTAGGCAGTTGGTTGAGTTCTAACTTAGCGTTCAAGATATAGTCCAACATAAGAGAAGCGATTTGGTTCCCGGTCAAGAGTTGGTAGTCACCCTTGCTAGTGCGAACCTTAGCCCCGAGACGGTCAGCGTCTGGGTCAGTCCCTAAGAGGATATCCGCTTCTACCTTCTTAGCTAATTGCTCAGCTAAATCAAAGGCAGCAGCAGATTCAGGGTTAGGAGACTTAACAGTTGGGAAGTCGCCGTCTGCTTTAGCTTGTTCTTCTACCACGTGAATGGTGTTGAAGCCTGCTTGGTTGAGGGCTTTGAGACCTAGGTACATACCAGTCCCGTGAAGTGGAGTGAAGACGATGCTGACTTGCTCCGCCATTTCCTTAACCAATTCAGGGTTGATGGTGACAGCCTTCATTTCTTCTAGGTAGGCTTGGTCCACACGGTCGCCGATGATTTCTACAAGGCCGCTACCTAATAATTCGGTCTTGTCACCTACTTCAACCGTTAGTGGGTTTTCCACTGCGCGAACAAATTCTGTTAATTTATCTGCATCTTCTGGTGGCATTTGCCCGCCGTCTTCGCCGTAAACCTTATAGCCGTTGTAGGCTGCGGGGTTGTGGCTGGCAGTAATCATAATCCCAGCGTAGGTATTGAGGTAACGTACTGCAAAGGATAATTCAGGCGTTGGCCGTAGGCTCTCAAAGACATAGCTCTTGATGCCGTGACGACCCAAGACCAAGGCAGCTTCCATGGCGAATTCAGGAGAATAATGCCGTGAGTCATAGGAAATCGCAACCCCGCGGTCTTTAGCCGCTTGGCCGGCTTCTTCAATTAATTGGGCTAAGCCTTCCGTTGCTTGGCGAACGGTGTAGACGTTCATGCGGTTAGGACCTGCCCCTAAGACCCCACGCATACCTGCCGTCCCGAAGCTGAGATTAGCGCCAAAGGCATCCTTTAAGGCTTCCTCGTCTTGGTTATTGGCTAACTCTTCCTTGAGAACGGGATCAAGGGCGTCGTAATTTTTCCAGAGGTTTAATGTTTCTTGCCATGTCATAGCATTACCACCTTTCAGTATTGCGTCATAAGAGAAATGAAACCCAGTGAGAGGCTCCTCACTTTATGCTAATATTCTACCATGAAATGTAGACGGTTACTAGTAGGGCTAGAAATTTGAAACGAAAATATAGCGACAGCACGAAGCCGAATGTCCGGGTCTAGCAGGAGACTAGCACCCAGAAAGTTTTGTAAATCCCACAAAAAAACCAATACCACCAGGAGTGGCCACCTGGCTCCTAGGTCGCTTTTCCCGCCTAAGCGTGGTATACTAAGATGGAATATAGCGATGATTCCACAAAGAAAGAGGCGATGATATGGCAGACACACTCGAACTAGTCATTATTACAGGGATGAGCGGCGCCGGTAAGACGGTTGCGGTCCAAAGTTTTGAAGATTTAGGCTATTTCTGTATCGATAATATGCCCCCAACCCTGCTCCCAACCTTCTGGGAACTGGTCAAGGAATCGGGCAAAATCAGCCGGATTGCGCTTGTCATCGACTTGCGGAGCCGGGACTTCTTTAAGGAAGTCGACAGCCTGATTGCAACTTTAGATAATACTCAGTTAGTGACAACCCGCATTATTTTCTTAGATTCTAGCGATTCGGTCTTAGTATCTCGCTATAAGGAGACCCGCCGGAATCACCCACTGGCCCCAGATGGCCGGGTATCAGAAGGGATTGCTAAGGAACGCGAGTTACTCATGGACTTGCGCACCCGCGCCCAAATCATCATCGATACTTCCGATATTTCCCCACGTCAGTTGCGCGAGCGACTGATTAAGGACTTCGCCACTAAGGATTATCAGACCTTCCATGTGGAAGTCATGTCCTTTGGCTTCAAGTACGGGGTGCCTATTGATGCCGATATTATCTGGGATGTGCGCTTCCTACCTAACCCGCACTACATTCCGGAATTGCGTCCGCAGACCGGGATGGATGCGCCAGTTTATGACTATGTCATGAAGCAACCCGAAACCCAGGCCTTCTACAGCAAGCTCATTGATGTCATTGAGTTCTGCCTGCCTGGTTACAAGAAGGAAGGCAAATCCAGCGTAACCATTGCCATTGGTTGTACCGGCGGTAAACACCGGTCCGTGGCCATTGCTGAGCGGATTGCCAACCACCTGAAGACAGATAACTATGCGGTTAATATTTCCCACCGTGACTACATGAAGAAGAAAGAGACCGTGAACCGGTCATGAGCGAGACCAAATCGCACCGCTATAAGGTAGCAGTCATCGGTGGTGGGACCGGACTGCCTGTTATCTTGCGGGGGCTCAAACGAATTGACGCCGACATTACAGCCGTTGTAACCGTGGCGGATGATGGTGGTAGCTCAGGCGCCATTCGCGATTATATTGATGTCGTCCCTCCGGGCGATATTCGTAACTGTATGGTGGCTTTATCCGATGCCGACGAGCTACTGTTGGACGTCTTCCAGTACCGTTTTAACACGGATGATGACTTCTTAGCCGGCCACGCCATTGGCAACTTACTAATTGCCGCCCTGAAAGAAATGCGAGGCTCCTTGACCGAGTCCTTAGATATTCTGTCCAACTATATGAAGGTTCAAGGCCAAATTTTGCCGGCAGCGACCGAGCCCTTGGTCTTACACGCCCTCTTCGAGGACGGGACCATCGCGGTCGGCGAGTCTAAGATTGCCCGTCATCGTAAGAAGATTCAACAAGTCTTGGTGACCACCATGCAAGGGGAGCCAGCCATTCAGGCGACACCCCATGTCGTGGAAGCTATTGAACAGGCGGACTTGATTGTTCTAGGGCCAGGTAGCCTCTATTCCAGCATTCTACCTAACCTTATGATTGAAGAAATCGGCCAGGCCATCAAACGGACCCAGGCTGAAGTCGTCTATATTTGTAACATCATGACCCAGTTGGGGGAGACCGAGCAATTCTCGGATGCTGACCATGTCCGGGTCTTGCATGAACATTTGGGCCAGGCCTTTATCGACACGGTCCTCGTGAACATTGCCGAGGTGCCTCAGGATTACATTGACAGTCAACCTAATGAAGAGTATCTACTTCAAGTCCGCCATGACTTTGAAGGCATGCGCAAATTGGGTTGCCGCGTCATTTCCAATAGTTTCCTCAGCATGAAAAATGGCGGTGCCTACCATGACACCGAATTAGTGGTGGAAGAACTCCGCCATCTCATGGAAACGATTAAGCTTAACCGTCGCCTCAAACATCAGGCGGCACAAGTCTAAGGTAAGCTAAGTCCAAGCAGAAAGGAGGGTTCTCATGACCTTCGCATCAGAAGTTAAGAAGGAATGTACCCTCTTAGAGGTCCACAAGGAACACGCTAAGGCGGAGCTTGCGGCCCTGATTCGGATGAATGGGGCAGTCAGCCTCTACCAACAGAAGTTTATCCTCAATGTTCAGAGCGAAAATGCGGCCATTGCCCGCCGACTCTACAGCCTACTCAAGCAGTTCTATCATACTGAGAGTGAACTTATGGTTAGACGTAAGATGAAGCTTAAGAAGAATAATGTCTATATTGTCCGTTGCCGCCAGAATGTGCGGGATATCTTAGAGGACTTAGGCATCTTCGATGGGCTCATGATTAACCACCATATCGCGCCTGACATTATGAATAATGAACAGAAGGAGCGGTCCTATTTGCGGGGTGCCTTCCTAGCAGCTGGTTCCGTCAACAATCCGGAGAATAGTCGCTATCACTTGGAAATCTATTCCAACTACGAGGAGCACAATGAGGACATCTGCAAGATGATGAATCATTTCCACCTCAATGCTCGGACCATCGTCCGTCGCAACGGCTATATCACCTACCTTAAAGAAGCCGAAAAAATCGCTGAGTTCCTGGCTATTATCGGTGCCAACCGGGCTATGTTGCGCTTCGAGGACATTCGGATTGTCCGTGACATGCGTAACTCCGTTAACCGACTGGTCAACTGCGAGACGGCCAACCTCAACAAGCAAATCGATGCCTCACAACGGCAGATAGAAGCTATTCGTTACCTAGCCGACACGCGGGGACTAGATAGCTTACCTGATAAGTTACGAATTATGGCGGAGTTCCGTCTGGATCATCCCGACCTCAGTTTGGGTGAGTTAGGTCAACTAATTCCTGGTGGCCCCATTTCCAAGTCGGGTGTCAACCACCGGCTCCGCAAGTTAGTGGAACTAGCGGAAAGTCATGCTCTATAGCAATCTACCCCTATCCTAGCGATAGGGGCTTTTCTTTGCGGACTAGCTGAAGCTAGTCTATTTTTATATATAAAATCCTATATATGCCCTTTGCAAGGCAAGTCCGCTAAATCTACGCTAGTTTGTAAGCAACATAAAATTTCAACTTTTTATCGCCAAAACCAGTAAAAAACCGAGTCTCAAAGCCTATATATCTATGAAAGGCAAATTATTTTCTGGAGGAATACCTATGAATCAATTGTTGCTTGTTGGACGTTTGACTCGTCCTGTTGAAGACCGTCAGGTGGGCGACCATCGGGTGGTCAATAATTGCCTAGCCGTCTCCCGCCGCCATCGTGACCGCAATGGCGACTTGCAGACCGACTTTATTCCCATTGTGGCCTGGGATTATCTAGCCGACTTACTAGTCAAATACGCCCAAAAGGGTCACCGCATTGGGGTAGTAGGGCGGATGGAATCCCGCCACTACACTAATAATCAAGACCAAAAAGTCTACATTCTGGAATGCCATGTCCAAGATATTACCCTGCTTGAGAGCAAGAATGGCAGTGCCGGCAAGGCTAGTGGCCAGAATCATAGCACACCTAAGGGCCAGGAAGACTACGACGCCATCCGGCGCCAGTACGAAGTGCCCAGCCAAGAACAATTAGATATGCGCCAACTAGCGGGTTTTAAGGCTTAAGGCCTCAGATCAAGCCAGTCTTTATGACAATTTTGCGACTAGGTAAGCTCTACCATTACATTTGCTAACTTTTGGTATATAATAGAAGTGAAACCAAGAGTTAGGAGGTCGTCGAATGAACGTATTGATGATTGAAGATAACGAATCTGTCTGCGAAATGATGTCCATGTTTTTCGAGAAGGAGCAATTCCAAGGCCACTTCTACCATGATGGCTTAGAAGGTTATAATGCCTATGCGGAGTCTCCAAGTAAGTGGGACATTGTCTTGCTAGACATTAACTTGCCGTCTATGGACGGGATTACCATCTGCCGGAATATCCGCAAAATTTCTAAGGAAACACCTATTATTATGCTGACTGCTCAAGATTCAGAGAGTGACCAAGTCATTGGCTTGGAAATGGGGGCTGACGATTATGTCACCAAGCCTTTTAGCCCCCTGACCTTGATGGCCCGTATGAAGGCCCTCTACCGTCGTAGCCAAATTCCGGCTACTGACCACAGTCAAGCTCAGGAAGAAGAAGGCTTCGATGTAGTGACCAAGAGTGTCAAGATCAATACCGTGACCCGGGAAGCCTACTATAATAACCAGCTGATTGAGAACCTGACACCTAAGGAATTTGATTTGTTGCTGACCTTTGTACGCTCGCCTAAGCGAGTCTTCAACCGTGAGCAGTTGCTCAAGCAACTCTGGGAAGATCCATTCTATGGCGACGAGCGGACCGTCGATGCCCACATTAAGAAATTACGGCAGAAGATTGAAGTGGTCGGTCCGCAAATTATTCAGACTGTCTGGGGCGTCGGCTACAAGTACGAAGATCCAGGTGAGCATTAATGCGATTTAGATTTCTCTGGCAATTAATTGCCGGATTTCTACTAGTCATGCTGGTGACCTTGGCCTTATCGGCCTCACGGATTAGCAACTATATGAATCAGCAAATCCACAGTGAAGTCGAGACGCGCCTACTGAATTATGGTAGCAACATTGTCAGCAATAACTTCTCCCGTGAAGATATTAAGAAAGTAGACCAACTGCTGGCCTCGGACAATATCTCCATTCAGGTCTACCTGGCCAATGGGAGCATTATCTACCCAACCTACCGCCAGGAGTACCGGGCTAATCTGACAGATAGCGAGTTGCGGGCCATTCGCCAAGGGCAGAACCTGCCTTTGCGTGTGACCTATCGCCCAGACCAGGGGAAAATCACGCGCCTGGCCACCGTCTATCTGCCCCTTAACCGCCAGGCTAGCGACAGTGCCCAATTTCCGGCCGGCTTTATCAGCTTGAGCGAGCCGATTGAGAACCTGGAGACCCGCCAGCAAGAAGTCTACAATAATATTATCTTCTCCTTCGGGATTGCAACCGTCATTGGTCTGGGAATCAGTGTGGCCTATGCCCTCTTCCAGACCCGCAAGATTCGGCGCTTGCAACAAGCTACTCGCCAGATTACAGCGGGTAACTATGATGTCCAGCTTGATATTAGTAATAAGAGCCGGGACGAGTTTGGTGACTTGGCCCATGATTTCCAAGTCATGACGGATTCCTTGGCAAAATCTCAGGAAGAGATTAAGCGCCAAGAAGCGCTTAGACGACAATTCATGATGGATGCGGCCCACGAGATGCGGACGCCGCTGACTACCATGAGTGGGGTCATCGAAGGGCTCCAGTATGATATTTTCCCTGAGCCCCAGCGCAAACGCAGCCTAGAATTGCTGGCTACCGAGACCCAACGGCTCATTCGCTTAGTGAATGAGAATCTGGACTACGAGAAAATTCGGACCAACCAGATTAGCCTTAACAAGCAGACACTTAAGGCCTATGATTTGCTCTGCCAGATTCGGACCCAGCTAACCGCTAAGGCCCAAGAAAAGGGCGACCGCCTAGTATTGGATGCGCCTGAGGATCTTCTGATTTACGGGGACCGAGACCGCTTGGTTCAGATTATCATTAATCTGGTGACCAATGCCATCCAGTTCTCAGAGAATAGTGATATCACCCTCTGGGGGCGCCAAGACGGAGGCTTTACCGAGCTCCGCATTATGGACCAGGGGATTGGGATTGATGCCAAGCAAATTGAAGACATCTGGGAGCGATTCTACAAGGTGGACATTTCCCGTAAGAATACCAAGTTCGGTGAATCCGGGATTGGTTTAGCGGTCGTTAAGTCCCTAGTCGAAGCCCACGGCGGCACCATTCGGGTCGAAAGTGAGCTAGGTCAGGGTTCGACCTTCATTATTCGCCTACCGCTAGAAGCAGCGGAATCCGAAGACCAGGCCCAAGAGCCAGCTCCAAACAAAGTCAAGAAAAATCTGGGGAGCTTCCTGATTGGTAACAAGAAGGCCAAGTCAGAAGACAAATAAGTTCCCCACAGAAAGGAAGCCTGTCGTGACTAAGACCATCGTCTATCTGGCCCACCCTGATGTGGCCGGCTCTAGCAGCCAACAATTTTTACATCAATCAGGTTTGGCCTTGACGGAGGTCAGCTATGTCGATTTGCAGGCGGAATATGAGGCCAATGGCCAGCAATTTGATGCCAGTGTGGAATTGGCGCGCCTCAGTCGCTATGACCGGGTGATTTTCCAGTTCCAACTCTACTGGTACCAGGCGCCAGCCATCCTCAAAATCTGGTTGGATAGCGTCTTCGATATGTCCAAGGCCATGCAGGCCGCCATGCCCCGTCTCGCTCAGATGGAAATGGGCTTGGTTGTCATTGCAGGCGTTAAGGCTAGCCGCTATCAAGTCGGGGGCCGGGAAGGCTTTAGCCTGTCTTCGCTCTTGTCGCCTTATTATGCCTGGGCTAAGCATTTTGGCTTAGTGCCCTTGGCCTATTTCCCGGTTCATCAGTTCCACTATCTGACCGAGCCCCAAAAGAAGCAGCTGCTAGTTCACTACGCCTGCTATCTTGAGACGGGTAAGGTGGATGACTTCGATGCCTTGCAGACCTTTGTCTTGGATCGACTAGCCAATTTGGACTTGTCCCTGTCACTTGAAAGCCAGGCAGTCTATGACCAGTTCCGTGAGGACTTGAGTCAAAATCGAGATGAAATCCAGGAGCTGCAGGCCCTGAATAAGGAGGATTAGCTTCTTATGAATCCCTATCAAGACTATATCCAGGACTGGCAGGCACAGGCTCCTGACTATCCCAGTCAAGCCTTGCTGCAAGTCGCCAGCGACCTCTACCAACAACAAGAAGACCGTCTGCGCCAGCTAGAAGGCCAGTTAGACGGTAGCATGTGGAGTCCTAAGGACTGGCAAAATTAAGTTAAGCCCTAGCCCCGCCCCTTGACCAGAAGGAGGCGGGGCTTTTGCTATTTTCCTAAGCCTCAGGCGACCGAGTGCTGACCTGATCACAAGTTGGCGCTCTCAAGCTGAAAACCTTTCCCCAAGACTTGCGACAGGGGGGCTTTTGGTGGTATGATGGACTGTGGCACAAAATGCAATGAAGGAGACAGACAACATGACACAACAAATCACGACCCAGGTAAGATTTTGGGGAGGACTTGATACCATAGGTGGTAATATTGTCAGTCTAGAAGCGGGCAACTACCGTATTCTGACAGATTTTGGCGCCTTATTTGGAGCAAGCTTGGATGAATTGAAGCAAGTCGACTTGACCTCAAGCCTGCTAGAAAAGGGGCACCTGCCGGCCATTGACGGCCTCTATACCCGCCAACAACTAGGAGCAAGTGACCTAGTAAGCTATGAGGAGACTGATATTAAGACCATCGTCTGCCTATCTCATCTCCATCTAGACCATATTGGGGGCTTTGGCCAGTTGCCTGAGGACCTAGCTATCTATGCCCTGGAAGACAGTGTTTCCTTCTACCAACGCCTAGCAAGCGACGGCTTGTTGCCTGACTTCAAGGTCAATTGGCAAGCCGTTCAATCAGAGGAGCCTTTCCAATTTGGACCTTTCACTATTGAGTTTGTGGTCAGCGACCATGACACCATTGGGGCAGCTAGCATCTTCATCACTGGGCCAGACCTGAAGGTAGTTAACTCTGGTGACTTCCGCTTAACTGGTTTCCATCCAGAACGCGTCTTACACTGGGCGCAAAAAGCCCGGGACTTTCAGCCTGACCTCTTCTTAGTTGAAGGGACGACCTTCAGCTTTGACCCAGGGTCACGCGATGATCGGATGCAACTGCCAGAGGACTTGGTTGCTCGCGTAGCCTCAATTTCAGCAGGCAACGAAGCCAAGTTCCTCAAGGACTTTACCCAAGTGGTTGAGCAAGCTGGCAATCAGTTAGTGGCGCTTAACGTCTATCCACAAAATATTGAACGTCTAGTCTATATGGCGCAAGCGCTCAATCGCGCAGGACGGACTCTGGTCTTAGAGCCTAACTACTACCGTCTCTTGCGGCCATACATGGCACCAGAGGCAGCCTTGGCAACCATCAACTGGGATGGTGACAGCAAGCTGCCAGTTCAAGATGTCTTGACCTGGGACCAAGTGCAGGCTGCACCAGCGCAATACGCTGTCCAAGTCGACTATGAGCAACACCATGATTATATCTTCAGCCTATCGGAAGGTATCTACATCCACTCCAACGGGGTGCCGTTAGGCGCCTATGATGCGCGTTACCAACCTTGGTTGGAAGGCATCGTCAAAGCAGGCTGGCAATTCTATCATGGCCATGTATCTGGCCACGCTTCTACCCAAGACCTCTGCTTGGTCAACTATGTGGTAGCTGCTAAGCTAGTGGTGCCATGGCACAGCTTTAAGCCAGAACGTTATGCGGAAGCCTTAGTCGATTTAGGGCTGACCCCATGGTTACCAAGTCTAGAGACGACTTATTGGGCTGACCAGATTAAGAGCCTAGCTGACTAAAAAAGCTTTTATTAGAATAGCATGAAAAACGCAGAAATTGAGGGAAATATGATGCGATTTATGCTATAATTTACGCTAGAGCTATAAGCTCCCTAGCACTTATTAAGACTGATAAAAAATGAGGAGAATCAACGTGCAAGTTAGATTTGAAGACGTGACCATGCAGTTCGAACAGAAGACTGTTTTGGACCGGATTAATTTTACATTGCCTAGCCAGCAACTTATTTCCTTCTTAGGACCTTCTGGCTGTGGTAAATCTACAACATTATACTTAATTTCAGGGTTACTGAACGCAACATCAGGTAAGATTTTCTTCGACGATAAAGATGTAACTAAATTAGACCCAGTTAAGCGTCGGGTAGGCTTGGTCTTCCAATCCTACGCCCTCTATCCGCACTTGACGGTCTTGGAAAACATCATGTTCCCGCTCAAAATGGAAAAAATGCCAAAAGCTGAGCGCCGCGAACGTGCCATCGAAATGGCAAAATTAACGCAAATTCAAGACCAACTAGATAAGTACCCACGCCAGTTGTCAGGGGGACAACAGCAACGGGTGGCCATCAGCCGGGCTATGGCTAAATCACCTTCCATCCTACTTATGGACGAGCCTTTATCTAACTTAGACGCTCGCCTCCGGATTGAGATGCGTGAAGAAATTCGCCGTATCCAACAAGAGACAGGGGTTACCACTGTCTTCGTTACCCACGACCAAGAAGAAGCTTTGTCTATCGCGGACAGTGTCATGGTCTTGGAAAAAGGCGAGATTCAACAAGTAGCGGACCCAGTCAGCCTCTACCAAACACCTAGCAACCTCTTCGTGGCTCGCTTCATCGGGTCACCAATCATCAACACCTTTGCTAAGAGCTCTGCAGCTCTTAACCCTAACAGTGCCTTCTCAGAATTGAACTGGGCAACTATCGGGGTCCGTTCCGAGCACTTCCGTCCTGGGACAGCCGATAACTACTTAGTCCGCGGGAAAGTAGTCCGTGTGGAAGCAGTAGGTAAGGATATTACCGTTCACTTGGAATGGGAAGGCGAACGCTTCGTCGTTTCCAACTTAGACGGCGATTTAGAAGTAGGCCAAGAAGTATACTTGCAAGTGCCTGCTGAACGCCTACTCTTCTTCCAAGAAGACCAACGTCGCATTCTGTCAGAAAGCGAGCGTGAGGGCTAGATGAACCGCAAACCTACTCTCAAGAGTAGCCTCCAGGCCCTACTCTATCTAGCGCCGGCCTTGGTGTTCATGACAACCTTCACCATTATTCCGATTATCCGCTCCTTCATGATGAGTTTCTATGAAAACTACAAGTTGCGGAATATTACTAAGAACAAGCCAGTGGTCTGGTCTCTGGATAACTTCCAGAAGATTCTGGCAGATCCTAAGTTCTACTTAGCGCTACAAAATACGGCAACCTACGTTTTCTGGGTGGTACTCTGTTCC
Source organism: uncultured Abiotrophia sp. (assembly GCA_965245735.1). Lineage (GTDB taxonomy): Bacteria > Bacillota > Bacilli > Lactobacillales > Aerococcaceae > Abiotrophia. Next base: position 23,243 of record CBDFAX010000022.1, on the reverse strand, counting down.
ATCACAATTTCCGTAACGGTTGCGGTCTTACTCAATCAGATTCCAGTCCTCAAAGGCCTCTTCCGAACCGCCTACTTCTTGCCATTCGTTACCTCAACGGTGGCCATCTCCGTAGTCTGGTCTTGGCTCTATCACTCAGATTACGGGCTACTCAACTACCTCTTAGGTTTAGTAGGGATTGACCGTATCAACTGGCTCAATGATCCTAAGACAGCCATGACGGCCGTCATTATCATGGCCATCTGGAAGAGCCTGGGCTTCAATATCCTGCTGACCTTGGTCGGCTTGGGTAACATCAACGAGACCTACTACAAGGCAGCTCAAGTTGATGGAGCCAATGCTTGGAAGAGATTCACCAATATTACCTTGCCGCTCTTACGACCAACCCTCTTCCTCTTGTCAACGGTCGGCATTATCAATGGTTTCAAGGTCTTCGATGAAGTCTTCGCCCTCTTCAATGGACGCCCTGGACCAGGTGGTTCAGCCATGACGGTTGTCTACTATCTCTTCGATCAGTTCTATGTTCAATATAACTACGGGATGGCAGCTGCGACCGGGATTATCCTCTTCGCCATTGTCCTTATTATTACCGTCTTCCAGAACATGGGCAACAAATACTTCGAGAAGCGGGGAGGTTAAGAAATGGCACGCACAAAACGAATTCAAACCATTCTGCTCTATGTCATCTTGACCTTGGGCGCGCTGGTCATGATCCTGCCATTCTACTGGATGGTGGCGACCAGTTTGAAGTCAGGGCCCGAAGCAATCTCCGTACCGCCAACTTGGCTACCACGGAACTGGCTCTTCTCTAACTATGGCCAAGCCCTAGAGAAAGCCCCATTCGGCCGTTACTTCCTTAACTCGGTCTTTGTCACTACTGTGACGACCGCAGGGGAACTCTTCACCTCAATCCTAGCAGCTTATGCCTTCGCTAAGCTCAAATTCTGGGGTAAAGACATCCTCTTCCTACTCTTATTGGCAACCATGATGGTGCCAGGGGAATTGATGACCATTCCAAATTTCGTAACCTTGTCAAGTTGGAAATTAGTCAACACCTACTGGGCCTTGATTATTCCTTGGTTCGCATCTGTCTTCTCGGTTTTCACCTTGAAGCAAAACATTCAGACGATTCCAGACGAGCTCTACTATGCTGCCAAGACGGATGGCGCCAGCGACTGGCAATTCCTCTGGGAAATGGTTGTGCCACTGTCTAAATCGTCCATTATCGCCGTGATGATTCTCAAGGTCATCGGTTCATGGAACTCCTTCCTCTGGCCAATGATCGTAACCAACTCGGCACCTGACTTACGGACTTTACCTGTTGGACTCCAAGCCTTTACCACTGAAGCCGGCACCCAATTCGAACTCTTGATGGCGGCGTCGACCCTGGTAATCTTGCCAATGGTGATTATTTACTTATTGTTGCAGAAATACATTATTCAAGGTATTTCACGTTCTGGCTTGAAGGGCTAGCCCCTCAATGCTTTCCTATTAACTATTTGGAGGTAACATCTAGTGAAAAAAATCAAAGTGCTTTTCGCATTATTACTCTCAGTAGTCTTAGCATTCAGTGCTTACGCACCATCTGCTCACGCTGCTGACAAGGTTAAAGTAACTTTCTGGCATGCAATGAACGGTCCTCACGCTGAGGAATTAACCCGACTCGTTAAGGCCTTTAACGAATCTCAAGATAAGTATGAAGTTGAAGAAACTAGCCAAGGGAACTACAAAGCCCTACAACAAGGGGTAATGGCAGCGGCTGCTTCTGGCGACCTACCAACCATGACCCAATTAACTGCCTCTAGCTTCTCTGGTTTCAAGTCAGAAGGCCTCTTAGCTCCATTAGATGAGTTCTTAACTGCTGACAATGGCTTCACTGAAGAACTTAAGAAGGACATCTACCCAGGTTTCTTGAAGGGCGTAACCGTTGAAGACAAAGTTTATGCGATTCCATTCGCTAAATCTGTGCGTCTCATGTTCGTCAACCAAGATATGCTCAAAGAAGCAGGTAAAGAAGTGCCTAAGACTTGGGCTGAAGTCAAAGAATTAGCAGCTGCCCTCAAAGAAAAAGGCATTGATAAGCCAGCCTTAGGCTTGGAAAATGGTCTGTCTATCGAAGTGGAAACCATGGCTCGCCAAAACGGCGCAACTTGGGTTTCTGACGACTTGAAGACGGTAGACCTCACTTCTGACAAAGCCATCGAACCTATCCAATTTATCAAAGACATGGTCAAAGACGGTTCAGCACGTTTGGCCGGTGAAGACAAGTACATGTCAGGTCCATTCGCCGCTGGCGGTTCTGCAATCTACATTGGCTCATCTGCGGGCTTACCTTACGTAGTCAAGGGTGTGCAAGAATCAGGTATCAACATTACCACTGCGCCAGTTCCAACTTTCGGTCAAGGCAAGCAAATGACCCTCTTAGCAGGGAACGACTTAGGGGTCTTCGAAGATGCTTCTGATGAAGAAAAAGCAGGGGCTGTAGCCTTCATGTCCTTCCTCCTCAAGGCGGAGAACACTGCAACTTGGGCATCTAAGACTGGTTACCTACCTATCACTAAGTCTGGGACTAGCTCAGAAATCTGGACTAACTATGTCAAAGAAAACCCACTTGTTAAGGCAGCAACTGACGAATTAGAGTACGGCTTTACGGCTCCAATCTATGAAGGTTCTGCTAAAGTCTTCTCTGATTCAGAATTAGCCTTGGAAAACATCGTCGTTAACGATGCGGACATCAAGACTGAAATGAAGAAGTTAGAAGATCTAATCAAGGGCTACTTACACCTATAATCAGCCTGATCAATGCAATAAGTAAATAAGTCAAATGAGAGACTGGGACTTGCTCCTGGTCTCTTTTTTGGCTATATAAGCCCAGCCGTTAAGGGAGCCAAGCTATTTAGGATGATTCAGAGACTTATTATATGTAATAAAACACAAGGCTCCATAGGGTTGGAAGCAATAAAGTATAAATTGTCTAGTCATAAGCTAGACGACAAGAGTCGCGCATTGTTTAGAAATTTAGTGCATTATATGATAAGTATGACTTAGAACAGACAAACAGACTGTAACAGCTAAGTGACAGGTGGATAAAAGATACGAACGATTCTTAAGCTAAAAAGCATGAACGTAAAGGCTAAAATGTGGAGCTGTCTTGAAAAAAAGATGAATAAGGTAGGATTTTTCGATTATATATTTCAATATTGTAACACAAGTGTGGCAAAAGCGAATTTTCATGAAAGGATGCAAAGAATAATCATTATAAATATAAACGAAAAACAAGAAGACGAGAGCGGATGAATTTAGAGAATTTTTATGGTAACGGGATCAAAGTGAGCAAAAACGTAAGAAAATCGTAAAAAATCTGTGATTTAGACAACTTAGAATGTATACAATCCTTGCCCTGTGTGGTAAAATAGGGGATAGCTAATAATGCAAATCTATGCTTAAAAGAGCTCAAAAAATTATTTTTTTGAAATTGCGGATCTTGCTCCGGCCAAATCCGACACAAGCAATTGAGCATTGGATAGGGATTCATTGGCAGTAGCGTAGCGGCAAAGCCGTATAGGGGGACCTAAGCTGCGTAATAATAAGTAGACCATGCTGAGCATGGCGAGCACTGAAACAATAATAGGGGGGCGAGTTATCGTTTAGGTTAGCGCAAGCTAAGCAATCTGTTTATTATGATCAAGACCGTTTGAAACGTGATTCGGCGTTCGCGGTTCAAATGGGCGGCAAGCGTCGCCAGGCACTATAGCCGGGAGATACTTGTCAAAGTTCTCTATTCAATAGAAGGAAATACAATTTTACAAGTCAGGAGAGATACACAATGACCCAAGATTTGAAGAAAAAGTTATTGAATGTCGTAGCCTTATCGGGTTTAGTCGCGGCATCATTCCCAGTTAGCGAAGTTCTTCAGCACCAAGCAACTCCAGCAGTCTATGCGCAAGAAGATCAATCTGCGCCGGACGATGAAGAATTGCCAGATGCAGTAGAACAAGGTGCAATCATGGCGGCTGAGGCTGCTATTAATGCGATTAAAAAAGCATACGAAACGGCTTTAGAGGAATCAGATGGGGATGTAGAGGCAGCTAAGGAACTTGCAAATGCTTCTAAAGAAGAAAATCAAAAGAAACTCAACCCAATCATCAACAAAACTATCAAGAACAAGAAAGAGCTCCAACGTCTTACTGAATTATATAACAAAGAAGTTGCCAAGCTCTTAGGGGAGACTCCATTGCCTGAGCCATTCCCACAACAAGGTCCTAAGGTTGAATTAAGAGAAGAAACTGAGACCATGGATATCGATTTTGGCTATGAAGTTGTCCAAGATGCAAACTTAGACAAAGGCCAAAAAGAGGTTGTAACGCCAGGTAAGAAAGGTACCCTAACCATCACTTACACCGTGGAATACCGCGATGGCGTTCGTCAAGCTAATACTCGTAAAGAGAAGAGCCGTAAACGTACGGTTGAACCTACTAACCAAGTTGAACGTGTGGGTACTCGAGATGTTGTGACGACAGAGAATGTCAAGGAAGTCGAAGATATTCCATTCGAGAAGAAAACCGAAGAAACGGATCAACTCGATAAGGGTAAGACACAACTCAAAACCGAAGGTAAGAAAGGTGTTCTTACTAAAACATATCGTTACAAAGTAATTAATGGCAAGCGTGAAGAAGCGACTAGAGAATTAGTAAGCTCGGAAGTAACGGTTGAGCCTGTGGCAGAAGTTACCTTAGTTGGGACTCGCCCAGTTGTAACGACGCAAGAAATCTCAGAAGAGTCCGAGATTCCATACGGCACTCAAACTCAACAAAATGCTAACTTAGCTAAAGGCGTTAAAAACACCGTTCGTCCAGGGGTCAAAGGTAAGAAGAAAGTAACCTATACCATCACCCTCACTGACGGTGTACAAACTGACAAACAAGTGAAGAACACCGAAATCCTTACGGCAGCAGTTGATGAAATCATCGAAGTAGGGACTAAGGAAGAACCTGTAGTGCCAGAACGTACTCGCCGTGAGAATGTCCGCACTGAAACAGTAGCTTTCGATATCGTTAACAAAGATAGCGACCAATTAGACCTAGGTCAAACTCAAATCGAGACTGAAGGGACACCAGGGGTTCGTACTATCACTGAAGAATGGTATGCAGACAAAGACGGCGTTGAAATCCCGGGTACACGCAAAGTGATTGGTGATGCTGTTACCACTCAACCTGTGGCACGTGTTGTTCTACATGGGGTAAAACCAGTAAAACGTACGCGAACTGAAACTAAGGAAGTGGACTTCAAGACCGTTAGAAAAGAAGACCCAACTCTAGCTAAGGGCGAAACTAAGACTGAAACTCAAGGTGTCAAAGGTCAAGAAACCATCACCTATGAATACCTAGAAGGTAAGGATGGCATGGTAGCTGGTTCTGAAAAAGAAGTGAAACGCGAAACCACAGTTCAACCAGTAGATGAAGTAATCTTAGTTGGGACTAAAGAAGAAGCGTCAAGCTCATCAAGCTCAGAATCTTCATCATCAAGCTCAGAATCTTCATCATCAAGCTCCGAAGCGTCAAGCTCATCAAGCTCAGAATCTTCATCATCAAGTTCAGCGGCATCAAGCTCATCAAGCTCTGAGTCATCATCATCAAGTTCAGCAGCGTCAAGCTCATCAAGCTCTGAGTCATCATCATCAAGTTCAGCGGCATCAAGCTCATCAAGCTCTGAGTCATCATCATCAAGCTCAATGGCATCAAGCTCATCAAGCTCAGAATCTTCATCATCAAGTTCAGCAGCATCAAGCTCATCAAGTTCTGAGTCTTCATCATCAAGCTCAATGGCATCAAGCTCATCAAGCTCAGAATCTTCATCTGCATCAAATGCTGCTTCATCAACAGCATCAAGCTCTGAGTCATCATCATCAAGCTCATCATCATCAAGCTCAGAATCTTCATCAAGCTCATCAAGCAATGATCCAGGTCAAAATGGTAAGAAACCTGGCAAGAAAGACCAAGGTAAGAAATTACCTAAGACAGGTGAATCTCAAAACGTTACATCCCTCATGGGAATCATGATGATGTTTGCCTCCGCAGTGGTAGCTTTATTCCGCCGCAAACAAAATTAATGTAGCTTCATTAGAACGACGTAGCGATGTTAATTTTGGCTCGTGACCATTAATTAGTGAAAAGTCCTTGTTGATTACGACAAGGACCCCACTAATTTAGATAACATCAAAACGATGTTCTAATATTTAGAAAGAGGGGATATAAATAATGAAGCACAAAGAAAATCTTAGAAAGGGTTTTTCGATACTGTTCGTGTTAATGATGGTCTTATCGGTTTTTCAAGGCCTCATTCAACCAGGGCATGTAGTACATGCGCAGAACAATAACAACGTTCGAGAAATTCAGTCAGGGGATAGTCAGACTACCATTCGTCAGGATGGGTGTGACCTCTTCATCAACAAGACACAAAATACCGAATGGTCCGTACCGCGGAAGCCAATTGACTTGGTTATCTTGCAGGATACATCTGGTTCTTTCAAGAACACCATCGGTGGTGTCCAAAACGCCTTGCGCGAATTGACCACGCCAGTGCCAGCGACTCAATATGATCCAGATCATCCACGTTTGGTCTTCACTGACAACCCTAAAACCACTGACCGTGTCATGGTTGCGACCTTCCAAGGGTTAGATGGGAAAGTGACCTACGACAACTGGGACACTAGCAGTGTTTATGATTCATGGCGTCGTGCCTATCCGGGTTATAACCCTGATAGTAACTTTACAGCTAATCCAGTTTACGAAAAATACGACGGGACTTCCTACCGTGTTTTTAATACTGACTTAACTAACGATCCAGGTAAAATTCAAGGCTTTATCAACAGCATGGTTACCGAAGGTGGTACGCCAACAGTACCAGCCTTGGAAGACATCATGACTCGTTATAGCTCACAAGTTCAAGCCTCCCAAGGTGGGATGGAAAATGGTCGTAAGACAGTCTTCCTTCTGATTACTGACGGGGTAGCCAACGGGAAACGACTTGCCAATGGTAAAGTTGCTATCGAATATAGTGGTGCCCGCATGTATCAATTGATGCGTGACTGGAACTTAACAGAAGACTGGCTCTATATGGAAGCCAGCCAAAATATCTTAGCTCGTGCAGAAGAATTAAAGCGTGCCGGGGAACAACTTAAGGCAGCTGTAGGGCCTGAAGGTTCTGTGGTTATCGGTTTCTGGGAAGATGTAAAAGGCTTCACAGGGAACGGTCAATATGGACGTACTTATAAGGAAGGTTTTGGTCATACTAACGTTAACTTCGGTGACAACCGTTCGGTACAAGAAATCTTCTCTACCACCTTGCGTAGCATGGCCTCACCAGACAAAGTTGTTAACGGGAAGAATGCTACCTTCTATGTTAATGAACAAAATGATATCAATGTCTTCGCTAACAAGGTCCTTGAATCGGTAGGGGCTGCCTTAGTTAAGGAAGATGTTAAGGGTGACTTCACCATCACAGATGGCTACAAGGTTAAGAGTGTTTCCATTAACGGCAAGAAAATTGTAGAAACAGTTACTGACAAAGAAAAAGAAATCCGCGGGACAGTAACGCAAGACGGCAACAAGGTTAAGATTTCTGTTCCGGATGCTGCCTTCAACCCAGGGTCTAACAAATTCGACTATGAGTTAGTGCGTACCGAAACTGCGCCTCCAACCACTGAAGACGACGAAGAAGAACCAGGTGACGACTACACGCCAGGTCAAGTTGAACGTGAAGTTGGTCAATTAGTGGGTAAATTCTCTGTAGGGGAATATAGCACCACAGAAATTGGTTCTAAACAGGCACAAACAGTCAAAGTTAATGACGTGTCCTACTGTTACCCATCACTTTCTAAGACCATCACAGATGGCGATGCAAGTAATGACCAAGGTCAAATCGATGACCCAATCATTACCAATAAGAAAGCCTATGCGGCTAACTTAGGCACCGTTCACGAACCATTCGAATATACGGTGACTTACCGTATGAACAATGCGCCGTTGAACTTCAAGAAAAACCCAATCTTAGTTGACCGTGTCAACTACCGACTCTTAGTACAAGAAGCTTATGTAACCGACATGAATGGCAACCGTCTCAACGACTTCACGATTCGTCAGGTTCAAGAAGCGGACCTAGAAGGTAACATGGGAACCACCGTCATTGCCGACATTCCTAAGAAGCCAGGTATTAAGACTGAGAGCGTCAATGAAGGGGAATGGGGTGGCCACAAGTGGGCGCGTTACCAACTCCACATCAAGGCGCGCTTCAACGATGAGTATCCATTTGATGTTAACCAGAAGGAATACATTAAGATCCTTCAAGAAAACGATGGACTTGGGGTCTTGAACCAAGGTCAAATCATGTGGAACGGGGAGTCTAACACTCCTGACTCTGAAGGTACCAACGTTCGTCGTTCTAACAGCGTCTTCGTCGTACCACCAACCGAAACGACTATTACTAAGAAGGTTCGTGGCGCTAGCCAAACGGTGGAACAAGGTGCCGAGCACTATGACTTGCCATTGCGCGACGACGAATACTACTACGATGTTAAGGTGGCATGGCCAGGTCTTGCTGACAAGTTCTTAGTAGAAGATGAATTAGTACCTGAACTAGAAGTCGTTAAGAATGGTGCAAAACTCTCGGGGCACGATGTCTCGGTGTTTGTGAATGGTAAGCCACTTAAGGGTCTTGAGAAATTCGTGACTGTTAGCGGCAACAAGGTAAGTTTAGAAGTGCTAAAAGCGAACATCACTCGGACGCTCAACACGCAAATCAACTTAGCAAACAAGGGCAATAAAGGTCCAGCCGAAATCCACATCCAAATCAAGGCTAAGATCCGTCAAGATGCCAACCTTGATCGCTTCAAGGATGCTAACGGCGTAGTTAAGATTCCTAACGATGCTAGCGTAACGCTCGACAACAAGGCTCCTAAGAAGTCAGAAGTTGTAACGGTTACTCCAGACGAGCCGGCTGTCGCTAAGAAGATTAACGATACCTTAGACGACCTCTACATCCCATCATGGGAAGAAAACCACTATAACTACAACATCAAGACGACCTTGCCAGGTAACATCCGTGACTACGGTACTTACGTAATTAAGGATGTCCTTGATGAACGTCTAGAACTGCAAGCGGGTCAACAACCTTCTATTAAAGGTGAATTTGCTAAGTACTTCGACGTGGCTTACGATGAAGCATCACGCACCATCACAGCTACTATGAAGTCTGATGCCTTTGGCCAAATCGCAGGCAAGTCTGTAGTTGAATTAGTCATCCCAGCTAAGATTAAGGATGGCGAAACTTCAGCTAAGATTCCTAACACGGCGACAGTGCTTTACAACAAGCAAAATGCAACAGGTGATCCAAAAGAAATCACCACACCACCTGTTACCGTAACACCACCACCATCAGGCCCAACCAAGAAGATTAATGGTAACCTCGATGACTTAGTGATTCCAAGTGCAGAAGAAAATGCCTACACTTACAACATCAAGGCTAAATTACCAGGTAACATTGAAAACTACACGCAATGGGGCTTCAAAGATACCTTAGATAACCGCCTTGAATTACAACCTGGTCAATCAGCTCATATTGAAGGGCCAAATGCTGATAAGTTCACTGTAACTTACGATGCAGCAACTAACACCGTAACAGCTGAAGTCAAGGCTGGCCAATTCGCTAACTTGACAGCTGGTACAGAAATCGAATTGGTAATTCCAGCTAAGATTAAGGATGGTATTACTGATAAGAAGATTCCTAACACGGCAACTGTCTACTATAATAATCCTGCTGATGGCGGGGTGCCTCGTGAAACACCACCGACCCCACCGGTAACTGTAACACCACCACCAACCACTCCAGATATTACTAAGACAGTTAATGACGTAGAGCATTATCAATTAGCAACTCCAGAAGAGCCATTCACCTACAAGATTGACACCAAGGTTCCGTTCAACGCAACAGCCTTCAAGATCACCGACGAACTCAAAGACGTTCTCGAATTTGTAGGGACTCCAACCGCAACAGTTGACGGCCACCAAATCGCGGCTAGCCAAATCACTGTTTCTGGTAAGACCTTAACCGTAACCCTCAACGAACAAGAATTGAAAGACTACCAAGACAAACCAGTCCACGTAGAATTCCAAGCTAAGATTGTTGATGGTGCTAACCTAGAAGCTTACCGCTCTGCTGAAGACGGCACTGAAAAAGTTCCTAACACTGCTAAATTCCAAATCAACGATAACCCTAAACTTGAGAAAGAAACCAAGCCTGTTACCGTAACGCCACCACCATCAACTCCTTCTATTAAGAAGACAGTTAATGACAAGGCGGCAGATCAATTAGCAACTGCAACCACTCCATTTACCTATAAGATTGACACCACAGTTCCACGTAATGCTAAGGCATTCCGCGTATTGGATACTTTGGAACATGTCTTACAAGTAGACGGCGCAGTAACTGCTAACCTTGATGGTACTGAAATTCCATCAAGCCAAATCACAATTGAAGATGTGGACGTAGACGGCAAGACTCGTCAGAAGATTACGGTCACCTTGACTGAAGAACAAGTATTGAAGAATGCTGAAAAACCAGTTCACGTACAATTCAATGCTAAGATCAAGGACAATGCAGATCTCTCTGCTTACTCTTCAGCTGCTGACCCTACTGTTAAGGTGCCTAACAAGGCTTCCTTCCAAGTAGACAACAAGCCAGAAGTTGAGTCTGACCCTGTCACTGTAACACCACCACCATCAACACCAGCTATCACTAAGACGGTTAATGATGCAAGTCATTACCAATTACAAGCTGCTGGCGAAGAATTCACCTATAAGATTGATACAACCATCCCACAAAACGCGACAGCCTTCACTGTAACCGACGAACTTAAACCTGTTTTAGACTTCGGTTCCGGCGAGGTAACTGCAACGGTAGATGGCGTACAAACTGCTGGTGAAATCACTAAGAACGGTCAAACCTTGACTGTCAAATTCACTCGTGACGAAGCCCTCAAATCAGGCAAACCAGTTCACGTTGAATTTAAGGCAATCATCCGCGCTAACGCAGACTTAACAGACTACCGTACCGCAGATGACAACACTGAGAAAGTTCCTAACACCGCGAAGTACATCGTTAACGATGATCCGAACATCTTCAAGGAATCAGAACCAGTAACAGTAACGCCACCACCAACCACTCCACCAATCACTAAGACTGTCAATGGTGCAGAACATGCCCAACTCAATGACAAGTCTGAAGAATTCGAATATGTTGTTAAGACTAAGGTTCCACGCAACATCACTGAATTCAAGGTAACTGACCGTCTTGAACCAGTCTTAGAAGTTAAAGGCAATGTAACAGCAACCTTAGACGGCAAGGCAATCGCTGCTGACCAAATCAAGGTTGAAGCTGACGGCGACCGTCAAGTCGTAACCGTAGCCTTAACTCAAGAAGAAGTCTTGAAATCAGCTGAAAAAGAAGTAGTTGTAACCTTCAAAGCTGCTATCAAGGCAGATGCGGACTTGTCTAGCTACACGACCGCAGAAGACGGCACTGAACGCGTGCCTAACAAGGCATCTTATGGTGTCAACATTCCTAACGTTCCAGATGTTGAATCTAACACTGTAACAGTAACTCCTCCGCCAACCAAGCCAGACTTGAAGAAGACTGTTAACGATGCAGAAAGCTATCAATTGAAGGCTGACGGCGAAGAATTCACCTACAAACTCGATACTGAAATGCCACGTAACATTACGGCTATGACAGTAACCGATACTTTAGTAGATGAATTAGACTTCGGTACAGGCGACGTAGTGGCAACAGTCGACGGCGTCCAAACCGCTGGTGAAATCACCAAGACAGGTCAAACCTTGAGCGTGAAATTCACTGCAGAAGAAGTCTTGAAGAACGCTGGTAAGGCAATCCATATCGAATTCAAGGCTAAGATCCGTGAGAACGCGAACTTAGACAAGTACATCGACAAGACAGATGGCCGCACCAAGGTTCCTAACGAAGGTTCTTACCATATCAATGACAACCCTGACTTGAAGGTGAAATCTAAACCAGTAACGGTTACCCCACCACCTACAACGCCAGAAATTACTAAGACTGTAAATGACACGACTCACTATGACGTATTAACGCCAGAAGAAGAATTCACTTACAAGGTAGAAACCCTCGTTCCTACAAACGCAACTGAATTTGAAGTGACCGATACTATCGAGCCAGTTCTTCAATTCAGCAGCACTCCAGTGGAAGCAACTGTTGATGGCGAAGCGATCACTAACGTGACAACGGTTGACCGTCTCTTGACTGTGACCTTGTCTCGTGAACAAGTACAAGCTAAAGCTGGTAAGAAGGTAAGCATCACCTTCAAGGCTCGCTTCAAAGAAGGCGTAACCTTAGAAGAATTGAAGCCATACATTTCTCAAACTGATGGCGTAACGCGCGTACCTAACAAGGCAGCTTACCGTATCGACCTCAGCGACCAACCTAACATGCGTAAGGAATCTGAGCCAGTAACGGTAACGCCACCACCAACCCGTCCTGACATCACTAAGAAGGTTAACGACGTTGAGGACTACACATTGAATGCAGAAAACGAAGTCTTCACTTACACCGTTGAAACTTCTGTTCCTGAAAATGCAACTGTCTTCAACATCACTGACCAATTAGATCCTGTCTTGCAATTTGAAGGCACACCATCTGCAACTGTAGACGGTACTGCTATCGACGCAAGCCAAATCACGATTCAAGACCAATTGTTGACTGTGAACTTGACTCCAGAACAAGCTGCGATGGCTAAGAAGCCAGTTAAACTCACCTTCCAAGCACGGATTCGTGACAATGCTGACTTACGTAACTACGTAGAAAATGGCGTCATCAAGGTACCTAACAAGGCAACCTACCACATCAACAACAAACCAGAATTCGACAAGGATTCTAACCGTGTAACGGTAACTCCACCGCCAACTGAAACAACAATTGAGAAGAAAGTTGACGGCGCTCACTACAAGAAACTAGATGCGGCTGACCAAGTCTTCAACTACACTGTTGACGTAACGGTTCCTAAGAACGCAACTGCCTTCTATGTAAGTGACACCCTCGTGCCTGAATTACAATTTGACGGCGAAGCAACAGCTACCTTGGATGGCAAGGACCTCAGCGCAGACCACATTGTCAAAGATGACACTGCTGGCAAAGTGACTGTAACCTTGACTGAAGAAGAAGCCCTCAACAATGCAGACAAAGTTCTCCACTTGAGCTTCAACGCCAAAGTTCGTCCAGGCTCAGATCTCTCTGGCTACATTGACAACAACGTCATCATGGTGCCTAACACTGCTAAATACAGTGTCAACCATCAACCAGAGAAAGACTCTAACACCGTACATATCACTCCACCACCTTCTCAACCAGACCTCGATAAGAAGGTTAACGGTAAGGTTGATGAGCAATTGGCAACGCCAGAAGCTGAATTCACCTATACCATTGACACAGTAGTACCTACAAACGCTGCTACCTTCACTATCACTGACGAACTCAAGGCTGAGTTGGAATTTGTGGGCGACGCAACAGCTGTTACTGCAACAGTTGGTGGCGAAGCAATCACTGATGTACAAATCAACGGTCAAGTACTGACTGTCAACTTGTCACAAGATCAAGCGTCTAAGAAACCTGGTCAAGCTGTCCATGTTGAATTCAAGGCTAAGATCAGACAAGGGGCTAACCTCAGTGCCTACATCGTCAACGGTGAAATTAAGGTACCTAACACGGCTCAATACTTGATTAACAACGAATTCAAGAAAGAGTCTAGCCCAGTAACCGTAACGCCTCCACCAAGCGAAGAGAAGATTGAGAAGACTGTTAACGATAAGCAAGCAGAAACTCTTGAAACTCAAGAATCACCATTTACTTATAAGATTCAAACTGTTGTTCCAGCTAACGCAACTGCCTTTGCAGTCAGCGATACCTTGGATCCAGTCCTCGAACTTGCGGGTGACCTAAGCACAGTTGAAGCTAAGTTAGGTGACGATGCAATCGATGCAAGTCAAGTGACATTTGACGCAGCAACTAGCACGCTTAAAGTGGAATTGACCGAAGCACAAGCAATCAATAACGCTAAGAAAGCTGTAACTGTAACCTTCCAAGCTAAGCTTAAGGCAGGTTTGACCCCAGCTCAATTAGCTCCATACATTGATGCAACTGATGGCGTAACTCGTGTGCCTAACAAGGCGCGTTACAGCGTCAACCATCGTCCAGATGTTGAATCTAACACTGTAACAGTTACCCCACCACCAAGCACACCAGATATCGAGAAGAAAGTTAACAACGACTTTAGCGCTAACTTAGCAACACGCGAAGAGTCCTTCACTTACACTCTCGAAACTCAGGTACCAAACAATGCCTACATGTTCGAAATTGGCGATACCCTCGAACCAGTATTGGAATTCGATGGCACTGCTACTGTTGAATTGGATGGTAAAGATGTAACTAGCGAAGCAAGTGTCGAAACAGTTGACGCTAAGAAAACTGTTGGTTCTGAAGAACAAGATACTAAACGCTTAGTAGTGAAATTAACCCAAGACCAAGTAACTAAGAACCCAGGCAAGAGCGTGAAGGTAACCTTCAAGGCTAAGATCAAAGCTGGTGCGAGCCTTGCTGCCTACATTACTAATGATGGCGTCAAGATTCCTAACAAGGCCAACTACATGATCAACAACAATCCTGACATTACTAAGGATTCTAATGAAGTACCAGTAACGCCACCACCAACCACTCCTGACATCGAGAAGAAGGTTAACAACAAGCTTGAAGAACTCCTCGGCAAACGTGACGAAGTCTTCACTTACACCCTCGATACAACCGTACCGGATAATGCGATTGCCTTCACAGTAACCGATAAACTTGATCCAGCTCTTGAATTTGCAGGAGATGCAACAAGCGTTAAGGCAACTGTTGATAATCAAGCAATCACTGATGTGAAGATTGAAGGCGACCTCTTGACCGTCAACTTGACGCAAGAACAAGCAGTCAAACTCCACGGTAAACCAGTACACATCGAATTCACTGCTAAGATTAAGGCAGATGCTAACTTGAATGTGAGTCCTTACCTGACCGAAGATGGTATCAAGGTACCGAACAAGGCTCAATACACAGTTAACAACAACCCTAACATCCGCAAGGATTCTAACGAAGTGCCTGTAACACCACCACCAACCACGCCTGATATTGAGAAGAAGGTTAACGGCCAAGTCCACGCTGACTTAGCGAAGAGAGACGAAGTCTTCACCTACACAATCAATACCACTGTTCCAGAGAACGCTACTGTCTTCGGTATCACTGATACCTTGGTAGACGCCCTCGAATTCGTGGGCGACGCAAGCAGCGTCACTGCAACAGTAGACGGCGAAGCAATTACCGACGTGAAGATTGAAGGTCAAACCTTGAAAGTCAACTTGGCTAAGACTCAAGTTGTCAACAAGTTCGGTAAGGCTGTTACAGTAGAATTCAAAGCTAAGATTAAGGCCGATGCGGACTTGGCACCACACATTACTGCTGATGGAGTCAAAGTTCCTAACCAAGCAGGCTACGATATCAACAATGATCCAAAACTTCATAAAGATACCGAACCTGTAACGGTAACACCACCACCAACCACCCCAGATATTTCTAAGAAAGTAAATGGCCAAGCACATGTAGACTTAGGTGCACATGACGAAGAATTTACTTACACCATTGAAACTACTGTTCCAGAGAACGCAACTGCCTTCGGTATTACTGATACCTTGGTAGACGCTCTAGAATTCGTAGGCGATGCTTCCTCTGTCACTGCAACAGTAGACGGCGAAACCATCACCAATGTGAAGATTGAAGGGCAAAAACTGTCTGTTGACTTAGATAAGCAACAAGTATTGAACAAGTATGGCAAGGCAGTGAAGGTTGAATTCAAGGCTAAGATTAAAGCCGATGCAGACTTGACACCACACGTTACAAATGGAGTTATCAAAGTGCCTAACGTAGCAGGCTACGTTATCAACAATGACCCAAGAATACATAAAGAAACCGAGCCTGTAACGGTAACACCACCACCAACCACTCCGGACATCGAGAAGAAGGTTAACAACGCCTACGAAGCAATGCTTGCTTCCCATGACGAAGTCTTCACCTACACCATCGACACCACTGTACCAATGAGCGCGACTGCCTTCACGGTAACCGATACCTTGGTAGATGTACTCGAATTTGTAGACACGCCAACTGCAACTGTAGATGGCCAATCCATTACCGATGTTCAAACAAGCGGTCAAACCTTAACTGTCAACTTATCACAGGAACAAGCAATTAAACTCCATGGTAAGCCAGTTAACGTAACCTTCAAGGCTAAGATTAAGGCGGGGGCTAACCTCAACCCTTACATCGTTGGCAATGCAGGTGAACCAGGCAACATTAAGATCCCTAACAAGGCTTCTTACATGATCAACAACGATCCAAACATCCGCAAGGATTCTAACGAAGTGCCTGTAACACCACCACCAACCACTCCTGATCTAGAGAAGAAAGTCAACGACGCAGATTCTGCTTACTTGACGGCTAAGGAAGAAGTCTTCACTTACTCCTTAGACACAGTTGTTCCAACTGCTGCTACTGCCTTCGCAGTCCTCGATAAGTTAGAACCAGTCCTTGAATTTGTAGACAAAGATCAAGTAGTTGCAACACTTAACGGTCAAGTCTTAGACAATAGCCACATCACGATCATGGGTCAAACCATCCGTGTTGCCTTGACTCAAGAAGAAGTGACCTCAAATGCTGGTAAGCCAGTACACATTGAATTCAAAGCCAAGATTAAAGAAGATGCTGATTTGACACCTTACATGACTGGTCAAGAAGACCCTCGTGTACCGAACAAGGCTCAATACATCATCAACAACAATCCTGACTTAGTGAAGGATTCTAACGAAGTACCGGTTGTACCACCAACCAAGCCAGATGAACCAAACATCACTAAGGCTGTCAACGACCAAGACGCTTACCAATTGAAAGCTGTCAACGAAGAATTCACTTACACGATTACAACAGCTGTTCCTACGAACGCTCATGCCTTCAACGTAAGTGATACCCTCGAACCAGTATTGGAATTCGTTGGTCAAGCAGAAGTATCTGCTAACTTCGCGCCTCTTGCAGAAACTGATTACCAAGTTGTCCAAGATGGTCAATACCTCTTCGTTCAATTTAGTAAGGAATTCGTGAAGGCTAACGCCAACGCGCCAATCCAAATTAAGTTCAAAGCGAAGATCCGTGACGGGGCAGACCTCACTCCATATAACACGAGCGGCACTCCAAGTGTACCGAACAAGGCAAGCTACATGATCAACAACGATCCTAAGCTTCAAAAAGATTCCAACATCGTTCCGGTTACACCTCCAGGCCCTCCAACCACACCTCCAGGTCAGAAGGAAATTTACACCGAGTCAGGTTCAACTCCTGATGCGGATAACAGACTTGAACTGCAATCGGAAAACGAAGTCTTCCGTTATGAAGTCAAGGCTAAGCAAGATTTCATTCCTGCTAACTCCTTCCACAAACAAATGAAGATCACTGACGTACTTGAATCCGTATTAGGCGTTCAACGTGCAAGCGTCAAGATCGACAGCGAGAAGGTGGATATGGACCAAGCTCTCCCTGAACTCAAAGAACTCAAAGACAAGTTGGAAGACAACGAGAAGAAACTCAAGAAACTAAAAGGTGAAGATGCCGCATCTTCTAGCGAATCATCTTCAGCAGCCCCAATTGCTTCAGAGCCTACCGTTGATCCAGCACGTCAAGCTGAACGTGTAGCTAAATTAGAAGGTCAATTAGCTGCTGCCCAAGCAACAGCTCAAGAAAAGGCGCAAGCTCTTGCTAGCTTGAACGAACAATTAGCCGCAACTCCTGAAGATCAAGCAGAAGTTCGTGCTAACTTGCAAGCTCAAGTAGAAGCAGCATCTGCTGCTCAAGCAGAAGCTAATGCAGCTGTTCAAGAATTGACCGCTCTACTCGAAGATGCTCGCTCAGCCGCTCAAGCAGTAGCAGGCGATAACTCTGTGATCACGAGTCATTTGACTCCAGAAGGTCAAGAAGAGACTCCAGAGCAAATTGCTGAACGCGTCAAAGGGTTCGAAAAACTCATCAAAGAACTCAAAGAGCAAATCAAAGAGTACGAAGATGGGAAAGACTCACTTGATGCAGAGAAAGGTAAGAAATACCAAGCAATCAAGGACTTCAACGAAGCAATCGAAAACCGTAACAAAGTTACTGGCGAATTGACCGATGAGTCTATTGCTAAGTTAGGTGAACTCAAAGTAGTAGGTAACCAAGTAACCTTCGAAATCACCAACGAGTATGTCTTGAAACTCCTAGAAGGTCGCAACATCCGTCTTGTAATCTACGCAACGATTACTGACATTGATCGCGCACGTAAGGAATACTTAGCTGATCCGAACAACGGCTATGTACCTAACAAAGCGACTGTAGAGTTTGACCACACACCTGAAGTAACCAACATTGTGTATGTCAAACCTTACACTCCACCAACCCCACCACAAACACCACCAACTCCACCAACCATCTCAATTCCACCAGCTAACCCTGGTCCAGAATTGCCAGCAACTGGTGAAGTAACCAACCTCGGTGCAATCCTCGCTGGGTTCCTCATGACCCTCGCAGGTGGGTACCTGACCTTCAGAAAGCGTCAAGACGCCTAATCTGACATGAGTCCTAAACAAGCCTCCCCTAGGGGAGGCTTGTTTTTGTCTATATAAAGGTCGGGCACCTTGCGAGCAGGGGGTGGGAGTGGTATAATGGGGGCATAAAAAAGAGAAGGAGGAAATACTATGGTTGGAATCGTGATGAATGC
Organism: uncultured Abiotrophia sp.; assembly: GCA_965245735.1. Classification (GTDB taxonomy): domain Bacteria; phylum Bacillota; class Bacilli; order Lactobacillales; family Aerococcaceae; genus Abiotrophia. Next base: position 4,330 of record CBDFAX010000022.1, on the reverse strand, counting down.
TAGAATACGTGTGAAAGACAAACAAGAATTCAGCTCGTTGAACAAGCTGCTTTCCTCTGCAAATGAGAAAATCAATATAGAGGAAGCCGTTCGTGGAAAGGACAGCAAAGGAATCTCGATTAATCGAGATATTGCTAAGGCCCAGGGATGGAAAAACTAGACTTAGTCCCTATAGGGTCCGCACTAATTAGTGCAAGTGATTTAGAGGCCTTTGACTGCGGAAACCCCATGATTGACCAATACTTAGTACAACAAGCAAATGTTTTTGATGAAGAAAATCGAGCTAAAACCTTTTTGCTATTGACTCATCAAGGCATAGTAGGTTATTATACCTTAATTGTTGGGTGCTTAGAAGTTGAGGATATTCAGAACCAGGTGCTTTTGAAGAAGCCATATGTCAACCTAGCTTACTTCGCTATCAATGCCCCATATCAAAAGCAAGGCTATGGCAGACTACTAATGGGTGAAGTTTTTCAGAGCGCAGCAGTTATAGGTTCTTACGCAGGAGCAGAGCTCATCTATATTGAGTCCACCGATGAGAGTGTCCCCTTTTATGAGCTTCTTGGCTATCAGTTGTTGCATCCTTTGCGAAGGCCAGAAAATTTCACTGTAGATACCTCAACCATTGAGTTCCCGATGAGCATAACCTTGAAGACTTTACATAGAAATGGCTATTATGGCTATCTTCAAAACTTTGTTGGAAGATCATTTGGGGAAGAGTTAAAATTATAAAAAAAGTAAGACCTGCCCATATTTGTTGGGCGGGTCTTACTTTTTAGCCATAGATCCTGTGTCCCTTCCTTAACAAGTTTGCCATTCCTACTGTCAGGGGCCTACAATTATGTTATAATAGAAGTAATTTGAAGAAATAGAAAGGGGCACTCATTCGTGACCACGCAAAAACCTACCTATTATATTACAACGCCGATCTACTACCCAAGTGGCAAGTTACATATCGGTAACTCCTACTCTACCCTAGCATGTGACGCTATGACGCGCTATAAGCGTCTACAAGGCTTCGATGCTTTCTTCCTAACCGGGACTGATGAGCACGGTCAGAAGATTGAACGAACAGCAGAGGGCCTAGGAGTAAGTCCTAAGCAATATGTCGACGAGATGGCCGACATCATTAAGAAGCTCTGGGACTTATTAGATATCGACTATTCTCACTTTATCCGGACTACGGATGACTACCATGAGAAGGCTGTGCAAGATGCCTTTGAGCAACTCCTAGCCCAAGATGACATCTATCTAGGCGAGTATAGCGGATGGTATTCCGTCAGTGACGAAGAATTCTTCACCGAGAGCCAATTGGTTGAAGTTTACCGCGATGCGGATGGTAATGTGACAGGTGGGGTTGCCCCAACTGGCAACGAAGTAACCTTGGTTAAGGAAGAGTCCTACTTCTTCCGTATGAGCAAGTATGCAGATCGTCTGGTGCAATATTATGAAGATCACGCTGACTTCTTAGAGCCAGCCTTCCGTAAGACCGAAATGATTAATAACTTCATTAAGCCTGGCTTGGAAGATTTGGCGGTGTCTCGGACAACCTTCACCTGGGGTGTGCCGGTTAAGTCCAATCCTAAGCATGTCATCTATGTCTGGATTGACGCCTTACTCAACTATATTACTGCGCTAGGCTACGGTTCTGATGATACTAGCCGCTACAACAAGTACTGGCCAGCAGATGCCCATGTTATCGGTAAGGACATTTCCCGTTTCCACATGATTTACTGGCCAACTATTCTCATGGCCTTGGGCTTACCATTGCCTAAGAAGATTTTCGCTCATGGCTGGTACCTCATGAAGGAAGGTAAGATGTCCAAGTCCAAGGGGAATGTCATCTACCCAGAAACCTTGGTAGAACGTTATGGCTTGGATGCCACTCGTTTCTACCTCTTGCATGAAATGGGCGTTGGTAACGATGCGGTCTTCACGCCAGAAGGCTTTGTCCAATTAGTCAACTCCGAATTAGCCAATGACTTGGGCAACTTGCTCAACCGGACCGTTGCCATGATGAACAAGTATTTCCAAGGCCAAGTGCCAACCGAAGGCTTAGATGCGACTGCAGTGGATGCTGACTATGATGCTTATGTTAAGGAGCAAATGGCGGCCTACTATCAAGCCATGGATGCCATGAGCTTGAGCGCAGCCTTGAGCTATGTTATGGCCATTGTCTCCCGTACCAACAAGTACATCGATGAAACCATGCCTTGGGTTTTAGTTAAAGAAGAAGCGACCTTAGGTCAACTACGGTCTGTTATGAACCATTTAGCTGAGGCTTTACGCCTTGTGGCTCATCTGTCACGTCCGTTCATGACCCAAGCGCCAGCTAAGATTTTCGAACAACTAGGGCTGAATGATCAAATGGACCTAGACTTCACTCAATTAGTCTACGGGGCCTTCCCAGCAGGCGCAAGCGTAGTGGCTAAGGGGACCCCAATCTTCCCGCGTTTGGATGCAGAGCTAGAAGTGACCTATATTCAGGAAGCTATGGCAGCAGGCAAACCAGGTGCTAACCAAGCCAAGGTTGACGACCCTAACTGGGATCCAGAAGCCACTGAATTAGTTCACCGTGAAGTAGCCGAAGCCGAATTCGATGACTTCTTGAAGATTGAGATGAAGGTGGCAGAGGTCCTAGATGTTCAACCAGTCAAGGGCTCTAATAAGTTGCTACGCTTCCGTCTGGATGCGGGCGATAAGGGCCACCGTCAAATTCTGTCCGGGATTGCTAAATTCTATCCAAATCCGGAAGAACTAATCGGTCGTAAGGTCTGCATCGTCTCTAACCTCAAGCCACGTAAGATGATGGGCTATGTCAGCCAGGGCATGATTCTGTCCTCTGAACAGGACGGCCAACTCCATCTCTTAGCAGCAGATTCAAATGCAGCAAATGGCGCTTGGATTGGCTAGACGAGGTGATCAAGATGCCTTTATTTGATACGCACACGCACTTGAACGCCCAGCAATTTGCGGGCCAGGAGGCAGATTATATTGCCCGAGCCCTAGCGGCGGACGTGGGCTATCTAGCAGTGGTGGGATTTGATGATCCCACCATTGAGCGTAGTTTGGCCTTAAGTGCGGCCTACCATAATATTATTTCGGTAGTGGGTTGGCATCCGACTGAGGCTCACACCTACAATGACCAGGTGGAGCGTCGCCTGGAAGAGTGGCTAGAATTGCCTAAGGTTAAGATGCTAGGCGAGATTGGTTTGGACTACTATTGGGACACTGCCCCTTGGGATGTGCAAGCCCAGGTCTTCCGGCGTCAGATTGCCATTGCCAAGTCACACGGTCTGCCCATTACCATTCATAATCGTGATGCAACTGAAGACACCTACCGCATACTCAAGCAAGAAGGTCTTCCGGCCGCGGGGGGCATTATGCATAGCTTTGGAGGGACAGCTGAAGAAGCCATGCGTTTTGTAGACCTTGGCATGCATATTAGCTTCAGTGGGGTCTTGACCTTCAAAAAATCCGAGGCTGTCCGCCAAGCGGCGGCCCTAGTGCCGGCAGAGCGTCTCTTGGTTGAGACCGATGCCCCTTATTTGGCGCCAGTGCCTAAGCGTGGCAAGCAAAATGAGCCAGCCTATGTTCGTTATGTGGCGGAGTGTCTGGCCCAGGTACGAGACATGAGTCTAGAAGAGCTAGCCAAATTGACGACGGGCAATGCCTGCCGCCTCTTCCGGTGGTGGCCTGAGGGGTGGGACCAATGAGTCAAGCCATGCCCCAAGAAGTTATTGTGGTCGAAGGGCGCGATGATACCAAACGCCTGATAGAGACCTTTGGCCAGACAGTTAAGACCATCGAGACAGGGGGCTCTGCCCTAGAGGCTCCGGTCTTGGCTCAGATTGTAGAAGCGGCTAAGACCCATGGCATTATCGTCTTGACAGATCCCGACTACCAAGGTGAGCGCCTTAGACGACTGGTGACCCAGGCGGTGCCAAGCGCTAGGCAAGCCCATATTAGTCGAGCGGCTGCCTTTGGTGGCCAAGGCAAGAGTCTGGGGGTGGAACATGCGAGTCCCCAAGAGATTCGCCAAGCCCTAAGTCAGGTCATGACCCCGGCTGAGGGAGACTTAGTGGCTTTAATTCCCATGGGCCGCCTGGCCCAGTGGGGGCTGACCGCAGGTCCGGGTGCTAAGGAGCGTCGTCAGGCTGTCAGTCAGCACTTTAATTTAGGTTATACCAACGCCAAGCAATTGCAGCGCCAACTGCAACGCTATGGCATCGACCAGGCTAGCTTGGCAACTTTCGTTCAAGCCCTGGATCAAGCCCAAGGAGGGACCCGAGAATGAGAGAATTCCGGCCAATTGCGACGCCGACCCGTA
>CBDFAX010000021.1:0-37871 GCA_965245735.1 uncultured Abiotrophia sp. | reverse complement strand
CTTTACGAGCATTTAAGAAAATATAAAAAGATAATTAGAAATTTATACTTTGTTTTATGAAAAAAGACACCTCCATGTGCATTTGATTATATTGTACCTAATCCAACTTGGAGGTGTTTTTATTTAATTCTCATTTACGGGGGTCAGTGCCGTGAGCATGCCCACCCTTTTTATGAAGAAGGCCGATTGGGCTGGCTTCAAACAAATAAGAGCCTCAAAAGTTGGACCTAGGATCCAGCTTTTGAGGCTCCTTTATACTTTACAGGCCTTAATTTCTAGCCATATTCTTCCCGATACAAATCTGCCTGTAGAGCATATAAATCAGCATAGTAGGCGTTATGCTGAAGTAACTGGTCGTGGTGATCAAAGCCGACGACTTGGCCGTCTTTTAGGACTAATACCTTATCGGCTTTTTTGACCATGGCCAAGCGGTGTGTGACAAAGAGAACAGTCTTGTTTTCCGCTAGTTCAAGAAACTTGGTGACAAGTTGATTCTCTGCGCGTGCATCTAAGGCAGCAGTTGGCTCATCGAGGATGAGAATGGGTGCTTGAGAATAGAAGGCACGTGCCAAGGCAAGTTTTTGCCATTGGCCGCCCGAAAGCTCGCGGGAATCTTCAAAACGTTTGCCTAGGGTTTGGTCCAAGGTTAGCAAGTCGCCTTCTTCAATTCCGCCACGTTGCAGGCTGGCTTGCAAGGCAAGGGGGTCATCGACTTGGTCAATTCGTGATAAGGCCACATTCTCTCGGACCGTCAGGTCAAACTTAGCGAAATCCTGGAAGACGGCGCTGAACTGTTGCCGGTAGTGGTCGATATCTAAGTCCAAAATATTATGGCCATCAAATTGTACCTGACCTTGATCCGCCAAATAGAAGCCTAACAAGAGTTTGATTAAGGTAGACTTGCCGGCCCCATTTTCACCGACCAGGGCGATTTTTTGACCACGTGCTATGTCAAAGCTGACCTGGGACAGGGTGGCTTTATCTGCGCCTGGATAAGTGAAGCTGACATTTTGAAATTCGAGTGAGTCAAATTCACTCGGAACTTCTTGATTTCCAAAACTGGTTTCTTCCTCAAGTTCCAAGAAGTCAAAGAAATTAGACATATAGAGGAGCGTATCATAGAGCAAGCTCGAATCCTCTACCAAGCGGCTGACACCTTGAATGGTGTAGGTGATTGCAGTCGCAAAAATCATAATAGCGCCCACGGCGAAGAGTCCGGACTTGACCCCTTGAACAAGATAGGCAAAGCTCAGGACGCTGACAAGGCCGGTCACTACCAAAAAGGCAGTTGAGAGCCAGAGCTGACGCCGTCGGTTGCCTTGAACTGCGGAGCGTATTTGGCTGAAAATTTGCCGATACTTATTTTGGAAGTAGCCATGCAAATGATAGAGACGGACTTCCTTGATATAGTCTGCTGTCAGTACAACGCTCGCGTAGTAGCTTAGTTTGCGCGAATCCTCACTGTTGGAAACTAGGGTTTCAAAGGCCTGTTGCTGAATCCGATAAGCCATCAGACCTTGAGGAATCAGCACCATGATTAAAATCACCGCAATTACCCAATGAAATTGGCTGAGGAGGGTGAACATGGAAATCACCAAGAGGGCATTGCTGATGAGACTGGTCCCGAAAACTAGCAGATTGACTGGACGCCAACTGGCTTCTGAACTGATTAAATCAATTTTATTGTAGAAGTCATGGTCTTCATACCAAGCCAAGGTCTGAATAGATTCCGCCTTTTTCATTATCTGATCATTAAGGGCAAAGGTTAATTGGTCAGTCAAGCGCCCCTGTAAATAAAGGTTGAGAGGGGTCATGGCATTGCCCAGTATAAAAGCTAGCCCCCAAGCTAATAGGAGCCAGACTCCTTCTTGGCTACCACTTGCCAGTTCATTCATGAGCTGGTTAATCAGATAGAGCGTCAGGGAAGGCAGTAAGGCTTGTAGGGGAATAGTAATCAAAAGCCCCAGAGCTAAGCCACCCGCTGCCTGCCAGACAAAACGAAGACTGCGGTAGTAGAGCGACATATAGGATGTGAAAGTAGAAAATAGGCTCATAAATTATTGGCTCAAGCAGCTTATAGCGCTTGAGTCAGATTCCCTGAATCGTAGGAGTGATTGGGGAAAGAGTAGCTTTCAGATAGACTAGCCACATCCTTACTAGTATGAAATGCTACTTTTCCATTGTTTGTTTGAGTCACTGAATCTTTACCCCAAATCATGTTAGCAAAAGGATACTTTGAGTCATGATTAAGGAATCCATAGAAAGCAAAATTCGACATGCATAAACCTCCGTTCATCGTGATGACTATTATAAGTGTTAATCGATGACGACTAGCATTGTAAATAAGTTTAAGGCACATCCTTTGTTTCAAGGAAGTGACCTAGTTAAATTGAGTCATGGGTATCACTTCTTTCAAGTAAGACTAGGGAGTCAAATACATAGGTTGACTAGTATTATACAAGGAAAAGTTAGAAAGTCAAATCAATTTCTACTTCTAATCTAATTATATGTGTATATCATTAGATTGATAACATACCTCAAATAAGAGAGAGTGGCTGAGAAATCATTCAGGCTAAAAGCCAAGTTTAAGCTAGCCAGCTGCACCTTAGATAAAAAAGCAGTAAATCGTAAGTGATTTACTGCTGATTGCCTTTTTAGGCGCTTATTTAGATGTATCAATTTCCTTGGCTATTTTGCTCTTTCTGAGTTTCCTCTTTGCCACCTTACTTAAGAGAACCAGGGGATTGAGGCTGTAGGATAGTTGCCAGTGAAAGTAGTTAATCCACTCCATGAGGGCGAACAGCCAAAGGGCTACTGCTATCAGGGTAACTGGCCAGGAGCTGAACTCCATTAGGATGATTGGCATGCTCAGGCGCTTGATCAGAATCCACCAATAAAGGGAACCTTGTAGCAAGATAAGGCTGACTAGCAAGAGGGGGTAAGCGATGGAAATCAGGGCTTGTGGCGTGACTAAGCATTTTTTGAAGAGGTAGAAATTGAGCCAAAAGACGGCAAGAGCGACTAACTCGCCGCTGGCCAGACTATAGAGTGTTTGCTTGATATAAGCTTTCACAGTATGTGGCACCTCCCTTATCTTAAATTCTAAAGGGCTTAGGAGACAAAGACAAGTTTAATTTAAAAAAGGGCTTCCAAAATGCTTGACACTGGTGTATAATGAAAAAAATATTAAAGCAAGAGGTGAATTTAATGAAAGAAACTAGGTCACTTAACGTCAATTCCCTCAATAGAACTGGCTATTCTTGGCCTTAATTTATGTTATCTTACGAGTTAGGAGGAAACACCATGAGTCATACGCACTATACCCTAGCAGCCAATGGTCGGACAACTTCACCTTACGCCAATAAGCGGACCTTATTTTATTCACTTCTAGCAACTTTCATGCTAGTCCTATCCCTTCTCACGCCTAGTCTAGCCCTGGCTCAGTCTGGCGCCTTGTCAGGAACTTATCTAGCGCAATCTGCCCACCTCATTAAGAAGGTAAGTGTTACGGAAAACGGTATGGAGCTTGAGATTGATGCCGAGCAACTAGCCAAGCAGGGTCAAGCCTTCCAAACTTTAATGACCGTCAACCAGCGAGCGCTAGCTAAGAAGATCAAGCCCGGCATGACTAGCCAGGAAATCGAGAAAACGCGTCAAGAACTGGGGCTGGATGTGGCTGCCTATCAGAAAGCCCTAGGCCAAGAAGTAGAACCAGATAAGATGGTAGAAGTCCTGGAGAATCAAGTGTCCGGTCTCTACGCCCATGTTAGAGAGACAGGGACCATCTATCTGCGGCTAACGAAGCCAGAACTGAGCCAGTCAGAAGGCACTATTCGGGTTCGCCTACTGGGTGAAGAAGTCCTGACTTTGACCGAGGTCTCAGAAAAGGGCTTTAAGTTGGATCAGGTTTCCTTTGTTAAGGAATAATCTCTTAAGCACCTTGCCTGATGGCAGGGTGTTTTTGTCTTTGGGAAGGCCTTTTGGGCTTGCAGTTGCTACTTTATCTCGCTACAATAAAATGAGAAGACATAAGGAGGCCGGTCATGACATTTCCAGCAGGATTTCAAGCAAAATACTTAGCCCTATTGGGCCCAGAGGAGGGGCAGGCCTTCCTAGATTCCTTTAAGCTAGAGGCGGAGTCGGGCTTCCGGGTCAACCCTCTCAAGGCTAGTCAGTCAGCTTTGCCTGAATCGGCCCAGCCCATGCCGGGCACTCCTTGGGGTTACTATGGCAAGGTGGCAGGCAGCTCAACCGCCCATGTGACGGGCTTGGTCTACTCTCAGGAGCCAGCCGCTCAAATGGTGGGCCAGGCAGCCGCACCCCAGCCAGGGCTCAAAGTCCTGGACTTGGCAGCAGCTCCTGGGGGCAAGTCGACCCATTTGCTGTCATACTTAGATAACCAAGGCCTCTTAGTAGCCAATGAAATTCATCCCAAGCGCAGCAAGATTCTGGCTGAGAACCTGGAGCGCTTCGGGGCTCGCAATGTGGTAGCAACCAATGAGTCGCCAGAGCGCTTGGCCCAGGTCTTTCCGGCTTACTTTGACCTGATTGTACTGGATGCGCCTTGCTCCGGGGAGGGCATGTTCCGTAAGCAGGCTGAGGCCATGGACTACTGGACGCCGGAATATCCCTGCCAGTGTGCGGCGCTGCAGCGAGAAATTCTGGAGCAGGCGCTGCTGATGCTTAAGCCAGGTGGGACCTTGGTCTATTCGACCTGCACTTGGGCGCTTGAGGAGAATGAGGACATTGTGGCTTGGTTGCTGGAACACTATCCGCTGACCTTGCTTGAGGTGCCTAAGCTCAATGGTATGGTGCCGGGCCTGTCTTATCCTGAGACGGCCCGCATGTATCCACAGCATTTCCGGGGCGAGGGGCAGTTTGTGGCCAAGTTCTGCTATGAGGGGCAGGTAGCCGAGGGTAAGCCTGGTAAGTTCAAGCCACTCAAAGCCAAAGTGACGGCTGAGCAGCTCAAGCTCTGGCAGGACTTTGCGGCTAGTCATCTGACCGTGACCTTGCCGGGTGTCCTCCAGACTTTTGGCGATCATCTCTATCTCTTGCCAGAGGGTCTGCCGGATTTAGGCAAATTACGGATTGCCCATAAGGGGCTGCATTTGGGCGAATTCAAGAAGAAACGCTTCGAGCCTAGCTTTGCTCTGGGCTTGGCGCTACGTCCGGACGAGACGGTCAGCCAGGTGGCCCTGTCCGAAGAGCAAGTCACCCGCTACCTGGCTGGCGAGACGGTCGATTTGGCAGAGGACAAGCCAAATGGTTGGTACCAAGTCCTAGCGGGCGGCAACGGCCTAGGCTTCGCCAAGGTCACCGGCCGAGTGCTCAAGAACTACTATCCAAAAGGCCTGCGCCTACGCCGCAGCTGATTTAGCTCAGGGCGTAAACAGGGGAAAGGCTGAGAGCCAGTGGTCCACTCTGTCGAGTGGACCACTAGCTCGGTGAGGAGACCAGGGAAAAGGCGTAAACTGGGTCAAAAGTCGAGAGCCAGTGGTCCACTTTGTCGAGTGGACCACTAGCTCGGCGAGGAGACCTGAAAAAAGGCGCAAACTGGGTCAAAAGTCAGGAGCCAGGGAAAAGACTCAAACTAGCTAAGAGACAAGCCCTGGAAAAGGGCTCAGGCTGCGTCGAAAGCTCATAAGCCAAGAAGAAACCACACAAAAAAGCGAGGCAGCACTGGGCTGGCTCGCTTTTACTTTGTCTAATAAGAGATTATTCTGCTTCAGCGTCTGAGGCTGGAATAATAGAGGTTGGGATTTCGTCGATGGTGCCGAAGTACCAATCAACAGAGTCGCCGGCTTTGAGGACTTGAGTTTTAGCCCCGTGATCAGCCACTTGGCCGTTTAAGAGGTAAACCCAGGTATTTTCGCCGTCGTTAATGTTGTCGAAGAAGTTGTCGATGACTTGTTCTTCTTCATTGTATTTGAAGCGGATTTCCTTGTTAGATTCCATCGCTTCGAAGACGGTCTTACCAGCGGCATTTGGTACATCAAAGCTACCGATGACTTCGCCGTGTACATAGAACTTGAAGGTAACGGTGGTAGATTTTTCTTCGCCAGAAGTTTTGGACTCGCTGCTTTGGCTTTCGCTAGACATGCTAGCAGATGAGCTGCTAGAAGAAGCAGAAGAATGTGATTCTGAAGAAGAGACAACTTGGGCAATGTTAGATCCGGATACTTGTGGACTTGGTTGGTTGCCCTTCAATACCCCTGATAAAATAGCCCATAAGGCAATAATAATCGCAATTAAGAAGACAATCGCCGCAAGTACAAGTGCTAATCGTTTGTTTTTCATACGATCCCTCCTGATTAAGTGTAGTTACCTATACGTTACCAAGAATCAGGTGGAAAGTCAAATCTTTCGCAATTGTAACCGGATTAGCTAGCATATTATTTCCGTCTTGACGGGCTTTTGGTTATAATATAATGAAGGAAATATATCATGTCAAAAGGAGTGCCGTCATGAGAGTAGAGACCCATTCAGCCCAAGACACCCAAGCCTTGGCAGCCAGCCTGGCTCCCGTCTTACCTGCAGGAACCTGGATTCGCTTGGAAGGGGATCTGGGGGCGGGCAAGACCACCTTTACCCAAGGGCTGGGCAAGGCGCTGGGGATTGCGCGGGCCATTAAGAGTCCCACCTATACTATTGTGAAAGAATATGACTTGGAAGGCCAGGCGGCGCCTCGTCTCATTCATATTGACGCCTACCGACTGGAAGAAGGGGGCGCCGATACGGTGGACTTGGCTTCCTATCGCCAGCAGGGCGACTTGGTCTTGGTAGAGTGGGCCCAATTTATCGAAACGGAACTCCCGACGGCCTATCTTGACCTGGCACTCTCATACGGTCAAGAGGTCGACGACCGGGTCTTGACCATCCAATGGGTGGGAGGCCAGGAGCCAGAATGGTTGAGCCAATGGAGCAAGGAGGTAAGCGACCATGCCAGATAAGCAGGATGTAGAAGTCATTATTCGCCAGGCAGAAGTCGGCGATGCTCGTGCTATTTTGGGTATGTTGAGCCAGATTCGCCAGGAATCACCCTATGTGGTCCTAGCCGATAATGCCGATGATGTGGACGCACAAGTGACCATCATCGAGCAATATGACCAGCATCCCCACGCCCTCATGCTAGTTAGCGAAGTGGATGGTCAGCTGGTAGGTTTTGCGACGGTTCAGCCTCAAGGTTTGCCGGCGCTCGCTCATGTGGCCGAAATCGGGGTCTGCCTGATCGCTGAGTATTGGGGCTATGGCATTGGCTCCCTCTTGATGGAGACCATGTTGGACTTCGCCCAGGAAGTGGGACTGCGTGTCCTGCATCTGGAAGTCATTGCGGACAACCTGCCTGCTATCGGCCTCTATAAGAAGTTCGACTTCCAGGAGCGAGGTCGACTGACGCAACGCGTGGCTCGTGGTGGCCGCTACTACGATACCATCCTGATGGAACATGTCCTGCGGGATGCAGACCAGTAATTTATGTGAAAAGAGGTTAATTTATGGTGGATTTAGCCAAATTACAAGATGTCTTAGGGCCTTTGACAATCAAAGCCAATGAACCCTTATCCAATTATACCTACACCAAGACCGGGGGACCGGCCGATCTCTTAGTCTTCCCGCGTTCGGTGGAGGAAGTCCAAAGGGTCCTAGCAGCGGTCAAGCAAGAGAACCTGCCTCTGACGGTTTTGGGCAATGCCAGCAACCTCATCGTCAAAGACGGCGGTATACGAGGCCTGGTCATGATTCTAACCGACATGCAGGAACTAGTCATAGAAGGAAATCAGTTGAAGGCGGCCAGTGGGGTAGCCTTGATTGAAGCCAGCCGTCAGGCGGCGGCGGCCGGGCTGACCGGCTTGGAATTTGCCTGCGGCATTCCAGGTTCCATTGGTGGGGCCATCTATATGAATGCTGGCGCCTATGGGGGCGAAGTCAAGGATGTCATTAGCCAGGTTGAGGTGGTGACGCGTGACGGCCAGCTCAAGACCTATGCGGGAGCGGACTGCGACTTCAGCTATCGCCACAGTCGTTTCCAAGAAGGAGACGAGGTGATTTTAGGTGTTACCTTCGATCTAGCACCAGGTGATCAGAGCGCCATTGATGCCAAGGTGGCCGAATTAACCCACCTGCGTCAAAGCAAGCAACCACTAGAATATCCGTCTTGCGGTTCGGTCTTCAAGCGACCTGAGGGTTACTTTGCTGGCAAGCTCATTCAAGATGCTGGCCTGCAGGGCTACCAAGTAGGTGGGGCGCAAGTCTCGACCAAGCATGCGGGCTTCATTGTCAATGTAGACCATGCGACGGCTACCGACTACTTGGAAGTCATTGAACACATTCGTCTGGTGGTCTGGGCCCGGACTGGGGTCTTTATGGAGCCAGAAGTACGGATTATTGGCGAAGATTAAGTTAGAGGGACAGGGCGTCAGCCTTGTCCTTTTTGCTTGGCGTTATGCAAACTTAATCTAAAAAATTCGCAAATATCGTTGACTATTGGGCGGAGATGGTTCACACTAGAACAGTGAGATGAATTTATGGACAAAGGAGTGGGAGACTATGACCTGCCGAGTCATCAAACTGGCCGTGTTTGCCCCCCCATTAAGTGGGCATCTCTATCCCGTTCTGGGCTTGATGCAACCCTTATTAGATAACCCTAACTATGATATTACCGTCTATACAGGCCTGACTAAGCTGCCAGTAGTCCAGGCTTTGGGCTTTAAGTGCCAGGCCCTCCTGCCTGATCAACCAGATGTCTTCGATAATATTGCCTCGACCGATACCAAACTCAATGCCTCCACCCTTTATGGGCAGATTCAGGCTGCCATCACCATGTGTCAGGACCTCATGACCCAGGTGGAAGCCATTCTGAGAGAGACTCAACCTGATGTGGCGACCGTGGACTTTGTCTTCGCGCCCCTCGGCATGGTCTGCGATAAGCTAGGCCTGCCATGGTTAACGACCAACCCGACGCCTTTTTCAATCGAAAGTAAGACCGACGCTCCTGCCTTCCTAGGCGGGCTTAAGCCGCCTCTTAACTGGCGCCAAGCCTTGCGCAACCGTCTAGGGCGGGGGGCCGTCCATGGCTTCAAGCGCCTAGTCTATCGACTCTTTGTTAAGAAGGCCCTTAAGCGATTTGACCCCGTTATCTACCAGCAGTTTAAGCTCTATCGCGAAAATGGTGAAGAGGGCTTCTATTCGCCTTATGGCATTCTGGCTCTGGGCATGGAAGAATTGGAGTTCCGCAAGGACTTTCCAGCTCATCTGACCTGGTTAGGCCCGACCTATCCTAAGAAAGCATTAGCTGACTTCCAATTGCCAACCGACCTGCCAACGGTCTTAGTGACCAATGGGACCCTGCTTCCTTGGGGCAAGGAATCCCTGCTGACCATCGTCAAGCGCCTGGCTCAGGCTCATCCGGATATTTGCTTTTTGGTGACGGCCGGCAGTGAAGCCCGCCAAGACCAACCGGTAGAAGCCATTATGGAAAATGTCTACCGCTATCAGTACATTGATTACGAGGCGGTTCTACCTCATGTCGATTACGTCATCCACCACGGTGGGGCCGGCATCCTCTATGCCAGCATCCGTCATGGCAAGCCGGCCTTGGTCATTCCCCATGACTATGACCAGTTTGACTATGCGGCGCGACTAGAATGGGCCGACGCCGCCTTGGTAGCTAGCCTCAAACGGCCAGACTCCATTGAAGCCGGCTTTAATCAGCTGCTAAGCCGGACGGACTGGACTGCTATGAAGACCTTGCAAGGCCAGCTCCTAGCCTATCCGACCCAGGAGCGCTTAGAAGCGGCCATTGCCAGCGTCCTCAAATAAACTAGATTCAAAAGGTTGAAGCAGCAAAAGCTTCAACCTTTTTGCTTTTGCCCACAAAAAAAGCCTGGGCCATAGCCCAGACTTGATTTGCATGATTAAACTTGTTCTTGGTAGTTGGTCTTGGTTTGGTTCAGCCAAGTGTAGACAACCCCGATTAAGAGGCCACCACCTACTAGGTTACCAAGGTAAGAAACACCCCAGTGGCGTAGGACATTGATTAATTCAAAACCTTTAGCTCCTTTGAAAGGTGAGAAGAGCAAGATGGACATAGAAGCGAAGTTCGCTACCACGTGCTCGTTGGTCATGTAGACAAACATGAAGATTGCAGACAGCACTAAGCTTAAGCGTGCTGCTTGATCCTTAACTAAGACGAAGCAGAGAATGGCAATGTTAACTAAGACGTTAGCCACAATCCCTTCAAGGAAGACTTGGCCGTTGCCACGCGCCAGTTTCGTTTGGATAATGCCGACAATGGCTGAGTTCTCATTGAGGTTAGCGAAGGCTGCGGTGTTACCTAAGAGGTAGCCAGCGAATAAGGTCCCAACTAAGTTGAAGATGGAACAGATTAAGAGAACTTTGAGTGCTTTTTTCCAATCAATGGCCTTGCTGAAGGTCCCTGCAGTGAGGAACATCATGTTGGAAGTAGCCAGCTCCCCGTTGAGGAAGACAACGTAAGCCAAGCCGAAGGCGAAGATGAAGGCGAAGAAGAAGCGACCTAAGCTTGGGTGCAGGGTGTTGATTTGATCAGCAGCAACAGCCCCAGCTGCGGTTGACAAGGTCAAGAAGGCGCCGGCGTAAATAGAGCGCGCTGCGTAACGACCTAGGCTCTCTTCCAGCAGCGCTGCTTTCTTGGTGCAGGCTTTTTTAATAAAATCTACGAATGGTGATAATGACATATCTGACATGGTTTTCCCTCCAATAAAAGATAGTTTCATTATAGCGCATTTTTGGGGGCTTGATAAGTAGCTGAGGCAATAAAATGACAAATTTTCGACAGCCTTTTCATTTGGCTGAGCTTGTGCTAGAATAGGCCAGTAAATAAATTAAGTAAAGGAGTCTCTTAACTTGAGCCAACGCCGTCTCATCCTACCCATCCTCATTGTCCTAACAGAGCTCGTAGGCCTTACCTTCAATCTCTATCCTAATAAATGGCACCAGTTAACCTACTATACCTTGTTATCCAACATTTTGGTCTTAGCCTTCTTCGCTTGGCTAGTGCTGGGTCGCCCAACGCCATCCGCTAGCCTGACCCGCATTAAGGGAGCAGTGACAACGGCCATTCTCCTGACCTTCTTCGTCTATCTGGTCTTGTTGATGCCGACTGCGACACCCGAGCAGTTCTGGCGGGTCCAGAACTTTGCCCTGCATTTTATTGCACCTATTCTGGTCATCCTGGACTGGCTCCTCTATGATGCCAAGGGCCACTATCGTTGGTTTGAGCCCCTGACTTGGACGGTGCTGCCCCTTATTTATATGACCTTTGCCCTGATACGGGGTGCTGTCTTCCACCTGCCCATTCCTAACGAGAAGGCCTCACCTTATCCTTACTTCTTCCTCAACATTGACCGCATTGGCTGGTGGGGCTTCAGTAAATATTTTGTCGCCATTTTGGCGGTCTTCCTCTTGCTAGCCTATGGCATGCTGGCCCTGAAGCAAGCGCCAAAAGTAGGGCGTTTTCATGAAAACCACTAGTACAGATTAATTCTCATATAAAACAGACTAGAGGCGGAATCTAAAAGATTTGCGCCTTTTTTGTTTTTTTTAGACTGAACACTTTTTTTTTAGGCCTAAAGGGTGTAAACTAGGAGTTAGAGTTTTATCACTAGAAAAAGGAAGTGGCCAAATTTTATGGTAATGTTCAAACGCTTAGCTAACAACATCAAGGGTAAACACCTCAAGATTGTTTTCCCAGAAGCTAACGACAAACGTGTATTAGGGGCAGCTGTTCGTCTACGTGTAGATGACTTAGTAGAGCCAATCCTCTTAGGAAATGTAGAAGAAGTCAAGGCTTTGGCAGCACAAAACAGCTGGAATATCGACGCCTTCACTATTATCGATCCAGAAACTTATGCAGAATACGACGCCATGGTAACAGCTTTCGTAGAACGCCGTAAGGGCAAAGCAACTGAAGAACAAGCACGCGAATTGCTTAAGGATGTGTCTTACTTCGGGACTATGTTGGTTTATATGGGCTTAGCTGATGGTTTAGTCAGTGGGGCCGTTCACTCCACCGGTGACACAGTTCGTCCAGCCTTACAAATCATCAAGACCAAGCCAGGCATTAGCCGTACATCTGGGGCCTTCATCATGGTGCCAGCTGAGAGCGACGGTCAAAAATTAGTCTTCGCCGACTGCGCGATTAACATCAACCCTTCAGCGCAAGAATTAGCTGAAATCGCAGTAGAATCTGCTCACACTGCTAAAATCTTCGACATCGAGCCACGCGTGGCTATGCTCAGCTTCTCAACCAAGGGCTCAGCTAAGGCGCCTGAAGTGGACAAAGTTGTAGAAGCAACTAAGTTGGCGCAAGAATTAGCACCAGAAGTGCTCATCGACGGGGAACTCCAATTTGACGCTTCTTACTCAGAAATCGTGGCTGACCAAAAGGCGCCAGGTTCTGAAGTAGCCGGTCATGCGACCGTCTACATCTTCCCTGACCTCCAATCTGGCAACATCGGCTATAAGATTGCTCAACGTTTGGGTCGCTACGAAGCAGTCGGTCCAATCTTACAAGGTTTGAACGCGCCAATCTCTGACTTATCTCGTGGTTGCGTGGAAGAAGATGTCTACAAGGTAGCCATTATCACCGCTAACCAAGCTTTAGCAAAATAAGCCAAGAGGAAGAGGCTGGGCAACCAGTCTCTTTTTCTTAGCCATGAGCCTGCAGGGCTCGTCGGATAGGTCTTCATGTGCTATAATAAACCATGTGCTAAGAGCACCTAGTCCCCGTACCTCAGTAGGATAGAGGATTCGCCTCCTAAGCGGACTGCCGCAGGTTCAATTCCTGCCGGGGACGTCACTAAGTAAGAGAGTCTGACCATTCGTGGTCAGGCTTATTTTTGTGGGCAAAATTACTTGGCCTGCTAGCAAGATAGTGTTAGCTCGTCGCCAGCTTGGCCCTGGCTAATGGTAGGGCTTCATTTGGCTAGAGAATAGGACTTTAATAGCCTCTTGAGGAGGGTTAGATTTCTAATTTATGAATTTATGATGAAGATTATTGATTTAATCTAGACTTCTTATTGACATGGCCCACAGGGTCGATTGAATGTGGTAATATATGGGTAAAGGAGGCGAGAGTATGAATCGCTTAAGAAAAATTGGCGCTGCCCTTGCAGTTGCCGGAATGTTAGCGACCTATGTACCTTCTGGACTGGTCCTAGCGCAAGTGAATCCTAACTCACCGATTGAAGTATCGGTGGATATTCTGTTACAAGTTGATGCCAATCCGCCAAAACGTCAGGAAAATGCGACCTACGAAATTGTGGACGAGGCAGGTAATGTAGTTTATCGTCATGAATCTGACGCCCAAGCGAGCGAAGTACCTAAGTTAACCGCTGGTAAGTATCGTTTACGCTTGTATGATGGTCAAGGTTTCAAACGTGCGGACAAGGTTCTTAAGGCACAAAAAGTTGAAACCTCTATTCCTAAGCGGTCAGAACAAGATATCGCCGCCAACAAACAATTACAGGAACAGTCTGACAAGGGCAGTCTCAAGACAGATGACCAAGGTCAGGCCTACTATGAAGTAGCCTTCGAAGTCAAGGCAGGCCCAGACCTAGAAAGTGCTGACCATCAGAAAATGGTCTCTAAATTAGCCGTTACCCTATCTGACCAAGAAGGGGCAGGCAGTGCGCCACAAGCGCCAGCCCAATCCTCTAGCCAGGCGCCAGAGGTTAAGCGCAACTTGACGGTCAAGGTCTTAGACCAAGCACAAGAAATTGTGCCGGGTGCCACTGTCACCGTGGAAGGCCAAACAGCCGTCACGGATGAAAACGGGGATGCCCACTTCAAGGATCTCACGCCTGGAACAGTTCACTATGCCGTGACCCAATTGCCTGCAGGTTATGAAGGCAACCCAAGCGGTGAAGCTGAATTGCCAGCCGACACCGACCATTCCATTACCTTGCAAGTAGCTAAGAAGGCCGAGTCTCAAGTGACCAAGCGCGATTTAACCGTTAAGGTTCTGGACCAAGAACAAAAGACAGTAGCCGGCGTAACGGTCACTGTAGCAGATCAAACCGCAGTAACGGATGAAAATGGGGATGCCCACTTCAAAGGCTTGACACCAGGAACGGTTCACTATGCCGTGACTAACTTGCCAGAAGGCTATGAGGGGACACCAAGTGGCGAAGCCCAACTGCCAAGTGACACCGATCATTCTATTACTTTACAAGTAGCCAAGAAGGCTGAGCCTCAAGTGACTAAGCGCGACCTAACCGTTAAAGTTCTGGACCAAGAACAAAAGACGGTAGCCGGCGTAACGGTCACTGTGGCAGACCAAACAGCCGTGACGGATGAAAATGGGGATGCCCACTTCAAGGGCTTAACGCCAGGCAAAGTGCACTATGCGGTGACCCAATTGCCAGAAGGCTATGAAGGCACGCCAAATGGGGATGCCGAACTGCCAGCTGACACTGATCACTCCATTACCTTGCAGGTAGCTAAGAAGGCTGAATCTTCTAGTCAAGCGCCAGCAGCTAAGCGCGACCTAACCGTTAAGGTTCTAGACCAAGAACAAAAGATTGTGTCTGGCGTAACGGTCACTGTAGAAGGCCAAAGTGCTGAGACGGACGAAAATGGGGATGCCCACTTCAAAGGCTTGACGCCAGGGACGGTTCACTATGCCGTAACGGATTTACCAGACGGCTACGAAGGCACACCAAGTGGTGACGCCGAATTGCCAGCTGACACCGATCATTCCATTACCTTACAAGTGACTAAGAAGCCAGCGCAACCAGCGGTTGAAGCTGTCAAACGCGACTTGACCATCAAGATTTTAGACCAAGATCAGAAGATTGTAGCCGGCGTGACCGTGACCGTTGGCGACCAAAGTGCTGTCACCGATGAAAATGGGGATGCCCACTTTAAGGGCTTAACGCCTGGTAAGATTCACTATGCGGTGACTCAATTGCCAGAAGGCTACGAAGGCACACCAAGTGGTGACGCTGAATTGCCAAGTGACACCGACCACTCCATTACCTTGCAAGTGAGCCGCAAGGACCAAGCGTCTTCTTCAAGCTCATCCTCTTCATCTCAAGCTGAGAAACGTGACCTGACCGTCAAAGTCTTGGATAATGCCGGCAAGGAAGTACCAGGCGTTAGCGTCAAGATTGGCGACCAAGTACAAGTCACCAATGAATACGGCCAAGCTGTCTTCAAAGGCTTGACCCCAGGGACCTTCCACTATGAGATTGTCAACTTGCCTGAAAACTACACCGGCGCCCAAGCAGGCGATGCGGAATTACCAACCGACACCGATCATTCCATTACTTTGACCGTTCAACGTCAACAAGCAGTTGCTAATGTGACGGTGAAGGTCATGGATGACAATAACCAAAGTGTCCCAGGTGTGACAGTTTACTTAGGTGAATTGGAAGGCCAAACGGACGACCAAGGCAATATCCTCTTCGAAGCCTTGGAAGCAGGTAAGTACACTTACGGTATTAAGGAAGTGCCAGAAGCTTATCAAGCAGAAACAGGAGCTCAAACCTTAGATGTGGCTCCAGGTGCCGACTTACATCCAATCCTCAAGGTCAGCCGTAAGGCCCAAGTAGCCAGCTTGGAACTCAACGTGGTCAACGTTGCCGGCCAAGCAGTAGCGGACGTAACCCTAGCCGTAGGCAACCAACAATTGAAGACGGATGCCCAAGGGAAAGTCACCTTTACCGATCTCAAGGCAGGGGACTACTACTACTATGTAGTGGCCGTTCCAGAACCTTACCAATTGGATCAAACCAAGATTAAATTAACGCTAGCCAACGGACAGACGGCTAAGCGGACCATTCAATTAGCTGAGAAACCAGCGGCTTCCTCAAGTTCGAGCGCTTCATCTGACAAGGTGACAGCGACTAAGACTTCTGGTGTAGAACGCAAGGACGGCAATTTGCCATCAACCGGTGAACAAGTTATGGCTTGGTTAACACCACTAGCTCTTGCTCTCCTAGCTCTCGGCGGCGCTATTCTCTTCTTCCGTCGTCGTAAGAATCAAGCGTCTACTGATGGCTCACAAGATGAGGATCATGAAGCATAATCAAGACTAGCTGGTCACCTCGCTTTAGAAAGTGTTCTAGGCGAGGTGACTTTTTTGCTAGTTTAGAAAAAAATAATGGCTCCCAGGCTAATAAAGTGTCGCATTTTTTTGGACAGTGGAGTATAATAGGATTGTAGTCAAGGATATAAATATAGCGAGGGCGATAGCATGCGGTCAAAGGACAAGAAGAATCTACTTTATAATAGCTTATTGGCACTTATTTTGTGCCTGGTCTGTATTGTCTGCATCTTATCCGTCATGCTCTTCCTACAGACCCTTGAAGGGCAGGACAGTTCTCAGCAGGCTAGCTCAAGTCAGATAGCCTTAACAGGGCAGTCTCAATCTTCAGCCAGTCAAGAGTCCAGTAAGAAGGAAGTAGAAAGCAAGCCCCAAGAACTGGTCAAGGGATCTAACCATAACCAGGCGGCCAGCGCCTATGCCTATAAGGCTCAGGATGTGCGTAAGCTCCTCTACGATCCTAAAGCCTCAGATAAAAAAATAGTATTTTTAACCTTCGATGACGGTGTTAACTTTGAAGTGACGCCTAAGATTTTAGATGTTCTCAAGGCTAAAAAGGTGCCGGCTACCTTCTTCGTGATTGGCAAGACGGTAGGAGACAAGACCCGGCCCTTGTTAGAACGGCAAATTCGCGAGGGACATGCTATCGGGATTCATTCCTACAGTCATGATTACAACCGTCTCTTTCCGGGCGGGGTAGTCGATGTCAAACAAGTAGTCAAGGAAGTCAAGGAAACCCAAGCTTCTATGCAGGAAGTGCTAGGTCGTGATTTCCACACGGCTGTCTGGCGTTATCCAGGTGGTCATATGTCCTGGAAGGGGACCGAGGAACTGGATGCCTCCCTTAAGAAGCTAGATGTGGACTGGATGGACTGGAATGGTATGTCTGGCGATGCGGAAACACCGTCTGCCCGGCCAACCACGCCGAGTGACATGCTAGCCTATATGGAAAAATCCTTCTATGTAGCGCCAGATGCCAAGGTGCGGGTCATCCTCATGCACGATGCTTCGGATAAGCAATTGACCATTGAGGCCCTGCCTCACATTATTGATTACTTCAAGTCTCAAGGTTATGAATTTGGGGTGTTAACATGAGCTCGCTTGCATGGTTAGGCCTAGTCTTGGGCATGGCTGCCTATGCCTTAGCCACCTTTTGGGGCTGGCACTTAGGCCCTAAGTTACAGCAACGGCCTTGGGTTCGCAGCCAACTACTCTTGTTGACCTGCGGCATCTGGCTAGAATTAGTCTTCTTCGATTTATTGCCTTCTACCCAGCCCACTCTTATGGGGATTTTGGGTTTCCGCATGGCCACTTTGTTTAGCCTCATTCTCTTCTTTACCCCAGTTATCCTCATGTCAGGTCTTCATTCCTTTGTTGGTTGGGCACCGAGCGGGCGCCTGCGCCTAGGGGCCTTCACCCTCCAAAATATGCTGGAAGGGGTCCTGATTTACAGCCTCTGCCGGGTTAATCCCTGGTTGGGGACCGCCTATGTCTTCCTAACGGCGCCGCACGCCCTAGTGGAAGCTATGACCATTCGGGAATTAAGCCGTCCAGCCAAGGCTGGCACCTGGCTCTGGTTGGTGCTAGGTAACTTGGCCGGGCTAGGCCTTGGCTTTGTCCTAATCGAGGGCATGGGCTCCTTAATTAGCCTAGCCGTCTTCAATCAACTCATGGCTGGCTATCTCTTCTATGTGGCTTTTGTGGACCTCTATCAGGAGGTTGTCCGCCAGTCTAAGCGCCCAATTATTCCCTATGCCGTCTTCCTAGGCATGGGACTTATGGGTCTCTTGAATGTGCTAGTTTAATTGAATATAATAATAACGAGCTAGGATGCTTCCTAGCTCGTTTTTCTTATCCTATTAAATGTAAGCCCATCATATAGACGGCAGTGCCCAGCGCGATGCTAAGGAGGAAGTTACGCTTCCACAGGTGGCAGACAGTTGTGGTAAGGGCTGCGCCAATCATGAGTAGACTGTCTTGGGGCAGACTAGGGCTGAGATAGCGGAAGGCATAGACGACTAGGAGTCCCATGACGGCAGTGGGTAGCATTTGGCCTAAGTAGCTAACGAAGGCGGGTGGCTGCTTGTGAGCTGGGAAGATCCAAAAGGCTAGAAAACGTGTCAGCACGGTTCCTAGAACGACTAGGGCGATGGTAATGGCTTGCTGCCAGGGTGTCATGCGCTCACCTCCTGGTCTTGCTGCTGCTTCTGCTGCCAGTAGCGGTAGCCAAAGAGGACTAACATGAGAATCATGGCCGGAATCATAAAGTTTTCCGGTCCGAAAAGGACCAAACAGAGAACCGATGCGCCTAAGCCAATAAAGGCAGCGGAGTGTTGACGGTGGGAACGCCATTGTTCAATCAGCAAGACAATGAAGAGGGCGTTGAGGACGAAGTCCATGCCCTTGACATTAATGGGCAGGTAGGGACCAATAAAAGCCCCCATGGCCGTCGCACAGACCCAGTAGAACTGGTTGAGCCAGGTCACATGGAAGTAGGCCCAGCCTCGGTCAAGGTCTTGAGGTAGGTCTAGCGTCACATTAATAGAGAAGGACTCATCGCACATGCCGAAGATCAGATAGGGCTGCTGCCAGCCCAGATGGTGGTATTTGTCCAGCATGGCCAGGCCATAGAAGAGATGGCGGGCATTGACCATGAGGGTCAAGAGCAAGGCCTGGAGTGGATTGAAGGCAGCAAGCAAGAGCTGCAAGGTCACAAACTCCATGGAACCAGCGAAAATAAAGAGGGACATTAAGACCGGCAAGTAGGGGGGGAATCCCTTGCTGACGGCTAACAAGCCCAGGGAGAATCCTAGGAAGAGAAAGCCCGTCATAATAGGAATGGTCTTAGGGAAGACATGGGAGAGAGCACGTTTCATTGATTCACCTCAGCATCGTTAATATTCCCATTCTAATTGCCTTCCTTGGCCCTGTCAAGTCCACCTGACTTATGGTATAATGACCAAGTGAAGATTTAACGTGAAAAGAGGGAAGTCACCATGACCTTATATTACCAAAGTACTCGTAACCCAGAAAACCGTGTCACCGCTTCTCAAGCCATCCTCAAGGGCATTGCTGAAGACGGGGGCCTCTATGTGCCGGTGGAGCATCCCAAACTGCCAGTCCCTCTGGCTGACCTAGTGGGTAAGTCCTATCAGGAGGTTGCCTTTACCGTCATGAAGGCTTATTTTGATGACTTCAGCCAGGAAGAATTACAGGCCTGCATTGATGGAGCCTATAACAGCGACAAGTTCGATACGCCGGAATTGACCCCAGTCAAGAAGGTAGGGGATGCTTACTATCTGGAGCTCTTCCATGGCCAGACCATCGCCTTTAAGGATATGGCCCTGTCCATCCTGCCTTATCTCATGACCACTTCGGCTAAGAAACAAGGCTCTGACAAGGAAATCGTCATCCTGACTGCCACATCCGGCGATACCGGTAAGGCGGCCATGGCCGGCTTTGCGGATGTGCCCGGCACTAAGATTGTGGTCTTCTATCCTAAGGGCGGCGTTAGCCATATCCAAGAACTGCAAATGCTGACGCAGAAGGGTGACAACACCTATGTAGTCGGCATTACCAGCAACTTCGATGATGCCCAAAGCCAAGTCAAGGCCCTCTTTGGGGACCAAGCTCTCAATGAGCAGATTGCCGCGGCAGGCTACCAATTCTCAAGTGCCAACTCCATTAACATTGGGCGTCTCATTCCCCAAGTGGCTTACTATGTCTTTGCCTATTTGCAACTGGTGAGTCAAGGTGTCATTGCTTTAGGCGACGCTATCAATGTGGATGTGCCAACCGGTAACTTCGGTAACATTCTGGCGGCCTACTATGCTCGTCAAATGGGCTTGCCAATCAAGACCTTTATCTGTGCCTCTAACAAGAACAATGTCTTAACTGACTTCTTCAAGACCGGCGTATACGACCGCCAACGTCCTTTCTATGTGACTAATTCGCCATCCATGGATATCCTCATCTCTAGCAACCTAGAGCGTTTGATTTACCATGCGACCGGCAATGATGCGGCCCAAACGGCTACTTATATGAAGCAATTAGTGGAACAAGGTCACTACCAAGTGACGCCTCAAATGCAGGCAACTTATGCTGATTTCTATGGGGGTTACGCCGATGAGGCCCAAATCGAAGCCAGCATTAAGGCCGTCTATGAAGCGACCGGTTATGTTTTAGACCCTCATACGGCAGTAGCCACTTCGGTTTACAGCGACTACCGTCAGGCAACAGGCGACACCACGCCAACCTTAATCGCTTCGACCGCCAGCCCTTACAAGTTCCCACGCTCTGTCATGCAGTCCTTCCAGGACTTAGATCCTGAGGTGGATGACCTGACCCTGGTGGACCAATTGGAAGCTATCTCTGGCGTGCCACAGCCTGCGGCCGTTCTCGAAGTCAAAGAAGCCCAAATCCGTCATAATGAAGTGGTAGATGTGGCCGGTATGAAGGCCAGCATCTTGGCTAAGTTGGGGCTCTAATCGTCAAATTCCTAAGAAAGAGGGTGCTCAAGATGATCAATTATCGTCATGATAAGGAGATTTCTGATGTCCAGTTGCGACCGCTCTATCAGGCAGTCGGTTGGACTGCCTACCTAGACCAGGTGTCTGACCTGGGTCAGATGCTGGCGGCTTCCCAAGATGTCATCAGCGCCTGGGACCAAGACCAGCTAGTGGGGCTGGTGCGTACAGTGGGAGATGGCCACTATGTGGCCTTGATCCAAGACATCTTAGTTCTGCCAGCCTATCAGAAGCAGGGAATAGGCCGACAATTGCTGAATCAAATTCAGGAAGCTAGCCAGGCCTGTCGTCAGGTCTTTCTGGTGACTGACACCACGCCTTGGAACCAGTCTGTCCGGGAATGGTATGACCGCCGCGGCCTAGTGGGCTTTGCCCAGGCGGAGCTAACTGGATTTTTAGCCAATCAAGGAGATTAGGACGCTGTCCTAGTCTCTTTTTATTTGCTATGGCTAGGCAAAAAATTCGTACTGGAGACCTTAAAGTGGTAGACTAAAGTTATCATAGTAGAAAGGAGGGGACTGAGATGTTGGAAGATAAACTCGACCAAGCTGCTGGCAAAGTCAAGGAAGTGGCAGGTAAAGCAACTGGCGACAAAGGCCTTGAAACTGAAGGCGTCGTAGAAGGCGTCGTTAGTAAAGCCAAAGAAGTGGCTCATGACGTGGCTGAAGCTGCCAAAGGTGCAGTGGAAGGCATCAAAAATTCCTTGGGTAAATAATCCAAGTAAAACAAGCTTAGCATCACCAGTACCCCTCAAGTCTAGGGGTGCTTTTTTTGTGCTTGGAGGAAGCAGGAGAGATAAAAATGGGTTGAAAAAATATGAAATGAAAGGCGATAAATGTTAATAAAGGATAGATTAAATCAGTTATGTGAATTGAATATTTACATACTTTAGAGTGATAGAGTTGTATATTATTGCTGATTAAATAGTGTCTAAATAACCGGTTATAAGACGTTCAGTAACTATATAAGAGCTTAATAGCAAGCATTATGGCAGAATTTCGTAAGTCTTGTGCACAAAAATAATCTATCCAAAAGTCTTTCTCAATGCTATAATATAGGCAAGTGTATGTGAGTACACGACTATAAATATTACTGGTTGATTTTATTTCAATGGTAGGCAAAACGTGGAGGCTGGGGGGACCTGGCCTCTTTGTGTAAAAACACTGGTAGTTAAATGCTAATATAAGACCAGGAGCGCAGCTAAAAAGCAAGGCTACTAGGTCTAAATCAAATCCAGACATGAGAGATAAGGGGTGAAGTGATGATGAAGAAACTACTCGATTGGCTGCATTATAACAAGATGCTAATCCCTTTTATCATATGGGGGGTTGCAATTAGTTGGTTTGCTATTCATGGGCTATTATTTCTTAGACCAGAGGTTGCAGATCAACCTCGTGTTGAAATTGGAAGTTATAAAGTTGATGAGGATTATGCCGTGACCTTTATTAAGCAAGGGGACAATCTAATCGTTCAATTAGAACAGAAAGTAAAACGAGGGCAGGAGTCAGTTCTGGAGAAAACTTCTACCGTCTTTGAAAAAGCTTTTGACCCAGTGTTGAATGATAAAGGCCAGAGCACGATCCAGGACAAGCTAGAGGAGCTCTACAAGGGATTACTCCCTAAATTAGCTAGTTACCAAGCTGAAAAATCTGCTCCATATGGGCATTACCCTGCCTTCGGTGTTGCTAAATACGCGGAAGTCGAGAAACTATCGATTAACGGGCAAGCTGTGAAGGATGTTGTGAGCCATACCGACACCAAGGGGCAGGAATGGTTCATCTGGTTCTATCCAAATTTACCTCTTAGTCAGACTAATAATCGCTTAGAATTCAAACCATAAGAGAGGAGGCTTATTATGAGTCCAGAGACAAAACAGGCACTTAAGACCTTTTGGAAGTATGCCTTTAGATCATATCGTGTGTCCAGTCGTACAGAATTCTTAATTGCTTTAAAATGGCATATTATCCCTTTTTTACTCTTATTTTCTATGAGCAGTACCATCGAGACACAACTAGGTCTGAAAGAGCTTGCGTCGGGTAATAGCTTGCTATCTTACCTATTCTATCTTTTATATGGCATTCTTTTGATTCCCTATGCCAGTTTGACCATTAGTCGCTTAAGAACCATAGGGCGTTCTCTTGCTTGGTCTTTCTTATTATTTATACCCGCTTTTGGTTTTTTATTGGTAGCACCTATATGTCTCAATGATGACTAGGCAGCGTGACATTCAGTTAGGAGGTATTTGGAGTGGATTATTATAAACGTAAGGCAATTTCGGGAGTCTTATTAGCGTGTTTCATGGTTATTATGATACGTTTTGGCTTCTTTAAATCTGATTCAAATCAAGTGGATTTTTCTAATCGCATTACTATTGAGACAATTGACTATGGAGATGGTCAGAAAGCCTATATTCAGAAGAAAGGCAATGATTTGATTATTCAGCAGTCTTATCAGAAAGATGGGAAAGAAGTAAAGGGAAGTGAAACAACTAAAAAAAGTGTGTTTTATGGTTCCCCTAATCAGAATGACCACCAAGAGGTTGATTCAACGGATGAGATGATGCTGAATTTAACTGGTGGGAATCAAGCTATGCCTAAGTTTCCAGGAATAGAGGAAACTCACAATCCTGAAGTGGGGGTAGCCGGCAGTCCTAAGTATAAGCAACTGCGTATTAATGGCCAATTAGTAGATGGTGTCACGGAGTATGTGGATGATAAGGGTCAGACGTGGTATGTCTGGTATTATCGAGATTTAAAGCTTAAGTCATCTAACAATAAAATGACCTTTGAATAAATATGCTTAAGAATGAGTAAAGGAGAGGCCGAATGAAACGATTAGGTGGTTGTGCAATCTTTGTTGTTTGTTTCTTAGTGACCTTACTTAGCTTGATCTGGTTTGGTGCCGCTGGTCCAGACAGCCGTCAAGGCTTAGTAGCCATGGTTCAATTTATCCAGTATCAACATAGTTATATGGAGCAGCTCCAGGAAGGGATGGAGCCTGAAATGGAGTCGAGCTACTCGACTGCTGGGGCGAGCGCTAGTTCGAGCTCTAAGGCGTCTTCACTTCAATCTGATGATTCAGAACCCAGTTCGCAGTTGAGTTCGGAGTCCAGTTCAAAGTCTAGTTCAGAATCTAGTAGTGACTCTAGCTCCATCGCAAGTTTATCAGCTGATTCAAGTCAGGCTGCGATGTCCCATTCTGATTCAACTAGCCAAAGCCTAAGTTCAACAAGTAGCACGTCTTCAATAGCTTCTGAAGAAGGAACAGATCGCTTTGAAATAGTTCGCTATCCGTTTGTCGATAAATCTCATTTTGGAGACGCGGGAAGCACCATTATTGAACGTCGAGGAAGCCAATTGATTATTCGAGTTGATTTCGGAAGCGAGTTGGATAGTAAAGACTATTCTTTTGTAGTAAAGCAGGTTTTTGATGAAGAGCGAGCAAACCGTGCTACAAAACAAATTGCTTCTTTTGATTATGAATGGTTAAGGAATCAAGTCAAGCAAGAATCTGGTTTCCATCGCCTGGCTGAGGGGAAATTTACGCGTT
Organism: uncultured Abiotrophia sp.; assembly: GCA_965245735.1. Lineage (GTDB taxonomy): Bacteria > Bacillota > Bacilli > Lactobacillales > Aerococcaceae > Abiotrophia. Next base: position 13,709 of record CBDFAX010000021.1, on the reverse strand, counting down.
ATCCGGTTGTACTAGTGATGAAGTATGATAAAGCCGAGTATTTAAGATTAGATAATGATCAACCAGACCAGATTCATCTTTATCAGGATGAGAAAGGTCAGACTTGGCAAATCCTCTATTATGAAAATCATTACCTTGGGACTGATAAAGGCGAGATTAGCCAAGGTAGAAAAAAAACATCGTAAGGGGGGAGCAGAATGAAGGACACAGATAATAAAACGAAAACCTTGTTCCATCGCCTAGTTTACTGGTTGAGCTATAATAAGGCACTTTTATTCATGATATATATCGCAGTAATGGTTTTTTCATCTAGCCTAACAGCTATCAGAAATGGTGAAGACAGTCCCAAGGCTCAGGAATTCGTGCTCTACCATGAAATCGATGCTAACCATGGACTTGGACTCATTAAACAAGGTAAGACTTTGGTAGCTAAAACAAACCGCAAGGTAGTTCGTTTGGGTATAGAGTCAACAGATCGTGCGCAAGAGCGATTTTATTACGCCTTTGATACGGCCAGCCAAGACTTAGGTAGTCAGTCGGTAGAAGCCAAACTTCAAGCTCTATATCAAGACTATCTGCCTAAGCTTGCGGAATTTCAAAGTCGGAGGACGAAATTTGATGCTTCAAGCATAGCCTTTGGTGTTTCAAAGTATCCCGAAGTTAAGAAGATGATGATTAATGGTCAGGCAGTGCCTAAAGTTGAAACATTCATTGATGACGATAATCAGACTTGGTATATCTGGTTTTATCCCAATTTGCCACTCAAGCCGTCTGGCAATGTCATCGAGTTTAAGCAGTAAAATGATTGGGAGGGGTTTAAAAAATGAAACAAGATTTAATTAGTTTCTGGCGCTATGCCTTTAACTCTGGTCGCAATACATCTCAGCAGCAATTCCTTCACAGCTTTTACTGCTTTGTAGTCCCTTTTCTAATTTTTCTTCACTTTAATGGTGCCTATCAGTCCAATCAGGATTTCGGATTTTCAGGAGGAATCATGTTTGGTTTAGGCTTTACCATTACCAATCTATATGCGGGCTTGATCTACGGTGTGATGATGATTCCAATTGCTAGCCTCTATATAAGCAGACTCAGAACTAACGGGCGTCGGGTCATTTGGTTTGTTATTTGGGCCATGCTGCTACCTGTATGGGGACCCGTTTTTATGCTTTGGCCTTGCCTTATAGCGCCACGTAAGCGTCGTAAGGTGGAAAGCTTACGGCCTAAGACGGAATATGACTAAGCTTTAGGAGGACAAGAATGTTTAGTAGAATATTTAATTGGTTGGCGCGCAATAAGATGTTGACCTTCTTCGTCATTGTGGGGGCCATGGTCAGCCTTGCTGGGATTAAAAATCTAGTCTTTGGGATCGACCCTAGTGCTGAGAAGGTTCGTATTGTGCAGTATAATATGAATCGCGACTACGCCATCGTCTTCCATAAGCAAGCAGCCTCTTTGGTGGTTGAGCTTAAGAAGCCGGTATACAAAGACGGTAAGGAGATGGCGAAGACTTTGACCTACACCCAGGCAAAGCAGTTTAATGCCCAGACTCAAGATAAGGGAAGTCAATCGGTTGAGGAGAAATTAAAAGCAGATTTCCAAGAAATCTTGCCGGAGATGCTAGAATATCAGAGTAAAGTCCAAAATGACTTGGGCTTAAACTATGCGCCTTTGTTTGGCGTATCTAAGTACCCAGAAGTCCGTAAACTCAAGATTAACGGCAAATCTGTGGATCAGGTGGCCTCTATTACTGATAAACAGGGCCAGGATTGGTATATCTGGGTTTTCTCAGACCTTAAGCTTAAGCCTTCAGGCAACAGCCTAGAGATTGGGCGTTAGGAGGTAGGAAATGAAACAACAATTCTTAAAAGCAAGTAAAAACTTCTGGCGCTACGCCTTTGAGTCGCACCGTGAAACAAGTAAGTCAGATTATCTTTGGGCTTTCTTAGTCTATATGGTGCCATTTATGATTTTATTCCTAGTGACAGGGCAATGGACCACTTCATCTGAGTCATTAGAAAATGGCAAACGACTCAGTATCCTCTTTAATAACAGTAAGCCTGCTGTGATTGCGGCCTATGGACTTTGGTTGATTCCAGTGGCGAGCCTGACAATCAGTCGCCTTAAGACATTAGAGCGTCGGACTGCATGGGCACTACTTCTTATCTTGCCAGTCCTGGGGCCAATTATTACGCTCTGGCCCTGCTTAAATGAGAAGTATGCTAGAGGGAGCAAGCAACCTCTCCTAGCACCAGATGTGCCACCAGGTGCTCAAGTAGCGCCAACTGTGCTAGTGCCACAGCCAGAGGTCGAGCCAGTAACTACAGAAGGGGAAGTAGACCTTAGCAGTGAGTCTGAACTTTCGTCTGAAGACTAGGCATCATTTTAATGAGATAAGCACTTAAGAGGCTAGGATTTCCTGGCCTCTTTTATTTCTCAACACTTGCATTCTCCGCCAAGTAAGCGTATACTAAAGGTAATTCACCAAGGAGGTACTTGTGCCGATGAAAGTTAACTAAAATTGTCAATTACTAAATAAAGGATCAAGATGGCTTTATTTAGTGCGGTCAATTTTAGTGAAGAGGTACAAGCAGCTAGGGCAGGCGCACCTTAGATTAGGGCGCAGACTCTTTCTTTGGCTTAATCCATTTGCTTCCAAACAGGGACCGACGCTAGATAGGGCATCGGTCCCTCTTTATATAGGAGGTAGCAGATGTTACACGTTGAAAATTTTACCATGACCCATCAACAAGACCTCAAGGTCTTAATTCCTTCCCTGTCCTTTGACTTGAAGCCAGGCGACAAGCTAGCCCTGATTGGCGAAGAAGGCTGCGGCAAGTCCTCGCTCTTGAACTGGCTCAGGCAGCCGGATGCCCCCCTGCCTTATGTCGAGGTGACGGGCACTTGTTCTAATTCCTTTGGCCGGACAGTCTGGATTGGCCAGACTTTCCCAGCCCAAGATGAAGGCTTGACCATCGAGGCTTATTGCTTTGATCCGGTCTTAGCCGAGCAAATAGACTATGGTTACTTCTATCAGCTAGTCAGCCAATTAGGCTTTGACCCCGACCGTCTCACCAGTCAGCAGCTCATGGGGACTCTGTCAGGGGGCGAAAAACTCAAGTTACAGTTGGCCCGGACCTTGGCCTTGGAACCGGACTGTCTTCTCTTGGATGAGCCTTCCAATGACTTGGACTTGGCCACGCTGAACTGGCTCAGTCGGACCCTGGCTAGTTTGCCGGCAGCGGTTCTCTTTATTTCCCATGATGAGGCCTTCCTGTCTCAAGTGGCCAATCGCATGCTGCATATTGAGACCATTCATAACCACAAGGCCAGTCGGGTTCATCTGGTCAATCTGGACTATGAGACCTATCGCAGTCAACGGGAGGCCCAGTTCCAGCGTCAGGGCCAGCTGGCCCGCAAGCAGCAGGAGGAGCAGGCTAAGCAGGAGGCTCGACATCGGCAAATGCATGACAAGGTCCAGCATCAATTGCGTCAGGCCCATGATTCTAGCCTTGGTCGTCTCTTGGCTAAGAAAATGCGCAACGTTAAGTCTGTAGGCCGTCGCTTGGAGCGTCAGGCTGAGGACATGCTGGAGATTCCCATTCAAGAGGATGCCATCTTGGTCAAACTGCCTTGCCCCCATCCCTTGCCCGCCAGCAAATGGCTGATTAATGAGCCGGACTATGTGGTCCGCCTAGAGGGGCGCGATCTGACCCAACCCCTGACCTTGGAGTGGCGAGGCCAGGAGAAAATCGGGCTAGTGGGCCCCAATGGGGTGGGAAAATCCACCCTCCTCAAGCAAGTTCGTGACTGGCTGACCGACCGGCCGGGCATTCGCCTGGGCTATATGCCCCAAGATTATCGCCAGGTTCTGCCTCAGGATCAGACGCCCTTGGACTTTCTCCAGGAATCGGGTAGCCAGGAGGAGAAGACTAAGCTCATGACCTATCTGGGTAGCCTACGCTTCGACCCTGATGAGATGCGCCATCCCATTAGCCAACTGTCTGGGGGCCAGCAGGCCAAGTTGCTCCTGCTTAAGTTGAATCTGATGGAGGTCAATGTCTTGTTACTGGACGAGCCTAGCCGTAACTTCTCGCCCTTGTCTCAAGCTGAAGTAAGGCAAATTTTCCGCGACTTCCCTGGGGCCATTCTGGCGGTGTCCCATGACCAACTCTTCCTGGATCAAGTCTGTGACCGGCGTCTGGCTTTAGCACCGGCTGAGAAGCAATAGCGGGCTTGCCTTGTTGAAGGCTAGGTCTTTGTGATAAAATGAATAGGTATTGGACTTGAGAGGAGCAAATCAATGAAACACCACCAAGGAATCCTGCTAGCCATTTGGATTGGCTTACTCAGTAGCCTGGCGGGGGCAGTCAATGTGACCACCCTGTGGCTGGTAGCCACGCCATCGACCCATATGACGGGCAACCTGTCCCAACTCGTCCTAGCCTTAGTGCGGGGTGATGGGGAAGCCGCCAGCCGTCTGGCCTTGACCTTGCTGGCCTTTATGGCTGGGAGCATTTTAAGCGGCCTCTTATTCTCTGATAAATCCTTTCGCCTGGCCAACCGTTACGGCGTTTTGCTGATTAGCTTTGGCCTCTTATTGGGCTTAAGCTATGCCCTCAACTGGCAGGCTAGCTGGCTCTATCTCTTGGCCTTCGGTATGGGGACCCAAAATGGTATGTTTATCTACTATCGAGGCATGATTGTCCGCAGTTCGCATTTTACGGGTTACTTGACTGATACGGGCTTTGCGCTAGGACGTTACTTGCGGGGCTATAAGGAAGATGGCCACAAGATTATCTTCTACATGGCAAGCATTGCTTGTTTCCTAGTAGGAGGGCTCCTGACCTATATATGGCTTAATCATTCTGCTATCAGCATGATTTTGGTCTTGTCCCTGGCCTATCTGATGACGGGGACCTATTACTTTATCCTCCGCCACTGTCATCAAGAAGCATAAGAAAAATCCCCTTATATCTTATAGGATATAAGGGGATTTTTTATAGGGTGAAAAAGAAGCTGAGACTTAGTCTCAGCTTTTTGCTTCTAGTTGAACTTTTTTCTGCGCTTTAGCCTTAAGTAGATAGACTAGAATCAGAATAGCAAGGACTTCGATGATTAGGCAGTAGAGACCACCTTCTAGTCCAAAGTCACCACCAGTCCAGAGCTTAGGGCCTTCTAGGCGGGTGTGCCAGATAGGATAAGGCAGGCTCATGCCGGATACTTGGATGCCCAGAACAGGCCCTTGAACGAAGTTCCAAGCCGAATGGGCCGCCCCCACAAACCAGATATTTTCCGTATAGGCGAAGAGGAGAGAGAAGGTCAGGCCGGCCAGGGTCAGGTTGACCAGGGCCAGGGTCGAGACATTGGGGTTACCCAAATGCATGGCCGCGAAAATCAGGGAGTTGGCCAGGACCGCTAGCCAGGTTGGAAAGCGTAAGGCCAGACCATTCATGAGATAGCCCCGGCAGATCACTTCTTCGCTCAGCCCCTGAATGAGGAAGCCGGCTAGATAGAGTGAAGTGACTAGGGCTGGTGTCTGGCTGATGCGCTCGAAGGATAGCTGGCCTAGCAGGGCGGGGATGATGAGGCAGGCTAGCAATTGTAGCCCCCCTAGGATAAAGCCCAGCAGATAAGGCCTTATCAAGGGACGCTTGAAGCCCATGGATTGCCAGGACCGTCGGCCCAGGGTCCAACCGTAGAGGGTGAAGCCTAAGAGGGGAATCAAGGTCGAAAAGAGGGCCAAGCCGATTAGGAGTGGGGCCACAAAGTCGGGGTGGGTCCAATTGAGGATTTGGAAGCGGGGGTGTGTGATGACCCATAGGGTGGCCTTGGTCTGCCAGTCCTGAAGATAGTGAAATAAGAGGGGGAAGGCCAGCATGGAAAGCATCCAGCCCCAACCGGATGCTTGGCTTGATTTAGCTTTGATAAATGGCATTAAGCCACCTCCTTTCTTCTAGTATAAGGCTATTGGCAGGTCAAGGCAAATGTAAAAAATCAGCCAATATGGGAATCAGTTCCATACTTTTCTTGATTTTTCGGCCATTTCCTAAGCTTAGGAAATAACTTTAGCGATTAGGTGGCACATAAAATGTTATAATAGAATTGAGAGAAAGCGATGTCACAGCCTAGGAGGAGGGCGCTTATGCAGACACGACAGGAACAGCTCATGGTCATCCTGGCCCAGTCACAAGGCTGGCTCAAAGGGCGGGACCTAGCGGCTTTGTTGGGTGTCTCCGACCGGACCATTCGCTCTGATATGAACAAGTTAAAGCAAGACTATCCAGGAGCCATCCAGACTCATCACCACAAGGGCTATCGGCTAGTGGCCCAAGCCCTGGAAGACCCCAATCAGCCCAGTCCTCTGGGCCTGCCACAGAGTCAGGAAGAAAGGCTACATTATATACTCAAACTCCTATTGGCTGATAGTCAGCCTCAGACCCTCAAGGAGCTGAGTCAAGACCTCTATGTCAGCCCCCAAACCCTAACCATGGACTTGCATCAAGTCGGTCAGTTGGTGGGGGCCTATCCGGACTTAGACCTAGAACATGATGCCAAGGGCTGGCAGCTTAAGGGCCCTGAATTCCAGAAGCGCCGCCTCTATCGGGAGCTCCTAACCTCAGAACTTCAGGGCGATTTCTTGAATCTGGATAAGGTCTTAGCCATATACCAAGAGTTTGACATGGTCTGGGTGGCCCACTATTTCCAGGGCCTGCTCCAACAGGCAGACTATCAGATTCGGCCTGCCAGTTTACCTATCTTACTCCTGCACGTCGGGATTGCGGTTCAGCGTATGCTAGCCGGTCAATTTCTCTATCATCGTCAGGACCTACCGCCTCTGGAGCCTAAGGAAGAAGCCTTAGCTCGTAAGTTCTTGCAGGGGGTGGGTAAGCAATATAAGTGTCGGATTCCAGCTTCTGAAGCCTACAGTATTGGCCGTCTCTTGGAAGCTTATCAGGCTATGCATGAGCTAGCCTCTCAGGTCATCTATCAGGGCCACCCCCTTGATTTGACCCGCTTGGTTGAAGACTTGGGCCAGCACCTACAAGACTTGGTGGGCTTGGATTTTCTTAGCGATGCTGACTTTAAGGATCGCTTCCATCTTCACCTTCAAGGCCTGATTGAGCGCCTCCATTATCAGGTGGAGCTGCCCAATCTCTTCCTGCAAGATATGAAACGCCAGTATCCCCTGGTCTTCGACCTAGCCGTGACGGTCAGCACCTGGTTGGGTGCCCGTCTAGGCGTGGTCTTATCCGAAGCCGAAATCGGGTTGATTGCCGTCCATATTGGCAGTTCCTATTCTCGCCTGGAGCGACCATGGAAGGCGCGAGCCATTTTGTTGGCGCCCCGGCACTATCCCCTTATGCAATCCTCAATCGACCGGCTCAAGGCTAGCTTTGGCCATCGGCTGGAAATTCTAGCCCAATATGATTATGTCAGTGAAGCCCAGCTCCTGCTTCAGCCTGTCGACTTAGTCATTAGTTTTATGCCTCTGGCTCAGAGTTTGGGCCTCCCGACCTTGCAGGTCTCTACCTTCTTCAATGAGGAAGATGAGCTAGCCTTGGTTAGTTTGCTTAACCAAGTAGAACAGCGTCAGACAGCCATCCAGCTAGCCCTACAATTAGGAGACTTTCTGGAGTCGCGCTTCTTCTATCAAGACTTGCAGGCCAGCAGCCCCGAACAAGTCCTGACCCTAATGGCCCAGGATTTGGCCCAAGCCGGTTATGTGACGCCGGACTTTCTGCCTTCGGTCTTGGAGCGCGAAGCCCTATCTTCGACGGACTTTGACTATGCCTTGGCCATTCCCCATCCCTTGCAAGCCCACAGTCACCAGTCGGTGCTGGCCATTGCTAATCTAGCCAGTCCCATTGAGTGGGGCCGCTACCCAGTTAAACTAGTCATTCTCTTGGCGCTTAAGGACAGCGACTGGGCCTTCACCCAGGTCTTCTTCAAATGGCTAGGCCAGTGCCTAGCCCATCCTCGTCAGCTCAAGTCCCTCTTAGCCGCTAGCAGTCGCGACGACTTCTTGGCCGCTATTGTGGGCGAATTTCCCCATCCATCTCGTTAGCAAGTTTATTTTATAGGAAAGGAGGTAATGGTATGGATGACTTAGAGTTGGTATTCTTCAAGATGATTTCTTCCTTGGGATCCGCCCGATCTTCCTTCATGGAAGCCATGGCGCTAGCCCGGACAGGCGACTTCGCCCAAGCCCAGGCGGCCATTGAGCAAGGGGAGAGCCAACGGATTGCCGGTCATGATCAACATTTCGACCTCTTGCAGGCGGATGCGGCAGGGGATCATCCACCTTTCTCGCTCTTGTTAGTTCATGCCGAAGATCAACTCATGAGTGCTGAACTGCTCAAGGTGACAGCCGAAGAAGTTCTGGCCCTCTATCAACGTTTGGACCAGCTCACCACCTAGATTAGGAGGAAATACCATGAAACGTGTCTATTTATTCTGTAGTGCCGGCATGTCGACCAGCCTAGTTGCCAGCCGTATGCAGGCCGTGGCGGACGAACACAATCTGCCAATTGAAGTCAAGGCCTTCTCAGATTCTAAGCTAGATATTATCGTGGAACAGTATCATCCCGATGTTATCTTGTTAGGGCCTCAAGTCAAATATAAATTCAATGCCACCCGGGACAAATACGAGCCCCAAGGCATTCCCGTTGAAGTTATGAACCTAGACGATTATGGTAACGTCAATGGCGAACGCATTCTCAAGCGCGCCATTCAATTACTCAAGCAAAACAAGCAAGGCTAAGTACAGATCTCATTATAAGAAAAGAGGTAAGTCACATGTTTGCAAATCTTGAAAAAGTCATGGGCGGGACAGCCGAGAAACTCAGCAATAATAAGGTATTAATTGCCATTCGTGATGGTTTCTTGGTGACCACGCCACTCATTATTGTCGCTTCCTTCTTCATTTTGGCCGGTAACTTCCCAATTGAAGGTTATACCGACTTTATGGCCCAATTCTTCGGCCAAGGCTGGGAAAACCACATGGATGCCGTAATTGATTCCACCTTTAGTGTCATCGCCCTCTTAGGGGCTATCGGGATTGGGTATGCCTATGCCCGTCAACTGGAATCAGACCCTATTGCTGGGGCAGCCATTTCCGTCGTCTGCTTCTTGATTCTGACACCTAAATCCCACCCAGCCTTCACCAACGAAGCCGGCAAGGTCTTCAATGGTTTAGCTAATACTAATATGGGGTCCGCCGGCATGTTCGTGGCCATGATTACGGCCATTGTCTCGGTCCGCATCTTTGTAGCCATTGAGCGTAAGGGTTGGGTCATCAAGATGCCTGACGGGGTGCCACCAGCAGTTTCTCAATCCTTCGCGGCTTTGATTCCTTCGCTCTTTGCCATGTTAACCTTCTTCTTGGTTTACCTTGGCTTCTCACTCACCGATTATCACTATGCTCATAGCTTTATCTATACCAACCTGCAAGCACCGCTCTTAGGGATTGGACGCAGCGTCTTCCTAGAACCCCTGACCCAGTTCCTGTCCACCTTCTTCTGGTTCTTCGGGATTAATGGACCAGCCGTTACCAATACGGTCTTCGCGCCAATTGGTCTGGCCTTGACGACTGAAAACTTGGAAGCCTTCAAGAATGGCTTGCCATTGCCTAACATCTTCACCAATGGTTTCAGCAACTTCTTCACCAACTTCGGGGGTGGGGGTTCTACCTTGGCTTTGGTCTTCCTCATGGTGGGGATTGCCAAGTCTAAACGTATGAAGACCTTGGGTCGTTTGGCTATTGTACCTGGGATTTTCGGGATTAACGAAATGATTATCTTCGGGCTACCAGTCGTACTCAACCCCATTATGTTGGTGCCATTCCTTGCAACACCACTGGTTAACACCATTTTATCCATTATCGCAACAGTTATCGGTATTCTGCCACGAACTACCGGGGTCAGCATCCCATGGACAACCCCATTCTTCTTCTCTGGTTGGTTGGCTACTGGGCACTTGATTGCTGGCTTCTGGCAAATTATCTTAATTGCCATCGACTGCTTGATCTACTATCCATTCTTCAAGGTAATGGACCGTCAATTCTTGGCTGAAGAAGAGAGACCAGTTCAAGACCTTAAAGATGACTTAGATGATATTTCCTTGGACGACTTGTCCTTCGATGATTTATAGACAACTGAAGAGTTCAGCCCTATCCTGCTGAACTCTTTTTGCTGAGGAGGGAATAAGGATGAAAGTAATCCTATTATTCGACCAAATTCAGGCCGGTTATGGGGGCAAGGAACGCCCCAACACACCACTGGGATTAGAAAAGGGCGGGATTGGCTCTTATCTCATGTTTAAGGACGTCTTCGCGGCCCACGACCTCAAGGTCCTGGCCACCGTCTACTGTGGGCCTGATTATTTTCAGGCTAATAAGGAAGAAGTCCTACACAAGATTGCCAATCTCATGAAGAAGGCGCAACCTGATGTCCTCTTGTGTGGCCCTTGCTTCAACTACGACACCTACGCCCAAATGGCGGCCGAGGTCGCAGCCTATATTCAAGACCAGACGCCGGTCCGCACCTATGTGGCCTGCTCCGCCGAAAATGAGGCCGTGGTCGACCGCTACAAGGACCAGGTTAAAATAATCCAGATGCCTAAGAAGGGCGGGGTAGGGCTGACGGATGCCCTGCGCCATATTGCTGAAATTCTCAGTGGCCCAGCAGAGGCCGATTGGCCCCACTTCTTCCAATAGGAGGTGCCTTATGGATTGGACAAGTTTCTATGATTTACCCGCCTTGTCGGGGGATGAATTCGACCTGCATCAAGCCCTGTCTCAGGCCCTGACCGAACAAGGGCTCAGCCTCTATCGGGATCAACTGGGCTCTGTCTTGGGCCTCAAGCCCCAGGAGCAGGCGCCCTTTCGGGTCATGCTGACCACTAACCTGGATGAAAATGGCGGTCTGATTCAAGCCATTCGTCCGGATGGCCTCTTGGACTTTGTGGCCCTAGGCCGCTATCAGAAGACCGACTATGTCAACCAAGTGGTCCGCCTCTTAACCCGGGATCATGTGCCCCATCTGGGCTATGGGGTTCTGGTAGAGGGCCAGCCCTATCTAGCGCTAGGTGCGGCCTCAGCCCAGCAAGTGGCTGACTTGGGCATCCAGGTGGGTGATAGCTTTGTCTTAGACTTTTCCCGCCGGCAAATAGGTGGGGGCGCCTGGCTAGGTCGTAACTTGGCCAATCGGGCCAGCCTCGAGCTGATACTGGATATGAGTCGCCAAGTTCAAGATAAGCTAACTTATGAGTTGGCTGTGGGTGGCATTAGCCAGTCCCTAGTGGGGACCCGGGGGGCCATTACGGCTACCAATCTTATACAACCAGACTTGGCCCTGGTGCTAGATGCTAGCCCAGTACCTGCTTCTGACTATGACCCTAAGTGTCTCTATTTGCGTTATTTTGATAAGACCCTCTTACCTAATACGGCCTTGCTGGAAGCCATTCGCCAAATGGCCCAGGGTCTGGGTTACCAAGTCAAGGGCCAGGTTCAAGAAGCCGGGACCGATGGGGCCTTTATCCACAAGACAGGCCTGGGGGCACCGACCTTGGTTATTGCCCTGCCTCTCCTCCAGTCGCCAGGCCTTTATCAGTGTCTGGATCCGGCTAGTTTCGAGCCCGTGCGAGACACCCTGGTGGCCTTCTTGAGCCAACTGACCCCAGCCCAGGTCCAAGACTTTGGCTTTGGCAATCGGGGAGGTGGTCCTTATGACCACTGAGGCTCAAGTCAAGGTGGACTGGCAAGTCCTGTCAGATTTATGTTGTTTGCCCGGAGTGTCAGGCCATGAGGCAGGCATTCGGGCCTACTTGGACCGGCAGCTGACCATGTGCCAGCAGGGTACCGATCCCTTGGGCTCTGGCCTCTACAGTTTAGCAGGTCAGTCCCAGTCGCCCCTGTCCTTGCTCTTTTCCACCCACATGGATGAAATCGGTTGGGTGGTGCGGGCCATTGATGAGGCCGGCTATGTCTTCATTCAGGAAGTGGGGCGCTCTTGGTCCCATACCCTCTTGCAACAAGAGGCCCAGGTATTCACCCAGGACGGCCGGGTCTATACGGGGATTCTGGCTGGACCGCAGGTTCATAGTCTTAGCCCTGAGCAGCGCCAGCAAGTGGTGCCCATGGACCGGGTCTATCTGGATCTGGGGGTGGACAATCGCGACCAGGTTAAAGCTCTGGGCATTGAGGTGGGCGACTGGGTTTGCCCGGTGACCACTTTCCAGGCCTTAGCCAATCCTGATTACCTGGCCGCCAAGGCCTTCGACAATCGGGTCAGTGTAGCCCTGGGAGTCTGGACCATGCAGGCCCTTGCTAGTGGATCCTGTCCTAACACCGTAACCCTGGGGGCGACCGTTCAAGAAGAAGTGGGCTTGCGGGGGGCGCGGACCGTGGCTCAAGCCGTTAAGCCGCACATTGCCCTGGCCGTGGATACCTGTTTGGCAGGCGACACGCCAGCCGACCACAATCCCATTAAGCTAGGCAAGGGTGTCTCCCTAACGGTGGCCGATAATATGACCGTGACCCACCGGGGCCTCCTGCGTTATCTAGAGGGAATCTGCCAGCGGGAGGGGATTCCTTACCAACTAGGCTGCTTCTTAGACGGGGGGACGGATGCGGGCAATATCCATAAGTCCCAGACCGGGATTCTGGCGACGACCCTGTCCCTTCCCATGCGCTATATGCATACCCACCGGGGTATCTTGCATCGGGCCGATGTCCTAGCGGCCTACCGTCTTATGGCGGCCGTAGCGCGGGACTTGACGCCTGCTATCTACCAGCAGCTACTGGACCAAAATTATCATTATCAAGTAAAGAATCAATGACAGAAAGAAGGTGACAGCCATGTGGGGAATCATTGCGACCTGGCGTATGGCCCTAGAAGGAGTCCAGGCCACCCTGCCTAGCTTGTCCGGCGGTGGCTTTGCGGGTGACGCTATTGAGCAAGCCATCAAGGCCGTCGAAGACTTTCCTTATTATAAATCCGTCGGTTATGGCGGTCTGCCTAACCGCCAAGGCCAGGTAGAATTAGATGCCGCCTATATGGACGGCAGTCGCCTGGACTTTGGGGCCGTTTGCGGGATTCAGGATATTGCCAACCCTATTGGCGTGGCGCGCCGCCTTAGCCAGGAGCCGGTCAATAATGTCTTGGTCGCCCAAGGTGCCCGACAATATGCCCTAGACCATGGCTTTGAAGCCAAAGAAATGCTGACAGACCGGGCTCAAATCCACTATCACAATCGCCAGGTGGAGCTAGCACAAGAACAAGGTCTGTCGGCCTACGACGGCCATGACACGGTGGGCATGGTGGCCCTGGACGGCCATGACCACATGGTAGCGGGCACTTCGACAAGTGGCCTCTTCATGAAGCATCCCGGCCGGGTAGGCGACTCGCCAATTATTGGCTCGGGTCTCTATGTGGACTCCCAGATTGGAGGAGCCACCGCTACTGGCCTAGGGGAAGATTTGATGAAAGGGGTCCTGTCCTACGCCATCGTTCAGCTCATGGCTGCGGGTCACCATCCCCAAGAGGCCTGCGAAAAGGCCGTTCATGACTTAGACAGACGCCTCAAAGCTCAACGTGGCCAAGCCGGCGATTTGTCGGTAGTGGCCATGAACGCCAAGGGCCAGTGGGGTGCCGCGACCAATATTGACAACTTCTCCTTCGTGGTGGCCAGCAAGACCACGCCTTTGACCG
>CBDFAX010000020.1:0-38917 GCA_965245735.1 uncultured Abiotrophia sp. | reverse complement strand
CCAAGGAGGGACCCGAGAATGAGAGAATTCCGGCCAATTGCGACGCCGACCCGTACGGTTGAGATCATGCGTCGCTTCGATATTCAAATGAAAAAGAGTCTGGGTCAGAACTTTCTAATCGAGCCCCGGATGTTAGAGAAGATGATTGAAGCTGGCCAAGTGGATGCAGATACCACAGTCATCGAGATTGGCCCCGGCATTGGTGCCTTGACCCAATACCTGGCTCACCATGCTAAGCAAGTCTTGGCCTTCGAGATTGACCAGCGTTTTGTGGGCATTCTGCAGGAAACTCTAGCGGACTGTGACAATGTCCAAGTGGTCCACCAAGATATCCTGTCGGTGGATTTCTCTAGCCCAGAATATGCCTGGCTACACGACCAGTCCCGTCTGGTCGTGGTGGCAAATCTTCCTTATTATATAACCACGCCTATCATCATGCGCCTGATTGAGAGCAATCTGCCCTTCCAGTCGCTAGTGATGATGATGCAAAAGGAAGTCGCAGAGCGGATGACGGCGGCTGTGGGCACCAAGGCCTATGGTTCCCTGTCAGTGGCCATTCAATTGGATATGGAGAGCGAGATTGCCTTCATTGTGCCTAAGAATGTCTTTATCCCTAAGCCAAATGTGGATTCTGCCGTGCTCAAGTTGACTCGCCGACCAGCACCCTTGGTCCAAGTCAGCGATAAGCAAGCCTTTCAAGCCTTTGTCCAAGCAGGCTTCAAGCAACGCCGCAAGACCTTATGGAACAACCTCAAGTCGGCCTATGTGCCAGGCCTTCTCAGCGAAGAGGACTTGCGTCAGGTCTTCGACCAAGCGGGCATTGAGCCTAACCGCCGAGCTGAGAGCCTCAGCCTTATGGATTTTGCTGACTTAGAGGCTGCCTTTGAGGCGCATAAGGCTCAAAATTAGCAAAAGGCGAACGTTGTCAGCTTTTTTCAGGATAAGTTACCGACCTTTCCTAGGCTAGTCTACCTAACTGTGTTATAATAGTAGGAAAGAGGTGAGGCTTATGCCAAAAGAAATTGCCGAGATTAAATCCCTCATGGATCAAAATATCGGCGAAAAAGTAATTATCACCGTCCAACTCGGTCGTAACAAGAAGCGTACGCGCCGAGGCGTCCTCAAAGAAACCTATCGTTCTGTCTTCGTTGTTGATTTAGAGCAAGAGGCCAACACCCTAGCGTGTGTCTCTTATAGCTACTGCGATGTTCTGACCAAGGCCATCGACGTAGATTTTGCGGAATAGCCATTATTATTTTTAGCCAAGTGCTCCTGAGAGGACCTTGGCTATTTTTGTGTCCAAAAGGCCAAAAAATCGGCCGAAACATCACCTAAAAGGTGAAATGTTATCGACCAGGTAACAGAGAAATCGTCATCATCCGACATGAAAACGAAAACATGCAAAAAGCCCAAAAAAACTTGAGAAAAGCCTTGATTTACAAGTATTCCTACGCTATAATAATGATTGTGCCTTAATGGGTACCAGTGTGCCCATCGCAGGACATGCCCCCTCTTAGAGGTGGGGAAGACAGCTATGAAGCGAGAGGTTGCGACACACCCGGACGCTTTGCCACGGGCGGGTGAGGTTGGAAATTCTTGTGGAGCAAGTCATTTTATCAAAATTGACGAAGGAGGAAATCTAAATGGCAAACAAAAAAATTCGGATTCGCTTGAAGGCTTACGAGCATCGTGCATTGGATTTAGCAGCAAGCAAAATCGTAGAATCAGCACAAAGAACAGGAGCGAAGACAGCGGGGCCAATCCCACTGCCAACTGAGCGTTCTTTATATACCGTGATTCGTGCGACTCACAAATACAAAGACTCTCGCGAACAATTCGAAATGCGTACACACAAACGTTTAATCGACATCTTAGAACCAACTAACAAAACAGTTGATGCTTTGATGAAATTAGACTTACCTAGTGGTGTAGACGTAGAAATCAAATTATAATTTTAGAAAAATGGAGGTGTACTCATGACCAAAGGAATCTTAGGTAAAAAAGTAGGGATGACTCAATTCTTCACTGAGAACGGTGAATTGGTACCTGTAACTGTTATCGAAGCTACTCCAAACGTGGTATTACAAGTTAAAACCATGGAAAACGACGGCTACGAAGCGGTTCAATTAGGTTTCCAAGACTTGCGTGAAGTATTGTCAAACAAACCTGCTAAAGGTCATGTAGCAAAAGCAAATGCTACTCCTAAGCGCTTCATTCGCGAGTTCCGCGAAGTTGAGCTTGGAGAATATCAAGTAGGACAAGAAATCACAGTGGAAACTTTCGCAGCTGGCGACATCGTCGATGTGACGGGTACATCCAAGGGTAAAGGATTCCAAGGTGCAATCAAGCGTCATGGCCAATCACGTGGTCCAATGGCTCACGGTTCTCGTTACCACCGTCGTCCAGGTTCGATGGGTGGGGCTTCGTTCCCATCACGCGTCTTCAAGGGTAAAGGCCTTCCAGGTCAAACCGGTGGCGAACGCGTAACTATCCAAAACTTGGAAGTTGTAGCGGTTGACGTAGAAAACAACGTAATCTTGATCAAGGGTAATGTCCCAGGCGCCAAGAAATCACTCGTTGAAATCAAACAAGCAATTAAAACAGTTAAATAATTCGAGGAAGGAGGAACGAGTAAATGACAAAAGTAAGTTTATTTAAACAAGACGGTTCACAAATCGGCGAAATCGAATTGAATGCAGCTGTATTTGGGGTTGAACCTAACGAAGACGTAATCTTCGACGCAGTAATCATGCAACGTGCATCTTTACGTCAAGGGACTCACGCGGTGAAGAACCGTTCCGCAGTACGCGGTGGTGGCCGTAAGCCATGGAGACAAAAAGGGACTGGCCGTGCACGTCAAGGTTCTATCCGTTCACCACAATGGGTTGGTGGGGGTACCGTATTTGGTCCAACACCTCGTTCATACAGTTATAAATTACCAAAGAAAGTACGCCGCTTAGCGTTACAATCTGTATTATCTCAGAAAGTATTAGAAGGCAAGTTAGTAGTTGTTGATGAACTCAGCTTTGCAGCTCCATCAACTAAGGAATTCAAGTCAGTATTGAACAACCTTAAAGTAGATGCGAAGACTCTCTTAGTATTAGAAGGGACTAACGCCAACGCTTACTTCTCAGCACGTAACTTAGCTAACGTGAAAGTGATCGACGAAGGCAACGTGAACGTATTAGACGTTGTAAACTACGACACACTTGTCATCACTAAAGCAGCACTTTCAACCGTAGAGGAGGCTTTAGCATAATGCAATTATCAGAAGTAGTATTACGCCCAGTCATCACTGAACAATCAGTTGCTGGTTTAGACGAGAAAAAATACACGTTCGAAGTAGACCGTCGTGCTAACAAAACTCACATCAAACAAGCGGTTGAAGCAATGTTTGAAGGGGTTAAAGTTAAGAAAGTTAACACGATCAACGTTGACGGTAAAGCAAAACGCATGGGCCGTTACGCTGGTTTCACTCGTAAGTACAAGAAAGCAGTCGTAACCTTGACTGCTGAATCAAAAGACATCGAATTATTCGCTAACGAAGCTGAATAATCACCCAGAAAATGAGTAAGTAGGAGGGAATAAGAGTGGCGATTAAAAAGTACAAACCAACCTCTAACGGTCGTCGTAACATGACTGGTTATGATTTCAGCGAAATCACTGCATCAAAACCAGAGAAGACATTGTTATCTTCACAAAAACAAAAAGCCGGCCGTAACAACCAAGGTAAAATCACTGTTCGTCATCAAGGTGGCGGTAACAAACGCGCTTACCGTATCATCGATTTCAAACGTAACAAAGACAACGTAGTAGGGACTATCGCAACAATCGAGTACGATCCAAACCGTACCGCTAACATCGCGTTGGTACACTACGAAGACGGGATCAAGACTTACATCTTGGCACCAAAAGGCTTGAAAGTAGGCCAAAAAATTGAATCTGGTGAACATGCCGACATCCAAATCGGGAACGCATTGCCATTAGCAAACATCCCTGAAGGTACTGTGATCCACAACATCGAATTAAAACCAGGTAAAGGCGGTCAATTAATCCGTTCTGCTGGTACTAGCGCTCAAGTATTGGGTCACGAAGGTAAATACACTTTAGTTCGTTTGAACTCTGGTGAAGTTCGTATGATCTTATCAACTTGCCGTGCAACTATCGGGGTTGTTGGTAACGAACAACACGAATTAGTAAATATCGGTAAAGCCGGTCGTGCACGTTGGATGAGCAAACGTCCTGAAGTTCGTGGTTCCGTAATGAACCCTAACGATCACCCACACGGTGGTGGTGAAGGTCGTGCACCAATCGGGCGTAAGTCTCCGATGTCTCCATGGGGTAAACCAACACTTGGTAAGAAAACCCGCTCTAAGAAAGCTAAATCTAGCAAGTTAATCATCCGCGGCCGTAAAAAATAATAGGCGCCGGTAACAAATAATCGAAGGGAGGCTTCATTGTGAGTCGTAGTTTGAAAAAAGGACCTTTCTGTGATGCGCACTTAATGAAAAAAGTGGAAGAGCAAGCAGAAAGCACAAAGAAACAAGTTATTAAAACCTGGTCACGTCGTTCAACCATCTTCCCTAACTTCATTGGTTTAACCATTGCCGTTTATGATGGCCGCAAGCACGTGCCTGTATATGTTCAAGAAGATATGGTAGGTCACAAATTAGGTGAATTCGTACCAACTCGTACTTATAAAGGTCACGCAGCTGACGACAAGAAATCTAAGAAACGCTAATTTATAGGAGGAAAACAAGATGTCTAACCAAGTTACATCTGCAAAAGCAGTTGCAAGAACAGTTCGCATTGCGCCTCGTAAAGTTCGCTTAGTCTTAGATCTTATCCGAGGTAAAAAAGTTGGCGAAGCAATTGCCATCTTAAAATTCACACCTAAAGCAGGTGCCCCAATCGTTGAGAAAGTGTTGATGTCTGCTATCGCTAACGCGGACCACAACTACGATCTTGACTTGGAAAACTTATACGTGAGTGAAGCATTCGCTAACGAAGGCCCAACCATGAAACGGTTCCGTCCACGTGCGAAAGGTTCAGCTTCACCAATCAACAAACGTACAAGCCACATCACTGTTGTGGTATCTGAGAAAGAGGAGGCTTAATCAATGGGTCAAAAAGTACATCCAATTGGTATGCGTGTCGGCGTCATCCGCGACTGGGACGCTAAATGGTATGCAGACAAGAACTTTGCTGAATACTTACACGAAGATTTAGCTATCCGCAAATTCTTATACAAGAAATTAAAAGAAGCATCAGTTTCTAACATCCAAATCGAACGTGCTGCTAACCGTGTGATTGTATCTGTTCACACTGCTAAGCCAGGTATGGTCATCGGTAAAGGTGGTTCCGAAATCGATGCAGTCCGTGCGGAATTAAGCAAATTAACCGGCAAGAAAGTCTTTATCAACGTTGTAGAAATCAAAGAACCAAGCTTAGACGCTAAATTGGTTGCTGAAGATATCGCACGTCAATTAGAAAACCGTGTGGCTTTCCGCCGTGCTCAAAAGCAAGCTATCCAACGTACTATGAAAGCTGGCGCTCAAGGGATCAAAACCATGGTATCTGGCCGTTTGAACGGTGCTGATATTGCGCGTAGCGAAGCATACTCTGAAGGTACTGTGCCACTCCATACCTTACGTAGCGACATCGACTACGCATGGGAAGAAGCGGACACTACTTACGGTAAGTTAGGAGTTAAAGTTTGGATCTGCCGTGGCCAAGTATTGCCACAAAAGAAAAACTCTGAGAAAGGAGGGAACTAATCAATGTTAGTACCAAAACGTGTAAAACACCGTCGTGAATTCCGTGGTAAAATGCGCGGAGAAGCTAAAGGTGGTAAACAAGTTGATTTCGGTGAATACGGCTTACGAGCTACTGAATCTCACTGGATCACAAACCGTCAAATCGAAGCAGCCCGTATTGCGATGACTCGTTATATGAAACGTGGTGGGAAAGTATGGATTAAAATCTTCCCTCACAAATCATATACTGCAAAAGCTATCGGGGTTCGTATGGGTTCTGGTAAAGGGGCACCTGAAGGTTGGGTAGCACCAGTTAAACGTGGCAAGATTATGTTTGAAGTAGCGGGTGTATCTGAAGAAATCGCACGTGAAGCATTACGTTTAGCATCGCATAAACTACCAGTTAAGACCAAGTTCGTAAAACGTGAAGAATATGGTGGTGAATCGAATGAAAACTAATGAATTTAAAGCGTTAATCAAAGGGTTATCCACTGCTGAGTTGCTTGAACGTGAAGCTGAGTTGAAGAAAGAACTCTTCAACCTTCGATTCCAATTAGCAACAGGACAATTAGAAGATACAGCACGTTTACGCACTGTACGTAAATCTATCGCACGTATCAAAACTGCTTTACGCGAGCAAGAATTGTCTAAATAAACCAGCAAAGGAGGCTAACATCAATGACGACAGAACGCAACCAACGTAAAGTTTACCAAGGTCGTGTCGTGAGCGACAAAATGGACAAAACCATCACGGTTTTAGTCGAAACTCGTAAGACTCACCCTAAATACGGTAAACGCGTTAAATATTCTAAGAAATATAAAGCACATGATGAAGAAAACCGTGCAAAAGAAGGCGACATCGTGCGCATTATGGAAACTCGTCCATTATCAGCTACGAAACGCTTCCGTTTATTAGAGATTGTTGAAGAAGCAGTCATTATCTAATTAACCAAGTATATCTCGGAAGGAGGACATCGAAATGATTCAAACAGAAAGTCGATTAAAAGTTGCTGACAACTCTGGCGCACGTGAAGTGTTAACAATTCGTGTATTAGGTGGTTCAAACCGCAAAACTGCTAACATCGGGGATGTTATCGTTGCAACGGTTAAACAAGCAACGCCAGGTGGAGTTGTTAAAAAAGGTGACGTCGTAAAAGCAGTAATCGTACGTTCTAAATCAGGAGCTCGCCGTAAAGATGGTTCTTATATCAAGTTTGACGAAAATGCTTGCGTCATCATCCGTGACGATAAGAGCCCTCGTGGTACGCGTATCTTTGGACCAGTTGCACGTGAATTGCGTGATAACAACTACATGAAGATTGTTTCATTAGCTCCAGAAGTTTTATAAGAAATATTAACGAAGGAGGAAACTATTCATGCGTATCAAAACAGGCGATACAGTTAAAGTAATTGCAGGTAAAGATAAAGGTAAAACAGGGACTGTTTTACGTACCTTACCAAAAGAAGACCGCGTAGTCGTAGAAGGCTTGAACATTGCCAAGAAGCACGTTAAACCTTCTCAAACAGGTCAAGGCGGGATTGAAGAATTCCCAGCACCAATCCACGTGTCTAACGTTAAACTCGTTGATCCTAAATCAGGGGAAGCAACACGTGTGGGTTATCGTTTCGAAGACGGCAAGAAAGTCCGTTTCGCGAAGAAATCTAACGAAACCATCTAATCAATAGCGAGAGGAGGATTAACACTACATGGAAAATCGTTTAAAAGCTAAATACTCAAACGAAGTAACTAAAAAATTGATCGAACAATTCAACTACACTTCTGTAATGCAAGTACCTAAAGTTGAAAAGATCGTCATCAACATGGGTGTGGGTGACGCAGTAGCTAACGCTAAGAACTTAGAAAAAGCTGTTGACGAACTCACTTTATTATCTGGTCAAAAGCCAGTGATTACCAAAGCTAAGAAATCCATCGCGGGCTTCCGTCTCCGTGAAGGTATGCCAATCGGGTGTAAAGTGACCCTACGTGGTGCGCGTATGTACGACTTCTTAGACAAGTTAGTCACTGTATCTTTACCACGTGTTCGTGACTTCCACGGTGTCAGCAACAAAGCCTTCGATGGCCGCGGGAACTACACCTTAGGGATCAAAGAACAACTTATCTTCCCTGAAGTGAACTATGATAACGTTGATAAAGTCCGCGGGATGGACATCGTTATCGTAACAACTGCGAAATCTGACGAAGAGGCACATGCTTTACTTAAAGAATTAGGCATGCCTTTCCAAAAATAAGACAAGGAGGCGAATGAACATTGGCTAAAAAATCAATGATTGCAAAAAACAAGCGGTCACCTAAATTCAAAGTTCAAGAGTATACGCGCTGCGAGCGTTGCGGACGTCCACACTCCGTATATCGTAAATTCAAACTTTGCCGTATTTGCTTCCGCGAACTTGCTTACAAAGGACAAATCCCTGGCGTGAAGAAAGCCAGCTGGTAATCCATACTGAACAAAGAGGAGGTAAATACAACATGGTTATGACAGATCCAATTGCTGATTTCTTAACTCGTATCCGTAACGCTAACAGCGTAGGCCACAAGACTGTATCAGCACCATCTTCAAAAATCAAAGTAGCGATTGCTGAAATCTTGAAACAAGAAGGTTTCATCAAAAACTATGAAGTCGCAGAAGACGACAAACAAGGTGAAATCACCATCTTCTTGAAGTACGGCCGTAACAACGAAAAAGTTATCACTGGCATCAAGCGTATTTCAAAACCTGGTTTGCGTATCTACACCAAATCAGAAGACCTACCTAAGGTATTAAACGGCTTAGGGATCGCCATCATCTCAACTTCTAACGGTGTTGTGACTGACAAACAAGCTCGTCAAGCTGGTGTCGGTGGCGAAGTATTAGCTTACGTTTGGTAATCTAATCTACTCATAATTAAGATAACTAGAAATAAGAAAGAGGAGGTGCAGCCCTGTGAGTCGTATCGGTAAAAAACCAGTCGTGATTCCAGCAGGCGTAACCGTCGAAGTAAAAGGTCATACAGTGACTGTAAAAGGCCCTAAAGGTACTTTGACACGTGAATTCCATCCAAACATTGCGTTGGAAGTTCAAGAAAATGAAGTAGTCTTCACTCGTCCAAATGATTCAAAAGAAAACCGTTCATTACACGGGACTATGCGTTCTGTCTTCAGCAACATGGTTGAAGGTGTAGCGAATGGCTTCAAGAAAGAATTAGACCTTATCGGGGTCGGTTACCGTGCTCAAAAACAAGGTAACAAATTAGTATTGAACGTGGGTCTTTCTCACCCAGTTGAATTTGAACCAGTTGAAGGTGCTAACTTTGAAGTTCCTTCTAACACTAAAATTATCGTAGAAGGTTACGATAAAGAGAAAGTCGGCGCATTAGCAGCCAACATCCGTGGCGTACGTCCACCAGAACCATATAAAGGTAAAGGGATTCGTTACACTGACGAATATGTACGTCGTAAAGAAGGTAAGACTGGTAAGTAATAGACCGGTCCTGATCTTCTCCTATAAATTAAACTTAAAGAGGTGAAAATTGTGATTACAAAACCAGATAAAAACAAAGTACGTCGTAAAAGACATGCTCGCGTAAGAAACAAAATCTCTGGTACTGCTGAGTGCCCACGCTTGAACGTGTTCCGTTCCAACACGCACATCTACGCTCAATTAATTGATGACGTAGCGGGTGTGACGCTTGCAAGTGCCTCTAGTAATGACAAATCAGTAACAGGGACCAAAGTTGAACAAGCATCAGCTGTAGGTAAATTAGTTGCTGAACGTGCGGTAGCAAAAGGCTTCAAAAAAGTTGTCTTCGACCGCGGTGGGTACCTATATCACGGTCGTGTGAAAGCTTTGGCTGAAGCAGCTCGTGAAAACGGCCTAGAATTTTAATAGAAGGAGGACACTAGTTCATGGTTCACATCAATCCAAATACCTTGGAAAACATCGAAGAACGCGTTGTGACGATTAACCGTGTTACCAAAGTTGTTAAGGGTGGACGTCGTCTACGTTTCTCAGCTTTAGTAGTTGTCGGTGACAAGAACGGTCACGTTGGCTTTGGTACTGGTAAAGCTCAAGAAGTTCCAGAAGCAATCCGTAAAGCTATCGAAGATGCGAAGAAAAACTTAATCGAAGTACCATTGACCGGAACCACAATTCCTCACGAAGCAATTGGCGAATTCTGTGGTGGTCGTGTCTTAATCAAACCAGCACCAGCCGGTTCTGGGGTTGCAGCAGGTGGTCCTGTTCGTGCCGTAATGGAATTAGCAGGGGTAGCTGACGTAACAAGTAAGTCTCTTGGTTCTAACACACCAATCAACATGGTGCGTGCGACTGTAGAAGGCTTGAAACAATTGAAAGTAGCTGAAGAAGTTGCTGCTTTACGTGGCAAATCAGTCGAAGAAATTTTAGGCTAAGGAGGACAATCAAATGGCGAACTTACAAATCCAATTGAAACGCAGCTTGATCGGTCGTCCTAAAAATCAAATCCAAACTGCTAAGGCTTTAGGTTTAACTAAGACTTACAAAACAGTTGTTAAACCAGACAACGAAGCAGTTCGTGGGATGATCAATACGATCAGTCACTTAGTTGAAGTAAAAGAAGCATAAAAATTAGAGACTAATACAAGGAGGTGCCACAGGAATGAAACTTCATACATTAAAACCTGCTGAAGGTTCACGTCAAGAGCGTAACCGTGTCGGTCGTGGTCAAGGTTCCGGTAACGGTAAAACTGCTGGTCGCGGTCAAAAAGGTCAAAAAGCCCGTTCTGGCGGTGGCGTACGTTTAGGTTTCGAAGGTGGACAAACTCAATTGTTCCGTCGTTTACCAAAACGTGGATTCAACAACATCAACCGTAAAGAATATGCAGTCGTTAACTTGGAAGCTCTCAACCGCTTCGAAGACGGTACGACAGTTACACCAGCTCTCTTAGTTGAAGCAGGTGTCGTTAAGAAAGAATTATCAGGAGTAAAAATCTTAGGTAATGGTCAACTTGAAAGAAAATTAACTGTTCAAGCAGCCAAATTCTCTAAAGGTGCAGAGCAAGCAATTACTGCAGCTGGTGGATCAATCGAGGTGATCTAATGTTTACCTTCATTAAAAATGCATTTGCGGATAAAGATACGCGTCGTCGCATCTTTTTCACGCTCTTCGTTTTTGCGGTATTCCGATTAGGTTCACATAT
This sequence comes from uncultured Abiotrophia sp., assembly GCA_965245735.1. GTDB lineage: Bacteria > Bacillota > Bacilli > Lactobacillales > Aerococcaceae > Abiotrophia. The sequence continues at coordinate 27,985 of CBDFAX010000020.1, read as the reverse complement.
TCCTGTTCCTGGGGTTCGAGTTTCAGCGATTAACACATTCGCTGAGAGCGGCCTCTTAGGCTTATTAAACACTTTCGGTGGCGGGGCCTTGAAGCGCTTCTCGCTCTTCGCCATGGGGGTTTCTCCATACATTACCGCCTCAATCATCATTCAGTTATTACAAATGGACATTGTGCCTAAGTTTACTGAATGGGCTAAGCAAGGGGAAGTTGGGCGTCGTAAGCTCAACCAATGGACCACTTATGTTGCCATTGCCCTTGGTTTAGTACAATCATACGGTATCGCCCTCGGTTTTAACCGGATGGCGCGTCTGGGCTTGATTGCCAACCCAACGCCAATGCGTTACCTGACGATTGCCCTCATCTTAACAGCCGGTTCCATGTTCTTGGTCTGGTTGGGTGAGATGATTACCCGAAGCGGTGTCGGTAACGGCTTGTCCATGATTATCATGGCCGGGATTGTTGCGGAAGTGCCTAAGGAATTGATGGGTTATCTCCAACGCCATCTGGTAAATGGTGGAGATCATGCTATGACTAACATGTTGGCTTTAGCAGCCATTATCTTGGTCATTGTCATCTTAATCGTCATTATCGTTTTAATGGAACGGGCGCAATTGCGTATTCCAATCCATTATTCTAAGAAAGCGTCAGGGGCGCGCTACTCAGCTCACCTCCCGCTTAAAATTAACTCAGCTGGGGTTATTCCAGTAATTTTCGCTAGCTCGTTCATTACAACACCTCAGATGATATTCTCGTTTGTGACAGTCGATCGGACTAATCCATGGATGGACTTCCTGGTACAACTCTTCGACTACCAAACAGTCTACGGTGTAATCTTCTACACTGTCCTATTAATTGCGTTTACTTATTTCTATTCATTGATTCAAGTGAATCCGGAGAAAGTTGCCGAGAACTTGCAGAAGTCGAGCGGGTACATCCCAAGCGTTCGTCCTGGGAAAGATACCGAAACTTACTTAACAAAAGTAATCAACCGCTTGAGCGGAGTAGGCGCACTTTACTTGACTTTGATTGCGGTATTACCGATTGTGGCAGGGTTCTTCTGGAACTTAACGTCACGTATCTCACTCAGCGGGACCAGCTTGCTGATTGTGGTCGGGGTTGCCATTGAGACTGCCAAGCAGGTCGAAGGGCGCGTTATCAAACGCCGTTATCAAGGATTCATTCAATAATCATGTGTCAAATAGAAGTAAAGGGAAGATACAAGATGAATATTTTATTAATGGGTTTGCCTGGTGCCGGTAAAGGGACACAGAGTGAACGTCTAGTAAAAGATTATCAAATCGTACATATTGCAACTGGGGATATTTTCCGTGCTGCGATTCAGAACGAAACCCCACTTGGGCTCCAAGCCAAGGCTTACACTGACAACGGGAACCTGGTTCCTGACGAAGTCACCAACGCCATTGTACGTGAACGTTTAGCCCAAGACGACGTGAAAGCCCAAGGCTTCATGTTGGATGGCTACCCACGTACAAGCGCTCAAGCTCAGGCGCTTGATCAAAACTTGGTGGAGTTAAACTCTCCAATCCATGCTGTTATCTATATCGATGTAGATCCAGAAGTCCTCAAGGATCGCTTGAGTGGCCGAATCATCTGCCGCAACTGTGGGGCAACCTACCACAAACTCTACAACCCACCGAAGGTTGAAGGTGTCTGTGACAATTGTGGTGCCAGTGATTTCTATCAACGTGAAGATGATAAGCCTGAGAAAGTTGCATATCGTATCAATCTCCAAATGGAATCAATTCGACCAATACTGGATTATTATGAGGAACGTGGGCTTCTTCACCGAGTGGATGGTCAACAAGCCATCGACAAGGTCTATGAAGATATCCGCCAGATTTTGTCCTCAGTGGCACAATAGCCTAACAGTAAGTTGGTAAGAGGAGGAAGTATGAATGGCTAAAGATGATGTAATTGAAGTTGAAGGTACAGTCATTGAAACTTTACCAAATGCAATGTTTAAGGTTGAATTAGAGAATGGGCATGAAATACTGGCTCACGTTTCAGGTAAAATCCGGATGAACTACATCCGCATCTTACCAGGAGATAAGGTAACGATTGAATTATCTCCTTACGATTTGACACGTGGTCGTATTACCTACCGCTTTAAGTAAACCGTTCCGTTTCGAATTTAAGGAGGGAATTAGTTAAGATGAAAGTTAGAGCATCTGTAAAGCCAATTTGCGAAAAATGTAAAATCATTCGTCGCAACGGCAATGTGATGGTAATTTGCGAAAATCCAAAACATAAACAACGTCAAGGTTAATAAGAAGGAGGTGCCAGATAAATGGCTCGTATTGCTGGAGTAGATATTCCGCGTGAAAAACGTGTAGTAATCTCATTAACATACATCTACGGTATTGGTTTGAAAACTGCACAACAAGTATTAAAACAAGCAAACGTTTCTGAAGACACTCGCGTTAAGGACTTATCAAACGATGAGCTCGACCGTATCCGTGAAATCATTGACGGCCTCAAAGTTGAAGGGGACTTACGTCGTGAAATTAGCTTGAACATCAAGCGTCTCCAAGAAATCGGTTCTTACCGTGGCTTACGTCACCGTCGTGGCTTGCCAGTTCGTGGTCAAAACACCAAGAACAACGCTCGTACACGTAAAGGACCTAAGAAAATGGTCACTGGTAAAAAATAATACTCGAATATAGAATGAAGGAGGTATAAACTTCATGGCAAAGAAAAAACAAGTTGCACGTCGTCGCCGTCGTGTTAGAAAAAATGTCGAGAAAGGTGTAGCACACATTCGCTCTACATTCAACAACACTATTGTTATGATCACTGACGTGAATGGTAATGCTATTTCATGGTCATCCGCAGGTTCATTAGGTTTCCGTGGTTCTAAGAAATCTACCCCATTCGCTGCACAAATGGCTTCAGAAGTGGCTGCTAAAGGTGCTATGGATCACGGGATGAAGACTGTTGAAGTAACAGTAAAAGGCCCAGGTTCAGGTCGTGAGTCAGCAATTCGTTCATTGCAAGCTACAGGTTTAGAAGTAACCGCCATCCGCGACGTTACCCCTATTCCTCACAACGGTTGCCGTCCTCCAAAACGTCGCCGCGTATAATCTAGATGACTCAAGCAACTGTGAAGCGCGTTATTACCAAGACTAACGTTTTGAAAGGGGAATATAATCGATGATCGAAATTGAAAAGCCAGAAATTAAAACGATTGAAGTCAGTGACGATGCCAAGTTTGGTAAAATTGTCGTTGAACCACTTGAACGTGGATATGGAACAACCCTTGGAAATTCATTACGTCGTATTTTATTATCTTCATTACCTGGTTCCGCTGTTACTAGCATCCAGATTGATGGAGTACTGCATGAATTTGCTACAGTTGAAGGTGTCGTGGAAGATGTTCCAACGATCATCTTGAACTTGAAGAAATTAGCATTGAAACTTCACACTCAAGAGTCAAAAGTAATTGAATTAAACGTCACCGGTCCAAAAGTTGTGACCGCAGCTGATATTATGCATGATAACGATGTGCAAATCCTCAACCCTGAGCTCTACATTTGCACCCTGGCTGATGGCGCTGAATTGAAGATGCGTCTCAACGTAGCCAATGGTCGTGGTTATGTACGGAGCGAACACAACAAACGGGAAGACATGCCAATCGGCGTCTTACCAATCGATTCGATCTATACCCCAATTAAGAAGGTAAACTATCAAGTCGAAAACACCCGTATTGGGCAAAAGAACGTTTATGATAAATTAACTTTAGATATTTGGACCGACGGTTCAATTAGTCCTGAAAAATCATTAAGTTTAGCCGCTAAAATCTTAACGGAGCACTTAAATATCTTCGTTAACCTCAACGATGAAGCGCGTCAAACTGAAATTATGGTTGAGAAGGAAGAAGCTGAAAAAGAGAAAATGTTAATCATGACGATTGAAGAGTTAGACTTATCCGTTCGTTCATACAACTGTTTGAAACGCGCGGGCATCAACACGATTCAAGAGTTGACTAACAAATCAGAAGCAGAAATGATTAAAGTACGTAACCTTGGCCGTAAATCATTAGAGGAAGTCAAACAAAAATTGGCTAACCTTGAGTTGAGCTTACGCCAAGACGACTAGTATAGGATATTTCATATTCAAAGCAAAGGAGGAAACTGAATAATGGCATACCGCAAATTAGGACGTAAGAGCGCACAACGTAACGCATTATTGCGTGACTTAACTACTGATGTGATCGTATACGGCCGTATCGAAACCACAGAAACTCGTGCCAAAGAAGTACGTAAATTCGTTGATCAAATGATTACCTTAGGTAAAAAAGGTGACTTAGCATCACGCCGTCGTGCTGCAGCATTCTTGCGTAACGAGATTGCTAGCGCAACCGTTGAAGGGGATCAAGTCGTTGTTGAACGTGTCTTGACTCGTTTGTTCGGTGAGTACGCTGAGCGCTACGCTGACCGCCAAGGTGGCTACACCCGTGTCTTGAAGACCGGCCCACGTCGTGGTGATGGCGCCCCAATGGCAATCATCGAATTAGTATAATAGAGTGAGAATTCGCTTTATGATGAGGAGTGTGACGATTCTGTAGCCTTGCTAACCAACTACAGGGTCTAGCTCTATAGCACGATTGGGGGAGCCACCCGCTTCCCCAATCGCTAGCTATCATCGTAAAAGTGATTTTTTTTTGGTCTTATACTCAAATTCTTGAAAGTGACGCCCCCAGGTGGTAGAGTAAGGGGGTGAGTTGCTTTCATAGCTAAGGCTAGGCAGGAAACTGGCTTTAGCTATGAAAGTAGCAAGGAGGCCCCAGAGGCAGAGAGGATGAAACAGACATGGCAGCAAGCGTTGTAAAACTATCGCACATCGATTTTCGTTACTACGGTAGCGAGGTCAACTCCCTGACCGATGTCTCCCTAGAAATCAAGGAAGGCGAATGGGTGGCCATTATCGGGCCAAACGGCTCAGGTAAGTCTACCCTAGCTAAAATTATGAATGGCCTCCTCGTGCCTGCTGCAGGCCAGGTAAGCATTAAGGACCTAACCATTGACGAAGAGACCGTTTGGGAGGCTCGTCGCTCAGTTGGCATGGTCTTCCAGAACCCAGATAACCAATTTGTTGGTTCGACGGTAGAAGATGATGTGGCCTTTGGCTTGGAAAATAATGGGGTGCCACGTCAAGAGATGATTAGCCGGATTGAGGAGGCGCTGGCTGAGGTTCGGATGTCAGAATTTAAGAGCAAGGAACCTGCCCGTCTATCAGGTGGTCAGAAGCAACGGGTAGCCCTGGCTAGCATCTTGGCCTTACGGCCTGACATTATTATCTTAGATGAAGCTACCTCTATGTTGGACCCTAACGGCCGCCAAGAAGTGATTGCAGCCATTCGTAAGATTAAGGAACGCTTCAACCTGACGGTTATTTCCATTACCCATGATTTGGACGAAGCCAGCTTGGCTGACCGTATCCTCATGATGCAGGGCGGCCGCCTAGTTCAAGACAAGAAACCAGAAGAAATCTTCCTAATGGGTGAGCAATTAGTGGAACAGGGCTTGGATGTGCCTTTTTCACAGAAACTCAAGGACGCCCTAGCTGCCCGCGGACTGGATGTGCCGGATAACTATCTCGATGAGGAGGCCTTATTGACATGGATCACACCATTGTATTCGACCAAGTAAGTTACCATTACAATGCCAATACGCCTTTTGAGGTAGCAGCCCTCTTCGACGTTAATTTAACCATTCCAGCCCACCAAGTGACTGCCGTCATCGGCCATACGGGTTCAGGCAAGTCGACCTTGATTCAACACCTTAATGTTTTGATTAAGCCAACCAAGGGGTCTGTACGTCTAGGGGATGTCTTGGTTACATCTACGGCTAAGTTACCTTCCCTCAAGCCCTTGCGTAAGCAGGTCGGTGTCGTCTTCCAATTCCCAGAAGCCCAGCTCTTTGAAGAGACGGTCCTCAAGGATGTCATGTTTGGACCTTTGAATTTTGGTGTCTCGGAAGAGGAAGCGCTCGCCATAGCTAAGGAGAAACTAGCCCTAGTCGGCATCAGTCCGGACCTCTATGAGCGCTCGCCATTCGATCTCAGTGGCGGCCAAATGCGACGGGTGGCCATTGCCGGTGTTCTGGCCTTAGAACCGCAAGTGCTGGTCTTAGACGAGCCAACTGCCGGCCTAGACCCATTGGGTCAAGCCCAAATGCTGGACATGTTTATGCGCCTCCAAAAAGAGGATAAGTTGACGCTAGTCTTAATCAGTCACCAAATGGATGACGTTGCCCGTTATGCCGACCATGTCATTGTCATGGAAGGGGGCACGGTGGTTAAGACGGGGACGCCTGAACAAGTCTTCAGCCAGACGGATTGGCTACGCCAACGGCGCTTAGATGTGCCACGCTCCATGCAGTTTCTGGAGAAATTACAGGAGCGCTTAGGAGACCAAGCCCTGGCCATTGACCAGGCGCCCCTGACCGTTGAAGCCTTAGCCGACTTGCTCATGGCCCATCTTCCAGCTAAGGAGGGGACCGGCCATGTTGGATAAAATGTTACTAGGACGCTATATCAATATGGATTCCTGGGTCCATCGACTGGATCCACGGACCAAGTTGCTAGCTTCTTTCTACTTTATTTTTGCGGTCTTCTTAGCCGATTCCTGGTTGGGTTACGCCATTTTGGCGCTCTTTACCCTCTTGGCTATTAAGTTGACCGGTCTTTCCTTTAAGTTCTTTATCAATGGGGTCAAGCCCATGATCTGGCTGATTCTCTTCACCGTGGTCTTCCAGATTCTCTTCACTAATGGGGGCCATGTCTTCTGGCAGTGGGGACCCTTTGTCCTCTCGACTGGTGGTTTGGAGAGTGGGGCCTTTATCTTCATGCGTCTGGTCCTCATTATCATGATGTCCACTATCTTAACCTTAACGACGGCTCCCCTGGAGCTAACGGATGGGATTGAGCATCTCTTGCGGCCCCTGACCCGCTTTGGCTTCCCTGCCCACGAGTTGGCCCTCATGCTGGCTATCGCCTTGCGCTATGTGCCAACCCTCATGGATGAAGCCCAGAAAATCATGAACGCCCAGCGCTCGCGTGGGGTAGAGTTCGATCAAGGTAGCCTCATGCAGAGAATGAAGGCTGTCGTGCCGATTTTGGTGCCCCTTTTCATCTCTGCCTTCAACCGCGCCGAAGAAATGGCAACCGCCATGGAAGCGCGAGGCTATCGTGGCGCAGAAGGCCGTACCAAGTATCGTCAGTTGGCCTATAGCCCAGCTGATAGACAAGTGCGTTGGGCCTTGCTGGTACTGACCTTAGCCTTGTTAGCTAGCCGTTTCTGGCCAGTGGGGTGAGGCCATGCCACGTTATGCCATTCAACTCGCTTATGACGGGAGTCGCTTCGTCGGTTATCAAGTTCAGCCCAATGGCCCTTCTATTCAGGCCAATCTAGACGCGGCTCTAATCAAAATGGCCAAGTGCCCAGAAGGCGTGACCATTCCCACAGTGGCGTCAGGCCGGACTGATTCAGGTGTCCATGCCTTGGGCCAGGTGGTGCATTTTGATTATCCTGCCCCTATGCCTCAACAAGCCATGCAACGAGCCCTTAATGCGCTCTTGGACCCGGCGATTAAGGTAGTGGCAGTGGCTCGGGTGACCGATGATTTCCATGCCCGTTACCATGCTGTGGGTAAGGAGTATCGTTATCGGGTGGATATAGGTGCCTATGCCAATCCCTTCAAACGTCTCTACAGTCTCCACCATCCTTATCGCTATGACTTAGATCGAATCAATCAAGCCTTGGAGGCAGTGGTGGGAACCCACGACTTCACTAGCTTCTGTTCGACCAAGACCGATAAGGAAGACAAGGTGCGGACCGTTCATCTGGCCCGAGTTTGGGAAGATAAGGACCAACAGGAACTGGTCTTCCAGTTCCAGGGGACAGGTTTCCTCTATAATATGATCCGGATTCTGGTCGGGACCAGCCTACAAATTGGGGATGGCCTGCGACCTGTCAATGAGCTGGAGCGTTTAATTCAGGTTCAGAACCGCAAGGAAGCAGGGCCAACGGCACCGCCACAAGGCCTTTATCTCCATCAGGTTTTCTATGAGCCATCGCCATTTAATAAATAAGGAATCAAGCTCTCTTGCCTAGCAAGGGGGCTTTTGCTTTGCTATTAAAAAATCATTGACATTTATTCAGAGTTCCCTTAAAATTAACTCATGCGATTTTAATTTTACTAAGGGGGATACTTATGAAACAAGTACTCAAGAAATCCTTGTTAGCCGGCGCTGCCTTTTTAGCCTTGGCTGCAAGCTTACCAACACCTTTGCCGGCACATGCTCAAGGTAAAGAAGTCAACACCGTTGTGTCTTCAGAAATGGCAACCATCGACCCGGCCAAAGCGTCCGATGCGCCAAGCGGGAACATCATCCATAACGTCTTCGAAGGCTTGACCCGTGAATCGCAAGACTTCAAGAGCCAAGTGCCTGGTGTGGCTGAATCTTGGCAAGTCAGCGAAGATGGCAAGACCTATACCTTTAAGCTTCGTTCAGATGCTAAATGGTCTAACGGTGACCCTGTTACAGCGGGTGACTTTGAATATGCCTGGAAACGTGTCATCAACCCTGAAACAGGGGCTGACTACGCAGGGCTCTTCTTCGTCATCGAAGGGGCGCAAGCCTACAACGAAGGCAAAGGGAGCGCAGACCAAGTTGGGGTCAAAGCCATCGACGACACTACCTTAGAAGTTAAGTTGGTCAACCCAACTGCTTACTTCTTAAGCTTAACTTCTTTCTATCCATTTGCACCTGTTAACAAGAAGGTTGTAGAAGCTAACGCTGACTGGGCTGACGACTTAAGCGACAAGTATGTCACTAACGGGGCCTTCAAGTTAGCTGAGTGGAACCACAATGCGGACCTAGCCTTAGAAAAGAATGACCAATACTGGGATAAGGATAATGTCAAGGTTGACCGTGTCAACGCTCAAATCGTGGAGTCTGACTCAACCGTCACCAAGATGTTCCAATCTGGTGAGATTGACTTCGTCAGCGCACCATTCGGGACCCTGTCTTTAGATTCTTTTGAAGGCTTCAAGAAACAAGGGATTCTTAAAGTTACACCACAGTCAGCTATCTACGTCTACAAATTCAACACTAAAGACCCTGTAATGTCTAATGTCAATATCCGTAAGGCCTTGGCTTTAGCTATTGACCGTCAAGGTTTGGTAACCAACATTACCAAGGCTGAACAAAAACCTGCGAAGGGGATTGTGCCAGCTTCAGTTACTGGTTTCGAAGCAGACGCTAACTACTTCAAGGATGCCGACTATGAAGGCGCCAAAGAATACTTGGCTAAAGGTTTGCAAGAATTAGGTCTTAAGGACCCAAGTGAATTGACTGTTAAGATTTCTATGAACACCAGTGAAGCTCACGCAGCCATTGCTCAATACATCCAAGAAGGTTGGTCTAAGAACTTAGGGATCAAGGTAGAATTGGACAACTCTGAGTTCCAAGTTTACTTAGATCGTCTCAAAACCGGTGACTTCCAAGTAGCGCGTTTAGGTTGGTCTGGTGACTTCAACGATGCCTTAACCTTCTTAGATCAATACCGTAGCGCTGATGCGGGTAACAACTACACTGGTTGGGAAAATGCAGACTACGCTAAGTACTTAGAAGAAGCCTCTAAAGAAACCGATACTAACAAGCGTCTAGACTTGCTCAAGAAGGCTGAAAAAGTCTTAATGGACGAAATGCCAGTTATTCCAATCTATGACTACACTCAAGTAAGTGTTAAGAAAGACAACATCAAGGGCTTAGCAACTTCGCCACTTGGTAAGATTGACTTGAAATACTTAGAGGTAGAATAAGTACCTGAGAATTAGATCTTATGCCTAGCGCTCCCCTTGCTTAGCAAGGGGAGTTTTTTATGTCATGAAAACGCTCATTGTCGGAAAAAATATTGACAAATGGTGAATTTAAGATTAAAATTAATTCATGTGTTTTTAATCTTTCGATTGATTTTTGGTCAGCAAGAGGGGCGGAAAAGCTGACAGAGTCATCCTCACGCTTAGTAAATCAAACCTTAAGCCGTGATTTTAATGAGAGAATAGAAGTAGCAAATAAGAGGTCGGGTTTATACTGATCCCCCGCCTTAAATTATTAGAGGAGGAGTAGACATGCGCAAATATATCTTCAAGCGCCTAATTTATATGGTCATTGCCTTATTCTGTATTATCACTTTGACCTTCTTCCTGATGCGAATTGCACCAGGGAACCCATTTGCCAGCGAGAAGGCCTTGCCGGCTAACATTCAAGCCCAGCTCAACAAACAGTATGGCCTGAGCAACCCATGGTATATCCAGTTCAAGGATTACCTAGTGGGCATTCTTAAGTTCGACTTCGGTTATTCCATGAAGTACCGGGGCCGTTCAACCAACGACATCATCTTTTCTAGTTTCCCAGTATCCTTAGCCCTAGGGATGCAAGCCTTGGTCATCGCTGTTGGTTTGGGGACGACCTTAGGGGTTATTTCTGCCACCTACCATAACAAGGTGCGCGACTATGCCGCGACTGTGGTGGCGGTGCTAGGGATTTCTGTGCCTTCCTTTATCTTGGCAGGGCTCATCCAATACCTCTTCGCCGTTCATTTGGGCTGGTTCCCAGTGTCTGGTTGGAAAGGCTTCAGCTATACCATTCTGCCATCCTTTGCCCTTGGCTTAGGTTTCATGGGGAATATTGCCAAATTAACACGTTCTAGTATGTTGGAACAGAATACCTCCGAGTATGTCAAGCTAGCCAAGGCCAAAGGCCTCAGCAAGTGGAAGATTGTCTTCAAGCATACCTTGCGGAATGCCCTCTTACCAGTTGTGTCCTACTTAGGGCCACTCTTGGCCGGGGTTGTCACAGGTTCCTTCATTGTCGAAAACATCTTCGCCATTCCAGGTTTGGGTGGCCAGTTCGTTAAGTCCATTACCAACCGTGACTACACCGTCATTATGGGGACCACAGTCTTTTATTCCATCCTGCTCTTATTTGCAGTCTTAGTGGTGGATATTGTCTATATGTGGATTGATCCACGTATTAAGTTAGAAGGAGGCGAGTCAGCGTGAGCCAAGTAGAATATACAGCCCAAGATTTTGAGTTGGTCGGGATCAAAGAGGACCAGACTGACATCTTAAGTCAGAAGACGACCTCTTTCTGGGGCCAAGTCTTCCATACCTTTGCCCGCAACAAGCTGGCCCTCTTCAGTGTGGCCTTGCTGGTAGTCATTGCTCTCTTGGCCATTTTCGTGCCGATTTTCTGGCCGATTAGCTTTAGTGATCAAACAGGGTCCTACAATACGGCCCCTAATGCCACCTATCTCTTCGGTACTGATAACCTGGGACGGGATGTCTTCGTCCGCGTCTGGGTGGGTGCCCGCATCTCCCTCTTCATCGGCTTGATTGCGGCGGTCATTGACCTCGTAATCGGCGTCCTATGGGGTGCGACAGCCGGCGTCCTCGGGGGACGTGTGGACGATGTCATGATGCGGATTGCCGATGTCTTAACCGCGCTACCTTATCTCTTGGTCGTGGTCCTGGTCATGGTGGTCCTAGACAAGGGCTTATTACCGATGATTGTGGCCCTATCCTTGACTGGTTGGGTACGTATGGCCCGGATTGTGCGGGGGGAAGTTCTCTCTATTAAGAACCAGGAGTATGTCTTAGCTTCTCGGACTTTGGGGGCTAGTACTTGGCACCTAATCCGTCGCCACTTGATTCCAAATGCCTTGGGTGGCATCATCGTCACCATGACCTTATCCATTCCGGGGGCAATCTTTACCGAGTCCTTCCTAAGCTATCTTGGTTTGGGGGTTACCCAACCTATGGCCAGCTGGGGGACCATGGCCTCCGAAGGGAACGAAGCCTTGGCAACAGCCCCATGGCGTCTTGTCTTCCCAGCCTTGCTCATCTCCATTACCATCTTCGCCTTCAATACCATTGGCGATGGCTTGCGGGATGCCTTGGATCCAAAATTAAGAAAGTAGGGAGATCTCATGACTGAACCATTGTTAGAAGTAAAGAATCTCCGCATTAATTTCAAGACTTATGCCGGCCTGGTACAGGCAGTACGGGGGGTGGACTTCACCTTAGCCAAGGGCGAGACCCTGGCGATTGTAGGGGAGTCCGGCTCAGGTAAGAGTGTAACCTCTAATGCCTTGATGCGCCTTATTCCGCAGCCTGCTGGTCGTTATGAAGATGGCCAAATCCTCTTCGAGGGCAAGGACCTGCTCAAATTATCTGAGCGGGAAATGGAAAATATCCGCGGTAATGAAATCGCCATGATCTTCCAAGACCCTATGACGGCCCTTAACCCTACCATGCGAGTAGGTAAGCAAATCATGGAAGTGATTCTGACCCACAAGAAAGGGGTCAGCAAGGAAGCCGCTAAGCAACGGGCCATTGAGCTCCTAGCAGAAGTAGGGATTCCAGATCCAGAACGTCGCTTTAAGCAGTATCCTCACGAGTTTTCAGGTGGGATGCGACAACGGGTGGTCATCGCTATTGCCTTGGCCGCTGAGCCTAAGATCTTGATTGCGGATGAACCAACCACTGCCTTAGACGTGACCATCCAGGCGCAAATCCTGGAACTCATGAAGAAAATTCAAGAGAAGAACGGCAATGCCATTATCTTTATCACCCACGACTTGGGTGTGGTAGCCAATGTGGCCGACCGCGTGGCGGTTATGTATGCCGGCCAAATCGTCGAGTATGGCTCTTCTCATGACATTTTCTATAATCCTAAACATCCTTATACTTGGGGCCTATTGGGCTCTATGCCAGACTTGGATAGTGAAGATAGCGAGGAGCTCTATACCATTCCAGGTGCGCCACCTAACTTGATTAATCCGCCAGTAGGGGACGCCTTTGCGCCACGTAACCCTTACGCCCTGGCAATTGATTACAAGGCAGAGCCACCTTTCTATGAGGTGAGTCCTGGCCACTATGCCAAAACATGGCTACTCCATCCTGAGGCGCCTAAGGTAGAACTACCTGAGGTCATTCGCCACCGGATTGAATCTTATCAAGCACGTAGAGAAGAGGTGCCACATGCCTAAGAAGTTATTAGAAGTTCAAAACCTAGTCCAACACTTTGGCAAGAAGTCGGCGCCGATTAAGGCCGTTGATGGCATTAGCTTCGATGTCTATGAAGGGGAAACCCTAGGCTTGGTTGGGGAGTCAGGTTGTGGTAAGTCGACGACAGGTCGTTCCATTATCGGTCTCTATGACATCACTGATGGTCAAATCATTTTCGACGGTAAGCCAGTATCAGACCTTAAGTCTCAGGCTCAACGTCAAGCCTTCGCTCGCGACGTGCAAATGATCTTCCAAGATCCTTATGCTTCCCTCAACCCGCGGATGACCGCCGGGGAAATTATTGCCGAAGGTTTCGATATTCATGGCCTCTACCGCAATAAGCAGGAGCGGGCAGACCGCATTGCTGAATTACTGGAAGCAGTTGGTCTCAACCGCGAGCATGCCAACCGTTATGCCCATGAGTTCTCAGGGGGCCAACGCCAACGCTTAGGGATTGCCCGTGCCTTGGCGCTCAAGCCGCGCTTCATCATTGCCGATGAGCCAATTTCGGCCCTGGACGTGTCCATTCAAGCTCAGGTGGTTAACCTGCTCAAACGCCTGCAGAAGGAACGTGGCCTGACCTATCTCTTCATCGCCCACGACCTGTCCATGGTTAAGTACATTAGTGACCGCATTGCGGTGATGTACGCAGGTAAAATCGTCGAAGTAGGCCCAGCCCACGATCTCTATCATTCACCTGTCCACCCTTATACCCGCTCCCTCCTATCAGCGGTTCCTCAACCGGACCCAATTAGTGAGAGCACCCGTGTGCGTCAGCCTTATCAACATGAGGCAACCGATGCACCCCTAAGTCAACATCAAGTAGCAGAGGGCCACTATGTCTATGCCAGCGATGAGCAATTCCAACGCTGGATGCAAGCCCGTTAAGCTAGCTTTTAAGGCTGAGATTGAAATCTCAGCCTTTTTTGGTTACAGCCAGGTTACTATTGTGTAAGATGAGGCCACCTGGCTTGCATTTAAGAGGCCTGGATGGCACAATAGAAGGAACTTTAGCCAGAGAGGATGTCCGCCATGTCAATCGTTATTCGGTCCGCCAACCCACAAGATGCCCCAAGCCTGAGAGCCATTTACCGGCCTTATGTGGAGCGGACGGTGATTTCCTTCGAGTATGAAGTGCCCTCTGTGTCAGATTTTCGTCAGCGGATTAAGCAGACCCTGGCCCACTATCCCTACTTGGTGGCGGAATTGGAGGGAGAAGTAGTAGGCTATGCCTATGGCTCGGCCTTCCATCCCAGAGCAGCCTACCAGTATGTGGCCGAAGTTTCTGTCTATCTCAAACGCTCAGTCCGGGGACAGGGCATAGGGGCCAAGCTCTATGCGGCCCTAGAAGAAGCCTTGCGCCAGCAGGGCATTCGGCGAGTGACCGCCTGTGTGGCCTATCCTGGTGAGGGTAGTGTGGAGTTCCACCTCAAGCAGGGCTATCACCAAGTAGCCTTATTCGAGAAGGTGGGTTATAAATTTGATGCTTGGCAGGATGTGGCCTGGTTCCAGAAAGACCTTTAAGCGGCATCTTATGTTAGATTATCTAACATAACTTGTTACCTCTTCCTTGCAATGTCTGGGACCGTCCTCTATACTGTTGGAGTATATAAAAGGAGTGAACCAGTTTATGAAAGATATGATTAAAAGGCTCATGCTGGTCTTGGTAGTCTTCTTAGGCCTACAAGTACCAAGTGTCAAAGCCGCCGAACATTATGTAATTGCGACGGATACCACCTTTGCGCCCTTCGAATTCCAAGACTCCTCAGGTAATTATGTGGGGATTGATATGGACTTACTAGCAGCCATTGCGGAAGCAGAAGGCTTCACCTATGAAATCAAGCCCCTGGGCTTTGCTGCGGCTGTTCAAGCCTTGGAGAGTGACCAAGTAGATGGTGCCATTGCCGGTATGACCATTACCGATGCGCGTAAGGCCAGCTTCGACTTCTCGGATAACTACTATGAGTCCGGTCTCCAATTCGCGGTAGCCGCTGATAGCAAGATTTCGGATCTAGAAGGCTTGCGCGGCAAGAAAATCGCGGTTAAAACTGGGACCGCCGGCGCTGACCTAGCTAACAAGTTGAAGGACGACTACAAGTTCACTGTGGTGACCTTCAAGGATTCGGCTAATATGTATGAAGATGTCTTAACAGGTAACAGTGACGCGACTATTGAAGATGCGCCTGTCATTGCCTATGCCATTAAGAATGGTAACCTCCGCCTCAAGCTCATCGGCGAAAAATTAGAGACCAGCCAAACCGGTTTTGCGGTTAAAAAAGGCAAGAATGCCGAGCTCTTGGCAGCCTTCAACCGTGGCTTGGCCAGCCTCAAATCTTCTGGTAAGTATCAAAGTATTTTAGATAAGTATATTGGGGAGGATGCGGAAGCTAGCGCTCAAAACTCCTTCTTGGGTCAAGTGGCTGAGAATGGGCCAGCCCTCTTGTCAGGTTTAGCTACCACCTTGTGGATTGCCTTCATCTCAGTGGCCCTCGCCCTTATCTTAGGGATTATCCTAGGACTCTTGCGAGTCCAAGCCAACCCTTGGTTGAGTGGGATTGCCGCGGTCTATGTCGACCTCATGCGTGGGGTCCCTTTGATTGTCCTATCCTTCTTCATCTACTTCGGGATTCCGCAAATGACCGGCGTGCGTTTTAGTTCGGCGACAGCAGGGATCATGACGCTTAGCCTCAACGCAGCGGCCTATGTGGCGGAAATTGTCCGCGGGGGGATTCAAGCCATTGACAAGGGCCAGATGGAAGCCAGCCGCAGTCTGGGGCTATCCTATGGTAAGACTATGCAGAAGATTATCCTGCCTCAAGCCATTAAACTCATGATTCCATCCTTCATTAACCAATTCGTCATTACCCTCAAGGATACCTCGATTCTGTCGGTTATCGGTTTAGTCGAATTGACCCAAACTGGGAGCGTCATTATCGCGCGTACCTACCAATCCGGCTCCATGTGGTTGATTGTTGGTCTCATGTACTTGATCGTGATTACAGCCTTAACACGCCTATCCAAACGTTTAGAAGGAGGGAAGTAAGATGACAGAACTCAGCCAAGAAATGCCAAAAGTCCTGGTTCGCGGACTCAAGAAACAATACGGCGACAACGTAGTACTTAAGTCTATCGACTTAACCATTCAACCGGGGGAAGTAGTCTGTGTCATCGGCCCTTCCGGTTCCGGTAAATCTACCATGTTACGCTGCCTCAACCGTATGGAAGAGATCAACGGGGGCAAGGTCTTTGTGGATGGAGTGGACATTACAGATCCTAAGGAAGACATCAACAAGATTCGCCAAAATATTGGCATGGTCTTCCAACACTTCAACCTCTTCCCACACTTAAGTGTCTTGGACAATATCACCCTAGCGCCTATGGAACTCAAAGGCCTGTCCAAAGTTGAAGCCGAGTCCCTGGCCCTCTATCTCTTGGAGTCAGTTGGCTTGGCCGACAAGGCCCATGTAGCGCCTAACTCCCTGTCCGGGGGGCAAAAGCAACGGGTGGCCATCGCCCGAGCCCTGGCTATGCAACCAGATGTCCTGCTCTTCGATGAGCCCACTTCCGCCCTGGACCCTGAGATGGTCGGCGATGTCCTAGATGTTATGAAGAAGTTAGCAGAAGACGGCATGACCATGATTGTGGTCACGCACGAAATGGGCTTCGCCCGTGAAGTGGCCGACCGCGTCATCTTCATGGATGGTGGCTTCATCGTCGAAGAAAATGTGCCTGAAGAACTCTTCAGCCATCCAAGCCATGAACGGACCCAAAGCTTCCTGAATAAGGTGCTTCATTAATTAAGTTAACCAGTAAAACCTAGCCATGCAGTGGCTAGGTTTTTGCTTACCCTATTTATCTATTACATAGATAAATAGGGTCTGAGTCAGCAAAATTACGTGTTCAGTTAGAAACAAATTGTGGGCTAGCAGGCCTAGGAGCCAAACAAGTCCTGCCCTTAGTCCCTTAATGAGGTGATTGACCGGCCTTTTTAGTCAAAAATCCTTGCTAAATCCGGGAAAATTTGCCACAATGGTAAAGTGAATTTAGAACAGAGGAGACTTAGCCATGAACCAAGTCAGTCATTACCTGCCAATCACTGCCTTGCAGGTGCCAGACTATTACTTTGATATCCATTTACCTTCTTGGGAAGAGGTGGCCCGCGTCTTTATCCATCAAGTCGCTAAGCAAGCCTATCCTGAGCTAGATCAAGCAGAGGCCAGCCTGACGGACCAGCAGGTGGCAGAACTGGGCTTACAAGGGGTCAGTAACCTGACCGACCTCAAGCACTACGCCATGGACCTTTTCCGCCAAAGCCAGATTCAGACCCGCTTCTACCAGCATATCCTGCCTTTCCTAGCTTCTTATATTGCGGAGACGGCCCAATATGTCCTAGATGCTGAAGATATGGCAACGACCGTCTACAGCCAACTCAAGGAAATGACCGAGGAAGATCCTGATATCGACCAAGACGCCCTTCGGGAAAGCCTAGAGGAAGACTATATCTTCCGCCTAGTGGCTGGCCAGTGGTATGCTGACCAAGGGGGCGGCCTAACCGAGTTAGACTATGACGCCTATATCGTGTCAAGTGCGGTCAACCAGGGGGCGGATGAGATTGCCCTACGGGAACGCTTCTCCTATCCGGACTTCCAAACCATGATGCCGACTTTAGCCTACACCGAGGCCCTCTTCCAACACTTCCTGCCACGCTTCCGTTTTGTGATTGCGCCGGCTAATCAAGAAGGGGGGCAGCCAGCTTGAGTCAACCAACACGGGCTCAGTACCGTTCCAATCATAAGGGCCAGAAAGCGCCTAAGAAGACGCGGACAGAGCAGACGCCTGGCTCCTACAAACGATACTATCTATTAGCTCTGGGCTTGGTGGCGGGTCTGGTGCTAGTGGCAGCGGCCTTTTTC
Organism: uncultured Abiotrophia sp.; assembly: GCA_965245735.1. Taxonomy (GTDB): domain Bacteria; phylum Bacillota; class Bacilli; order Lactobacillales; family Aerococcaceae; genus Abiotrophia. The sequence continues at coordinate 9,973 of CBDFAX010000020.1, read as the reverse complement.
CTCTGGCTCATGCCGCAAATGAAGCAATCGACCGAGCGCTCGCACTTAGCGCGGGCGGCCAACTGGGTGGATACCTATGCGGTGGACCTAGACCCCCAGCGGGAGGTACTGGTTGAGGACCTGCGTCAGGTCGACATTCAACCGGAGAACCAAGCGCCTAGCGCCCAGTATTTTACTAAGCAAGAATTAGATAAGCGTACCGAGACTTCCTTCGCCCGGCGGATTCGTCAGGTGACCGATACGGATGCCAATGGCTTCGCCTGGTATTGGGGCCAGCAGCAGGAGGAATACCTCTATCGCCATGGCCGGCCTTATACGGGCTGGTTTGGCCAACCTGGTAGTGAGTGGACCTACTATAAGGATGGCCGCCTAGATCAGCAGGCAACCATCGACAAGGAAACGGCTCGACTACGGGCTGATGAGGCGACCTTTATCCAGTCCTTCGTGCCGAGTTACCAAGCTCGCTTTGTCTACCTTAAGGCTAAGAGTGAACCCATGTATTACGTGGACCGCCAGTCCATTCGTTATTCCATTCTCAACCGCGGCCGGGATGGACTCTTACTGTCCAACTTCCCGGGCCAGCCTAACTCCTACTTCCTAGCCAATACCAACAAGTATGCGGACATTCCTATGGAAGTGACCGAGGAGGCTGTAGTCGATAACCAGACCTGGCTCCATGTGGCCATCGGCTACCAAGACTTGGGCTGGATTCGTCAGGATTTGACCTATCAAGACTATGTCTTAACCAACTATAGTGAGCGTAAGCTCATTGACACCGTCCAGCAAATCATGCGCGAGGAAATTGACAGCATGGGCATTATGGCGGGAGCTTCCTTCGTCGATAATGAGACCATGGCCCAAGTGGATGTGGATAATCAAATCTTCTTCCCAGCCAGCACGCAGAAAATCTATGTCTTGACCGAGCTTTACCGCCAGTACAAAGAAGGCAAGCTCCAACCAAGCCAGACCATGGCTATGGAAGGTTCTAACATTGTGCCAGGTGCCGGCCATATTAATGAGTCACCGGCTGGGACGGTTTACAGCCTAGACGAGCTCGTCGATTATGTGGCCATCTATAGTGATAACACGGCGGCTAATATGCTGATTGAAGCCGTAGGTGGTGGGGGCATCGTGACCCAGCACGCTCATGAGTTGGGCATGTTGGATACCTATCTGGAAGGTAAGTACTACCAGAATGATAATGGCCGCTTCCAGACCACCCCAGATAATGCGGCCCGGCTTTTCGCCAAACTAGCCAACCATGAACTCAACGGCGAGCCATGGGATTCCATGTTGATTGACAAGTTGCGACTCAACAGCCATTCCTTCCTGCGGACCTATCTCTATGAGACAGATTCCTGGAACAAGTCAGGTCTAGGTGCCCCAGAGCAAAATGACGTGGCCACCTTCGTGACCCAGTACGGCAGCTATTCCATTGCCGTCTACACCAACTCCTGGAATGACTATGATGCGCGCTTCGACCAAGTTGGGCGCCTGTCCCAACGGGTTTATGAGGCCTTCAACCAGATTCGTTCCGACCTCTGGCACCCTTATGACCCAGAGCAAGGCTTCTATCGTTAGAAATGAAAAAGTCCCAATATATCATATATGATATATTGGGACTTTTCTTTGTGGGTAAAAACGGAACCGCACTCTGTTTGCTAGTAACACTAGCGGATAGGGTACTGTTAGGCGTGATTGGTTAATTTTGATACTGTATTATAATTGTTTATTGCATATAGTCTATTGTGTGGCTAAGATTGATAGATGTAACCTTAACAGGTATAATTAAACCGTACTCTTTTCTCTAGTAAACATTCTGATTGGTTAAATATAAAATACTATGCGGTATATTAGAATGGGAGAGAGAATTAAACTCAGTGGGTCTTACCACAAAAAATATCTGCCACCTGATACATCGAGCCATCATAAGAGGGGGACAAAATGAAACATAAGTATTTATGGTCGACCTTAGTCTGTATCACGTTAGTAGCAGTGCTTAATATTGTATTTAATTACCGTATTCAGTACATTCTTAATGCAGTGGTTGCGCAAGATTACGGGCAGTTCTCTTATCAGATTATGGTGACAGCCATCATTATTTTGGGGATGTTATTGGTTGAATATGGGAGACAAGTTTTGAACGCTCGCTACCTAAATAGTCAAGGTTTTAGGTTGCATGGAACCTTGCTATCACGTATTTTGACTTTGAGACCACGAGCGGTTGAACAAGATGTGGCCCACTACCTCTCACAAGTGACGAATGATATTGAAGAGGTCAAGAGCCTCCATTATGATACGCTCTTATCTGTTTACCAGGGGACGATTTCATTTTTGATTGCTGCTGTCGCTTTGCTCAGTCTAAACTGGGTGACGGCTGTATGGATTTTCATTGCCTCTGTGGTTCCACTTGTGTTGCCGCTGTTGTTCAAACGGCTAAGAGCTAGAATAGAACAAGACTATCTGTTCTGCAAATCATCTTATAGCCGGCGGTTCGTTAATTATTTACAGAATTTCGGTCTCCTGCGTAACCACCAAAGCGAAAGGGAATATTCCGAAGATCTGACCCGTGACTATGCTGACATAAATCGTATTGCTAATACAAAATCATCCTATAGTGCACTCGTGAACGTCCTAGCAGGATTAGGTTTTTACGCAACGACCTTGGTAATCTTGTGGATTGGTGGGCTTCAGGTGTTGGAGGGGCAGTTGACTGTAGGCGGGCTGACGTCCATACATAGTATTTCGCTCGAATTGGTATTACCCATTCAGTTGTTGATTAGTGCCTTGAGCGACTTATCAGCGATACAAGATACCAAGCATCAGCTCGAGCAGGAACCAGTCATGGAAACGCTCGTGGCTGAATGTTCAGCCAATCAACCTGTGCTGGCAGTGCGCCAGCTTGAACAGCCGGCACTCTTCCAAGGGCTTAACCTAACCCTTCAACCGGGTAAACGCTACTTATTAACGGGGAAAAGCGGTATTGGAAAGACCAGCTTAGCGGCTCTTTTGACAGGAGACGTAATCGCTCCTACAGGGACGGTCTTGTTAGATAAGTGTTCTTTAGACCAGTTGACTTACGAGCAAATTCAACATTACATTGCCTATGTACCACAAAAAGCTCAGATGTTATGGGGGAGTATGTGGGATAACATTACGCTACGTCAGATGTGTGATGAAGAAGAAGTCATGCGACTCATTCAAGCCTTCGGGTTAGGCGACCGCTTCCCTGACGTGAGCCATCTTAAGCAAGAGCAATATAACGAAGAAAGTGCCTTGTCGGGTGGACAGAAGCAACGTATCGCCTTAATCCGAGCACTTTTGCAGCATAAGCCGATTTTAATTGTGGATGAGGGACTATCGGCCTTGGATCCAGAGTCATTTAAGCAAGCAGAAAATCTCTTGTTAGGCTGGCCTAGGCTCACCTTGTTACACATCTCTCATCACTCAGATCAAGCCAGTGCTCATCGCTATGATGCGGTATTTGTGCTAGAGGATGGGCAGATTATGCGCTCTAGATAAGGCATTGAGTTCTTAAGGCGTTTGATGAGTTGTCAGTGGCTCTGGTTGGGAACCTTCGAGACGACAAGAAATCCCTACTGACACATTGTGTCAGCAAGGCTTCTATCGGTAAAAATGAAAAAGTCCCAATATATCATATATGATATATTGGGACTTTTCTTTGTGGGTAAAAACAAAGGATTAGCATCATGCCAGCCCTCTTTTAAATAGCTTATTTCCCTTGGTACAAGTCATTGACGCGTTGTTGCACGTCTTTGTTTTCCAAGTATTCTTCATAGGTGGTGTCAATGCGGTCGAAGGCGCCGTTAGGTGTCAACTCGATGACCCGGTTACAGGTGGTGTTGAGGACCTCGTAGTCGTGGGAAGCCATGAGGATGGCGCCCTTGAACTTAATCAGGCCGTCGTTAAGTGCGGTAATAGATTCCAAGTCCAAGTGGTTGGTTGGTTGGTCTAATACCAAGACGTTAGCCTTAGATAGCATCATCTTAGACAGCATGCAGCGAACCTTTTCGCCTCCGGATAGGACATTGACTTCCTTCATGACGTCTTCCCCAGAGAAGAGCATACGACCCAAGAAGCTACGCAAGAAGGTGTTGTCGCTCTCTTCCTTGCTAGCGTATTGACGGAGCCAGTCCACAATGCTTAAGTGCACGCCGTCAAATTCGTCGCCAGAGTTCTTAGGCAGGTAGGTTTGACTGGTGGTCACGCCCCACTCGAAGCTACCGCTATCGGCTTCCATCTTGCCCATGATAATATCGAAGAAGGCAGAGAGGGCGATGTCGTTACGGCTGAGGAAGGCTACCTTGTCATCACGACGGAGGGTGAAGGTAATGTTGTCTAAGACCTTCTCGCCATCGATGGTCTTGCTCAGGCCTTCTACCCGTAGTAAGTCATTGCCGATTTCGCGTTCTGGCGTGAAGCCTACAAATGGGTAACGACGGGAGGATGGTTGAATGTCATCCAGGGTAATTTTATCCAGCATCTTCTTACGGGAAGTTGCTTGTTTGGATTTAGAAGCGTTAGCTGAGAAGCGGGCGATGAAGGCTTGAAGTTCCTTAATCTTCTCTTCCTTCTTAGCGTTTTGGTCAGCGGCCATCTTAGCAGCCAATTGGCTGGATTGGAGCCAGAAGTCGTAGTTACCGACATAGAGCTTGATTTTCCCGAAGTCCACATCGGCCATGTGGGTGCAGACCGTGTTCAAGAAGTGCCGGTCGTGGGAAACTACGATGACCGTGTTAGGGAAGTTCAAGATGAAGTCACTCAGCCATTCGATAGCGGCTGCATCCAAACCGTTGGTCGGCTCGTCTAAGAGCAAGTTGTCTGGCTTGCCAAAGAGGGCTTGGGCCAAGAGCACCTTAATCTTGTCGGCTTCAATCAGCTCACGCATGTAGCTGTAGTGAAGATCCTTGCCGAGACCTAAGCCTTGCAGCATGTTGCTAGCTTCGGCTTCAGCTTCCCAACCGCCCATTTCAGCAAAGGCAGCTTCCAGTTCGCCGGCGCGGACACCGTCTTCATCGCTGAAGTCTTCCTTAGCGTAGATGGCGTCTTTTTCTTTCATAATGTCATAGAGTTCCTTGTGGCCCATCATCACGGTCTCGATAACAGTGAAGTCTTCGAAACCATAGTGGTTCTGACTGAGGACCGCCAGGCGCTCATGGGGATCCATGGAGACATTCCCGGTAGTTGGCGCGATATCGCCGGCCAAGATTTTCAGGAAGGTAGATTTACCTGCCCCGTTGGCCCCAATAACCCCGTAGCAGTTGCCAGGGGTGAAGGTAATGTTGACATCGTCGAATAATTTACGATCTGAAAAGAGTAAGCTCACGTTTGAAACGTTGATCATTTAAGTGTTTCCTCCTTGGTTCATGTTGGGTCAAGTCAGCTTGACGCATACCCTACTATCATACCATATTTTAGCGGGCTTGGCTCATTTATTTGGCAACTTGAGCTAGTTGGCGTTGGACAGCGGCCGGCAGATCAGCAGAAGCCGTTACAATCTCGCCTCTTAGCTTAATGAGGCCGGTCGTGTAGAGGTTGACATAGCTAAATTGAGACTCGGCTACGTCTTGCAAGGCCTTGAGTTTTTCGGGGTGACTGCCCCCTTGTTGGCGGACATCGGTATAGAGACCCACAACCGGGATGCCAGCCTGATAGGCAATGCCGATTTCAGAGGCTACGCCTGGGTCGATAATCTGCCCATCTAGGACGGCCACCAGAACGTCGCTCTTGAGGACGGCTTCCGTATCGTAGCGGGCAATCATTTGGGAATCGGCGTAGGCATTTTTATCGTTAATAGCTTCTTGCTCTTGGGGCAGGAAGACGGTTAGGTCAGGAACTTGTGCACGTAGGTTAGCAACCACTTGGGCATTGAAGGCCCGCTCCATTTCGGTGAAGAGGGGGCTGGCAAAGTATAGATGGGGCATAATGACTCCTCCTTGGGCATTGATACCTTCATTATAACGGAGATTGTGTCAATTAGCTATTGCAAAATCACCAGAAAATGGTAGACTAGATAGGGTCGCTGTCATGATGGGACAGCCCCCTGCGACACTTAGCATCCTTTGGTCGCAGTAAGTACTAGTCGGCCTGAGCCGGACTACAAAGGAGGAACTTATATGAAAAACCATCTTAAACCTAGTTGGCTAAGTTGGCCCAACTGGAAGGACAGCCGTGAGCTGACCCGCGCAGGCTTAGTTGCCGGCCTCTATATCGTTTTGACTTTCTTGACCCTGCCTTATTCTTTTGGCCCGGTTCAGTTCCGCTTGGCAGAGACGCTTAACTTCACCAGTCTCTATAACAAGCGCTATGTCTACGCCGTGACCTTAGGGGTCTTCATCGTTAATGCTTATCAATATGGCCCGGTTGATATGGTCGTAGGGACCTTGCAGACCTTACTCTTCCTCTGGCTAGCACGCTGGATTGGGGACTTGGTCGTCGCAGCCCTTGCCAAAGGGACATCCGCTAAGACACAAACAATTGTACGTTACGCTGTCTTGACCCTGGTCTTCTCCCTATCCATGTTTGTCATTGCCTTAGAGCTATTAGTTTTAGGCGCAGCAGAAGCTGGCTTCTGGGCAACCTATCTATCACTCTTCATCAGTGAATTTGTTATGTTGACACTAGGCTCCGTCATCATGTACTTTGTCAGCCAACGCGTAGATCTTGAACGCTAATTAATTTTAAGACGAGGACTTGTCCTCGTCTTTTTTGTGTAAATTGTGCTCTTTTGGACACGTAATTTGCAAGGGTTGTCCCCTATTTATCTATGTAATAGATAAATAGGGGAGTGGCAACAAGGCTAAGAAGCTAGCACCCAAAATCTACTAGAACAGAGCCCAAGCCAGCTAGTGGTCCACTCGGCAGAGTGGACCACTAGCTGGCTTGTTAAGTGTCTAAAAACGACTAAAAAGGTGCAAAAGTCGTGAGCCAGTGGTCCACTCCGTCGAGTGGACCACTAGCTAGCTTGTTAAGTGTCCAAAAAGGACTAAAAGGGCGGAAAAGTCGTGAGCCAGTGGCCCACTCTGCCGAGTGGACCACTAGCTGGCATGGTAAGTGCTCAAAAAAGACTAAAAGGGCACAAAAGCCGTGAGCCAGTGGTCCACTCCATCGAGTGGACCACTAGCTCCTCCGGCCACCGCACCAGCTATTTAGCTACCTCACCCCCTACCTAGCCACCTCACTTAATATCAGCCCCAAAATATGTTACAATATGGAAAACCCTACCAAACTCAGAGAAAGGACGTGCTAAGATGACCATGCAAACGACCATTGTTTACGCCCACCCCTATGAGGGCAGTCTCAACCATGCTATTTTGGAGCGCCTAGTCGCCACCCTAGAGGCCAAGGGCCACCCGGTGACCGTACTCGACCTCTATGCTGACCAGTTCAATCCGGTTCTGTCGGCTGCGGACTTAGCCGTCTATGGGGAAGGCAAGACGACCGATCCCCAGGTAGAGCGCTATGTCCAAATTTTGGACCAGACAGAGCAAATTATTTTCATCTATCCTATTTGGTGGTATGACATGCCCGCCATTATGCGGGGCTTCCTGGATAAGGTGTTGCTGCCTAAGTCGGCATTCGAAACCGAAAATCAACGCCTCCTAGCCAGCCGCCAGGTGCGCAAGACCTACATTTTCACGACTTCAGCCGCTTCTACGGAAGACTTGGAGCAGGTCTTTGGCGACCCTATTCGGGGCACGACCATGGCCGGCACCTTCAAGGATGTAGGCTTCCTCAATCCTATTTGGTACAACCTGGGTGGCATCGGCCATATCAGCCAGGAGGAGATTGACGTCTATCTGGCCACCCTGTCCAGTCGCGTTTAAGGAGGAGAGGCCTGGCCCTCTCTTTTTTTGCTGGAATATGCTAAAATAAGAAGGAAAATGATTGGAGGTGGCTCCGCGTGTTAGAAAATGTAAAAATCGGTGTCTTTGTCATGGGGGGCATCGCGGCCTATAAGGTACCAGAGCTGGTTCGCCAGTTAATTAAAAAGGGTGCCCAAGTTCAGGTGGCCATGACTCAGTCGGCCCAGGAATTTGTGACGCCGCTGACCTTGCAGGTCCTGACCAAGCGTCCGGTCCTCACCCATACTTTTGACGAGCGGGAGCCCAGCCAAGTCCAACATGTGGCCATGGCTGACTGGTGCGACCTAGCCCTGGTGGTGCCAGCCACAGCCAATGGTCTAGCCAAAATGGCGCACGGACTGGCAGATGATGTGGTGATCACTACCCTCTTGGCCGTGACGGCCCCTGTTCTGGTGGTGCCGGCCATGAATGTCCATATGTACGAGAACCCCGCGACCCAGCGCAACCTGGCCCAACTGCGAGCAGATGGCCTGACCATTATGGAGCCTGACACAGGTTTCTTAGCGGAAGGCTATGAAGGCAAAGGCCGCCTACCTGAACTCCATCGCATTGTGGCCCAAGTCGAGCGCCTCTATGCCCGGACCCATTTGCCTCAAAGCTTAGCCGGCAAGCAGGTCATTGTCTCGGCCGGGGGTACTCGCGAGCGCATTGACCCAGTCCGTTACATCAGCAACGATTCGTCTGGTAAAATGGGCTATGCCATGGCCCAGGCGGCTGACTGGTTGGGCGCGACCGTCACCTTGGTCTCCACTACTCAGAGCCTCCTGCCACCAGAAGGTGTCCAAGTCCAAGAGGTGGCGTCAGCCCAAGAATTGGCCCAGGCCATGACCTCCCACTACGACCAAATGGACTATGTCGTCATGGCTGCAGCCGTCAGCGACTATCGGGTCAAGCATCCTTATAATCAGAAGATCAAGAAGGTGGCCGGTCAGACGGACTGGCAACTAGACCTAGTCGAAAACCCAGATATTTTGGCTCAATTGGGCCAAACCAAGCGCCAGCAAGTCCTCATCGGCTTTGCGGCGGAAACCCAGAATTTGCTAGAACATGCCCGAGCTAAGTTAAGCAAGAAAGGGGCCGACTGGCTCATCGCCAATGATGTGTCCAACCCGGCCATCGGCTTCAACTCCGACAAGAACCAAGTCTATGTCCTGGGGGCTCAGGGTCAGGAAGTTCTCCTGCCCCAACAGTCCAAGACCAGCCTAGCCTTGGCTGCCTGGCAAGTGATTCTAGCTGAAGGAGAAGAGACACTATGACAATTCGTGTAGCCGGATTGGCCAGTGGTTACCGCCAGGTGCCGGTCATCCAAGACATTAACTTCCAGATTGAGTGGGGCCAAATTGTCGCCCTGATTGGGCTCAATGGGGCGGGCAAATCCACCCTGCTCAAGACTATCCTGGGCTTGCTTAAGCCCCAAGCTGGGACGGTCACCCTGGACGGTCTCAGCCTGCAGGAAAACCACCAGGCCTTTGCCAGCCAGCTAGCCTATGTGCCTGAGACGCCCATTCTCTATGAAGCTCTGACCTTGCGCGAGCACCTGGAACTGACGGCCCTGGGCTATGGCCTAGACCCGGCAGTCGTGATGGACCGGGCTCAACCCCTACTCAAGCTTTTCCGTTTGGACAAGCAGTTGGATTGGTTCCCAACCCACTTTTCTAAGGGCATGAAGCAAAAGGTCATGATTGTCTGCGCCTTGGTCTCCGATGCCAAATTCCTGATTATTGACGAGCCTTTCTTGGGCTTAGACCCCTTGGCCATTCAGCAATTCAAGGATATTCTCCAGGCCCGCGCCCAAGCCGGCTGCGCCATCCTCTTGACGACTCACGTCCTAGGTTTGGTGGAAAATCTAGCTGACTCCTACCTCATGATGCAGGCTGGCCGCCTCTACGCTCAGGGTAGCCTGGCGGACTTGCAAGAAGCCCTAGAAGCGCCCGGTGCTAGTCTGGATCAACTCTATATCCAAATGGCCAGTCGCGAGGTGACGGCATGAAGGATTTGAACAGTCTCTGGCAGGGGCGTCTGCGCGACTTTGCCAAGACCATGAGTCGCTACAGCCGGCTCATTCTCAACGACCACATGGCCCTCAT
>CBDFAX010000019.1:0-41269 GCA_965245735.1 uncultured Abiotrophia sp. | reverse complement strand
ACGTATTTTATGTATGTGAAATTAAATTTCTAATGATAAATTATGTTTTAGAATATAATTTACACAGTATATATACTGTTAATTTGAATTAAAAATGATTGACAACTAGTTATGGAATACGTATGCTATAATTGTATCCGGATACAAAACGGATTGAGAAGTCTTTCAAGAGGAAAATTGTTGTTGGCGTTATTGTTGCGTTTGTCAATGATTATCGTGTGGAGCCAAGGTGTTGCTAATGCACTGGTTATGGTAGGAAGTAATGGACGCAATTATTTAAATGCTTCTAAGCACGATAGTTTACTATGGTCGCTTTGCGCATAGATGGAATAATTAGGATGAATTAAGAGACATATAAGCCATATGATATTTTGTCATATGGCTTTATTCCCATATAGAAATGGAGAGTGACGTGATGAAACGTGTATTTACTTTAGTTTATTCTGTTTTGCTATGTGTTGGATGTACTTATTCAAACGAACAAAAGCAGGAGTCCATAAGCTCTTCCAATGCGGAGACACAATTAGTGGATGGTTATCAGGAACTGGTAGCCAAAGTTTATATTTCTGACAATATAAAACGCGATTTCCAGACTAAACTATATCAATATGGTGTTTCGACTGGAGATGAAGCGTTCGCCACTAAAAAACTTATGGAGTGGATGGGAGAAGGAGCCCAAGAGAGCAGTCTCACGGGGGATGGTAGTACGCACACTCAATTAGTTCTAGGTCAGATGACTGGGGAGGCTTTAGTAAATAAAAATGGAATGTGGATTACGCTAGATAATAAATCCAAAGCTCCTTTAGTATCACTATATAGTTCGCTTTTAGCAGATTCTGCGGACAAGACTTCAGATAACAGCAATTTTAAGGATAGTATTGGTTTCTCAAGTGATGAAGCTTTAGATAAAGTAAAAAAATTCATTGGAATTTATCAGCTCAACTTTTCCGATTATGATTATGTAATTGCGACAGTATCTAAACAATCATTTGAAGCCTATCTACCTCAAATGAAAAAAAATCCCATGAAAGAAGGAACAGATTTCAGCATCTACGATAATCAAGTGGAGGATTTATGTGTAATTAGTGTCTATCCAAAGATTGAAGGGTACCGGGTGATTGATTCAAATGTCATGTTAGGTTCACGCGGACAACTTAACGTGACATATGGTACAAATTTTATGTTTGCAATCACTGAGTCTGGAATTATTCATGCGGACATGCTAGGTGTTTACCTCCCTACTCAGGCGAGTGAACAAATATTAGTCAGCTACGCTCAAGCAATTGAGGCGATTAAAGAGAAATACAAAGAGACTTTACTGGAAAATCCAGTATATATCGAAAATATACAAATAGAATATGCTTCCCTTCCTATTGAACAAAATGAAGGGCAACTCTACGAAGCGAGAAGCTATCAACCACTTGTTGTGGTTACTGCGAAGGAAGAAAATCGCCTAGAAAAGTTTTACCTGAATCCACTTAATTGGAAAGAGGTGCAGTAGGATGCGTAAGATACGCTTTTATGTACGAACTTTTCTGCAAGATAGGCGTATTTGGTTCGGCGTAGGCGCAATTGTGCTAGTAGCAATGATGGTATCTTATAGGGATTTCTATATTATGAAAGGCACCTCCCAACCACAATCGGTCGCATATTATTTTTACTCAGCTTTCAACCAAAAAGTGGCTATAGCAACCTACCTTTTGGCTGGTAGCCAGGCCGCCTTAGCTCTTTTTTGTGAGGACTACGGTCAGAATCGCTTACCTTTTTTGCTCACGCGCGGCGGTTATGGTGGCTATGCGTTTGGTTTGGTGGGGCGCGTTCTATTGAGAGTCTATGGGATAGGATTCCTATCAGGATTACTTTTCTTCGCCTATCTGTTGACTGGAGCCCCACTATCTGTTATCGAGACGCCAGAATCCGTAGTCACGGTGATGACCAACAATTGGCTATATGCTGACGGACACCACCTAATTTTTTACCTTCAACTAATAAGTAGTATTGGCTTGATGCTGTCATTTTATGCATTAATAGGAGTTTGGGTGACCGTTTACTATCCGAATAAATTGACTAGCTATATGATGCCGGTAGTCTGGTGGTTCTTCTTTACAGAATTTGGTTTGGAGAAGGTAGTCCCATTTTTCCTTTTACCGTCTTCAGTCTTGTCTGCTGATAATACCTTAATAGAAGCTATGGAGTACTTTCAGTTCGGTAACGAGGCCATACGTCGGCTCTTTGGCCTTATTTTTCCTTATTGCTATCTCGTAGTTATCAGTTTCCTAGTAACCTGGGCTATCAAGGTAGCCCTCGAGCGCCAATGGCACTTTTACGAGAAAGAAGGGGTGGTTTAATGGGAACCTTACGTGCCCTGAGTCTTCATTTACGACAGCAGTTGACATGGAAGAGGCTTTTGCCAATAGGTCTCTACTTGTTACTCTATAGTCTCATTATTATTTTACCCTATAGGCGTCTTGCAACCCAGTATCAGGAGACTTATCCCTTGAGTATTATCGCAGTTTTGATGGGGAGTTATTGGTATGTGGCTATTGTCATGGTAGGGGCGATTATCTTTTTTAGTGTCTTGCCTTTCCGCAATAGTTTTCAGTTCTGGCTAGTGCTCAAACTGGGGTATGTCCGCTGGATAGTAAGTCAAGTTCTTTATGTGGTGGTTAGTAGTACTGTATTCGTTGCTTTCAATGTGGGCTTAATATGGGCATTGATTCAACCGCATCTCAACTGGAACTTGGACTCTTGGGGGCGCTTGCTTAATGCCTTAGCTCAGGGGAGGGTGACCTCAACGGAGTATTTGGAGGGGGCGGCTCATGAGGTTGCCTTCCAATACTACACGCCAAGAGCTGCCCTAATCCAGACATTGTTACTCTTTTGGTTGTTAGTTATCTTATTAGGTCTCGTAATCCTTACATTCAATCAACTTGCCCAAAATCTGGGCCTGATGGTGGCTTGCGGTTTAGTAGTAGAGTCGGTATTTTTCTCTTTGGCGTCAGGTCACTGGATCTATTACCTTTCACCTCTAAACTGGCTCAGTATTTATCAGATTAAGTATGAGCCACATTCCGGCCTGCCTAGCTTAGAGAACGTCTGTCTTCGATTAGCAGTCCTTTATATCATTCTTATGGGAATCCTTGCTTTTCGCCTCAAGACCAGAAAGGTGCGTGTCAAATGACTAAGATTCACATTCATAACATCAGTAAGCGATTTAAACAAAAAACAGTTTTCCAAGATCTTAGCCTAACATTGGAAGGTGGAAAAATTTATGGGGTTGTTGGCTATAATGGTTCAGGTAAAACGGTTCTTCTCAAATGTCTCTGTGGACTGGAGCCTGTAACTAGTGGTCAAATTGACATTGATGGTCAGGTGCTAGGTCGAGATATACAGTTTCTTCCAAGTTTGGGCTTGATTCTTGAAACGCCAGGGTTCTTAGAGGCGTATTCGGGTTTTGATAACCTCAAGCAATTGGCGCTTATTAATGGGAAGATTGATGATGCGACGATTCGTGAGCACCTAGCTCTAGTAGGACTCGACCCGAACTCGCGTCAGAAGGTCAAGCACTACTCATTAGGAATGAAGCAAAAGCTTGCCTTGGCTCAGGCTTTCATGGAATCTCCCGATGTAATTTTGCTAGATGAACCTATGAATGGATTGGATAAGCAGTCAGTTGCTAACATTCGACAAGTGTTGCTAGATTACCGTTCTAAAGGTCGACTTATACTCATAGCCTCTCACCTAGAACAAGATATTGAGCTTCTAAGTGATCAGGTTATTCATATGTCGTAAATCAAAGTAGAGGGAGGATAGTTCCCCAACCTAGTGCATTCATGCCTAAGGATTTTGCTTACTATCTTGGCAGAAATTTGTAGATGAGAATGGTCTTGTGCTAGATTCACATATAGAGATAAATAATAGATTCTTAAGAGGTTAGAGAATGTCTTGTTCCTATCCTCTTTTATTATGCATCGAAAAGTTTAGGTCACAACAATAGGGATCCTACTTTCATGGACAAGTAGGTCTGAGAAATATGTGACGAGAAATAAACGTAGATTTGCCAACTTAAACCCTATTTATCTATAGAATAGATAAATAGGAAAGTCATCAGGGTTCTTGGAATGTAAAAGTCCATATGTGACCTAGATATTAGTGGAATACTAGCTCTTCCTTGTCAACTAAAACTAAGAATAATATCAGATTTTAGCAAATCTTGACAGAAAGTTGAAGGATAAGACCGCAAGATTACGCATGTTTTCAGCAAGAATATGCAAAGACAGTCAACCTAAAAAGGAGTATAATAGATAGTCAACCAAGATTCTGAGCCAAGTCTTGGTGGTAAAAATAGTTAGGAGGATGGAATATGAAAAATTACTGGAAAAAGTTCTGGCTAGTCTTAGCCCTCTTAGTCCTAGTCATGGGTCCCTTGGCTAGCCTAGCTCAGGCAGCCAGCAGCCAAACGGTCAAGGGCCAAGGCCAGGGTAAACACGGGACTGTCGAGGTGGAAGTGACCTTCCAAGATGACCGGATTGCAGACATTAAGGTGCTCCAATCCGATGAGAACGAGGTCCTAGCCACACCCGTCTACAAGCAACTTAAGGATAAGATTATCGGCAACAACAAGGCCGATGTCGATGTGGTGTCTGGCTCCACAGCCACTAGCCAAGGCTATCTGGAAGCCGTTCAAGATGCCGTCAAGAAATCAGGCGTGACCCTAGCAGAAGTAAGTTCTACTACTTCAACCCAAGAGCAGCTAGACAGCGAACAATCCTATGATGTGGTCGTTGTCGGGGCAGGGGGTGCGGGCTTTAGTGCAGCTATCGAAGCAGCCCAAGCCGGAAAATCCGTGGTTATCATCGAGAAGATGCCAGCTGTCGGCGGGAACACTCTCATTAGTGGTGGCGAAATGAATGCGCCAGGCAACTGGGTTCAGAAGAAACTAGGAATTGAAGGCGACAGCGTAGAAACCTACTACCAAGACACCATGAAGGGTGGCGACAATCTGGGTAATCCTGAGATGGTTCGGTATCTAGCAGAACATGCCCTAGAGTCAGCCGAATGGCTACGTGACGTGGTGGGCGTCAAATTCCTAGAAGACAAGCTCTTCCAATTTGGCGGCCATTCTTACAAGCGGGCCCTGATTCCAGAAGGCCACACAGGCCAAGAACTGGTGACCAAGCTCAATGCTAAAGCAGAAGAACTGGGCGTAAAGATTTTAGTTAACACCAAGGCTACTGAACTCATCCAAGACGACAGCAAGCGTGTTGTCGGCGTTAAGGCAGACCATCAAGGTCAGGCCGTGACTTTCCATGCTAAGAATGGGGTCGTGCTGACTACGGGGGGCTTTGGCTCTAACATTGACATGCGTAAGCAATACAACCCTGAGATGGACGAGCGCTACCTGTCTACCGATAGTGTGGGTTCAACGGGGGACGGCATTGTCATGGCTCAAGCCATTGGCGCAGCGGTCACCAACATGTCTTCCATTCAAACCTATCCGGTGTCTAACCCTGAGACTGGGGAAATTTCCCTCTTAGCCGATACCCGTTTCGATGGGGCGGTCCTCATTAATCAAGAGGGCCAGCGCTTTGTCGAAGAATTGGACCGGCGGGATGTGATTTCTAAGGCTATTCTGGCTCAACCAGGGGGCTATGCTTATCAACTCTGGAACCAGAAGACCGACGATATCTCCCACTCTAAGGAGCACCACCAAGCTGAGTATCAAGAACTCAAGAAACAAGGCCTGCTAGTTGAAGCAGATACGCTGGAAGAAGTCGCGGCTCACTTCGACATCGATCCAGCTAAGCTCAAGGAAACGGTAGCCAAGGTTAACCAATATGCCAAGGACAAGAAAGACCCCGACTTTAACCACCGGGCTGGCTTGGCATCCTTGGAAGAAGGCCCTTATATCCTAGAAAAAGTTCGCCCAAGTGTCCACCACACCATGGGGGGCTTGGTGACCGACAAGGATACTCGGGTCTTAGATGAAGCTGGCAAGCCTATTGAAGGCCTCTATGCAGCCGGTGAATTAACTGGTATGATTCATGGGGCTAACCGCCTAGGCGGGAATGCCATCGCTGATATCATCACCTTCGGACGTGTTGCCGGCAAGATGGTAAGTAAATAAGACAAGTCGAGGCAGAGGCTAGACCCTGCCTCTTTTGTTGTATTCAGGATACCACTAGCACTTAATACAAGCAGGGCAAGCTAGGTAAAAGGTCAGCGCCAGTCCATGGATGGCCAGAACAATGGACTGGCTCGACGAAAATAGGTCAAAAAGTGCGAGATAGCCTAGGAAATGTGTCGCCAGTCCATGGATAGGTAGAGCAATGGACTGGCTCGACGAAAAAGCTGGCATATGGCTTCCTAAACTAGCCCGCAAGGAGGAGCCACGTCTTTGCCTAGCCTTTGATTCGTGGTATGATAAGAGGGAAGAGCAAAGGAGACTGAAGATGGACGCAAAACAAGTATTTAAGAAGAACCAAGTACACCAAGGCCAGGTAGTGGACCTGACCCATGAAGGCCAGGGTGTCGTCAAAATTGACGGCTATCCCTTCTTTGTGGAGGGCGTCATTCCGGGCGAGCAGGTGGCCATTAAGGTCCTCAAGGTCGGCAAGTCCTTCGGCTTTGCGCGCCTAGAAGAGATTCTAACGGCCAGTCCGGACCGCGTGGAAATTACCGACCCTATCGGCCGGCAGATTGGCACTATGACCCTGCAACATCTAGCTTATCCTGCCCAGCTTAAGGCTAAGCAAGCCCTAGTCAAGCAAGTCTTCAGTCGCCTAGGAAAATTCCCGGAAAGTCTGGAAGTTCGGCCGACTCATGGCATGGACCATCCTTGGCAATACCGTAATAAGGCGCAAATTCCTGTCCGGACGGTCAAAGGGCAGTTGGAGACTGGCTTCTTCCGTAAGAACAGCCACCAACTGGTGCCGGTGGAGAATTTCCATATTCAAGATCCAGCTATCGACCAAGCCGTTCTTAAGACACGGGATATCTTGCGCCAGTTGGGCTATACTGCCTACGACGAGGAAAGTCGCAAGGGCCAAATTCGCCATATCATCGTCAAGCGCGGTCACTATAGCGGCCAAATCATGCTGATACTAGTGGTTAATGGCAAAGGTCTGCCTCGAGAAGAGCAGTTGGTGGAAGCCCTGACCGATGCCATTCCTAACCTAGTTAGCCTGGTCCTCAATAGCCATACGCAGGCCAATAATGTCATTATGGGGCCGACCAATCGCCTCTTGTGGGGCCAGTCAGTTTATCAGGACCAGATGCTGGGCTTAGACTTTTCCATCTCCCCGCATTCCTTCTATCAGGTCAACACCCCTCAGGCCGAAGCCCTCTATCGCTATGCCATTGAGGCAGCCGATTTATCTGGCAGTGAGACCGTCCTGGATGCTTACTGCGGGATTGGCACCATCTCCCTAGCCCTAGCCCGCCAAGCCGGTCAGGTCTATGCTATGGAAATTGTCCCGGAGGCCATCGACATGGCGCGGGCCAATGCCGAGGCCAATGGCCTTACCAATGTGACCTTCCAAGCCGGTAAAGCTGAAGAAGTGCTACCCGCTTGGCAGGCAGAAGGTATTCATTTTGATACAGCGGTGGTCGACCCACCACGCAAGGGCCTAGACCCAGAATTCGTTAAGACCCTGATTGAACTGGCGCCGGACAAGATTGTCTACGTGTCCTGTAATCCCGCCACCTGCGCCCGGGATTGCCAACTCTTGGCCCAGGCAGGTTATGAGCTGCAGTGGGTGCAGCCGGTTGATTTATTCCCGCAGACTGCACATGTTGAGGCGGTATCACTGCTTGTACGAGCTGAGGCATCAGCGAAGTAGAAGCACATGTTCCGCCCATGGGATAGCTGTCGTAGAGTAAGGAGTTTACGACGAAACGATACGGTAACAGCGAACTGCCGAGTGTGGGGCTCTGCTAATGAAAGCCTAAAAAACAGAGATAAATTTGAAAAGAAAAAAGCCTTGGGTTCAAGGCTTTTTCTCTATATATGCAGACCAAATAGATGGAATTACTTACCAATAGTTTTAGACTTTCTCTTTTAATTGGCCGTCATTCATGGTGTAAATACGGTCGAACTTGTCTAAAAGTCGTGTGTCATGGGTAATCATGACAACGCCTCTCCCTTGTTCATGGGCAATCGTCGCTAACATATCAGTGACTTGATAGGCCCGTTGGGTGTCTAGGCTAGCAGTTGGTTCGTCGGCTAAAATGATATTTGGATTATTGTAGAGGGCTCTTGCAATCGCAGCACGTTGACGTTCGCCCCCAGAAAGTTCTTTGGGATAGTTGTTTTTGACCTTGTCTAAATCCAATAGATTGAATAATTTTTGACGATCTTCCTTAACCGACCGCCCCTTATCCAAACGGTCGATTAAGTCTAATTGTTCTTTGACGGTTAAGAATGGGATTAAATTAGAAGTTTGGAGAATAAAGCCAAACTCCTTGAAACGTAAAGCCGTTTTTTCTTTTTCAGATAACTGATGCGTATCTTTTCCTTTTACAAGAATATCACCACTCGATGGACGTTGGAGTTGTCCGAGCGTGGTCAAGAAGGTTGTTTTCCCGGAACCTGACGGTCCAATAATGGCCACAAACTCACCAGCATTGAGATGGAAATTTGTTTCGTGCAAAGCAACCACCTGTAAATGCCCATGCCCGTAAGTTTTCGTTACTTGTTTCATTTCAATTAATTTAGTCATCTTTTTTCTCCTTATTCGGAAATAGCAGTAATTGGATCAATCTTGAGCACGCGCGGTAATGAAATCATTCCGCCAAGTAACGCCATCAAAGCAATAACCAGACTTAAGGCACCATAAGCAGCCCAATTTTGATAGGAAGGGAAGGTTGTTGGCAAGACAAAAGTAATCGCCCAAATTCCAATTAAAGCTAAGCCAATCCCAATAAGAGACAGGATGAATATTTGGCAAAATAAGGACCAAACAATGGTTCTAGATTGAATCCCTTGAGCGCGCATCACGCCATATATGCCCAACTTTTGAATGGTAAGAATATAAATGAAGATACCGACAATCAGACCAGTAATCACAATCATGGCAACAATCATCCCAGAGAACACATTTTTCTGAGGGCTATAACCAGGAATACGGGAGATCATCTCATCCTCCGTAACCTGAGTCAATTCGTCCGCATTAATCATTTGATCATTTTTTAAGATTAAGGCTGAAACCGAACGGCTAGAGTCAAGCGTTCCTTGTAAGGTCCAGTAGGTTGTCAAACTGCTGTATACGACAGGTGCAGTGAAAAATTTACTATTAGTAGTTAACCCCACAACCTTATAGTTGGTCTTACTCCCATTAAGCTGAATCTCGTCTCCCAGTTCGACGCCGTAGTTTTTCAAAGATTCGTCAACCACCACTTCATCATCCTGAGTTGGATAATTGCCTTCAGTTAACTTAGGTGCAATAAAGCTGTCCCAGTTTTGGGCAAAGAGAGAAAGATTGAATTTTTCACTATCGTCATTGTCTTTGAGATTTGTAACGACAGACATAAAACCAAGAGCAGCCACGTCATCCGAGAGCTTATCTTGGTAATTGGCCTCAGGAATAAAAGAAGCAGTCAAATTTTTGTTGGCATAATCAGATAAGACGACGCCTGTTGCTTCCCAGTTATCTGCTGCAATGCGATTGGCTCTAATCAATCCAAGCGCTAGGCTAGTCAGGAAAAAGACCATGAAGGTGATCAGAAAAATGGTGGATACAATAAGACTATAACGTAATTTATTTTGCAGAATTTCTTTAATAGCGAGATACATATGAATGCTCCTTAATTGGTTGTGATTTAGCTCTTGGATAGCTTAAGTCTAGCCGAGCCCATTATCTAAAAACATTTGAAGCATTGAATTACTGCTTGGATATCTCTTTGTAACCAATTCTCCGAGTTTAGTCCTATCAATCTATCAAAACTAAAAAGTACTGTCAAGAGAAAGGAGTCGTGGGTTAGAATCATACTAAGGGAATTAAAAGATTAACAGGAAACAATGATTATATTCATTTATGCCAGATCTGGCAATATCCTTTGTTCTAAAATATCTTGCTGGGCTGGTATGAAGAACACGATAGATATTAAGATTTAGGAGGGAATTTATGCACCTGTTGACTCGATTAGGCTATATTTTCTATTTGTCGGATAAGTTAGAGTGGACTAAGTATCTATAACCAGTTTCGATAAAGCCCTTTCTATGATAGAATAAGAGACGGAAACTACGACACACACATAAGGAGTTTGACATGTCTAAGAAAGCTGTTCTCATGATGACCTTTGGGTCACCAGAAGCGATTAGCTATGAAGCAGTCGCGGAATTTTTCACCAATATTCGCCGGGGTGTTCGTCCAGAAGAAGATGAAATCAAAACCCTATATGATAATTATGTTCGGATTGGTGGCACGCCTCTCCAGGCCATTACCAGGGAAGAAGTGAGGCTAGTAGCTGAGGCCCTAGAAGGCCAAGCGAACGTTTATTTTGCTAATAAATTTTCGCGTCCCTTCATCCCCGATGTCATTGCACAGATGGAGGCAGATGGGATTGAAGACTGCCTCTGTTTAATCTTGGAACCTCATTTTTCCTATTACTCCGTAATGGGCTATGAGAAATTCCTAGAGAGCCAGACCATCCGTTTCCAAGTCATTAAGGACTGGTATCGCGAGCCAGCCCTTATCAATTATTGGGTAGAGGAGATTCGAAAAATTATCCAAGAAATTGGTAGTCAGACTTATCGGGTCGTTTTCTCGGCTCATAGCGTACCTGTCTTGGCCTTGGAGTTTGGAGACCCTTATATCGACCAAATCTACGACAATAGCCGCTTGATTGCTGAAGGTCTCGGTCTTGCTCCAGACCAGTATACTAACACTTGGCAGAGTGAGAGCGATATTGGGATGCCATGGATTAAACCAGATGTCTTGGAATATTTGCGGGAGCAAAGCCAGCATCCCGACCATTATATCTTTGTGCCTATTGCTTTTATTAGTGAGCATATCGAGGTGCTTTTTGATAATGATGTGGAGTGTCAAGAACTCTGCCATGAATTAGGCGTGGGCTATAAGCGCCCCCCTATGCCCAATACGGATTCTCGTCTGATTGAGGCCTTGCTGTCAACGATTGCCAAGCATCTCCACGGGGACTACAAAATCCATCAAGCTGATGAGACTACTTTTGATGAGATGGCGGCGCCTAGAGACAGCGATGCGATTCTAAAAGAAGACCAAGACATCCAGATGCCTGATTTTGTTAAAAAGCTCATTGCCAAAAAGGGACGAGAAAATGTCAAGATGCCATATCTAGTCAAAAAAATGCTGGAGAAGAAATTCGGCAAGAAGTATGATTAAATAGTCAAAAAAGCCTCCTTAGCTAGATAAAAATCTAACTAGGGGGGCTTTTGAATGGTCTGTAACTTTTTCCAATCACCATACCCCATAAATTCTGCTCTTTTTTTCTAGGGTGGCCCCTCTAACGGCACTGTATAATCAAGCTATCAATGAGAAGGAGGCAGTCTTATGCATACCTATTTTGGCGATGTATCGCTTTGTTATACCTATTCTTTGGCCATGGCTTTGGAGGCCTATGGTTATGACCTGAGGCCGGAATATCTTGAGGCCCTTATGTTGATGGGGAATGGGGCTTCCATTGTCAAAGACGATGAACAGCACCCATTAGTATTCTTCGATAACGGCATGCCGGATCTTTCGATTTCTCATGTCTTAGAAGTTCTTGGTTTTGACTATGAAGAATATTATCTAGGGGAGGGGCAAGCGGTTGATTTGGATTTAATCAGAAGGAAGTTGAAAGCTCTTCTAGCTAATGGGCCGGTAGTGTTGGGGCCACTCGATATGGGGCATCTGACCTATAATCCTAACCACACTCACTTATACGGAGTGGATCACTTTGTCTCAGTTTATGATTTAGATGATGACTATCTCTACTTGCATGATCCAGCAGGTTTTGCCTGTATGAAGATTCAGCTCGAAGACTTTCTGCCAGCATGGCAAGCCCAGGCAATCGACTACAAGCGAGGCGCCTATTCTATGTGGGGTAACTTCAAGCGAGTCGCTAATCCAGACGCGAGCGCAATCTATCTGGCCACCTCACAAATAATGGCCCAAAGATACCTGCAAGGGCAAGAAGGCGTCCTTCCACTCTACGCGGCGGCAGTAGCAAAGCATGGCTTGAATGATGAGCAAAAACAACTGCATCAGTATTTCAGCTTTAAGCTGGCAGCTGTCAGAAACCTCTACCTGAGTAGGTATCTAGCAGATTACGATAGACTGCGTTCAAAAATAAAAGAAGACTTAGCCGCTTTATTTGGACAAGCCCACCTGTCTTGCCTAAAGGAAGATTATGAAGACTTGTCCCGCCTCTTGTTTGAGATAGCGGAATTAGATGAGCAATTTAGAACTTTATGCCTAGAAGCTAGAGATAGTTAAGCTTTAACCTCATATCCAAAATAAACCGGAGGAGCCTTTACAGGCAGGCCTCCGGTTATTTCATTTCCTATTTTGTCATCTCCGCCCTTACGATTCTAAAAAGATTTGTGTTGACGCATATTATAAAATAATATATAATAAGTACACTTAATAAATAGAGGTGAAAACAATGGAATTTAGTTTCAGTTTGAAAATTAAAGCAACAAAAGAAGCTGTTTGGGAGTATTATGCCAATATTGAAAAATGGTATGCCTGGGAAGAAGATTTAAAAAATATTACATTAAACGATGATTTTAAGACTGGATCCCATGGGACGATGGAGCTTGAAGGTATGCCCCCTATGGACTATCAACTTACACTTGTAAAAGCCTTCGAAGAATTTTGGGATAAAACAGCAACTCCTTTTGGTGACATCCTTTTTGGACACCAAATAATGGAGAACAATGATGGAAGTGTAACGGTCAAACATTCTGTATCCTTAGATAGTGAGGATAAGCAACATTTAGAATTTTTACGCCAGGTGTTCTCAGATGTCCCTAACTCTATATTTATTCTGAAAGAGCTTTTGGAAAGATAGGGGGAATTGCTGTTTGTTTACATCGAAATATAAAAAAGATTCAGAACAATCAACTGGCTTGCTGTTCATGAGGGTGTACAATAAATGGCATTTTATAATAAAAAAAGAGTTAAAGAAAATGAATCTGACACACCCTCAATTTGTTGTTTTAGCTTCGCTTGCCTATCTATCGCAAACTAATGACGAAGTGACTCAAGTCATGATTTCCAAACTTTCTGGGATAGACGTAATGACTGTTTCTCAAATATTGAGTCTATTAGAAAAATATGCATATGTAGAGAGAAAAGAACACTCCAGAGATTCAAGAGCCAAGGCTGTTATTTTGAAGAAAAAGGGAGAAGAGATTTTACAAAAAGCTGTGCCCGTAATCGAGCAAATTGATGAGTTGTTCTTTGGAAAACTAGTTGAGGATGAAGAACATTTCAAACACCTTCTTGTTAGGTTAAACGAAGAATAGATTAAACGGAATCTTGGTCGAGCTTTGCAACCAAGATTTTTTTATTTCTTACCGTGCTCAAGGATTTTTTGAAGGTACGATAATTATGATAACTAATTGTCTTATGTAATAAACAAAACCCCATCAGCTGGATAAGAGAATCCAACGGATGGAGTGCTGTTGCTCTAGTAATTAATTTCTTATTTCGCCATCTCCTTCCTCTGGTGGATTTCAAAGCCAAGTGCAACCAGTAGAAGCAGCAGGCCAACTGGAAGGTAGAAGGTCGGATAGACTGAATGGGTGCCGTAGATGTCGAAGGCACCTTTTAGGAAGGAGCCGAAGATCAGGGTGAGGATCCCCATTTTGTAGGCTGCTCTGGCGTTTTCTGAGCAGAGGAAGTACTTATGAAGTTTTTGGGCGAGTAGATTAGATATGACGACAATTGTTCTCATTGTTTTACACCGCTCACCTGTGAGGGGGAGCTTTCTCCTTTCCTTAGTGCTAACTCTAATGTAAAGCATGAACCTAAAAGCTACTTAAAAAGGTGAAAAAACTTAGCAGTGATCGCTAGTTGGCGTAATTAATGTCCTAAATCGATAGAAGTTTCCATTTAGGACAAGTTTTTTTGAGACGAGCGGGGCTTAGCAACTCCTTTTCTTCTATTAAAGTGCTATAATAAAGTAAGAGCCACCTAGCTTACTGGATAGAGGCTAGATGGTAGCTATGAAGATTTTGGAGGCACTTATTTATGGGATTTTTAGGTTATGACAAGAATGAAAAACTAGCATTTAACTTCAAGAAAGCCTGTGGCTTGTGGTTAATGGCTGTCGCGTCGGTGATTGGGGTGGCGACCTTGATCGGTGGCGAGCAGATTATCAACATGCAGGTTTTCAGTATAGGCTACATTGCCAGCTTTTTCGCTATTAACCAGAACAAAACCTTACTTAATAAATTATCGACAGGTAGCTCTAGCCCCTTCCAGAAGAAAGTTGCCTTCTATGCGGTCATTTTACTCTTTGTCCTAATGGCCATCTTAGGCGGTCCCTTCTTCGCAAGCGAGAACTGGCGCCTAATCTGGCTGGGAGCCTTGATGGCTACCGCGCTACACTTCTTCCCCTTCTATTTCGTACATGGCAAATCCATGATTTATCTAGCCCTAGTTTGTGCCATCAATATTGCGGTGGGCTACCTCTTCCCTAATATTTCCATGGTGGTCATCGCCTATGTGGATGCCGCCATCAAGTTCGCTTTTGGAGCCTATCTTTACTTTTTCTCGCAACCATCTAAACAAGCATAAATAGTTCATTATACCTTTTAATTTGTCGTTAAAAGGTATATTTTATAGGCATTTGATTAATTTTGTGAGGTGAATATGATGATTAAAAAGCTAGCAGTCGTCAGCCTATCAGCTGGGGTATTGGGCGAAGATTTCGTCCAGCATGAGCTAGAAATTGGCCTTAAAAGACTGACAGACCTTGGCCTAGAGGTGAGTTTTATGCCTAACGCGCTCAAGGGAATTGACTATTTGAAGCAGCACCCGGAAGCACGGGCGGCCGATTTGTTGCAAGCCTTTAGAGATCCAGAGATTGATATGATTCTCTGTGCCATTGGTGGCGACGATACTTATCGACTCTTACCCTATTTATTTGAAAACGGAGAGTTGGCTGGTGCTGTGTCCCAAAAGGTCTTCCTCGGTTTCTCCGATACAACCCTCAATCACTTGATGTTGCATAAAGTCGGGCTCAATACTTTCTATGGACAATCCTTCCTTGCGGATATTTGTGAGCTCGACCAGGACATGCTGCCTTATACACGACAATACTTTGAGGAATTAATAAAGACAGGTACAATAAAAGAAATAAGACCGAGTGAGGTGTGGTATGAGAGCCGGTCTGACTTCGGCGTCGACCAAATTGGCAAGCCTTTGAAGTCTCACACGGACCACGGTTTTGACTTGCTTCAGGGGAATCCAGTCTTCTCAGGCGAGATTCTTGGAGGCTGCATTGACTCACTCTATGACATCTTTAATGGGGAGCGCTATGCGGATATGCCGCTACTCTGTAGTCGATATGCCTTGTTCCCTCAAAAAGAAGACTGGGTTGGGAAAATCCTCTTACTGGAATCCAGTGAAGAAAAGATGCCACCTGAGAAATTCTATCAAGCACTCACTTTGCTAAAGGAGACAGGCATCTTCGATTCGATTTCCGGCCTGCTAGTAGGAAAGCCCATGGATGAGGTATATTCGGAAGAATACAAGCAGCTATTGGTAGACGTCATCGCCAATCCAAGTCTGCCCGTGGTCTTTAACCTCAACATTGGTCATGCTCAACCCCGCTGCATCATTCCCTTTGGCCTGAAGGCGACTGTAGATGCGACCAATCAGGTCATCAGGTTTGAAGGATAATTGGCAACTTGAATAGGGGCAGCCCTTCTATGAGGAAGCTATTGGAACAGATCCAATAGTGGGCACCACAACTTATTTTGATAAAAATATTAGCTAGAGGAGAGACCTCATGTTCAAATACACCAAAACCATCATTTTATATCTCTGCCTCATTTTGACCCTAGTAGCCTGTAGTCCTAAGCAGAGTGGCCAAGAAGCAAGTCCTTCTCATCCTAGCTATTCCAACCTCAATAGTCCAAGTAGCCTGGAAGAAGTGAGAGCCCTCTTGTCTGCTCATTTGGACAAGGATAGCGTTGAGGAATTCCTCAAACTTGTTAAGGACTACAATGGCATTGTGGGACCTAGTGGACTCAAGGGTGACTTCACCGAATTCACCAAGACGGACTACGATGTGGCCAAGATTAATCCACTGTGGCATGAGCAGAAGGGGGATTTTATCGGGACTAATTGCCGCATTAACAGCTATACCTTGCTCAAAAACACCATTGAGATTCCTCCAGTTAGCCAGGATGATGAGCTGCTTTTCATGGATAATGATGCCATCGACAAGGGGCATGTCATGGATGACAAGGATAAGGCGGCCTTCAATATCCTTTTCTCCCGGGTTAAGACCGAAGCTACCCAGGACGTCAAGGTCCACGCCAAGCGAATGGCGCAATATCTGTCCCAGTTCAAGTTCAATGATAAGGTTAGAATGCTGTCAGTAGTCTTACATGATAATTTGGATGGCGACAGTCTCTTCATCGGCCATGTCGGCGTCTTAGTTCCAGCCAAAGAGGGCTATCTCTTCCTAGAGAAACTGACCTTCGAGGAGCCTTATCAGGCCATCAAATTTGCCAGCAAAGAAGAGGTCTATCAATATCTGGGGACTAAGTATTCTGACTATACTGGCCCTGGACTGGCCAAGCCCTTCATTATGGACAATGATCAGTGGGTAGAAGGGGCTCAATAGCTAGTTTATCGACCTTACCATAAGTTCTAAGACGGGACTTGATGGGATAAACAATCAGAGAACCCAGACTGGATGAGGGTAATCAATTAGATAAGCCACTAGATGAGGCTATCTTATCCTTAGTTTAGCAGAATTGTCACCATCAAGAATGAAAGGAAAAAGCAATGCAACAATTAGACCAAGTCTATGATCAACTTCCGATTATATCTTTTGAAAAGAGACAAGAACTACATGATTGGTTACTAGCCAATGAACAGACTTCACCAGGTATTTGGATTCGAATTTTTAAAGCTAAGTCCAAGTTGACATCGGTGACCTTCCATGAGGTCTTGGAAGAAGGGCTATGTTTCGGCTGGAGTGAAAGCATGCGACGGTCCTATGATGATCTGTCCTATCTGCAGAAGTTTACACCTCGCAAGGGCAAGTCTACCCAGTCTGAGCGGAATTTAAGACTGGTTGACAAGCTAGCAGCCGAGAATCGTATGAGACCTTCGGGCTACTCGGCTTTAGGTTTAAAGCCAAAAAACTAGATTTACTTTGTCTGAAAGGAGCAATCCATATGGCCAAGGATCTGACTCAATTATCTTTAGAAGAACTCTGGCGCCTGTTTCCAATCTTCCTAGTGGCGCCTAAGGATCAGTGGGAGACCAATTATCAAGAAATGGAAGTGCGACTGGAACAAGTCCTAGTAAATTTGCCTCTGGTTCGTATCAGCCACATTGGTAGCACGGCCATCCCAGGCATCTGGGCCAAGGATATCGTTGATGTCTTGGTCGAGTTGGCACCTCAGGCGGATTTGAACCTAGCCAGTGATTGCCTGATTCAGGCTAGCTTTCTTAAAATGTCGGAGTCAGAGGGGCGGGTATCCTTGAATGCGGGTTACACCCCAGAAGGCTTTGCAGATAAGGTCTATCACATTCACCTGCGCTACCAAGGAGATCACGACGAACTCTACTTTAGGGACTATCTCAGGGACCATCCCCAAGTAGCCAAGGACTATGAGGCGCTTAAGTTATCTCTCTGGGCGCAGTATGAGCACAATCGTGATGCCTACACCGATGCCAAGACTGACTTCATCCAAACATGGACGCGCCAGGCCCGTCAGGACTATGGGGCGCGCTATGACTAGCTAGCAGTATTTTAGCAGGACAAGATAATCCTTTAGAGGCAGGGACAAACCCTGCCTCTTTTTGCTAGATTCACATAATATCTAGCCCTTAAACAAATTTCACAAAGCATATTGTGAAACCCTATTCTCCTGTGATACAATAGGGTTTGGCTTTCTAGATATCTTGTTCTCGGCACATTCAATAAGGGTGAAAAAAATGTGCTTGTGATTTTATCTGAAGCGCCAATCAAGAAGGGAAAATAGGAGGAAAGAAACGATTTATGTTCAAAAGAGATCAACAAAATCGGTCCAAGGCTAAACGGCTTAGCCTAGCGCATCGTCTTGTGCTCGTGACGCTCTTGCTGACAAGCGTGCTACCATCTCCAGCAGTCCTTGCGGAGGATAGTCCAGCAATTAATGAAGCAGTGACGAGTGTCGAGCGAGACAATCAAACATCGGAAGAATCAGCTCAGTCTGAATCTTCAGCTTTACCAAACACACCAACGGGTAACCTATTGGATGATGACGAAGACGACGGTAATCTTGCCAATGGCTTAACGAGCGAATCATCTGAGCATTCAGATGATTTACCACAGACGCTAGAACCTAAAATCGACTATGATATTAAGGAACGCGCGCACTACCAATATGTTGCCGATCCAGACATGGATGCGGGAGCAGAAGAAGTTGTTGAAGAGGCAGTCCATGCGGGTCGTAAGACTACCACGACCTATAAGAAGGTCACGACACCGGATGTCGATTTAGGCCCAGGTGTGGAGGAAGCCTTAAAATCAGATAAATATATGTACTCTGATGAGAAAATCTACTCAGTAGACTACTCTCAAAAAACACCAAGTGAACAGATTGTAATCGACAAGCTCTTCGTATCAGTGCCTGCCACTCAAAAATTAGGGCCAAGCACTGGTGTCAGAGAATTGGCGCAGTCCGATGCAACCTTAATTAAGCCGACAGAGGGTACCTATAAGGGCTACACCCTAACGACTGACATGTTGGATCCAAATAATCCAGCTATAAGAACCATTAAGTATCGAGCAAGAGTCATGGGGACTGATAAATGGGAAGAGGTTGATTTCAGCCGTGACGAAGACCTATACAAGGAAATGTTGGAGAAGAGCTACAACTATCTTATTGAAGTTGCCAGTGGGGGGCATATTGAACGCCTCATTCCTCTAAGAGAGAACAACTTGGTAACGCAAGAGGATGCGGTTCGTCGCTACTTTGCTAAAAACACCATGTCAGATGCCCTCTATGCTGATGTTAAAGCCAACTATCAACGTTTGCAATTAGCTGCAGGGAAGTTGGAAGCCATGGGTAAATTTGATAGCGTGCAACAATGGATGGAGGCCTGGTCTAATATTACCTACTCCTTATTAAGTCAACGCTATAATTATGCCAACGGCAAGGATAACTTGAACGTTTACTATAATGGGGAAATTCCTCAAGATGTACGTGATAGCTTTGAGAACGCAATTAGCTATATTCCTTTTGAATATCGTAAGAATTTGCTTTATTTGAACGTAACAGACCATTTATGGGAAACTGACGATCAAGCGCAAATAGGTGCGACCTACGGTCCGACTGGTAACATCAATATTCTCTATCAGGCGTCCCGTGATGGCAAACCAATTACTAGCCCTGTATTGAATATGTTACGTACACTGCTCCATGAAATGGGCCATGTAGTCGACCATAATGCGGGAATTTTCGGTGTTTACGAATTTGAAAAAGCAGCGCCTTACTTTTTTGCACGTACCAATGTTCAAGGATTTAGACACTCGCAGGAATTCGAGGCGGTCTTTAACGAATATGTTAAGGGCAAAGGGCCATACGAAGAGTATTACACTAGTAGCGCGAAAGAAGCCTTTGCGGAGTTTCTAGGGCAATACGTGGCTAAGAAAGTCTTTAATTGGCAATATCTGCGCTATAAAATGGTTGATGGTCAGTTGACCTATGATCCAAATGGCTTTAGCCCAATGGATAAGTTAGAACCTTATTTTGCTAATCTCTACCATCAATTGTTCGAGCCAGCTCTTCGTTCCAAGATTGTAGTAGACACCATCACTACGGAAGAGAAGGAACTTAAACACGGCTTAATCAAGGTTGGGGTTCGTCCTGATGAGGAATTCGAAGACTTAGAATATGAGACAGAAGAACGCTTGGATAACACCTTAGAACAAGGCCAACGTCAAGTCTTGCAAGCAGGTGTTAAGGGTCAAGTCCGTAAGCTGACAACTTACAAACTTGTCAATACGGAGACAGGCGAAATGACTAACGAGGTGACCAGAACTGTTGTTAAGCCAATGGTTAAGGAAATCATTCTGGTAGGGACTAAGCCACCATTCTCAGAAGCCCAAGGCGACCAATTCAATAATGGGGCAGCAGCGGTAGCGTCTGAGTTGCCAGAATTGTCTATCCCTGAAGAAGCTTCAAGCAGCCAAGCTTCCTCTGAATCCTCTTCGAGCGCATCGCAAGAGAAGCCGGCTGAAAAACCAGCTGAGAAGCCAACTCAGAAACCAGCTAAAAAATCAGAATTTAGCAATGTCATTTCAAATGCAACTAACTGGTTGGTGACAGGGTTCTTCGCGGTAGTTTCTTGGGTGACTTCGGTCTTCAAGAAATTTTTCTAATCTAGTCCTTTACTCTTCCTACTTGGAGAGTCACCCTTAAATCGACTAGTCTTAGGACTTAGTTCTGTCGTTGATAGGACTAGGTCCTTTTCTTATTGTGACGCGATTTATGAGGGGTAGTGCCATAAAATGTTCTAAAAAAATTCACATCTTATATTGTGGCTGCCTCAGTTTCTGTGGTAAACTAGAGGTTGGGTCTTTAGATAGAATGTTATTTGCAGACTAAATTAGGATGCGATTTTATGTGCATGTGACACTTTATGTTAAGGATTCGACCAAAAACGGAAACAGGAGGGAACAATCGATACATGTTTATAACAAACAAGAAGGATCGATCGATGGCTAAGCGACTTGGCATCATACATCGACTTGTGATTGTAGCACTCTTGCTGGGTAGTGTGCTACCATCCCCGGCAGTGTTTGCGAATGAAGACCCAGCGGTTCTTCAGGCAAGTCATGAAGTTGCCAGTGTAGAGCACCGTCAAGAAGCACCTGTAGCTGATGAGGCAGCTACGCGTCTTGAATCCGGTAATCCGCTAGCAAGTCAGGTGCCTACGATATCTGCATCAGCAGAATCATCACAAGCAGCGCCTTCAAGTGCAGCGCAGACTTCTCCTGCTGTGGGTAACCTAGCGGAAGAAGCAACCGGCGACTATGGCGGGGGTAACCTTGCTGAAGACGACCAGCCAGCTGAGTCATCTGAACATACAGGACCTAATCTTAGGGCTCCTGATCCCAAAGTCGAGCATGAAATCACGGAGTCGGCCAGCATCGAATATATTGCTGACTCAGAGATGGATGCAGGCTTAGAGGATGTAGTTGAAAAGCCAGTTGATGGTGGCGTCACAACCACGACTACTTACAAGGTAGTAAAAGCACCGGCCGTTGATTTAGGGCCAGGCGTGGAAGACGCTTTGCGGTCAGACAAATATATGTACACTGATGAGAAACTTTATTCTGTGGACAGCTCTCAGGCGCTGCCAAGTGATAAGATTGTCATCAACAAACTCTTTGTACCAGTGCCAAGCACACAGCATCTTGATCAAGGCACCGGCGTGAGAGAGTTAGTACAGTCTGATGCAACCTTGCTTAAGCCAACGGATGGTGTCTATCAGGGTTATACACTAACGACTGAAATGTTAGACCCTAATAACCCTAATATTCGTAGCATCCGATACCAGGCGCGAGCAATGGGGACCAGCAATTGGGAAGATATTGACTTTAGCCGTGATGAAGACCTCTATAAGGTCATGTTAGAGAAAACCTTCGCTTACTTAATCGAAGTATCCAGTGGGCGTCATGTCGAACGCTTGATTCCTTTGGATAAGCAGAATTTGATTACACAGAAGGATGCAGTTCGACGCTACCATGCCAAGAACACTATGACCGACGCGCTCTATGCGGACGTTAAGGCCAACTATCAGCGCTTAGAATTAGCGGCTGAGCATCTTAAAGCCTTAGGTAAGCTGGACGAGCGCCAACAAGGCATGATTGACTGGGCTAAGATTGCTTATACAGGTATGACTCAACGTTATAACTACCTAAACGGTAGCGACAACCTCAACGTACATTATGAGGGAGACATTCCTCAGAGTGTCCGGGATGAGTTTGAGGCAACCATTAAGAAAATTCCATTTGAATATCGGAAGAACTTAGTCTACTTACGCGTGTCAGATAAGAAATTGCCAAGTGCGGCTAAGACCAATGATGCCATTGGTTTGGCCTATTATGCGACCGGCAATATTGATCTCTTGTACTACACGTCAAGTTATGGCTACCCAGTGGATCAACCAGCCACAGCCATGATTGCCACATTACTGCATGAAATCGCCCATATCATCGACGCTAACGCCGGGATTTTCGGGGCGGTGGAATATGCTTATCCTGCGACTTACCGCGATTCTCGTAGTAATGTCTTAGGGTTTAGAAATACCCAGGAATTTGAAGGAGTCTTCAATTCAGCCTTCAAAGACAAGCCAGACTACAGCGAATACTACACCAAGAATATTGAGGAAGCCTTCGCTGAGTTCATGGGTCGCTATGCGGCTAAGAAGATATTTAATTGGGAATATCCTCGTTATAAGACCGTCAATGGCTCCCTAGTCTGGGATGCACAGGGCTTCACCCCGATGGATCAAGCGGAACCTTATTTCGCTAGACTCTATGAGGAATTGTTTGAGCAACCTGTGATTTCAAAAGTGGTGGTAGATACCGTCACTAAGGTGGCGACCCAAGTCCAAAATGGCTTAATTAAAGTTGGGACGCGTCCTGATAAGGAATATGTAGATGTTCCTTACGAAACAGAGGAGCAGAAAGATGACACCTTAGAAGCGGGCAAACGTGAAGTCTTGCAAGCTGGTGTCAACGGTCAAATCCTCAAGCTGACGACTTATGCCCTAGCCAACAAGGCGACTGGCGAATTAGTCAGCAACACAACTGAATCTGTGGTCAAAGCCATGGTCAAAGAAATCATCCGCGTAGGTACCAAAGTGGGTGGCAATGAGACCCCAACTGACCCAGAATCAAGTTCTTCTCAAGAATCTTCAAGTGAATCGAGTGAAGCTTCAAGCATGAGTGAATCGACAAGTTCGGAGTCCGAGTCCTCATCACAAGAAGTTTCCAGCTCTTCACAAGAAGCTTCATCGAGTGAAGCTAGCCAGGCGTCCAGCATGAGCGAGTCGACAAGTTCGGAGTCCGAGTCCTCATCAGTAGCATCTTCTAGCCAAGCTCAATCCGAGTCTCAATCAAGTGAAGCTAGTCAAGCGTCCAGCATGAGCGAGTCGACAAGTTCGGAGTCCGAATCCTCATCAGTGGCATCTTCTAGCCAGTCACAAGCCAGCGAATCTGAGTCAGCATCTAGCATGAGTGAATCGACAAGTTCGGAGTCCGAGTCCTCATCATTCTTCTCAGAATCCAAAGGCGACCAATTCAATAGCGGGCAAGCTGACATTCAGTCTGAATTACCAGAACTGATCATCTCAGAAGACCCTGCTAGCAGCCAACTACCAGCAGAAGAATCCGCACTTGCTTTGGAAGCTAAGCCAGCCAATGGCCCAGCGGACAACGAGCAACTACCAAACACTGGGGCAACGAGTGATGCTGCCTTGTTTGCGGTAGGTCTCGTCGCTATGCTTGGTGGGATGAGCTTAATCTTGATCAAGAAAAAAGAAAATGCCTAATCTATTAGCGCTCTCCTCTAACGGTTAGCTAGGAGCAACGCAATAGACAGACGTGCAACACCCCCTGACGAGGGGGTGTTTTTTATTGGGGTAAATCGATCCCTCAGACCTAAGGTCTTGTTTTTGCTTGCCAATGTGGCTAGAATAGAGAGGAATAGAAGCCTAGGAAGCGGAGGAAGTAAGGAATGTGGCAACCCTATAGAAAACTAGTCTTTTATGGTGCCTATCTGCGCCAACCTCAGAAGCAAGCAGACCGTCGCTTGCTAGCCGAGTATGACCTCTATAGTAGTCAGCTGACCTGGAAAGAGGAAAGTCCCGCTGACCTAGGCCGGCGTGTGGCCTGGACCCTGTGGTCCCTAGGCTTGGTCATCTTACCCTTGCTAGCCGGGCGCCTCATTCGCTGGTTAGGTTATGATTCGGGGCGTCAGCCGCACTACCCGGATCGTTATCTAGGTAGCCTGGGGGCAGTGGCCTTGCCTCTGATCTTGGGGCTCTTGTTAGCACTAGTATATGAAGTCGTGTCAAGTCATCTCAGAAGCCAAGTCCAGTCAGTGCCAGTGCCAGACCAGGCCACTCAGCGTGCCATCTTAAGCGATTTTCGTGATCAGACCTTGCGTTTTAATGGGGCCTTGCCAGGACGCCAGCGGCCTTATCTGGTCAATGGGCTCTTGTTGTTAGGCTATCTCTTTGGCCTGGTGCCCCTAGTGTGGGGTCTCTACTGGCAACCTGTCCTAGTCTCGTCCTTTGTAGCTCGTCTGGGAATTCTAGCTTTTCTCCTATCTTTGTTGCCAAGCTTTATCTTGACTCTCGTGCTTAAGTCCTGGGTTATCCAGCGTCTCTTGCGGAATTTAGATCAACAAGGCTAAACTTTCAATAATGTAAGATAACCCGGCTAACTGTAAGCTCAGCTTATGGTTGGCCGGGCTTTTTGGGTCTAAACTTAAGCTAAGAAAACTTAAAGGAGCATTTCCATGAAGAAATTAAATGCAACTCAAATCAAATACTTGGTGGCAGCCCTTATGGTTTTAGACCATCTGCCCCATGTGCCCGGTCTGGTGCCACCACTCTGGGAGGGCATCTTTCATGCCATGACGCGCTGTGTGGCGGCGGGCTTTGCCTATCTGGCGGTAGAGGGCTTCCTCCATACCCGCAATCTGCGTCGCTATCAAGTCCGCCTCTGGGGCGCCGCAGCCTTCATGGCAGCCGGCAACTGGCTGCTCAATAGTCTCTTGGCCAATCGGGGCGTCCATATCAGTAATAACATCTTCCTGACCCTAGCCCTAGGGGTGAGCATGCTGGCATTGGCCTTCCCGCGGTATAGTCTGACGCCAGAGGCAAAACGCATCCGTTGGGCTGGCGCTGTCTTGCTCTTCTTAGTTGGTCTCTTGCTGACAGAAGGGGGCATGGTGGTACTACCCTTTATCTTGATTACCTACTGCTGCCGTCAGCGCCAGGGGCTACGGAACTTGCTTTATCTGGGGCTAGCCTTGATTCTCTTTGCTCTTTCTTACTCCACCTACGATAGCTGGCAGGAAACCCTCACCATGTTGCTCTACAACTCTGATTGGCTCTTCATTAGTGTCTTGCCAGTCTTAGCCCTCTACAATGGCCAAAGAGGTAAGCAGTCAGCCTTCAACCGCTACTTCTTCTATGTCTTCTATCCGCTCCATCTCTGGCTCCTAGCCTTGGTGGCGGCAGGCCTAGCTAAATAGGCCTTTCCTTGCCTGACGAGCTTAAATAGGTTACACTAGGGCTAGGTACTCCAGTAACCAAGGTGACTCCCCTTATCATCGGTCACCCAAGGAGGTAAAGTATGAGAAAATTACATCTAGTCTTAGCCAGTCTAGCAACCGCTACTAGCTTCTTATTGGCCCCGCAAGCAGCCTGGGCCAATGAATCGGACGATAGCCAAGAGTCCAGTTCCGCTGTTTCCGAGTCTAGCAAGGAGTCGGAAAACAAGGAGCAAGAAGAGGCCTTTTTCAAGACCCTCTTGAAGGTGGAGCCAACTGCTATTGACAAGGGCCAAGATAAGATTTTTGAATCATCCAAGAACTGGATGTATGAGGCCGTGGATGGCAAGGAGCCCCCTAAGCCAACCGAACGTCCTTACAAGATACCTGAGGACTGGAAATTGCATCCGTCCTTGACCAAGGATGACCGTCGGGATGTGGGTTATCGCATCATGACGCCTGGCATGAAGGGTTATGTCAATCTCTATACCATAGAGGCCTATGCGACTTCGCCCCTCAAGGGTGGCAAGCTGGTCACCGAGAAGGAGTTGCAGGAACGGATTGAATCGGACCGGGAAGATGCCCTCTTCCAAGATAAGCTTGAGATTGACGGCAAGCAATTCCTGGCTCGTTACGAAGTGGAGCCTAACCAAGGCATGGCCTGCCTAGTCCTCTACCGCTTAGAGGATACGGGCAAACAAGATGATTCCGTCTTAGTCGGCGCCCTCTACTTCCCCTTAGAGCGAGACCAAGACCTAGAGACGGCCATCAGCCATCAAGTAGGCAATCTCAAGGGGATTTTAAGCCAGTTGAGTAAGGATAAGTAAGGTGG
The DNA here is from genome assembly GCA_965245735.1 of uncultured Abiotrophia sp. Taxonomy (GTDB): domain Bacteria; phylum Bacillota; class Bacilli; order Lactobacillales; family Aerococcaceae; genus Abiotrophia. Next base: position 14,945 of record CBDFAX010000019.1, on the reverse strand, counting down.
TCTAACAACTAGCCCTATGACCATAGTGAGGTTAATGCCTTTAGTCGGGCCATCAATTAAGACAAGAAAAAGAGGCATAGGGCCTCTTTTTTAATGATCTAGATAGAAATAAATATCAGCTTTTCCTTCTTGAGCCGTTCCCGTGTAGACTCGAGTGTCTAAGCCACCTATCTGGAAGCCATAGGCAAGATAGAAGCGACAAGCAATTAGGTTATTATCTTGGCCAATGGTATAAATACCGCGCGAGCCACGTTCTTTGGCGATTTGGCGTCCTCGGTCTAGCAATTGGCTAGCAATTCCTTGCCCACGGTAGGCACTGGCGACCTTGAGGTCAGCTAGGTAGCTATAGGCAAAGAAGCCATCCTGGAAGATGGCCAGACCAAGGCAAGTCTCCTTGTCGAAGGCACCTAGGGCAAAGCCAGCTTGGTTAATCTGCTGGAGGTCATAAGTCTCGTCCGGGAAGCGCATGAGGCTGATATCATGGTCGGCCAGTAGCCGTTCCTGGTAGGACCACACACCCTCCTTGTAAGAGGGCAGGAGTTGGCCAATAAGGGGAAAGTCGTCATTGGGGAGTTGAAGAGCGGCTTGGCGCTCAGGAGTAATTAAATGGATATCAATCATAGGCTGTCCTTTCTGCTGGAAGGGAATCTGTTACTTTGCCCCAGTCTAGTCTCTGCCATGAAATTTGTCAAGGTCTGGCCGATAAGAGGGGGAGACTCTAGCAATAGATAGGAGGCGTGGATTAGTAGGACGTGTGCTCGGTTTAGGGCGCAATATATAGTTAATAGTTATATCAGGTTCTAGCAAAATAGTCTAAGGGAATAAGGCCTTCTATCTTGTTTTGCCTCACTTAACTTTGTTATACTGCCTTTACAGTAATCATTAGACCTTAGTTAGGAGGAGACAAGATGTCAGATTTACTTTCACTCTATGAAACACTCAAGTCCAAAAAATGGGTTGACCTTAGCCATGTCATTAATGAATCCAGCCCACATTTTCCAGCTCTGCCAGCCCTAGAGAAGGAAGACCTCTTCACCCTTAAGGATGGTTTCCACGTTCAGAAAATCTCGGTGGTGGGCCAATACGGCACCCACATTGACGCTCCAATTCACTTCGTGGCAGGTGGCCGCTGGCTGGACCAGATTGAGCTCAAGGATCTGCTCTTGCCTCTTTATGTTATTGACAAGTCGGCTCAAGTGGCGGAGAACCCTAACTACATTTTGACCAAGCAAGACATCCTGGATTTCGAAGCAGAACATGGTCAAATTCGTCCAGAAAGTTTCGTGGCCTTCCGGAGCGACTGGTCTAAGCGTTGGCCAAGCCAAGAGGCCATGCGCAACCTAGATGCGGCCGGTGTTCAGCAGAGTCCAGGTTGGAGTCGCGAGGCCTTGGAATTTCTGATTAAGGAACGCCAAGTCAAGGCAGTGGGCCATGAGACCTTTGACACCGATGCGGGTATTCCAGCAGCGGAGCACGGCTTAGTTAACGAATACTATCTCTTGGAGCAAGATATCTACCAAGTAGAAGTCTTGAATAATTTGGACCAAGTGCCAGCCACTGGTGCCTTGATTAGTGTCAGCTTCCCACATTGGGAGCAAGCGACTGGTTCGCCTGTGCGCGCCATTGCTATTTTACCTTAAGCCAATAAATGAGGTCGGATTCTTGAAGTCCGGCTTCTTTTTTATGGGAATGTGTGGCAAATGGCTTTGTTTGACTCAGCTAGGGCTTGGTGTATACTAGGGCTAAGAAGTTTATAAGGGGATGGGGCTATGACCAGACGGAAAATTAAGTTGCTAGACAGCGATGATTTGAGAAAGCAGTTAGATTCCGACTACCAAGCCGCTAGTCAGGAGACTTGTGCCCGCTTCGGTCGGGATTTGGTAGAGCATTTGATGGAATTGACGGGCTTGAAGGTAGGGCAGGAGCCTGATGTTGAGGCAGGTTGGGCTGTCAGCCAAGCTTGTTTGGCCGGTCAGGCCCGTATGCACGATGTCAGACAGGCTGGCTTCAAGATTCACGCCCTAGCCAAGCAAGCTGAAAATCCCATTGAACAAGCCCTTTTGCGGGTCATCGGACATGCAGTGGCGACCGCCCATATGAAGGAGCACGCCATGGTCGCCAGTGACTATGCAATCAAGCTTATTAACCTAGCCTATCCAGATGACCTGGCAGCCGTACAAAAGGAACGCCAATGGCAGTTGGATTGGTGGCAAGACAAAACAGACTATGATAGAGCCTAGCTTCTGTCATAGTTTTTTTGTTTTATTAGGGGCATCAACATCGCCCAACTATATCCTCACCTAGAAAGACTCTTATATAACAGAAGCGGTCGGAAGAGGTTGACAGGCCGGAGAAGGGCCGGTAAAATATAATTGGAGAAAAACGCTTACACTTAACATTTCTTGATTGCTATCACTTAAGGAATAGGGAACCGTTCTAATGAGGATGAAAGAAGGGCTAATGATGCGTTACTGTCAACTTTATACAGGTCAGCAAATGCCTGTCTTAGGTATGGGCTTCTACCAGGTACCAGTTTTGGAGACGGCTAAGGTAGCGAGCCAGGCCGTTGAAATCGGCTACCGACTCTTTGATACAGCCTATTACTATGGAAATGAACAGGGAGTCGGGCAAGCCGTCAGGCAATCGGGACTTCCACGTCAAGATTTTTTTATAACGAGCAAGGTCAATAGTTCCGGTTATTTGGCTACTAAGCAGGCCATTAAGCAAGCGCTCGATAAGATGCAGTTAGATTATCTGGATCTTATGCTCATTCATTGGATGGTACCCGATTATATGGGGACCTATCGCGCCATGGAAGAGGCCGTTTCAAAGGGCTATGTGCGCGCCATTGGGCTTTCTAATTTTGGTCGTCAGGAGATAGAGACGGTCTTATCTGCTTGCCGCGTTCGCCCGGCTGTCCTGCAGAGTGAGTGCCATCTCTTCCACCAACAAGGTGCCATGAGGGCTTATACCCAGCAAGTAGGCATTCAGTTTGAAGGCTGGGCACCCTTTGCTGAAGGTCGCCGGGAAATCTTCCAACATCCGGCCGTTGCTTCCATTGCGCGCCGTTATGGTAAAAGCGTGGCTCAAGTCCTTCTAGCCTTTTTGATGCAAGAAGGCGTGATTGTCATTCCGAGAACTGTTAACCCTAGCCAGATGAAGGAGAATTTTGACAGCCTAGACTTAACCTTGAGTCCAGATGATCTAGCTATTTTACGGAGCTTTGATGAAGGCCGTAATTTAATCTGGCAGGAGAATATTATATAAACTCATTAGCCCTACTCCTGGGAGTAGGGCTTTACTTTTCTTGTATTAGGTCAGAATCACGAACATTTAAGCACCAACTATTTAAACTTACTAGTGCGGTTTGCGCCCTAGAGACAAGAGGGTATATAATAAATCCAGCAGGACTATATTGATTAAATTAGGGGATTGATTAGTATGACCGAAGACTATTTGTATTTTGGATCTGATTATTTAGAGGGAGCACATGAGCGGGTTTTGGAGCGATTGATAGAAGTCAACCGCCAGCCGGCTGCGGGTTATGGCAGTGATAGCCACAGTGAGCGGGCCTATGATTTGATTCGTCAAGCCTGCGACTGCCCTCATGCCACGGTTCATTTCTTTGTAGGGGGGACCCAGACTAATGCGACTGTGATTCGGGCCCTCTTACGGCCCTACCAGGGGGTCTTGGCGCCGGATACGGGCCATATTAATGTCCATGAAGCGGGCGCGATTGAACTAGGGGGCCACAAGGTTTTGTCCTTGCCTGGCCAAGATGGTAAGTTGACCGCCCAAGCGGTTGAGGAGTGGGTGACGACTTTCTATGCGGATACCAACCATGTTCATTCAGTCTATCCCGGCATGGTCTATGTGTCTCAACCAACCGAGCTAGGCACCCTCTATAGTCTGGCGGAATTGGAGGCCTTGTCAGCGGTTTGCCGTCGCCACCAGCTTCCCCTCTTTATTGATGGGGCGCGTCTGGCCTATGCCCTGGCTAGCCCAAGTAACGATGTCAGCCTGGCTGATTTGGCACGTTTGACGGATGTCTTCTATATTGGCGGGACCAAGTGTGGGACCCTGCTAGGGGAGGCCGTGGTGATTTCCAACCCAAGTCTGCTGCCACACTTCTTTACGGTCATGAAGCAGGGGGGCGCGGTCCTAGCCAAAGGACGCGTCCTAGGGGCTCAATTCGAAGTCTTGTTCGAGGATGGCCTCTACCAGGTCATCGGCCGCCAGGCGGTGGCAGCCGCCCAGACTATTCAGGATTGCTTAGTCGCCAATGGCTATGAGCTAGTCAAACCTTCGGTGACCAACCAGGTCTTTGTCCGTCTACCTAAGGTTTTGGTGCCGGTCTGGTCGGACAAGGTCCAATATGCGACCTGGGAACTGGCTGAGGATTATGTTGTGGCCCGTCTGACAACGGCTTGGTCTACGCGGCCAGAGCAGGTGACGGCCCTCTGTAATTTCATTGCCCAGCATCCAGCTCAAAGCTAAGTTTATTTTGACCGCCTTGATAGGATGCGGTCTTTAGTAAAAGAGAGAAGGTGACTGCCGATGCAAGACTATATCAAGCGCCTGGAGGCGGAGTTCTCACTGATTGAAAAAGGCTTCAAGGAAGAGGAGAAAAGGGCTCAAGTGGATTATGCCAGTCAGGATTCGGACTATATCAAGCAATTGGCCATGCAGGCCTATCAATCAGAAACCTATCAAGTACGTATGTATGCCGTCTTCCTCATGGGTTACCTGTCCCAGCAAGAGGATATACTGGATTATTTGAGAGAGCAGGTCTGTCTAGATCCTAACTGGCGGGTTCAGGAAGTATTGGCCAAGTCCTTGGACCATTACTGCAAGACCACAGGATACCAAGCAGCCTTGCCGGTCATTGATGAATGGCTAGGCCATAGGCAAGCTAATACCAGACGGGCTGTAACGGAGGGGCTGAGAATTTGGACTAGCCGGCCTTACTTTAAGGACCATCCCCTGGAAGCCATTGGGCGTATCGCTCGCTTGAAGCGGGATTCCAGTGACTATGTCCGCAAGTCGGTCGGCAATGCCCTGAGGGACATTAGCCGGAAATTTCCTGATCTCATTCAAGCGGAGTTAGCAACTTGGACCTTGGACGGCAAAGACATCCAGCAGGTTCATAAGCTAGCTAGCAAATTTCTAACAGCATAAGAAAAAGGCCATAGTCTATGGCCTTTTTGTCATTATTCGGCAGTGTCTTGACGTAGTTCCCAGTAGTGATCCAGCTTGTCTAGCAAGAGGTCCAGGCTAAAATAGCCAGCTTCTTGCAGGTAGCGGCGCCCGTCAATGTATACTTGTAAGGTGGGCGCGGACAGGATTTGTTCCTGGGCGGCTACTTGGGGCCACTGGCTTAAGTCGATATAGCGTAGAGTGGCCTGTGGATGGCTTTGAGCCCATTCATCCAGTCTCAAGGCCAAGCTAGCGCAGGGCGCGCATTGGGGTTTACCGAATTGGAGAATGAGGAGCTGAGACTGAGCCTTGAGTTGGGCCAAGTCTTCGTGGGCTTGGAGTGCTTGCATGTGGGTCCTCCTTAACAGATTCTTATTTTTATGGTAGCATGGTGACTGAGACTGGGCAAGTTAGGTGCTTGCGCCCATAGGAGGAGACGGGAATGACAGATTTGAATTTGGCAACGCTAGAGGCCTATCTAGCGGAGCATTATGGTGACTGGGGTCAGGAACAGGGCCTCTTCATTAAGCTAGTAGAGGAAATGGGTGAAATAGCCGAGTTACTCAACATTCGTGCTGGTCGCAAGCAAGGCAAGGGCCTGGATACTGACCAGGAACTGGTGGCTGAGCTGGCGGACCTGATTCATTATGCGGTGGCCATTGCGGCTATCAATGGCTTGGATTTAAGCAAGGCCATCATCGAGAAGGATATTCAGGCAGCCATCAAATACCAGCATGAGCGTAATCTGGCTGACTTCCTAGCAGAATGGAAACAGCGGCCATGATGACCTATATTTGGCTCTATCTTGTTCTGATTAATCTGCTGACGGCCGCAGTCTATATCTGGGACAAACATCAGGCCGTGGCCCATCGCTGGCGGGTGCCGGAAGCCCGCCTACTAGGCCTAGCTGCCATAGGGGGAGCTCTCGGAGCCCTCCTAGCCATGCAGATCTGGCGCCACAAGACCCACAAATGGTCTTTCGCCCTGGGGGTCCCTCTTATCTTAATCCTTCAGGCCATCCTTCTCATTTTCCTTGTATTTGAGTGGCTCCCTAAGTTAGGGCGTTAAGCTAGTACTAGTTAGCGTCAAGCCGATGGCTTGGCGCTTTTTTCATGAAACTTCCGATTGTTTTCAGAAAGTGATACAAATTTCTGCTGGCCAGGCCTTGTATAAGAAAAATAAGTGTGTTAGAGTATTTTCTAATAAAACTTTAATCATTCGCTTAGTTATGTCTAAGTGATAAGGAGGACGCTTATGGAATTTGTACAAGTCGTACGTAGTACACCCGGACAATATATCAGTGAAAAAGGAGCTTTGGCTTCTTTAGCAGGCATTTTAAAGAACTTCGAGCGTCCCTACATTATTACCGGGGAGAAATCTTACGCTGCCTTTCTTAAACATTTACCTCAACCACTAGAAGGTGTGCCAGTCTTACGTTATGACCACACAGCCAGCTATGAAGATATGGACCGCTTGGCTAAGTTAGCAGCCGATGCCGATGTGATTGTGGCTGTCGGTGGGGGTAAGCTTTGTGACACCGCCAAGGGAACGGCTGACCGCCTTCACTGTGAAGTGGTGACCGTGCCGACAATCGTGGGGACCTGTGCGCCAACCACTCCTGTTGCGGCTGTCTACCATCCTAATGGAGTCTTCAATGACGTGGCCTACTTCAAACGTACCCCTTATGCCTGCGTGGTGGACTTAGATCTCCTAGTTGAGTCGCCTAGACGCTACTTCGAAGGGGGTATCTGTGACACGGTAGCTAAGTGGTATGAGGCCGAAAGTATCACCCGTCATTTGACTGGAGCTCTAGAAGCCAATGTCGAATTAGGCTTGGCTGCTGCTAAGGTAACCAAGGACATTCTGCTCCGCGATACCCACGCTGCCCTAGCCACTCATGCCTTGGGTGTAGTGAATGACACCTTCAAGCGCGTGGTCGATACGGTCTTCAATGTGGCCGCTGCCGTGGGGTGCTTTGCCTGCGAATATGGTCGTATGTCGGGGGCGCATGCCGTTCACAATGCCCTGTCACAATTTGCCGAAACCCACAGCATTGAACATGGGGTCAAGGTGGCGTATGGGCTGCTGGTAATGTTGGCGGCCATGGGCGAAGAGGGCGAAACCCAAAAACTCATCGACTACTGCAAAGACAATGGCTTCATCTATTCCTGGCAACAACTAGGGGTACAAGAGGACATGGCGACTGCCGTAGCCAAATTAGCTGACTTCGCCGCCTCCGACAAGGAGACCTTCAAATTGGCGGTACCTGGCGTGACACCGGAGCAAGTCCAAGCGGCTGTCTACCAGGTAGAAGCCCAAGCCAAATAATTCTAATTTCTGCTTCCTTAAGATAGGTCCGCTCATTCAGTTCGCCATAAGCTGAATGAGTGGGCTTTTTTGTCGGGTGACTTGACCCAGAGAATTCCATAGCTTGCAGGGCCAGAATTTGCTATAATAGGAAGGAACGAGACATAGTAGTAAAGGAGCTATAGGCATGACCCAACGCGATAATAATATATCCTATCAAATCGACTCCATCCTGACCGACGTTAGTCAGGACCAAGTCCAAGAAGACAAGCAAATTCGCCAAATTAACGAAGACCATCTGCTGATTAAGGAGGAACCTTATCAGTTAGTCCTCAACTACCGTGAGGGCTTCGACTTATTAGCCTTCGAGAATCGCTACCAAGAATACTTCGAGAAGTTTGACTTCATTGTCGGAGACTGGGGGTTTGAACAGTTACGCCTACGAGGCTTCTATCAAATCGGCCAGGCCAAGGTGCCCAAGGATCAGACCATTGATTTCCTAGAAGACTACCTCAATGAATACTGCAACTTTGGCTGCCGTTACTTCGTTCTAGCCAAGGAGCGGGAAGTGGCTAAATACGCCAAACTCAAAGACAAGGCTAAGACTAAGCCAGCTCCGATTGAGAAGAAGGTAGGCGAGACCAAGCAGTTAGCTAAGATCCAAGTCAAGGAAGATCCTAACCGCTTCAAGAGCAACAAGGTGGATGCGCCGGCTAAGGGCGGCAAGAAGCCTTTCAAGAAGCGCAACCGTCGCCCAGCCGCTGGCGATCAGGCGGCCCCTAAACAGGCGCCAGCTGCTGCCAAGCAACGTAAGAATAACTTTGTCATCAAGCAAAAGAACAAAACCAACCCTTAGGAGGCCTCTATGAAAGACTACGCAGGTTATTTGATTGATTTAGATGGAACGGTCTACTTCGGCAAGAATCGTATTCCGACGGCCGAAGCCTTCATTAAGAAGTTAGTGGCGCAAGACATTCCCTTCCTCTTCATTACTAACAATGCGACGCGCTCGGCTGCTCAAGTAGCCCAGGCCCTCAGCACCCAGTATGAATTGCCTGTAACTGAGAAGCATGTCTATACCTCCGCCATGGCCATTATTGACTATCTGCAAGCCCATCATAAGGGGCAAACGGTCTATGTAGTGGGCGAAGCACCCCTTAAGGAACAGGTGGCGGCAGCTGGTTTCAGGCTAGTGGAAGATGAGTCGGCCCAAGTGGTGGTCCAAGCCCTAGACCGCCATACCACCTATGAAGCTCTGTCCATTGCGGTCCTAGCTATCCGGAATGGGGCGGCCTTCTTGGTGACCAATACCGACAGCAATATACCAACTGAACGAGGTATGATGCCAAGTTCAGGTGCCCTGACTTCCTTTATCCAGTATGCTAGCCAGGTAGAACCGGTCGTTATGGGTAAACCTTTCAGTCCTATTCTGGAGGGTGGTCTCCACACCCTAGGCTTGACCAAGGATCAAGTCCTCATGATTGGCGATAATTACGAGACCGACATCAAGGTGGGGATTAATGCCGGTATGGATACCTTGTTAGTCCTGACAGGCTTTACTCAAGAAGAAGATCTCAAGTCCGTGCCAGTGCAACCAACCTATGTCCGGCCAGACCTGTCCACTTGGGAGCTCTAGTCATGGAACTAATAAGGACCTGGATTCGGGCTGGTGTCAGTCTCTTGACTGGCCTGGCCAATGCCGTTCTGGGCACCGTCATCTTAGCGCCCCTGCTTTATGGGGTCTATCTGCAAGTAGATTGGATTCCCCACATTGCGGGTCTGTCAAAGGCGGCAATCTATGATGACTTTATGCGTATCTGGACCTATCTCTGGCAAGTCTGGCAACCTAGCCTAGAACTAGCACATTTTGCTAGTTCAGCCGGGGGACGCCAGCACTTTGCTGAGGTTCGGACGCTCGTAATCGGCCTGGTCTTGCTAGCTCTCCTGCTCAATGTTCTTATCTGGTACTGGGCCCGCCAAGGCCAATTCAGCTCCTGGTCCTATTGGCAGGCGCTTAAGCAAGGTCAGTGGGGCCTAGCCCTCTTAGCGAGTGGCATCATCCTCTTCTTTGACCAGGCCTTTGTGGCCTTCCATCGGCTTTTCTTCGCCAATGAGCTCTGGCTCTTCGATCCAGGTCTGGACCCCGTCATCTGGATTCTGCCCCAGTCTTATTTCTTGGGACTGACAGCACTTATTCTGGTCCTCTATGGCTTGTGGTCCTGGCTTTTTGCCAAATTCTTCGCACCGCGAGCATTCTGAATACGCTTAGCGTGAGCTTGTGCTATAATGAGGATAACCTAATCGAGGAGGAAGTAAGTATGAGCAAAAAAATTTCATTATCAACCGTCGTGAACACAGGTGGCCGTGATGGCGAAGTTAAATCCGTAACAGGGGACTTAAACCTTAAGACTAGCATGGCTAAAAAAGAAGGTTACACCAACCCAGAAGAACTCTTCGCAGCTGGTTTGTCTGCCTGCTTCAATGGGGCTTTGTCCTTCCCATTACAACGTGATGGCTTAGACGACCGTCAACGTCAAGTGCGCGCTGAAGTAGTGCTCTTAGGCGACCTACCAGATACTAACAGCTTGCACCTAGCAGCTAAATTATTTGTATCCATTGAAGGTTTGAGCCCAGAAGAAACCTTACGCTATGTTCAAGAGACAGAAAACATCTGTCCTTATACTAAGGCAGTTAAAGGCAATATTGAAGTAGAATTAGTAGCTGAATAAGCAAAAGAAAGACGAGGCCTAGGCCTCGTCTTTTTATTTGTCCTCGAAAAGGGAGGAACTGTGAACATGTAGATTGTTGCGCTCTGGATAGAGGCTGGCCATGGCGTGGCTAACAGCCGTAGTGGCTTCGCCAAAGCCGGTCGCAATCAGCTTGGTCTTGCCTTGGTATTGGGCAATATCCCCGATGGCATAGACAGCTGGTAAATTGGTTTGGTGGCAGCTACCGGTCTCGATAGTCTGACGTTTGATGGTCAGGGGCCACTTGGCAATCTGGCCTAAGGAAGAGACGAAGCCGTAGCTGACGATGAAGTCATCGACGGCTAAGTCGACGCTTTCTTCTTGGCGTGGCACTTGCAGGGTCAGGTGGTCTAGCTGGCCGTCTTGGCCATGGAGAGCAACCGGAATATAAGGCGTCCAAATCTTGACGCTAGAAGCTTCCAGCAGGCTGACACTGTGTTCGTGAGCCCGGAACTGGGGTCTGCGATGGATTAGGTGGACTTGCTTGGCGTAAGGTTCAAGGGCTAAGGCCCAGTCAACCGCTGAATCGCCCCCGCCACAGATAGCTACCACTCGGTCTTGAAAGGCCTCAGGTTGGCGGACAAAATAATGAAGCGATTTTCCTTCAAAGTCTGGCGCCTCAGCTAGGTCTAACTTGCGTGGACGGAAGGCTCCGTTACCCACGGCGATGATGACCGCACGGCTATAATGGCTAGCCTGCGGGGTCTGAATTTCATAGTAGGGCTTGCCGTCCTCGTCTTCATGCTGAATCAGTTGACGGGCTTCTTGGCCAGTACAGATGGTGGTGTCGAAGTGGTCCAGTTGTTGAATCAGAGACTGGGTGAGGTCGCCCCCCTTGATTTGGTAGTGGGCCGGGATATCGTAGATGGCCTTCTCAGGGTAGAGATGGGCTGGCTGGCCACCTAGCAGGTCCAAGCTTTCGATGATTTTAGTCTTGGCCTGGCGCATGCCAGCGTAAAAGGCAGCATAGAGGCCAACCGGCCCGCCACCGATGATGGTGATGTCGTAAATTTGTGACATAGTAGGGACTCCTTATTCAATCATAGTTTTTAAGGCAAAAGAAAAGGGCAAGTCCAGGGTCCTTGCGCCAGATTTCTTAGAGACTGAGATAGATGGCCCGGCTGACGAAGGCGACTAGAACGCCGACTAAGACGCCGACCACCACTTCGGTGGGGCGATGGCCCAGGTATTTTTCGATGATCATGTCTTCATAGTGATCGATGTCGTGGCTTTCTTGCAGACGGCGGAAGTCAGCTTGGATTTCCGGATCTTGCAGGCGACGCTTAGCTAAGAGGTTGAGCAGAAGGCCCTGTTCACCACTCTGACGCCGTACGCCCATGGAGTCAAACATGACAATGACCCCGAAAATAGTGGCAATGGCCACCAGAGGGGATTCAAAGCCATATTCCAGCACCAGGCTGGTAATCAGGCTGCTGACGGCGGCCGAATGCGAACTTGGCATGCCGCCAGTCGTCATGACAATATTTACTTTGACCTTATGACGGTTAGTCAAGAGGGCAATAGGGTATTTAATAGCTTGGGTGAAGAGAATCGCGACAAGAGATGTCAGCAATATGGTATTCATAAGTGGGGGGATCCCTCCTTCTCCTTATACAGGTATCTATTAGATAATATCAAAAAATGCGACTTGAAACTAGTAGGAAGCCGTAAATTCTCAAGAAAAATCATGAGAAGGTCGCTTTTGATTTGAATCTGACGGGATTTAGTGTATCATATAGATGATATTCAACCATTAACAATAGGAGGATGATTCATGACATATCCACAACTTGATCTGGCGCAAGCCAGCTTACATGCTTTAATTAAAACCAACCACGGCGACATCAAGGTAGCCCTCTTCCCAGAGCTAGCACCTAAGACCGTGGCTAACTTCGTAGGTCTTGCTAAGCAAGGCTACTATGACGGCGTGATTTTCCACCGGGTCATTGAAGACTTCATGATTCAGGGGGGCGACCCAAGTGGTACCGGTATGGGCGGCGAGAGCATCTACGGCGAGAGCTTCGAAGATGAATTCTCACGTGAGCTCTACAACTTGAAGGGGGCCCTTTCCATGGCTAACGCAGGGCCTAATACCAACGGCAGCCAATTCTTTATCGTGACTGCTAGCAATGTGCCAAGCACCATGTTGGGCCAAATGCAGGAACTCGGTTTCCCTGAAGAAATCGTGGCAGCCTATGCAACAGAGGGCGGGACGCCTTGGTTGGACCAACGTCACACTGTCTTCGGTCATGTGGTAGAAGGCATGGATGTCGTCATTGCAATCAATAAAGTTGTTACCGGTCTCCAAGATAAACCGGTAGAACCTGTTGTGATTGAGACGATTGATGTGTTAGAATAAGCAAGGATGGTGACATCCTATGACTGAATTTAAAATAGGCGATATCGTTGAAGGCCAAATCACAGGCATCCAAAATTATGGGGTCTTCGTCGGCCTCTCGCCAACCGAACAAGGTCTGGTTCATATTTCCGAGTGCAAGCATGGCTACATGAATGAGCTCAGCAACCAGATTAAGGTAGGCGACAAGGTCAAGGTCATGGTCATTGACATTGATGAATATACCAAGAAGATTAGCCTGTCCATGCGGGTTCTGATGAAACTCAACACCCCGCCATATCCAGCCCGGACCAAGAAGCGCGCCAAGCGCCATTTGCCTGACATTGGTTTTTCCAGTGTGGCTAAGAAGTTACCGGAGTGGATTGACAGCGCGCTTCAATCCATTGAAGAAGATCGCTTTGAAGTCAAGCAACAAATCAAATAAACTAGTCCAACACTAGCTAGACAAGGGGTAGGAAAAAATGGCACATATTAAATTTGATTACTCTACTGCCAAAAAATTCTTTGGCGAACACGAACTAACTCAACTCCAAGACTACGTGACGGTAGCTGACCGCCAATTGCGTGAGGGTACAGGGGCAGGTAGCGACTATACTGGCTGGGTGACTTGGCCTGAAGCATACGACAAGGAAGAATTTGCCCAAGTACAAGCAGCTGCTGAGAAAATCCGTCAAGATTCTGATGTCTTAGTTGTCGTCGGGATCGGGGGTTCATACCTAGGCGCGCGTGCAGCCATCGAGTTCTTGAACGATAGCTTCTATAATATGAAGGCTGGCCGTAAGGGTATGCCACAGGTAGTTTTTGCTGGTAACAGCATTTCTTCTACTTATTTACATGACTTATTAGACTTGATTGGCGACCGTGACTTCTCAATCAACGTTATTTCTAAATCAGGGACTACTACTGAACCAGCCGTTGGTTTCCGTGTCCTCAAGGAAAAATTGATTGCTAAGTATGGTAAGGAAGAAGCCATCAAACGTATCTACGCAACCACTGACGCTAAGCGTGGCGCCCTTAAGGCAGAAGCCGACCAAGAAGGTTACCAAACTTTCGTTATCCCAGATGCAATCGGCGGACGCTTCACTGTCTTAACACCAGTAGGTCTCTTGCCTATCGCGGTTGCAGGTGGCGACATCCAAGCAATGATGCAAGGGGCAGCAGCTGCTATGGCCGAATACAGCCAAGCAGATTTAGCAAGCAACCAAGCTTACCAATATGCGGCGATTCGTAACATTCTCTACCGTAAAGGTAAAGTAACTGAACTCTTGGTTAACTACGAACCAGGTATGGCTTTCTTCAACGAATGGTGGAAACAACTCTTTGGCGAATCAGAAGGGAAAGACTTCAAGGGCATCTACCCATCAAGTGCTAACTTCTCTACTGACTTACACTCCTTGGGTCAATACATCCAAGAAGGCCGTCGCAACATCTTCGAGACTGTTGTAAAGGTTGAGACGCCTCGCCATGACGTGGTCATTCCAGAACAAGAAGTTGATACTGATGGTTTAGGTTACTTACAAGGTCAAACCGTTGACTTCGTTAACACCAAAGCCTTCCAAGGGACCCTCTTGGCTCACATCGATGGCCAAGTGCCTAACTTAGTCGTGAGCATCCCAGCTATGGACGCTTACAGCTTAGGTTACTTAGTATACTTCTTCGAAATCGCGGTGGCTACTTCTGGTTACCTCAACGGGGTTAACCCATTCGATCAACCAGGGGTAGAAGCCTACAAGAAGAACATGTTTGCCCTCTTAGGCAAGCCAGGTTTTGAAGACTTAGCTGCAGAATTGAACAGCCGCTTATAAGACTTTCTACTATATAATAGACAGAAACAAGCAGGGATCCAGATGGACTTCCCTGCTTGTCTTTTTTTACCACTATATCTTGTGGCCAAAGAGGGCCCCAAAGAGCCCTAAACACAAGTTCTCAAATAGAACAAAACAGATGAGAAAAAGTGGTTGACACTAGTAAGTGGACCATGGTATATTACTAGAGTCCTTACGACAGCGACAGCTGAAAAAGCTGCTGATTAATTCCTAAAAAGGGCTTGACCTGAAGCAGTTGTAATGATATTATAGAGTAGGTCTAAGAGCTAGCGAACATTCACTAAAAAGTTTGAAAAAAGAGCTAAAAAGTGTTTGACAAGCATAGCCGAGACTGATATGATATATGAGTTGCTACCGGCAACAAGCACCAAGTAAAAACTTCGAAAAAACTTCTGAAAAGTTGTTGACAGGAAGTAAGGCTTGTGCTAATATATAGAAGTTGTCACGTGGTGGCAACAAGCACATTGAAAACTAAACAAAGACACACCAAGAATGTGAGGGTCATCGAGGTAA